>OZ255827.1:0-662500 GCA_965277625.1 Gammaproteobacteria bacterium | reverse complement strand
GAGCAAGCCATCAACAATAAGGTCAAACATTGATAAATCTGGTCGGTTTTGAAGATGGATTGGCGCTTGTCCTTGGCCACTAATATACTGCTCATAAGCCCTTTTGGCATCTTTGGTTGTCGGCAATTTGCTGTAAAAACACTGTGATTTAATACCGAGTTGCTCAAGCATACGCGCACAAACCCACGCATCCCCTCCGTTGTTACCACTGCCTGCAAAAATGGCAATGTTTTTACAGTCTGAAAAATTTTCACGGATACAATGAGCAAGTGAAGTCCCCGCTCGCTCCATTAGGGGTAATTGATACTCAGTTATTGCAATTGAGTCAATAGCTCTTATGGTGTTGCAGGCATAATATTTTGCCAATTGCGTTGGAATGTCTTTTATTTCATAGCGCATGAACACTCTGCCTTTTTAAGGTACCAAATCAATATAGTATTGAACACACATATTATAGAAGCAGATGACGCAAGATAATTCAGTTAATGTCATGACAGCAGAACCACCCTATTTTCAACCTGGTCAGGTGTATCCTGATCAATACGACCAGCTTTTTGAGACGAAATGCACTCAAATACTTGAACGATTAAATGAGCTTAGGCTCACCGATACAGTCCAGACCATTGAAACCTTTGCCTCATCCCCTAAAAACTATCGTGCTCGGGTAGAGTTTTCAATTGCCTCAAATCCTTGGCGTTATGTGATGTTTGACCATGCCAAGAATCCCGTCGATCTCAATCACTGTCCCCTTGCTTTATCGGCCATTGACGAGGCTATGCCCGTCTTGCTCGAGTTTTTAACGCAACATCCAGAGTTTGGCCATCGTCTATTTCAGACCAACTGGCGTGCCAATCAGCAAGGCGATGTTTTAGTGTCATTGCTCTATCATCGTGTTTTAGAACCAGAATGGATACAGTTGGCCGAACAATTAGAACAATTAATCGGCGGACACGTGATTGGTCGAGCACGAAAAAAACGCCACATCGTCTCACAAGATTATATCGACGTTAGTTGGTCTATAGCCGGTCGAAACCTGGTGCTGCGCGAACACGACAACTGTTTTTCTCAACCCAATGCCACCACCAATCCCTGCATGCTCAATTGGGTTGAGCAGCAATTGAACCAACAAGCCACGCAACAGACCGATTTATTAGAACTCTATTGTGGCATTGGCAATTTCACCAGCATCCTTGCCCCACAGTTTCGCAAAGTTCTGGCAACTGAGTTAACGCGTCAATCCATTCGCTTGTGTCAGCATAATATGGCTGAAAATGGCATCAATAACGTGGATATTGTCAGATTGTCTGCGCAAGAAACCGTCGCCGCCATCACGCAACAACGGGCATTCAGACGCTTAAAAAACATTGCATTATCAGACTATCACTTTGACTGGATATTTATAGACCCACCCAGACAAGGACTTGATGATGATAATCGGCGGTTTTTTCAAAAATTTAACCATATTATTTACATTTCTTGTAACCCCGTTAAATTGATAGAAGACTTACAATATTGGCAAAATAGCCATCAAATTGAGGCACTGGCCATCTTCGATCAATTTCCTTATACAGAACATCTGGAAATTGGGGTCATACTAAAAATCAAACCACTCAAAAAGGATTAAAACCATGTGCGGCATCTGCGGAGAAATAACTTTTAAGGGCACGGTCAATCGCAGTGCCATTGAATCCATGAAGCAATCCTTGTTGACCAGGGGGCCCGACTCAGAAGGCACGCATATACTAAATCCAATTGGCTTCGGCCACCGCCGTCTTTCTATCATCGACTTATCCGATGGTGGTGCACAACCGATGGTTGATGGCGATTGGGCTTTGGTTTTCAACGGTTGTATTTACAACTACCGCGCATTACGCAAAAAACTTCAACAATGCGGGGCAGTGTTTCATTCTGACAGCGATACTGAAGTGATTTTAAGAGCCTGGCAAACTTGGGGCAAAGACTGCCTTAAAGATTTAGACGGCATGTTTGCTTTTGCCTTGTGGCATCCGCTTGAGCGCAAACTGTATTTATGCCGCGATCGATTTGGCATTAAACCTCTGTACTACACGAGTGGTCCCAATCAGCTGCGTTTTGCCTCAACACTGCCCGCCTTATTAAGCGTGGGGGATGTAGATAAAACAATTGATAAAAAGGCTTTACAGTTTCTCTTTAGCCTGCACGCGGTCGTCCCTGCGCCCAACACCATCTATCAAAACATTAAAAAACTGGCACCCGCAACCGTGCTTGAAATTGACGAACAAGGCAACCAACATCAGCACAATTATTGGCAACTTTCCACTGAAATACAAGGTGATGAGACGCTCTGGCAGCCTGAGATTGAAGAAGCACTGCGCCAAGCTGTTGAAAAAAGATTGTTGGCATCCGATGTGCCTGTGGGGGTTTTGCTGTCGGGCGGGTTGGACTCCAGCCTAATCGTCGCCCTCGTTGAAGAAACCCGCCAAAAATTGATCAAACAACAAGGTGATGCGCCTGATTTACTGACTTTTTCAATTGGTTTTGATGATGTGGGCTCAGAAAAAGGCAGTGAATTTTATTATTCTGATCAGGTGGTGCAGCAATTTAAGACCAAACATCAAAAATTGCACATTGAAAACAGCGCCGTGCTCAAACGCTTACCTGAAGCCATAAATGCCATGTCTGAACCCATGTTTGGACAAGATGCCGTGGCGTTCTTTCTACTATCCGAACAAGTGTCTCAACACGTTAAGGTCGTACTCAGCGGACAAGGGGCTGATGAAGTTTTTGGCGGATATTTTTGGTACCCGCAAATGCAAGCCCATCAGATGAAGTACCCTCATCATTCTGCTGCTGAGCAATTTTCCCCCTATTATCTTGACCGACCTTATAGCGAGATGACTCAAATGCTCAATCCTGAATGGTTGATAGAAGATTGTGTCACGCCTTGGCTCAATCAATCTCTATCAGGTTCAGGTGATTTCACCAACCGCGTACTCGGGCTGGACGTCACCACCCTCATCGTTGATGACCCAGTGAAACGGGTGGACAATATGACCATGGCGTATTCATTAGAGGCACGCGTGCCATTTTTGGACACGCACTTGGTTGAAACCGCTTCCCGAACAACCGCCGCCTGGCGTTTACAAAATGGTGGCAAAAACCCCTTAAAAACCATGAGCGCACGCTATTTTTCAGATGAATTCATTTACCGAACTAAGGGTTATTTCCCAATGCCTGCCCTCAAACATATTCATGGCGAATTTTATGCTTGGATGACCGATCTATTAAATTCAGAGGCCTGTCGTTCAAGAGGGCTGTACAACAGAGACTATGTCAATACGCTGCTCAGCAACCCAGAACATCCCGACCATTACACCCGTTTACAAGGGAGTAAATTGTGGCACTTAACATTACTTGAAGCCTGGTTACAAAGTCATTGATGTCCTAGGAAAACAAGACTGAATGCTTAGCCAAGCGTATTGATCGGCTTAATTGCCGATGATTTTCGAAGAGTGCTCTGTTTGTCTGCGAGCCGCATTAACCATTCGCCTATGTTATAAATATGAACTATGCCGTCCGCAATAGGCACTTGCGCCTTTCTCTTTGCTTGATATATCCCTGATGGTATAAACAGCTTCTACCACGATAAAATAAAATGCATGAATGAACGCATTAAGCAGTCTATTTGAATTCGACATAATGATTTTATTGATGTTTTGTTTAGGGTTCCAGACAATGGCGTTTCATTATTGATGATGCCCTAATCAATCATTCGTCTTCGAATGCTAAATCGACCCTCCAACACACGACCTATGCCCCAAAATAGGTGGTCGTCTGTATAAACCCTGACGTCATTGCTATCTGGAAAATCAATCGCAAAAGATCGCCCAAAATCTAATTCACTCGCTTGTTCTTTGCTCAGTGTCAGCGCCGGCCAATCAGCGAAAATGAAATCAATGGGCAGCAATTTTTCGA
This sequence comes from Gammaproteobacteria bacterium, assembly GCA_965277625.1. GTDB lineage: Bacteria > Pseudomonadota > Gammaproteobacteria > CAKMZV01 > CAKMZV01. The sequence goes on along the minus strand of OZ255827.1, from coordinate 658,546 downwards.
GCCTTTGCGCTTTACTTAATCGTTCTAATTCAGCCAGCGTTACGGTTGGACTTTGTTCAAAAGGACTCAGCCAATCACGATGCAGCTTTTTAACATAAGCCCCGCATCCCAAGTCCTGCCCCAAGTCTTCAACAATGGTTCGAACGTATGTGCCTTTTGAACAATGAATTTTGAGCGTTATTTGATCCTTTGAAAAAGCGATTAAATCAAGGGCATAAATCTTGACCGATCGACTTTTACGTTCAATGTGAATGCCTTGCCGAGCATAATAGTATAAGGGCTTCCCTTCATGCTTTAAGGCTGAATACATCGGTGGGGTTTGCTCGATCAAGCCTCGATATTTGCTGAGCTTGGATTCAATGAGCTTTGTATTGAGTGTTGGAATGTCAGCTTCTGCCACGATCTCACCGTCAATGTCACCCGTTGTGCGCGTTTGCCCTAACTGCATTGTGACTTGGTAAACCTTGTCAGCCTCTAATAAATGGCTGTTAATTTTTGTGCCATGACCCAAGGTAATAACCAGCATGCCAGTGGCAATGGGATCTAAAGTGCCCGTGTGCCCCGCTTTTTTAGCATTAAATAAGCGTTTAACCTTTTGTAAAATTTGATTGGAACTGTCGCCTGCAGGTTTGTTTAAGACAACAATGCCATTGACTGATTCGGTGGGCGTTATTTTTTGGTTCGACATTCATATAACAACTGTTCAATCCGAGCCACTTCAGAATCGATTTCATCAAAGCGAAAATCTAATTTTGGGGTGATGCGCAATTGCATTTCTTCGTTGATGATTTTACGAAAAAAAGCATTGGCTTTTTCTAAAGCATCCAGAACTGGTTGAGCACTTTGTTGATCTAAACATCCCATTACACCGACATAAACAACGGCAAAACTCAGATCTTTGCTGATGCGAGTTTCTTTGATGACAATATTTTTTAATCTTGGATCGGAGGCTTTTTGTAAGCACGCTTGACTGAGTACTCGAGTGATTTCAGTAGAAACTTTATACTGTCGCGTGGAGGGCGTGGACATGATTTAAATGTCAGTTATGACTAGAGCGTTCTTTTGACTTCAGTACGCTCAAAAACTTCAATTTTATCGCCTTTTTTCACATCATTATAGTTCTTGACACCTATGCCGCATTCTGTGGCGTTACGAACCTCACTGACGTCATCTTTCATACGACGCAGGGATTCTAATACACCTTCATAAATCACCACATCATCGCGCAACACTCGGATGGGATTATTACGTTTAACCAACCCTTCAATGACCATACAACCGGCTATTTGTCCAATCTTAGGCGCTCTGAATACATCCCGCACTTCAGCAATACCGATGATTTTTTCAGTGACTTCTGGGTCTAATCTGCCTTCAATGGCTTGCTTGATTTGATCAACGGCTTCATAAATGATGCTGTAATATCGAACGTCGATGTTGTTTCGCTCTATGACTTTTCGAGCCGCAGAGTCCGCCCGAACATTAAAGCCAATAATGATGCCATTGTACGCCATAGCCAAGGTGGCATCAGACTCTCGTATGCCGCCAATGCCATAGCCAACAACTTCGATTTCTACGGCGTCGTTGCCCATTTTGGCGACGGTTTCCTGCATGGCTTCCAAAGAACCATGGGTATCTGTTTTAATGACCAGATTGATTCGTGTTTTTTCAGTTTCGCCTTCTTCGCCAACGTCACCAAACAAGTTGTCTAATTTTAGCTGATTTTGTTTGCGCAGCAATTCCTGCCGTTCTTTATCGCGACGGATTTCAGCCATTTCTTTGGCTTGCTTTTCATTTTCAACGCACACTAATTTATCGCCTGCTTCTGGCATTTCGGTGAGGCCCAGAAGTTCAACAGGTAAAGAAGAACCTGCTTTTTTTAAGGGTTTTAAATTTTCATCCAATAAGGCACGCACGCGACCTGATGCACGTCCCACCAGAATGGTATCACCGACTTTCAATTCGCCGTTCTGGACTAATACATTGGCAATAATGCCACGCCCTTTATCCAAGCGACATTCCAAAACAATGCCTGTTGCACGACCCGTCGTACGAGACTTAAGTTCCAACAGTTCAGCTTGTAAAAGCAACGATTCTAACAACTGATCAACGCCTTGACCCGTCATAGCAGAAATGGGAATATACGATACATCACCGCCCCATGCTTCAGGCAGCAAATCCAATTGAGCCAATTCTTGAGTGACTTTCTCTACATTGGCTTCTGGCTTGTCTATTTTGTTGACAGCAACCACTATCGGGACTTTGGCGGCTTTAACGTGTTGAATGATTTCAAGCGTCTGTGGCTTAACTCCATCTTCGGCCGCTACAATTAAGATGACAATATCGGTAAACTGAGCGCCGCGTGAGCGCATTGCGGTAAAGGCTGAATGCCCAGGTGTATCAACAAATGTAATGGCCCCATTCGGTGTATCGACATGGTAGGCAGAAAGGTGCTGGGTAATGCCGCCATGTTCCTTATCGGCCACTTTGGTTTTTCGAATGTAGTCCAACAGCGTTGTTTTACCATGGTCCACATGACCCATAACCGTGACCACAGGCGCTCTCGGTGTTAAGGGCACATCACTCTCCGCTTCAATCAATTGATCTTCAAATGCTTCTTCTCTGCCAACTTCAAGAACGGGTTTATGTCCCATTTCTTCAACCGCAATGATCGCTGTGTCTTGGTCAATACTATCGTTGGCAGTCACCACAACCCCAAGTTTGAATAGAACCTTGACCACTTCTGCAGACTTGACAGACATTTTTTGAGCCAATTCTGAAATATTGATCGTCTCACCCACTTCAACCGAATAAACAATGGGGTCGGCTGGAACTGTAAATTCTTGGCGCGGTGAACTGGTCACAATATTTTTCTTTTTCGGACCCTTATAGCCTGAACCACTACCGTACTCATCATCCATTGCACTGAGATAATTTTTGTACTTATCCATGGTGCGATTTTCAAGCGCGTTCGCCCGAGGGGTTTGCATTTTCTTTTTCTTGCGTTCTTCCTCTATGGCCAATTCTTTGGCTTTGCTGGTTTTGAGCGCATCAGTTTTAACATGCGCTTGAGACTGAGGCCGACCAACAGAGATGCGTTTTTTTGTTGTTGTTTCTTCTTCTGTTACTTTAGGCGCATGAATTTTGGCCTTTATTGGTTCAATGTTTGGTTTTTTTGGCTCAGCAAATGATAAGCCAGCGTTATCCAATTTTTTCTTGGCTGTCTCTGTAGATTTTTTAGATTGTTCGCTCTCAACAGTCGTTGAAGCATCATTAGTAGGAACTGGATCAACGGACTCTGGTTTTTTGCCCTCAACTGGCTGGATAACCTTTGCTGCGTCAGCTGGTTTTTTTGTTTTTGGTGCGACTTCGACCGTTTTACGAACGATTTTTCGAACCTGAGTGACTTCAATTTTTACTTTACTCTTGCCTGGGAGTTCTTGGGTTTTAGTCCGAGAAACAGAAACAGACCCATCAGCTGAAAGGCGCTGTTTGAGAAAACCGAGCAATTGCTGTTTCTGCTTAGCATTTAAAACATCGTCACGCCCAATTTTAATATTGGCTTGTTTTAAGTCATTCAGAAGAGCGTCAACTGTTATCTCCAGTTTTTTTGCCGCCATTGTTAAAGTATTATCTACCATCTATTCCTCGTTTTATGCCCCAAATAATGATTTATTCTTCGGGGACTTCAAGCATCCGCATGAGCAAAATATCATTTGCTTTGCTGCGGATATCCTCAATTTTATCCTTCTCCAAACCTTTAACCAGCTGCAATTCTTCCTCAGGTATGTAGGCAATTTCTTCAAGCGAAGTGATACCTGCATTAATTAACAGCGTCGCTTCTTCTTCTGTTATTTCTAATTCCTCAACCAGTAAAGAACGATTAAGATTGTGGACTTCAGTATCTCTTTCTTCGGCTTCAGATTGTGAAAGCACATTTAATTCCCAACCTGTGATGCCACTGGCTAAGCGAATGTTTTGACCACTTCTGCCAATCGCCTGAGACAACATTTCATCTGTTACTGAAACATCCATAATATGACGTTCTTCATTGATAGACAGTGATACAACTTCTGCTGGAGACATGGCATTTATAACAAATTCTGCAGGATTGGGACTCCACTTTATGACATCAATTCGTTCACCATTTAGCTCAGTCATGACGGCTTGTACACGCGAGCCGCGCATACCCACACAAGCGCCCACCACATCCAAATGCGGATCTCCGGTAAACACAGCCACTTTGGCTCGAATACCTGGATCGCGAGAGACCCCTTTGATACTAATGATGCCATCCGCAATTTCGGGTACTTCCATACCAAACAACTGTGTCAAAAAGTCATTTTCTGTACGCGAGAAAAACAGCTGTGGACCTCTAACTTCAGAATCCACTAAAAACAACAATACTCTGACTCTTGAGCTTATACGATAGTGTTCACCAGGAATTTGATGCTCACGCAATAAAACCCCTTCAACGTTCTCGGCAATATCCAAGATGACATTGCCTTTTTCCATGCGTTTAACCGTGCCCAAGAAGACTTCGCCAATACGCGGTTCATATTCTTCTAATATTCTTGAGTGAACCGCTTGGCGCAATTTCTGCATAATCACTTGGCGTGCCGTTTGCGCACCAATACGACCAATGTCCGGTGTTTCAATGGGTTCTTCTAAAACATTGCCCAAGGCTGATTCTGAATCTTCATCAACGGCATCCATCAGTTTTATCATGGTTGCTTCTTCGAATTCAGGCTCATCATTGGCAACCACGGTCCAACAACGATAGGCTTGAAAATCACCCGATGTTTGATCCATTTCTACTCTGACGTCCATCTCTTCATTTTGCAATTTTCGGATGGCCGTTGCCAAAGCATGCTCTAAAGCATCAAAAACATCAGCCCGAGATAAGCCCTTTTCATTTGCAACGGCTTCTACAAAAAACAACATTTCTTTACTATTCACTCTGAACTTCTCCACAAGAATTAATCATTTAAATCACCTTTCAGCTTTGTAACCACACTATTAGATGATAAATCTGGTATCAAACGCGCTTGATTGATCGATTGAATGGCAATGGCAACGGCTTCGCCATCACATTCTATTTTTAGCAAGGATTCGGTCGCTTCAATCAATTCACCCTCATATTTTTTACGTCCATCAATCGGTTGATTCAACATTAACTTCAGACGCTCCCCGATGAACAGAGCGTACTGATCTGGATAAAATATTTTTCGATCCAGGCCAGGCGACGACACCTCCAGGTGATAGTCGCTATTAATTGGGTCTTCAACTTCTAAAATGCCGCTGATTTCATGGCTCACCGTCGCACAATCTTCGATGGTGACACCTTGGTCTGTATCGATGTAAATACGAAGTGTCAAAGTCTTGCCGCCTCTAAGCATTTCAATGCCCCAAACCACAAAACCCAATGACTCAATGATTGGGGTTAAAAGCTTATCCACTGTTTGTAGCGTATTCCCTTGCATATTCCCAAGACCACCCTATTTTGAAAAAAAAACCCCTGCCGTGGAAGGGGTTTTGCTTTCTATTTAATCTTCACTTTACTTCGTTTTTCTGGAAAGATTAAACGCCAAATTTTGGTAGCGGGGGTAGGATTTGAACCTACGACCTTCGGGTTATGAGCCCGATGAGCTACCATGCTGCTCTACCCCGCAATTAACAAGGAAAGCATTGTACCTCAATTGCTTGGTATATTTGCGACTATTGTTTGTCATGCAATCACCCATACAATCCATTAACAAGGCAATCCTAAAATGCCCCTTAATCAGAGTATTTTATTCCACCAAACGACCGTAATTGTCTTGATAGCGGACAATGTCGTCTTCACCCAGATAGTCGCCGCACTGAACTTCAATGAGGACCAAGGTTTCTTGACCTATATTGCCTAATCGATGTTTGTTACCCACAGAAATGTACGCGGATTGATTTTTTTCCAATTTGATCGTATCATCACCGTTCACAACCTCAGCGATCCCACTGACGACCACCCAATGCTCACTCCTTTGGCGATGAGATTGCAAGCTTAAAGAAGCAGCCACCTTGACTTCTATCCGTTTGATCTTAAATCCCGCACCTTCTTGTAGAACCGTGTAACTGCCCCAGGGACAATAAACCGTCGGGAATTTTTTATAACTCTCATACGCTTTATCTTTGATTTTTTTGACAATGGTTGAAACATTCTGCACTTGTTCCTTATCAATAACCAACAAGGCATCCGATGTATCAGCGATGATCAAATTACGCAAACCAATGCCAGCGACCAGGTGATGGTCAGCATGGATGATGCAATCTTGCACATCTTCCAATACCACTTTTTCACCATGAACGTGATTGTTGCCTTCATCGACTTGGTGTAATTGACCATATTCTGACCACGAACCAATGTCCGACCAGCCAAAATCACAAACCACTATGGCCACATTCTGGGATTTTTCAAAAACCGCATAATCAATAGAAATATCAGCAACCTTATTAAAATCTTCACCCTGAATCTCCGCTCGATAGGATGTGTGGTTTTCAAGTTTTAAGGCATGATCCAAGCTGATTTTGCTCTGCTCCAAAACAGGCGCACAGTGACTTCGCATTTCATTCATTATGCTGCGCACACACATACAAAACATGCCTGAATTCCAAAAATAACGTCCTGATTTTAAATAGGCTTTTGCTGTGGTTAAATCAGGTTTTTCAACAAAATTTAACACCTCATCACCCTCTGCCTCAATATATCCAAATCCTGTATGCGGTGAACTCGGTTGAATACCAAAAGTCACCAGTTTTCCCTTTTGAGCGAGTTGCGTGGCTTGGTAAACAGCTGTTTCAAAAGCTTGTTGATTTTCGATGATATGATCGGCTGGCAACACCAACAAAACACAGTCATCCCCGTACTTGGCCTGAGCATAATGCGCCGCAAGCGCAATGGCGGCAGAAGAATTACGCCCAAACGGTTCAAGCAGAAAACTATGAAAAATCGATTTTGGCGCAACGAGCTCGGTCAGGGCATCGTATTCTCCCTTGGTATAGAAAAATAAAACTTGATTGGCGACTGTAACAATTTCTTCAACACCCTCTAATGCGGCAACACGAAGATAGGCTTTCTGAATAAGACTTTGGCCATCGTCCAATTTGATAAAAGGCTTAGGGTGCGCTTCACGGGACAAAGGCCATAACCGAGAGCCGACGCCCCCCGCTAAAATAATGGGTAGGATGGTTGTCTTTTTAGATTCAGATTGCATAGCGGCCATATAGTGTGCGTTGATTTGAATTAATCTTTCTGCGAGCGTCTGTTCGCATTATAAGTCAACCCTAAAAACGACATTTTGAAAAACCATCGCTCATTGTCACTGCTTTGATAGCACAGGCATTCTAATAACACTCAATAGAGCGGATGCGCCCTTGTAACAAGTCTGACAAAAACATATTATAATCACGTCCTAAATCACGTACCGCTTTCTATGTGATTTGTAATAATCTGTGGGAACCAGCACGCTGTCAAAGATCTGCCTTCTGAGGCAAATTCTTTTCAAAAGCCCCCCGCACCTTTGTACAACCTTTTTACCAGAGTTAAACAATGAAATTATTTGCCTCCCCCACCTCACCTTATACCCGTCGCATTCGCATTCTTTTAGACTTATTTAATCAGGATCACGAGGTCATTATGTGCCTGCCCCACGCCCGACCTGCTGAATTAATGGCGTATAACCCCCTGTCTCGCATACCTACTTTGGTCTTGGATAATGGCGATGTCATTGTGGACAGCTCGCTCATTGCACACTATCTGTTCTCACAACATAAAGAACCAATCATGTTCCCAGCTGATGACAGCGCTTGGAATTATTTCAATCAAGTTGAATTGGTTGATGGTGCCATGGACTACGCCGTGGTGATGATATTAGAAAGCATGCGCGACGACTCTTTAGATGTTAAATACGAACAGGCTTGGCTGTCCATCCATCGAATCTTAGAACGTTTTGATACAGTGTATGAATTGCCTGAAGACACCAATTATTTACAAATCTCATTGTTGTGCCTGCTCGAATTTTTAGACTTTAGGGCGCCCATGTTGCAAACTGAAAAATTCGGCCATTGGCGCGACAAATATGCCAATTTAGTCGCATGGCATGATCGCATTAAAACGCACCCTTCTTATGTTAATACCCAACCAGAATGAGTGCATCCTATGGCTGATTTAGGTGTAGAGTATGGGGTTGCTCAAGCGGGGATTAAGAACAACCAGCTAAGCGATTGTTTATTGGTGGCATTGCCAGAAACCTCAAAAACGGCGGTTTTATTCACTGAAAATCACTACCTTGCGTCGCCAGTGATTGTCAGTCGCGAACACATCAAGCAAGAGCCCAACACCCGCTATTTATTCATCAATAGTGGCAATGCCAATTGTGGCCTGGGGGCTTCTGGTCTAAATGTTTCTAAAGAAACGGCTCGTACCATAGCGAACACCCAATCTTGCAAAACCGAACAAGTGCTGATATGCTCCACTGGCATTATTAATCAGCCCTTGCCATTGGAAAAAATTCAAAAAGGCATCGCATTGTGTCAGCAAAATTTGGGGCAAGCCTCCATCCAGCAAGCGGCGCAGGCCATCATGACAACCGATACCAAAGCCAAGGTTTATAGGCGTGAAATCCAAACAGACCAAGGTTCTTTTATCATTGAAGGCATGGCCAAAGGTTCAGGTATGATTTGTCCCAATATGGCGACCATGCTGGGATTTGTTTTTACTGATGTGGCCATGCCCGCCGACCTACTTAAACAAGCCTTGACCAAGGCCGCGGCTCATTCGTTCAACCGCATCAGTGTGGACGGCGACACCTCAACCAACGACACCCTTAGCCTAAGCGCCACCGGCCAAGGAGCGCTGAGCATAGACAGCATCAACTCAGCCCACTGGCAAATCTGGTTGGACACCCTGATCGATGTCTGTCAAGCTCTGGCAAAAATGATTGTAAAAGATGGCGAAGGCGCTACCAAACTCATTGCCATTCACGTCCATGAAGGATTGACTGAGCAAGAATGCACTCAAGCGGCATACACCATCGGTCACTCACCTCTGGTCAAAACGGCTTTTTTTGCGCAAGACCCGAACATTGGCCGAATAGCCGCCGCCTTAGGTCGCAGTGGTATTGAATCCTTAAATTTTGCCCACATCGATATTTACCTAGGCACCGTACCCATTATGCTCAATGGTGAACTGCCTGCAAACTACGACGAGAATCAGGCCGCGCAAGTCATGTTACAAAATGAGATTGACTTAACCGTTCATTTAAGGCGAGGTCAAGCCTCGCAAACCATTTGGACCTGTGACTTTTCTTATGATTACGTAAAGATTAATGCCGAGTATCGAACCTGAACTTTTTGATATTTTAAAGACGGATCTAAGCCCCGTTGGTTTTAATCTTATCGAAGCCAGCGCAGGCAGTGGTAAAACTTATTCAATCAGCTTTATTGTTCTGCGCTTATTGACAGAACTCGGCATCCCCTTAGACAAACTTCTAATCATTACATTCACAAAATCCGCCGCCGCTGAAATGACCGATCGGATTCATGGACTAATCAATGAGGCGATCAGACTTTTACAACCAAACGCGACTGAGTCTGATCAGCATCCTACACCCATCAGTCAATGGGCGCAATCAGTCATTGACAGATCCAAACAAAACGAATGCCTGCAACTTTTGAAAAAGGCCCAGTTACAACCTGATCAGTTGATGATAGGCACCAATGATTCAGCATTCTTTCAATGCACCAATCGTTATGCCTTAGACATGCAAACACCATTAGAGCTGCCAGAGCAGCTTGATGAAGCCCGTTTTTTTCGTCAATCATTGCGTGAAACTTGGATTGAACAAGCAAAGATACTGCCAGATATTGGCAAAAAAGCCTATTTTCAAATCTATCCCAAACCAGACAAATTCGCTTCAAAACTAAGAGCTGCCTACTTATGGGGGGTGCGCTTGGACAATCCTCAAGACATGACCAAGGCTCGCCAAAAATTTGTCAGGGCTGTTCAAACTCTTGCGACCACGCCCTTTCCAGATGGATTAAATGATTTAGATGAAGGTCTGTTGAACGGTAGATCGCGCAACAAAGTCAAAAGATTGTTGCGCCAAGCATCAAACTTTCAAGCGGGTTTTTTCTGTGAAATGGAAGTGCCCGATTTAAGCGCCTATTGCCTCAATTCGACGGCCAATGCAAACCAAGAGACCATGGCGGACTTCCTTCAAAAACCTGAATTTGATGCCTTTTTTAAGGCGATCAAAACCTATCAAGCGGCGATAAAACTTTTTCAAGTGGCCATTCATCATGAAGCTTTGGCTGTGGCAAAAAAACAGCTTGAAACACATATAGACCAAACGGGCCAATGGAGTTATTCAAGTGTCGCCTATGGTTTGGACCGATTTTTAAAGGCTTCTCCAAACAGTCCCTTACACGGCTCATTCGATGCCCTGGTTGTAGATGAGTTTCAAGACACCAACGCCATACAGTGGTCGATTTTTAAACAACTCCTCCAGCCCAAAATTGGCATTGGTTTTTTAATTGGGGATCCCAAGCAATCGATTTATCGTTTTCGCCACTCAGATTTAAATGTGTATTTTGATGCCAAAAACGCTTGCCAAAACGTCTATCAGCTTCCCAAAAACTGGCGTTCCACACCGACCATTGTCCAAGGGGTGAATGCATTATTCTCTCAAGACGATGCATTTGTTGATCAGCGGCTCAGTTATGCGCCCGCTCAAGCGGCCAGTCAGGACCCGAGTGGTCAAGCAACCATGGTGGTTTTTAGTGAGCAAAAGGAGGGCAAAGAAGACTGGCAAAAGACATCCTTTGAGCAATTGATTTATCCAACGGTGAACATTGTTTTACACCATTTAAAACAAGGCACTGCCCCCGAAGAAGTGCTCATATTAGTCAATACACACCAGCAAGCGCATCAACTGTACAGCGCCTTACAATCGCTCAACATTCCTTGCCATCAGAAGAAGATCCCCTCAGATAGACAAAAGTTGATTGATCACTTTGCTTGGTTTGTTGAAGCGCTTAACCATCCCTATGAAGTCAAAAAGCAACAATTGATGCGAGTGACATTGCTACAAGAACCCTTAAAATCGGTTTTACACGCTCACGATTCACCCTATTGGCAAAGCTTGCTCGCCAAACTGAAAGACCAGTGGCAAACCATCGGTCCACTTGGAATATGGCAATATTTGCTTAAACACACCAACATCCAAAGCAATTATGAACAGAGTCAGCAAAAGATCTTACTGGATTTTATGCCTCTGTTGCTCGGTGAGTTACAAACGCTTTGGCAAAATAATTCGGATTTTTCCAATCACAGCGCCCTCTTGATGCAATGGTTTGAAGCAATAAAGGTGTTTGATCAAGACCTCCCTGAAAACGGTCATGCCCTCAGAGTCTATACAACACAATCTGCAAAAGGCTTAGAAGCAAAAGTCGTCATATGTCCAGCTTTGCTCACCGTCGGCAAACACAATTCGGAGCCTTGGATCAGTTTAGAATTGGATACAACGCAACTTTTGGCCTATGTTGAAAAAATTGAAAAAAATTCTGAAACTGACATAAAAATCAAAGCGCAAGAAGAAGCAGAAGCCAGACGCAAACTCTACGTTGCCTTAACCCGCGCCTGTACCCATCAATACCTCTTTGTCAGCAAAGCCGAAAGCCCCTTGCAACGATTATTAAATTTGTCTAAAGATCATTCCCCTGAAGACTTTCGTCAGGCTGTGGAACAAGTGGAGGGGTGGCATTTTGAATCACCCAATGACAACGAACCCAAAGCCATACAAGCTGGTTCTGAGCGCCCTGCCCAAGACATCATAGATTTGGCAAATTACCCTGTACAAAGAGGCGTGAGCAGTTTCTCTCAATTGACCCAATTTCAATCCACCACAGATTGGCACGATGACCCCTTTCAACGTTTGGGTGAACTAGAGCGTCAAGCCAGTGATGTTCAGACAAAAAAACCACTGTTGCCATCCAACGCACGCACGGGCAATATCTTGCACAATGTTTTGCAGAAAATATTCGATAATCCTTCCTTAAAACAAGCGGTTATTGATTTATCGCCTCAGGGCACAAAATTTTTAAATGACCAGTTTGATTCAGGGGGATTTGAGGCAGAGGCGTTTGAAACATTCAGCCAATGTGTCCGCATGCCAATTTTGAAAAAAATACCGACGCTTGGCTCAGATTTATCTGCTTTTCAACCCCCATCTTTATGCTGTGAAATGCAATTTACCTTAGGCATAACGCAAACGGTGGACACCCACACATTAAATGAAGCGAGTCAAGATTTTGCCAAACAATGGTTACTCAAACCCTTGCCTGAAAAATCCATTCTTCAAGGATTATTTACTGGATTCATCGATTTAACCGTCCAATCTGACAATCAATTTTGGGTGATCGATTACAAGAGCAATTTCCTTCAAACTTATCAGCAACAAGCATTACAGCAATCCATGTATGATCATTACTATGGTTGGCAATCGAGTTTTTATTTGTTGGCCATGCACCGCTATCTAAAGCGGGTGTTTCCCAATTATGATCTTGCAAAAAATCTCGGTGGGGCTGTGTATTTATACATTCGAGGCATGGATGAACAGAGCGCTGATAGTGGCATTGTCTCCATGCCCGCCGATCTGACTTGGATCACGCACTTAGACGCACTCATTCCTTCATAATCGAAGCCATGGTTTTTGAAGACATTCAGACAAATTTTGATGCCCAGAAAGTCCCGAAATCGCCAGGGGTTTACCAATTCTTAGCACAAAATGACACCATTCTTTACGTTGGTAAAGCCAAGATTCTAAGTCATCGCATTCAGTCATATTTTAGAAAACAAGGACTTGCCCCAAAAACGCAAGCCATGATGAATCAAGCCCATCGTTTGAAAATCATTGTGACCCATAACGAGGCTGAAGCACTGATATTAGAAAACAATCTCATTAAAAGTCATCGGCCCCGCTACAACATCTTATTCCGCGATGACAAAAGTTATCCTTATGTGTTTCTTTCCGCGGGCGATTTCCCAAGATTGTCTTATCATCGTGGCGCACAGAATAAAAAAGGGCTGTACTTTGGACCATACCCCAATGCCCATGCCGTCCATCAAAGCCTGCGGCTGATCCAAAAAATCTTCCCAGTCAGGCAATGTGAGGACAGTGTTTTCGCTAATCGAACCCGACCTTGTTTGCAGTATCAAATCAAACGCTGTCACGGTCCATGCGTTGGCCTGATTTCGACCGAAGACTACAACAAAGATGTTAAACGCACCATTGATTTTTTCAAAGGTCACGAGAAGCAGTTGGTTCAGGAATTAGAGCAAGCCATGACTCACTGTAGTGAATCATTAGAGTTTGAGCAAGCAGCTCAGTATCGCGATCAGCTCTCCACCCTACAATCGGTGATGAATCAAAACCAGAAGGTTGAAGGCGCCAATTCTAATTTAGATGCAGACATTGTTGTCACCTTAGAAGCAAAATCAACGCACCTTATTTACTTAGCCTTTATTCGTAACGGCAAATATCTTGGAGGCAAGCCTTTTTTGCCTAAAAATGGCGAAGGCGAATCCAGTAAAGCCGTGCTACATCGTTTTCTGATGCAGCACTATTTTGCCACCAGACCGCCAAAGGAAATACTGCTGTCCGAACGCTTAGATCAACCACAAATGATCCAGTCTGCGCTTTTTGCCCAGTGGCAAGCCCACACCCAATTCAAATACAGTTTACGATCTGAAAGGGCCAATTGGATGCATCTGGCCACGCACAACGCCACACTCGCCTTAAGCCAAGTGAATCAGAGCACTGAATCTGCGCAACAACGACTGCTCGATTTACAGAATCAACTGCAGCTACCCGAACCGCCGACCCGTATGGAATGCTTTGACATCAGTCATACCAGTGGCCAATTCACCAAAGCCTCCTGTGTGGTTTTTGAGAATGCCCAACCGCACGTTCAAGACTATAGACGCTTCAATATCGAGGGCATCCAACAAAGCGATGATTACGCCGCCATGCGCCAAGTATTGGAACGGCGCTACTCGCGATTACTCAATGAAGAAGGTAAATTGCCTGACCTCATCGTCATAGATGGTGGCAAAGGACAAGCGAAGATCGCTTTGACCATCATGCAAGAATTGGGTTTGACGAGTATTCCCATGTTGTGCATTGCTAAAGGCGAAGCACGAAAATCTGGTGAAGAAACTTTCATTTGGGCGCATAATAATGACACCATTGATATTTTACCGACTGCCCCGGCTTTTCATTTATTACAATACATCCGTGACGAGGCACATCGGTTTGCCATCAGCGGGCATCGTAAAAAACGACAAAAAGCCATGACCCAGTCACGATTGGAGGACATTGAAGGCATTGGCCATAAAACCAGACAACGGTTAATCACGCATTTTGGTGGCTTAAAGCCCATACAAGAGGCCGCTGAACAAGATTTAATCAATGTTTCTGGCGTGAGCAAAGCTTTGGCCAAACGGATTTACGACTACTACCACTGAAACGACGAATGAACCTAAACAATGAGGCACTAAAATAATGCGTACTGATGACCCCAAAAGCTATAAAGAGAACTATGCCATATTGGAAAAAATTGCCGATCAACTACAAAACGAAGAAGACATCGACATTGACAGCTTAGTCCCAATGGTTGAGCAGGCTTCCAAAGCCTTTACCGCTTGCAAAGCGCGTTTAGACGAAGTTGAAAAAGCCTTGGCGCAAAAACTTGAAACTTCCGATGATGACCAAACGATCTAAGCTTTGATATTTGCCCTTTGAAACAACAACAAACGCACACTCAACCTTTGAAAAAACCGCATTCATGTCAGAAAAACACCCCGTTATAGCCATTACTGGTGCCAGTGGTGCTGGCACATCGACCATAGAAAGTGCGTTTAAGACCATTTTTAAACGAGAGTCTTTAAACGTTGGCATGGTCAAAGGTGATAGTTTTCACCGTTATAACCGTTTAGAAATGCGCGCCAAAGTCTCCGAATCCAAACGTTTCCATAAGCGCGTGTTCACCCACTACTGCGAGCAAGCCAATCATCTAAAAAAATTAGAAAATCTGTTCTATGAATATGGCGTCTCAGGCACTGGGGACATTCGTTTCTACGTTCATAATGAAACAGAGGCACAAGAACACAATGAGCGGTTGGGTGTTGTCACCGAACCAGGACATTTTACCCCCTGGGAAACCCTGCCCAAAGGAACGGACTTGCTGTTTTATGAGGGATTACACGGTGGGGCGATGACCAAAACAGCCAATGTTTTTCAAAATGTCGATCTATTGGTTGGCGTTGTGCCTTGCATCAACATTGAATGGATGCAAAAAATATGGCGCGACAGTTATGAACGCCCTTATACGCCTGAGCAGGCCACACAAGTTATATTGGAACGCATGGAAGACTATGTGGAATTCATAACGCCGCAATTTGATCGAACGCACATCAGCATTCATCGCGTCCCCTTGGTTGATACGGGCAACCCCGTTTCATACGGTAATCCCAAACCACCACCAAAACCCGAAGAATCCTTGGCGGTCATCACCCTCAGATCGCCCATGTTTGACGTTCAATCGGTATTGGATAAAATTAAAGGCACTTTTATGAGTAACGAGCAAACTTTGGTCGTTCCTGGTCAACACCTCCTCACATCTGTGGATTTGTTAATCTACCCTGCCATTAAAAAACTCATTTCTGTGTCAAAGCTGCTTGACGAAAGCGCTTCAAAGCAATACAATGCCGCCTCAGTCAAATAGAGTCTATTAAATCAAAATGAAACGAACGTATCAGCCCAGCACAATTAAAAGAAAACGTACTCACGGCTTTCGCAGTCGCATGTCCACCAATGGTGGTCGGTCTATTATCAATGCTCGACGCGCAAAAGGTAGAAAGCGCTTGAGCGTTTAATAAAATATTCTGCGCCAGTGTCTCTGGCATTTTCACAATCGCTCAGATTAAATGATGAAGATTCATTTAAAAGGGTATTTAATCGCGCAGAAGTGTGTCGGAGTAAAGGCTGGACACTATTAAGTTGCAGTAATACACTGGGTCATGCAAGATTGGGTGTGATCATCAGTAAAAACAAAGTATCCAAAAAAGCTTGGCAAAGGAATCGCTTAAAAAGAGTAGCACGTGAAAATTTTCGAATCAATCAACACCACTTAAGCCCAAAAGATATGATTGTTATCGCCTCCCCTAAATCGGTTCATCTTGACAACGCTCAGCTTGGAGCCGAATTACGCACTCTGTTTTTACAAAGGAATCAAGCCTAATGGATCAATTACGTTGGTTTTGGTTAGCCCTGTTTCTTGTGAGCGTGACTTGGTTGGTTATGAATTTTTTGGAATTCAAACAAGCGCGATCCAACGGTACTTACCTATCACAGTCTGAGCAATCAACTTCAGCGCAATCCAGTTCTACAGAAAACCAAAGCGCTCAACAATCCACTGAAATAGTCGATGACGTCCCCGAAATTATTGAGGACGATCAACCAGAAATTGCCAGTGTCGCTGACATTGTTTCAGATGAAGAAGCCATCACCATTGAAACTGATGAGTATCTCATGGTCATCGGCAGAGGTGGCAGCATTGAACGGAGTGCATTGAAGAAATATCCCATTAGCATTGAAAACAAGGGCATACCCACTGAATTGTTTTCAAAAAATCGCTACATGCTCCAAACTGGTTTGTCTTCACACGGCGAAGCGCCCAATCACAACAGTCCATTTACCAGCCCTCAAAAAAACTATAAATCAACCCCTGGACAAACCTTAGAGGTGCCCCTCACTTGGCAAAAAGACGGCATAAAGGTCACCAAAACATTTATTTTCAAACCCGACAGCTACGCCATTACGGTCAATACCACCATAGAAAACAGTTCCGAGGAAAACTGGCACGGCAATCCCTACGCTCAAATTATGCGTAAGCGGCCGCCTGACGAATCACAAAATTTCATCTACACCTATTCAGGTCCAGCGGTCTATACCCCTGAAGATAAATACCAAAAGATAGACTTTGATGACATTGAAGGTGGCAATGGTCAAACCCACGAAAGTTTAAATCGTGATGTGACCGACAGCTGGTTGGCCATGCTACAACACTACTTTTTATCCGCCATCATCCCTAATCCAAATGAATCCGTCAAACTCTATGCTCGAAAAATTGAAGATCGATTTTACGTCGGTTATAGAGGTCAAAAAATCACCGTAGCACCCGGCAGTGTCGGCAACTATGAACAAACTTTTTTTGTTGGACCGACCGAACAGAAAAGATTGGTTGAAGTTCATGAGGCCTTGGATTTTGCCGTTGATTATGGGGTATTTCACGTCATTGCTGCCCCCGTCTTTTGGTTGTTAAAAAACATCCAATCTTGGGTGGGTAATTGGGGCTTTTCAATCATTATTGTCACCCTACTGATCAAGTTGCTGTTCTTTAAATTGTCAGAAAAAAGCTATAGATCAATGGCGAAATTACGCAAGCTGACACCACGCATTCAGCAGTTAAAAGAGCGATACGGTGATGACAAGCAGGCTTTGAATAAAAAGATGATGAGCATCTACAAAGAAGAAAAAGTCAACCCACTCGGTGGGTGCTTACCCGTTTTGGTGCAAATTCCCGTGTTCATTAGCCTCTATTGGGTACTTATTGAAAGCGTTGAATTACGCCAAGCGCCGTTTATTTTATGGATCCACGATCTGAGCATCGCTGACCCTTATTTTATTTTGCCTCTGATGATGGGCATTTCCATGTGGTTTCAACAGCGTCTAAACCCGGCTCCTACCGACCCCATTCAAGCCAAAGTGATGCAATTCCTACCCGTCGTATTTACCGTGTTTTTCCTATTTTTCCCTGCTGGACTGGTGGTTTATTGGGTGACCAATAACATCCTTTCCATCGCTCAACAATGGGCCATCACCAAGCGCGTTGAACGAGGGGAATAGCTTCCACTGAGGATGAACCAAACATCTTAGTGTTTTTCTAACAATCTAAATTCGTTTTGGAACCTTCTAATACCACCATTGCTGCCATTGCAACCCCGCCCGGATTTGGCGGTATTGGAATCATTCGCATCAGTGGCAAGAAAGCGCTGACCATCGGCCAAAAGATCAGCCAAATACGCCCCAAGCCTCGATACGCCCACCATGCCAATTTTTATGATGCTGACTCAATCATTATTGATTCGGGTCTGTTGTTGTCGTTCCCAGCGCCCAATTCATTTACTGGCGAAGACATCATAGAAATACAAGCGCATGGCGGGCCCATTGTTCTCAATCGTATTTTGCAAAGGTTATTTGAATTGGGGGCAGGAGCCGCCCAAGCGGGTGAATTTTCCCAACGCGCTTTTCTCAATGACAAACTCAGCCTAGATCAGGCAGAAGCCATTATGGCTTTGATTCATGCTGGCTCGGAACAAGCGACCAAGGCCGCCCAAAACAGTTTACAAGGCGGATTCAATCGCGAAGTTTCTTCGCTCACAGAACAAATTCATTCTCTCAGGATTTGGGTTGAATCGGCCATTGATTTTCCCGAAGAAGAAATTGACTTCCTTTCAGACCAAAACCTGCGTAACAACTTTAATCAAGTGCAACAAACCTTGCAAGCACTGTCCCATAGTGCACAAAGTGGGCAACGTTTAAACGAGGGGATAGAAGCGACCATCATCGGTCAACCAAATGTCGGCAAATCAAGTTTGCTCAATGCATTAACCGAACGAGACAGTGCCATCGTCTCTGAAACAGCTGGCACAACCAGAGATGTGGTTCAAGTCACTGTGCAAATACAGGGGCTCAGTGTGCATTTCAACGACACCGCTGGTTTACGAAACAGCGATGATGCCATTGAACAAGAAGGCATCAAAAGAGCTTGGCATAGCATCAACCAAGCAGACCTCGTCCTGGTATTAGCCGAAGCGGGTGAATCCAATCCAATTTGGCAGAACCTTGAACTCCCTGAAGATAAGCTCATTAAGGTATTTAATAAACTCGATTTGCACAATGATTTTGTTGTGCCCGCCGATGCCATGGTCATTTCTGCCAAGACGGGCATTGGCTTAGATGAACTCAAACATCGGATTTGCGCCACGGTTGATTACAAGCCGCAAGAAGGTTTGTACAGCGTCCGCAGTCGCCACTTATCAGCCATAGAACGCGCCACCAACCATCTTCAAAGCGCACACCAACTTTTACAACAACGTCAGGGAGAATTGTTGGCAGAAGAACTGTCCTTGGCCGCTACTGCGCTTGGTGAGATTTCAGGGCAAGTATTGGCAGATGATTTGTTGGGTGATATTTTCACCAAGTTCTGCATTGGAAAATGAAAGGAAAGCGCCCTGATCCTATAGTGCAAAGAACGTCGTTCATGCGCGCATGAACGACAAGACCGGACTCGTGATTCCGCGTTTTGCGCAATCAATGGATGCCATTCATATACGACCCAGTCAGTCTTTTCAGTGTCCATAAAACCATTAATATTTGACAAAAATCTTTATGATTAACCACATCGGACTCGTACCCCAAGGCGCTGAAGGCTATCAAATTGCACAATCACTGGCGCCAAATCAGCAAACACTGATTATTGCCAAAGACATTCATGCGGCTAAGCGATTGGAGAGCGAACTGCAAATGCTCCGCCCCGATTGTAAGATCGTGTTGTTTCCTGATCGTGAAATTTTGCCTTATGATGCTTTTTCTCCACCCGCCGATCTGGTGTCAAAGCGCCTTTCTGTATTGGCCGATTTGGTCAATGGACAGCCATTGTGCTTGATTGTGGCCGTTCAGACATTCATGCACTATTTACCCCCCACCTCGTGGTTGGCGGGCGAGCAATTTCAGTTTGAAGTCGGCCACAAATTAAACATTGCAACCTTTATTGAGCGCTTGGGCAAAGCGGGATATGTGCGTACCCAAACAGTGGAACAACCCCGTGAATTTGCTTCGAGGGGATTCTTATTTGATGTGTTCCCCATGGGGCAGCACTTACCCTTTAGGATTGAATTCTTTGATGATGAAATTGAAAACATTCGGATATTCAACCCAGATACTCAGCGCACACTTGAGCATGTCACCAAAATAGATCTGCTGCCCGCACACGAGTTTACCTTAACCGCCGACGCCATTCGCCACTTTAGAAATCAATTCATCGATCATTTTGAAGTTGACAGTCGTTCCAATATTTATCAATCGATCAGTGATGGTAAACCCTTTATGGGCATTGAGGCCTTCATTCCGTGGCTCCATCCCAATGGGTGTGAATCGCTGTTGAATTATTTACAACCGACAGCCCATCATATTATTTGTGAGGGCGTGTGGCTTGGCGCCAAACGGTTTTACAAAGACTGCCAAGACCGATATAACAATCGTCGGTCACTCGCTCAACCGAGTTTGCCACCTGAAACCTTATTTTTTGAACCGAAATTATTGAAGGCAACCTTGACCGAACGGCCTCATACCTCATTGCACACAGCACGCCAAACCATCGCTCAACACACCGTCAATGCCCCCTTGCGTCCCATTGGTGCCAATGCCATTAATGGCATCCAAACATTGATTAATCTAAGTGACTTAAAAGCGCAAAACATCATTTGTTGTTTAGAAAGTCGTCGCTCATTGGAGCATTGTCAGCGCGCATTTGGGCAGTTGGGCGTTGTTTCCCAACAAGTAGAACGCTGGCAAGATGCCTTACTGATGAACGTTGAAAAGCAAGGGGTGAGCCTGATGATCGCGCCATTTTTGCGCGGCTTTTTCGATAAGGACCAGTCACGACTTGTACTCACTCAATATGAGTTGTTTGGCGATGAGGCCATGGTTGAGCCCAAACACGTTAACATGCAACGCCGAGTGCATCACGATTTCCAAACAGCATTGCATAATTTGAGTCAATTGGAGCTTGGTGCCCCAGTGGTCCATGCCGACCAAGGCGTTGGTCGATTCAATGGATTACAAACATTAGACATCAACGGGCAAATGCAAGATTTCATTTGCCTGCTCTATGCCGACAATGATAAATTTTACTTGCCCATTCATGACCTTGACCTGCTCAGCCCTTATGTGGGGAACTCTGACTTGGCGCCCTTGCACAAACTCGGCGCAACCCGTTGGAATAAGGAAAAAGAAAAAGCTCAGAAAAAAGCCGAAGACGTTGCCGCACAATTATTGGAAGTTTACGCCAAACGGGAAGCACGTGAAGGATTGGGCATTGAGGTCACCGACGACTACCCCCGCTTCGCTGACGAATTTAGTTTTGTAGAAACACCCGACCAAGCTCAGACCATTCAAGCCGTCATTGACGATTTGGCGCAAATCAAGTCTATGGATAGACTGGTTTGTGGCGATGTGGGATTTGGCAAAACAGAGGTTGCCATTCGAGCCGCCTTCATCGCCGCCATGGCAGGCAAACAAGTGGCCATATTGGTGCCCACCACGCTGTTGGCCAATCAGCACTATCAAAATATCAGCGATCGCTTTAGTCATTGGTCCATCCGTGTGGGCTTGGTGTCACGATTGCAAAGCAATGCCACCAATAAAAAAACCTTAGAAGCACTGGCTAATAATCAATTAGAAGTGCTGATTGGCACCCACCGTTTGTTACAACCTGATGTGACATTCTGCCAATTGGGATTGGTGATTATTGACGAAGAACACCGCTTTGGCGTCAAACAAAAGGAACGCTTTAAAGCCATGCGCGCCGAAGTCAATATCTTAACAATGACAGCAACGCCCATCCCCCGCACGCTGAATATGGCATTTTCAAAACTGCGCGATATTTCCATCATTGCCAGCCCACCCCCCAATCGAGTCGCCATACAAACCTTCGTCCGTGAATGGGATCAAGCCCTCATTAAAGAAGCCATCTCGCGTGAAATTTACCGAGGTGGACAAGTATTCTTCATCCATAACGACATCAGCAGCATAGAAAGAATGCGCCGTACCTTGTTGGAGCTTATGCCTGATTTGGATGTGGGCATTGCCCACGGCCAAATGCCAGAAAAAGAGATGGAAGTTGTAATGGAGGCATTCTATCATCAGCATCAGCAAGTCTTACTGTGCACCACCATTGTTGAAAATGGCATTGACATTCCAAACGCCAATACCATCATCATCAACAGAGCAGATAAATTTGGATTAGCGCAGTTGCATCAATTGCGGGGTCGAGTCGGTCGCTCTGACCACCAAGCCTACGCCTATTTGTTCGTGCCAAGTCTGTCATTACTCAAAGGCGATGCACGCAAACGCTTGGATACCATTGCCAAAGCACAAGACCTGGGTTCTGGATTTCAATTGGCCATCCAAGACTTAGAAATTCGAGGTGCGGGTGAACTCTTGGGAGACCAACAAAAAGGACACATTCAGCTCATCGGCTTTAATCTTTATATGGAAATGTTAGAGCGCGCCATCAATAATATGAGCGATCAAGACCTTCAATCCGATGCCCCTGTACAAGCCAAACCATTGGAATTAAACTTAGGCGTCAATGCTTTGATTCCCGCGGATTATATTGATGATGTGCCAACCCGCTTAAATTTGTATCAACGAATCAATCAAACGCACGACACCGATCAATTATTGGACATTCGCCATGAGTTAATCGACCGTTACGGGCGTTTGCCCGATGAGTGTGAGCATCTTTTCCAAACACATCTGCTCAAACATTTGGCCAGATCCATCGGTTTAGAAAAAATTTATGCCAATGACCAGCAGCTGCAACTGCAATTTAAAACAGATGCCCCCATAAATACGCCAGTGCTTATCCGTCAAATACAACAAAATCCAGAGCATTGGCGCTTGAGAAATGCCACCACTTTGGTCATTCAACAATCGAGTGACACCTTTGAACAACGCTATCACCAACTCACCGAAATAATCAATATGTTATCGCCTGAGGGATAACGTAAAATAGCCATTCCATCCACAGAGAAAGAACCCATGAACCACCATCGACTCATTATTTTAGGATCCGGCCCAGCAGGTTATTCAGCAGCCGTTTATGCCGCTCGCGCTAATTTAGAACCAACCCTCATTACCGGCATTGAACAGGGTGGACAATTGACCACAACCACCGATGTTGACAACTGGCCTGGCGATCATGCTGGCGTACAAGGTCCAGAACTGATGGATCGAATGCTCAAACACGCCGAACGATTTGGCACAGAAGTTATCTTTGACCATATCAATCACGTTGATTTATCCGAACGACCCTTCGAACTACAAGGCGATACAGGCAAATTCAGTTGCGATGCGCTCATCATCGCCACGGGCGCTTCGGCTATGTATTTGGGCCTGCCTTCTGAAGAGCAATTCAAAGGGCGCGGCGTTTCTGCCTGCGCCACCTGTGATGGCTTCTTTTATCGCAATCAAAAGGTTGCTGTGATTGGCGGTGGCAATACAGCCGTTGAAGAGGCGCTATACCTCTCAAACATTGCAGAAAAAGTTTTCTTGGTTCATCGTCGAGACCAATTCAGAGCGGAAAAAATCCTCATCACACAACTGATGAATAAAGTCGAAGAAGGTCGCATTGAATTGGTGCTGAACCACACCCTGGATGAAGTGCTTGGCGATGACAGTGGTGTCACCGGTGTGCGCTTAGCGTCCATACAAGATGGTGCGACCCAGTCGATTGAACTCATGGGCGTATTTATCGCAATTGGTCACAGCCCCAACACCGATCTATTTAACAATCAACTGGTGTTGAAAAATAATTACATTGTCGTCAATAGCGGGCTTAATGGCAATGCCACCGCCACGAGTGTTGAAGGCGTATTTGCTGCGGGTGATGTCAGCGATCATATTTATCGTCAAGCCATTACATCTGCAGGTACGGGTTGTATGGCGGCTTTGGATGCCGAGAAATATTTGGATCAGCTATCATAATTTTTGCACACTTGATGTCACCATGCCCTTAGCAGAATTCATTCCGAAAGATGCGCCTGAAAGTTATTTTCCAACTTTAAATCACGAACATTCTAACTATTTAAATCTCATCGCCGTTACTGAAAATTTAACGGCAAACCGTGTTTTAAGCGCCTATCAACAAGGCATTTTCCCTTGGTACGAATCCGATGATTTATTTTATTGGTTTATGCCACATCCTCGGATGGTTTTTATACCCAACCAGTGGCAGGCATCACGCAGTCTTCGACGCCTGAATAAAAAAGCAAATGCTTTGCACATCACGTTCAATCAAGCATTTGAGCAAGTTATGCACGGTTGTCAACAACCTCGTGCAAGCGATTGCGACACTTGGATTACTCAGAATTTTTTAAGGGTTTATCAACAATTACATCTGCAAAACTGGGCGCACAGCATTGAAGTCTGGCAAGGTAAGCACTTAGTCGGTGGGTTGTACGGACTCGGTATTGGCCATATGTTTTTTGGTGATTCGATGTTTTCAAAAATTGAAGGTGCTTCAAAAATGGCGTTTATGGCATTGATGGCAAAAGCACAAGAACTGAACTGGACCTGCATCGATGGGCAGGTAGAATCCGATCATTTAAAATTATTGGGCGGTACGCTGATATCGCGCAAACAATATCTTGATTTATTGAGCAATAACCCGAACCAAAAAATCATATTAAACTAATCGAAACGCTTGAAAGGTCTCTAGTTCAGAAACCGCTGCTATGGTACTGGACAACACTTGCAGCCCTCAGAGGAAAGGCGACATTATTGATCGGATTCCTTACTGAGAATGGCCACAACCCCACCGACGGTAATGGCAACAATGCCAATGATTGCGATCCAATCTGGTTTGGATGAAAACAATAAAATGCCCCAAATAATCGCAAAGATAATATAAGTAAAATCGATGGTAACAACGATGGCTGGGTGACCAATCTGATAAGCAAATGTTTCGCCAATTT
The DNA here is from genome assembly GCA_965277625.1 of Gammaproteobacteria bacterium. GTDB lineage: Bacteria > Pseudomonadota > Gammaproteobacteria > CAKMZV01 > CAKMZV01. The sequence goes on along the minus strand of OZ255827.1, from coordinate 633,633 downwards.
GTCCAATGCTGCCAATAATAGCCATGACTGCCAGCACACCGACCAGCATCAGGGTCACTTCAGACCACTGACCCAATATAAAATGATGTTCCGAAATGACGGTCGGAGACCAATCGATCAAAGGCAACAATATACTGGCCAGCCCACCCACAATGATGTAAAAAATATTTAAATACACCGTTAACACGGCTGGATTTTCTTGCCGACAATACGATCTTGTGATGATGATGACCACTGCATACACAATCGATGAAAACAAAGGCAATAACGCATAATAACTAAAATCACTTGAGTTGGGTTGGATGACCAACAACACGCCAATAAATCCAATGACGAATGCAATCCAATTTTTATAGTTGATGCGATCATCTAAAAACAACCAACTGAACAGATTGACAAATAGGGGTAAGGTGTAAAACACCGCCGCGGCAATAGACAGGGGCACAACTTGAATGGACACATAATAGGCTGACCAAGCGCACAGCAATAAGGCATTTCTGACTAAGTTCGCCACCATGTTCTGAGGGAATAATGACGTGCTTCTTTGCCATCCTTTGATGAGGATGATCAACACAGGTAAACTGATCAGAGACCGTAATACAAAGATTTGCCACAAGGTGAAATGTGCGCCATATTTTTTGACCAAGGCGTCGGCAAATGAAACCATCATCATGGCGATCAGCATGACGCCAATGGAAAGCATGGTATTATCTTGTCGCAGCATATAAACGCGCTTAACCGAGTTGACGTATTGTCATTAAAACGTTACAAGACAAAATGTTTCAAGCATTCAGGATTCAACAACGCATTTATATTTTTAACTGACTTTCCATGGATGACCGATTTTACCGCTATTTCTGATAATTTGCCATTGCGTGTTTTGGGGACATCTGGCACGGCATAAATAACCGAAGGCACGTGTCTGGGCGAGCACGATTGGCGAATTTTTTGCTGAATCGCTTGCTTGAGTTGATTGTCTAAAGCATGGCTGTTCGCCATAACAACAAACAAAACGATACGCACATCTTGGTCTTGTTCGTGGGCGACCACGACGGATTCTGTTATTTCATCAAATTGATCGACTTGTTGGTAAATCTCGGCACTGCCAATTCGTACGCCTTGAGGGTTTAACACGGTGTCAGAGCGACCATAAACGATCACCCCCTGATGATTGGTGAGCTCAATGTAATCGCCGTGCGTCCAAACGCCCTCAAATTTTTTGAAATAAACTGATAGATATTGCTCACGTCCAGTTTCCCCCCAAAAATAAACGGGCATCGAAGGAAATGGTAGGGTGCATACCAGTTCACCTTTCTGTTGTACCAATGGACGGCCGTCGTCGTCAAACACTTGAACAGCCATACCCAAGCCTCTCACTTGAATTTCACCCGGGAAAACTGGCAAGATCGGACAGCCCAATATAAAACAAGACAAAATATCGGTGCCTCCACAAATAGAAGCAAGATGAACGCTGGATTTTATGTGACTATACACATACTCAAAATCAGCCACCGACGAGGGTGAACCTGTGACCAATATTTGCCGTAAGCACTCAAGGGGTTGACTGTCCTTGATGTTGACCTTATCTTTGGCCAAGGTATTGATATATTTTGCCGATGTGCCAAAATGTGTCACCCCAACCCGCTGAGCATATTCAAACAGATTAGACGACCGATGAACCAGTGGAAATCCTTCGTACAACACGATACTCGCCCCACTGCCTAATGCACTGATTTGCCAATGCCACATCATCCAAGCACAGGTGGTAAAGTAAAAAACACGATCCTTGGGCTTTATATCACAGTGCAGACGGTGTTCTTTTAAATGCTGTATCAGTACATTACCCGCCCCATGCACAATGCATTTTGGGGCACCAGTGGTACCCGACGAATACATGATGTAAACTGGGTCATTGAATGCCACCTTGTCAAACCGAAGCGGCCGAACTTCAGTGGATTGGGTGATCGCTTCATAACTGAGCCCATCAGGTAACTCTAAGGGAACAAGCGTCACCCAAATGGTGTGCTTAAGCGCGGCGATTTTTGAGGCAATGTTTTGAATTTTAGCGCGACAATCAATTTGTTTTTGATTGTAGTAGTAGCCATTATGGGCAAATAAAATTTTGGGTTGCGTTTGGCTGAATCGTTCCAATATGGCCGCTTCACCAAAATCGGGCGAGCATGCTGTCCAAATACCTCCGAGTGAGGTCACAGCGAGCATGGCAACCACAGCTTCTGGGCAATTGCCAATAACCCCTGCTGCGCAATCGCCTTTGTTAAAACCTTGGGCGCGAAGGATTTGTTGTACTTGGGACACTTGGGCGACTAATGCGCCCCAGGTGAGGCTTTTCTCAACCACGGATTCTGCTTGAAAGTAGATGGCAACATCATCGGGATTGTGATGCGCATATTTGAGAAGGTTTTCGGCAAAATTTAAGCAAATGCCAGAAAACCACGCGCCATCGATGGGGGTTCCACCCTTGCTGTAAACCGCTTGACATTGTCCTTCAGCCACAATGCCGCTGTAATCATAAAACGCTTGCCAAAATGCCTCAAAATCGGTGATTGACCACTGATATAAATCATCGTAGGTCGCCAATTCAAGTTTAAAGCGCTGTTGACAATATTGCATAAATGCAAGCAAATTGCTTTGCTGAATCGATTGCTCTGTCGGTTGCCAAACCGCTACTGCATTCATTTAGTTGTCCTCAAAATTGATATTTTGCTCCTGTTTTTGCCCTTGATACTATGACGCTTGTTTTTGTAACCAATGGGCAACACCGCTGCCACTGATGAACATGTCGGGTTCACAAAAAGCCATGACTTGACTCAGTTGAGGTTCGGCCATTTGCTGACCCAACCACTGCCTGAATTTGTCTTTCAGGGCATGGATGACTTCGATTCGTGTACACTGATTTGAAAATCTCTCTGTAAAACTGACGATTTCTTCAATACGCTGAACCAGAAGATTGATCAGTGCTTTATCATTCGGTATGAGGTCAAAATGCGCCAGAGCAAAAAATTTTGCTTGGGTGTTATGTTGCTTCTTGATGGTTTCAATCATCACTTCGGGTTTGAATTGGCTGGGTGGCGTAATTGGAAACAGAAAAGAAGCAATGTCCGCATTTCTGTTATAACGCGCGCCCATTGAATCGCCTGCCAATAGTATGCCACTGGTTGAATCAAAAAGACTCAAGTGATGCCACGCATGACCTGGTGAATAAATAACTTCAAGTGAACGATGACCCACTGTCAAGACCGCACCATCATCGAGTGGCGCTATTCGATCGGGTTCAATGGGTTGAACCACACCATAGGTTTCTTGGGTGAATTTCTCACCATAAACGCCCATCGTGCCAGCGATCAGCTGGCTGGGATCCAACAAATGCTTCTCACCGCTTGGATGAATTCGGACTGTGGCGTTTGGTAAATGCTGTATTAACTGCCCCGTACCGCCCGCATGATCCAAATGAACATGTGAGGGGATCACATAGCGAACTTGCTCAGGCGAAAATCCTTTGGCTTTGAGAAAATCTAAAATGACTGCGACGCTGCGATTAACGCCGCAATCGAAAATGGCTAGTTCACCTTGAGATTCAACGACGTAACAAGCGGTGTGTAGAGGACGATAGTAGAGTGTATCTACAACATACACCCCAGAAGAATCACACGTCGCAAAATACGCCATTAAAGCGCAACAACAACGCGACCTTGGTGTTGACCAGCGAGCATTTTTTCACAATGGGCCGCAATTTCTTCTAATCCAATGCTTTCCGAGCGAATCGCATCATAATCTGAATCGCTTAAATGTTTTGCCAATAGTTGCCAAGCTGCCTCACGGACCGACAGCGGCGCGGAAACCGAATCAACACCAGCCAGATTGACACCTCTTAAGATAAAAGGCATGACTGTGGTTGTCAGGTCAAATCCACCCGCTAAGCCACACATGGTGATGGTCGAACCATAATTGGCTTCTGCCAGAATGCGTGCCAATGTTTTGGAGCCAACCGTATCGACTCCAGCCACCCATTTTTGACGTTCCAATGGACGGGCATCTGTGCCAAATTCTGCGCGATCAATGACCGTGCTTGCGCCTAATTTTTGCAAATATTCTGTGGCTTCTGGTCGGCTCACCGCGTGCACATCATAACCCATTTTGGCTAGGAGTCGTACAGCAAAACTGCCCACACCGCCACTGGCGCCAGTGACCACAACGGGGCCTGAATCGGGTTTGACTTGAGCGTCCAAAATTCGCTGTACACAAAGAGCGGCAGTCAATCCACCTGTGCCTATGACCATACTGCGATCGCCTGCAAGTGATGCGGGTGTTTCAACCAACCATTTGGCTTTTAAGCAAGCGTATTCAGCAAAACCACCGTAGTGATTTTCGCCAACGCCCCAGCCAGTTAAGATCACGCTCATACCAGGTTTGATCCGGTCATCGCCGCCTTCAACCACTTCTCCGACCAAATCAATGCCAGGCACAAATGGGAATTCACGAATGATTTTGCCTTTGCCTGTCACAGCGAGTGCATCTTTATAATTGATAGATGAGTAAGACACCTTGACCAAAGTATCGCCTTCTGGCAGGTTATCTGCCGTCAATGTTGCCACTGAGGATAAGGTTTTTTTGTCTTCTTGATTTAATAATAATGCTTTAAAGTTCGGTGCTTCCATTGAATGATCCTATTGTATGAGGTTGATGAATGGGCGGTTAGCCAGTATGAAAGCAAATCATACTTGTTTAGGCTGAACCTTCGATGCCCACAGAATAAACGTTTGCTCAGAACTTGTGTACAAACATGCGCACAGCCCTGACATAAACGATCATTTTACCTTGAAATCATGCTTTGTACAATTGAACTGACACTAAAATCAATCCCCTCAAGCATTTCTGCTACTCGATTGGCCTTGGCTTTGTATTGAGTTGTTCGTAAATAATAATGGGTTCGCATAACTGTTTATAGCCGCAGACCGAACGTCCTTCTCCAGCGACGCGAAAACCCAAGCGAGTCAACATCTTGCTCGAAGCACTATTGCGCACCAATACCCGCGCCTTGATTCTCCTGAAGTTTAAACCCTCAAAAGCGTAGTCAACCATGGTTTGACAGGCTTCTGTGGCGTAGCCTTTGCCCCAGTAATCAACGCCGAGCCAATAAGCTATTTCAGCCTCATCTGATCGAATGTTTAACAATGAAAAAGTGCCTATCAGCCTATTGCAAGATTGAAGCACAATGCCGAAAGACACCTCGCTTTGCTCAAGCCAACCTTGCTGAGTTTGCGCAATCCATTGGCTGGCCAATCCTTGTGGATAGGGATAAGGAATGGATGCGGTCACACTGGCGATGCGTTGATCATTGGCCAGCTGTTGAATGACTAGTGCATCTTGCTTTGTCAGTGGCCGCAACAGCAACCTTGCGCTATTAAAACTTGGTTGAACGGGCATTTCAATTTGGCTGAAAATATAAGTTTTGACTGCTCATTCATTCGCCTCCGATGAAAGCTTGCTGGCGCCATGCTTCGTAAACCACCACACTGACAGCATTGGCCAAATTCAAACTGCGGCTATTCGCCACCATGGGCAGTCGGCAATGTCGGTTTGCGTCAATGTTGGCTAAATTTTCAGCCCCCAAACCTTTGGTTTCCGAACCAAATAACACAACACAGTTTTTTTCAAAGCGCATGGTTTGAATCAATTGGTCGGTTTTTGTGGTCAGAGCATAGACGGGTAGGTCTGCTAAAGTCAGTAAGCAATCTGCTAACGAATCATGCTCTATTAAAGTCATGTATTCGCGATAATCCAAACCAGCTCGGCGCAATTTTTTATCTTCTAAACTAAAACCATAAGGTTTGATTAAATGTAATTGAGACCCTGTATTTGCTGCCAATCGGATGATGGCGCCAGTATTCGATGGGATCTCGGGTTCATACAAGACGATGTGAATCATGGTGTGTCTTCGGTCGCCTCAAGGGCTTCAATTGAACGCTTTAGATCATCCGAAAATTTATGGTGCAATTGCTGATGAAAATCTTGTGCTGTTGCCTCCCAATCCAAAGTAAAACCAAAATAAGACTTAGAAGATAAATCATTATTTTGACCCATTAATTGATACTCATCTTGACCGGCTTGATCAAATCTAAAAGCAAAACTCCATCCGCCGTGATAATCATTGCTCACGGAGGGTGTGCTCAAAGTATAAATATCATCCCCTTGATCATCAACCATTAAAGCAAATCCATTATGCGAGGCGATGCCTCCATTAAAATTATGGTGGCTTCGAAAATAGCGATCATTGCCTGCATAATCAGCAAATAAGCTCAAACTAATGTCCCAAGCGGCCGCGACAATGGCCACATTATTGGCATAATATTGATCATTGCCTTGCATCTCTATAAATGCTCCAATGGCTGAATGGGCCGAAGCACCCACACCATAGCGCGAGGCCAAATAAATGTCATCACCAGAGCCTTCATACAACAGCCCTAATCCGAAGAAATAGCCAGTCCCTAAGCTAAAATTCCCTGTCTGATATTGATCATGGCCCGCTTGATCCAACAATACGCCAATACCGCCTCTGGCATAGCCTCTAAATCCAATACCCACCGCTTGCGAAGCGCCTTGAAAAATGCCTTGGGTGCCGTAGGATGATGGTTTATGCGTACCCGAGATATACTCATCATCACCGCTTCCATCTAGTATGAGGCCCATACCACAGGTTCCGCCGACGCCTTGCACATAAAGCGAGCCGCTATAGCGATCATCCCCTGCATCATCGACCAATTGCGCCAATCCAAAAAATGCACTGCCCTGCCCATATTGATGTACGTTGTAGCGGTCATCCCCTGCATCATCCTGTAGCAGGCCCACGCCAATCCAGGCCATGCCTTGGGCAAAATTTTTGCTCAAATAAATGTCATTACCTGCCCAATCAAACAAGCCACTAACCGCCATTAATGCGCCCCCTTGCGCAAAATCGGAGGTTGCATAATACTTATCATCGCCCGCTTGGTCGATAACGACCGACACTTTGTTTTGTGGGTCAGCATGATTCACACCAAAATACCAGTCATTGCCGCCTACATCAATCAACAGCGCGACGCGTTCTCTATAGGTGTTATCACCTTTGCCACCAATGATGACTTTGCCATAGCTGCTGTCTTTCATCATGACGGTTTCATAGAATAATGGCGGGTCAGGGCGTTCTTTTTCAATGAGCGCCTCAATTAATGCCATCAGTTTCTTGTCATTGAGTTGTTTAATCATCTTCCCAGCAGTCAACATTTTGCTTAAATCAACCTGCTGAATCAACTCAAAAAAGTTTTGGTTTTGCCGATGAAGGGCCAATTCGTCGCCCTTGCCGAGATTGATGTAAAAGCTTTGAGAAAAACGATCAGCCACTTTTTTTGATAAGTCGGCTAATTGATGTTGTTGGTCTTTATCGAGCGCCGCAAAAGCCTGATCTCGTAATTTGCCAATGCGATTGATGTGTTCGATCAGTTGATCCATCAATTCAGATAAATTCTCAGCTTGCCAAGTGATTAGGGTTTGAGGTGAAGCGCTGTCCAACATCCAGCGATCCATGAGTGGAAAAGCGTCTTGAGATTGTAATAGTTGATCTGCCAAATAATGATTGGCTGCCAGCGATTTGTGGGGTTTTAAGCGCATGTACTGAAAAGCATCTTTGCGGCATAAGCCATCGGCTTGCCCTTGCCAAAGTTCATCCTTGGCATAGCGGTAGCGCAAATCATTCCACTCATCGGTCAAGCCAGTTGCATGAATTAGGGTCAGGGCTTGCTCACCGTACTTAGCCTTCAGAGTTTTGTCTTGGGGCATTAATTGTTCGGGTTTGGGCAAATCGGTGACTTTTCCTTGAACTTTCAGTCCCAGTGTTGCCACAATTTTCTGGCGTTTTTTCTGTTTTTCCAAAGTGATCTTAACTTGCTCATCAACGCCCTTATGTTCAAATTTTTCGGTGATTTCTGACTCTATAAAAGGTTGTTTCTGTCCGGCTTCATCGACCAAAAAGCGACTTAATCGCACCACATCCAAGGTGATCTTTGCACCCACTTTCTTAAATTCAAAAAGGTATTCACGCAATGCCGACGACTGTTTCTTCTCTGCCACATCGTCCAAAACTTTGTCGTCGTACTTTAGAATGATGTCATCACGCAACATCCCAGCGCGGTGCGCGGCTGAATTGGGCAATACAATCGTGACCTTGTAGCCTTTTTTAATGGTGCCATCTGAAATCTTATCGACGTCTATAACCCTTAGCCCAACGCCCAAAAACGCCTTTTCCTCGCTCATTAATTCTTTATCTGTAAGAGGGGTATCCATCTGCTGGACAAGTTCAGGCACCGTCTTTATTTTTGAAGTTTGATCAGACATGGCCATACAGCCAATACCTAAGGCAGCAACAATAAAAACACTGGGTCGAATCATGGTTCAATTATATGACGTTCCATGCTTGCTTGCGAAGGATGTCGGGCAATCATTTCGTTCAGTCCTACCCAGTGATCAAACATTCATTGATTTATCGCAACATAGAAGCGATGGTCCAAACTTGAATGAAACTTCGAGGGTGTTCTTTGCGTATGGTTTGAGCAATGGCACTGACGGTAGAACCCGTGGTGATCACATCATCAATCAATAGAACGCCTTGCTCAACTTGCGCATTAGTCAAGCATGCAAAGGCATTTCGAACGTTAGATCGTCGTTTTTTTGCTTTTAAGCCTGTCTGACTAAGGGTCTTTTTCGTTCGAATCAAGCCGTGAGAATGATCTGCAAGATCCAAGGATTTCGATAAGAGACGGCTAATTTCATATGATTGGTTATAACCACGTTCCTGCAACTTACTGCTGTGTATTGGAACGGCCATCAATGTTTCAACCAAGAAATGTGGCACCAGTTGGGTCTGCATCAGCTGACTGAACAACTTGGCATAAAATAATTTTCCACCGTACTTGTATTGATGAATCCATTGTTGAACGGGTGGATCGAAAAAAAATAAACTATGTACTTCGTCCACATATTTTGGCGGTGGAATATGCAGGTGATCGATCCACGGTAAATTTTGCGCACATGAGGTACACAAATCTTTGTTCCAGCAGGGTTGATGACAGTGAACACAAAATGCGAGCATTCAGCCATTATGAAAGTCATCATGCGGACAGTTGTCCTCAATGACCAGATGCGTGTTTGATTAAAGGTGGGATGTCAACGAGTCTTCAACGCACATCAGCAGCTGCTACCGTTGCTTTCTTTCGAACCTGGCGGGTTTTACAACGCTCAGCCGTAAAGGGTCAACACCCCACCGCCATTGTACCCATTTATGTACTAAAAAGCATCTATTGCTCTGTGTAGCGCCTCTGTTCGGTATTTGTTTTGAACTTGCCCCATAAAAGTGGGTGGGTGTATTTATTTATAAGCCACAAATGAGGCAAATGATCGATTGTAATACCAACAAACGGGGTGATTAAATTGGGCTTTTTGTAAGCGTTCTATATGCATCTTAAGCGTCTCAGTTTGCATGATGTTTTCTAAGGACTGACGCTTTTGGCTTATTTCTAACTCACTGTAACCCATATGACGTTTGAAATCTAAATGCAATTTTTGTAGTTGCGCCTGCTGCTCAGCATCAACAACATGGGTTTTTTCAGACAAAATGAGCAAACCTTGGTCATTGAGGGCCTCATAAATTGCACGGACCACATCGTCCCTTTTTTGCGGCGATAAGAATTGCAAAGTGAAGTTCAAAATCACCACATCAGCTTTTTTAATCTCTAACGATTCTATGGACTGCTCAACAAAATGAATATCATGCTGTTGCTTAAAACTTTCAATGCGCGCTTTGGCACGGTTGAGCATTGCCGATGAGCAATCGACGGCCATCAGTTTGATGGGTTTTTTGATGGCTGTCAGCAGACTCAAGCTCAAACTGCCTGTGGCGCAACCTAAGTCATAGACCGTCAATGAATCTTTATCCAGCGCATGGTTTTGTACCATGCTGGTGATGCCTTGACATATTTCGCCATAACCTGGAATTGAACGGTTAGCCATGTCTTCAAAAACCACCGCCACTTTTTCATCAAATTGAAAATCATGGTTGGCCAAGGGCTTGCGGTAAAGGGTATCTTTCATTTTGAACCACTCGGACGTGTTTTTTTAAATTGACTGATGGCAATGCCACTGAGAATGAGCATGGCGCCGATCAAATGATGCATGCCCAATTGTTCGTTCAAAAAAATGATGCTCAGTATGGCAATAAACAAGGGCATAAGATGAATGCTCTGGCTGGTAAAGTTGGCGCCAAATACCTGAATGCAGTGGTTGTAGGATAAGAATGCCAAAATAGACGGGATCAAAATGACGTATCCATAAAACCCTAATAACGCATTTTGAACGGGCGGAAATTCCACATCCATGAATACCCAAAGAATCAATAGGAAAAATGTGCCCATCAAAAGCGTGGCGCTGAAAAATTCGGATGCGCTCAACGCAGCCGGTCTATAGCGCAAACAAAATGAATAGGTGGCCCAGGTAACTGCGGCAATCAAAATAAAGTAATCGCCCTCGTTAATTCGGAAATTATAGAGGACGCTCAGCTGAAGCTTTGAAATTAACGCCAGCACGCCGGTGATGGAGAGCGCAATGCCAAACAATTGCATTTTGTTGATTTTTTCAGAAAGTACCAGCGCACTTAAGAGCAAAGTGAAAATTGGAATGGTGCTGTTTAATATGCCTGCATTAGAGGCCAAAGTGCTTTTTAAGCCTATATAAACCAATGTATTGTAGGTGCTGACACCGAGGAAGGACAGCCACAACAGCATTTTCCAATGTTCGTACAAAACATGGCGTTTTTTATAGAGTGCGGTCAAGAAAAAAGGCGCAAACAGCAAGGTTGCACCACCCCAGCGAATGACTACCAAGGAATAGGGGTCGATGTCGCCAGAGAACAAACGCCCTAAGACAAAATTTCCGCTCCAACACAGTGGGGCAACAACAAGCAATCCCCACTGTAAGTGGTTGGAGGTTGGCTTCATGAATCAGAAAGTTGATTCTTTGGCTATTATTCTAAATTTGGTTCTAAATCTTCGATGACCAGACGACCATAATAACGAATGTCATGCGCGCCACAGTCTTTTAACAACTGCCCTGCTTGGTAACGTTGATCTTCGGTTTCTACGGGCACGCTGACCAATACGTGACCTTGGGTAAGTTCATCTTTCACCAAATCGAAAAATGCCTTTTCCTCGCCTTGCGCCAGATTTTGCCAACCGCGGACAAATTTTGCCCAAAGTCCATGATGTTCCCCATCTGGATCAATAAAATGCAATCCTTCTTCGCCGAAAGATTCATCAATTTCATTGTCATCATAGCCATTTTTTCTAAGGCTTTCAACGGCAGCATCGGCTTTATCACGTTGGTCTAGAAAAGCCACCACTCGATTGGTTGGATAGACTGTAAAGTGTGCGTCATCATGCTTTAACATTGTATTTTCCCTTAATAGCTCGTTTATATGCTTCTATGTTACTCCCTTATTGGATAATTTTCAAGTCATAGCCGTGTTTTTAATGACTAAAAACTTCCCTTCAATAACAGCTGCTGTCATTCAATAAGTTTGGGCTTGCTGTATTCATGACTCGACTTTGCATCAAAGCCTCAACCACCATAAGGCTAATAAATGACGGGATGCGCTCTACAAACCAAAGTTCAGACATTCACCAGATAATCGCACGGATCATCACTTGAAAAAACGCTAAGTACAACCACATTACATATAAGTTAAATGAAATTAAGGAGTCTAATTCCCTATTATGAATATTGAAAAGTGTACAACACCATTACAGAAAAGTTTTATAGAAGCCCAATCTTTGGCAAATCAAAAAGATCACAGCGCCATAGAACCCATACACTTATTACATGCGATACTCTCAATTTCAGAGAGCGCAAAAAATCTTTTACGACTCGCTGAAGTTCAATCAGGTCGTTTGCATAAATCCTTAGCGCGCGCCATGGACGAATTGCCTAAGGTTCGCGAAGCAGTCAGTCATATCCCCATCAGCCCCTCGCTCAATAAAATCCTTTTACAAGCCGAAAAATTGAGCACTAAGGCGGGCAACAGTTATTTGTCCAGCGAATGGGTTATTTTAGCCATGGCACAATCAGACCACAAAGTCGCTCAGTTACTTTCTGACTGCGGGGCAAGCGTTGACAACCTCAACAAAGCCATTCAAGTGACCCACCAAGATGGCGCCGCTCATAATCAAGATGAAACCGATCAAAAAGGCGCCTTAGAAAAATATGCCATCGATTTAACCGCCGCCGCCATGGAGGGTAAGTTAGACCCTGTGATTGGTCGAGATGAGGAAATCAGACGAACCATCCAAGTCCTACAAAGACGAACAAAAAACAACCCCGTTCTTATTGGTGAGCCTGGGGTAGGTAAAACAGCCATTGTTGAAGGTTTGGCTCAACGAATCATCAACCAAGAAGTACCCGATGGTTTGCTCAACAAGAAAGTTTTATCGCTCGATATTGGTGCTTTGCTCGCCGGGGCAAAATATCGTGGGGATTTTGAAGAGCGACTCAAAGCGGTGCTAAAAGCCGTGCAAGACCAAGCAGGCAATATCATTCTGTTTGTCGATGAGTTACATATTTTGGTTGGCGCAGGCAAAACTGAGGGCTCAATGGATGCTGGCAATATGTTAAAACCGGCTTTGGCCCGAGGTGAGTTGCATTGTATAGGCGCAACCACCCTGGATGAATACCGCCAATACATGGAGAAAGATGCCGCATTAGAAAGGCGATTTCAAAGGGTTTTGGTTCAAGAACCCTCCACCGAAGACACTATTGCTATCTTGCGTGGACTAAAAGAACGCTATGAGGTGCATCATGGCATCCAAGTGACAGATCCTGCGATCATTGCGGCAACAACCTTGTCTCAACGTTACATCAGCGATCGGTTTTTGCCCGATAAGGCCATAGACCTCATCGATGAAGCCGCTGCGCGATTAAGGGTCGAAATTGACTCTAAACCTGAAGAAATGGATCGCTTAGAGCGCGCATTGATTCAGCTAAAAATAGAACAGCAAGCTCTGGCTAAAGAGAACGATGCCGCTTCTAAAAAACGCTTAGGAGAAATCAAGCAGCGCATTGAAGAATTGAGTCAAGAGTATGCAGACTTGGAAGCGATTTGGAAATCAGAAAAAGCACTGGTTGAAGGCGCAAAAACTGCAAAAGAAGATTTGGAGAAAGCGCGGTTGCAATTAGAAAAAGCGCAACGGTCAAATGATTTGGCCAAGGCATCGGAGTTGATGTACGGCGTCATTCCGGCTTTGGAGAAAAAGATCCAAAATGCCAGCAAAGAAACCACACCACAAGACGGGTTTAAATTACTCAGAAACGATGTGGGTGAAGAAGAGATTGCCGAAATTGTGGCCCGATCAACGGGCATTCCGCTACAACGATTGATGTCCTCTGAACAGGATAAATTGCTGCAAATGGAGTCTCACTTACATCAAAACGTCATTGGCCAAGATAATGCTGTCACGGCAGTTTCTCAAGCCATTCGCCGTGCGCGGGCCGGATTGTCAGATCCGAATCGACCCACTGGTTCATTTTTATTTTTGGGACCAACTGGGGTGGGTAAGACCGAGCTCACCAAAGCTTTGGCGGCGTTTTTATTCAACAGCGAAAGTGCTGTCGTTAGAATTGACATGTCAGAATTCATGGAGAAACACTCTGTGGCGCGTTTAATCGGTGCACCGCCAGGTTATGTAGGATATGAAGAAGGGGGTTACTTGACTGAAATCATTCGCCGTCGCCCCTACGCCGTGATTTTATTAGATGAGATTGAGAAAGCACACAAAGACGTCTTTAATTTGTTGTTGCAGATTTTAGATGAAGGCCGCCTAACCGATGGTCAAGGTCGCACGGTGAACTTTCGCAATACAGTCATTATTATGACTTCAAACTTGGGGGCTCAGCAAATACAACATTTGCCTGAGAACACAGCGTACAGCGTTTTAAAGGACAGCGTTATGGAAGAAGTTAAAAATTACTTTCAGCCAGAGTTCATCAACCGAATTGATGACACAGTGGTATTCCATCGCTTAGAAAAAGCGCATTTGTCGGAAATCATTCACATTCAGCTGAAGAACTTACAAGCACGCTTGAATGATAAGGAGATTACACTGAATTTGAGCGATGAAGCGATTGAATGGTTGGCCGAGCAAGGTTATGACCCGGTTTATGGCGCCAGACCATTGAAACGTGTGTTGCAGACGGCCATTGAAAACAAATTGGCTGAGGGCATTTTAAAAGGGGACTTCCCATCGGGTACGACCATTTACGTTGCAATTGACAATCAACAGCTCAGCTTTACCACCGAGGAAGTTGCCGAAATGCGAACTGGGTGATTTGCGCGATCGTCTAAAGAGCGCGCTTGCCTCCCTCGTATTCGGGGGAGGTAATCATACGGAAAAATAGCACTTGTCTTATAATGCCAGCCATGAATAACATCGTCTCTATTCAATCCCTCAATAAAGTTTACGCCTCAGGATTTACAGCCCTAAAAAACATTTCTTTCGACATTAGAGAAGGGGAAATTTTAGCCTTGCTTGGTCCAAATGGCGCTGGCAAAACCACACTCATATCGACCATATGTGGCATTGTCAATGCCTCTTCAGGAACGGTCACCATTGCTGGATATGACAATAGAAAGGATTTTCGAAAATCGAGAGAACTGGTCGGATTGGTTCCGCAAGAACTCACCTTGGGCGCTTTTGATCATGTGATCGATACTGTGCGCTACAGCAGAGGACTCTTTGGCAAGCCGCCCGACGATGCCTATTTAAAATCATTACTGTCCGATCTGACCCTGTTAGACAAACAAGATGACGAAATTCTCGCGCTTTCAGGCGGTATGAAACGCCGCGTGTTAATCGCTAAGGCATTGTCTCATCAGCCCAAAATTCTATTTTTAGATGAGCCCACGGCTGGGGTTGATGTGGCGTTGCGTAAGGACATGTGGAAATTGGTTGAACGCCTACGGATTAAAGGCGTCACGGTTATCTTAACCACGCACTATATTGAAGAAGCCGAAGCAATCGCTGATCGCATTGGGGTCATTAACAATGGTGAGTTGATTTTGATTGAAGAAAAACAATCTTTGATGCAAAAAATGGGCAAACAACAATTGATTTTATATCTATCCGAACCCATTTCTGCCATTCCTGAAGTGCTCCATAAGTTTGATTTAACACTGTCGGAGGATAACTTGTCACTGACTTATAACTATAATACTGCAGAAGAAGGTGAGTGCGTCCCCACCTTGCTAAAAACATTGTCTCAAACCACCGTGCCTTTCATGAATTTACGCTCTAAGCGAACTTCATTAGAGGAAATTTTTGTCGATTTAGTAAAAAAATAATCATGAATTATCAAGCCATACGGGTCATTTACGCCCATGAAATGAAACGATTTTTTAGCACCATCGGGCAGTCTATTGCTTCGCCAGTCATTTCTACTGCGCTCTATTTCATTGTATTTGGTGCCGCCATAGGCTCTCGTATTCAAGAAGTGGACGGCATTGCTTATGGCTCCTTTATTGTGCCAGGCATGCTGATGCTCTCCTTGCTCACTCAAAGTATGTCCAATGCCTCCTTCGGCATTTTCTTTCAGAAATTTACTGGCACCATTTATGAAATCATGTCTGCCCCCATTTCTGCGAGCGAAATCGTGATCGGATTTGTTGGTGCAGCAACGACCAAAGCGATGATTATTGGGGTGATCATTCTTGTCACTGCCCATTTTTTTGTTGATTTTTCCATCGCCCATCCTATCATCATGCTGCTGTTTTTTGTGCTCAGTTGCTTAACCTTCAGCATGTTTGGATTTGCCATCGGATTGTGGGCCGAAAACTTTGAGAAATTACAAGTCATTCCATTGTTGGTCATCACCCCTTTGGTATTTCTCGGTGGCAGCTTTTATTCTATTGATATGCTGCCACCCGTATGGCAATCGATTTCATTATTCAATCCTGTTTTGTATTTGATCAGTGGGTTTCGCTGGAGTTTTTTTGAAGTGTCAGATGTCAGCGTCGGTATCAGCCTGTTGATGATCGCGCTGTTCTTCATCCTGTGTTTAAGTCTCATTACTTGGATGTTTAAAACAGGCTATAAGCTCAAAAGTTAAGGACAAAGCAAACAGACTGGAGATATTCCATGATGATATTAGACGGCGGTATGGGTCGTGCTTTAGAAGATGCAGGAGCGCCCTTTCGTCAGCCTGAGTGGTCGGCAACAGCGCTCATAGAACAGCCTGAATCGGTCCTTGCCGTACACAACGCCTTCATTGTGGCGGGCGCGGACATCATAACCACCAACACCTATGCCCTCGTACCATTTCACATTGGGCAAAAACGCTACGATGAACAAGGCCATTCACTGCTAACGCTTGCTGGTGAGTTGGCACAACAAGCCAAACACAAAGCCAAACATCCAGTGAAGATTGCCGCTGGCATTCCCCCACTTTTTGGTTCCTATAAACCGCATTTGTTTGATTATCAATCGGCTTTGCCGCGGTTTGAACATTTCAAAAAACACTTAATGCCATTTGCCGATCTGTTTTTGATTGAAACCGTCTCATCAGTGGATGAACTTAAAGCATTTTTTAAGGTCTTTGCCGAAGTTGAAAAACCACTTTGGGTGAGCTTGAGTTTACAGGATCATGTCGCTGAAGATGCCCCACCAAAAATTCGCGATGGCACTGCTCTGGCCGAGGTGATCCAATTATTAAAAACTTATCAAGTTGACGCCTTATTGTTCAACTGCTCTCAACCTGAGGTCATGGCCGACGCCATCGCTATGGCTGTGCAGTCCCTACCTAAACACGTCGCCGTTGGTGTTTATGCCAATGCTTTCCCTGCAATTGTTGAATCTGAATCTGCCGCAAATAATCAAATAATGGAGATTCGACAAGATTTAACCCCCATGCGCTACAAAGCGTTTGCCGAGCATTGGCAACAATTGGGCGCTCAAATCATAGGCGGGTGTTGTGGTATCGGCGTTGAACACATTAAAGCCTTAAGCACTTTAAAAACAAAGCAAGCTTAAAGAACGCCAGACCCCCGTCAAACGGGCCTTTTTGAAAAGACCAGTACTAAATAAACCAAGGCTGATAAAGCATTGAAAGAGGGCTGAACGACGCTTCTATAAAATTGGATTGAATTTGCGCGAATTTAAATATTTGTGCTACAATGTTTCTGAGATGAGTTGATACTATTGTCCATCATAAGTTTTCTACAACTTTCAGGTGGATATTCTATTTAAATAGTACCGATTTTAATATTCAATATTTAGGAGTTTAATTATGAAAAGACTATTAGTCAGTTTAGCAATGTTGCTAGGCGTCAGTTTTACAATCCCTGCAGTTGCAGCATACGATTTCATTTCAATTGGAACGGGTGGCGTTACTGGTGTTTACTACCCAACAGGCGGTGCTGTTTGTCGGTTAGTGAACAAGAACAAGAAGACTCACGGAATCAGATGTTCTGTAGAATCAACTGGTGGTTCGGTCTATAACATTAACACTGTGCGTTCTGGTGAATTAGAGTTTGGTGTTGCACAATCAGATTGGCAGTACCACGCTTACAATGGTACTTCTAAGTTCAAAAGTGCTGGCCCTTTCAAAAATCTAAGAGCGGTATTTTCGGTTCACCCAGAACCATTTACTTTGATCGTTAGAGAAAATTCTGGCATCAAAAAGTTTGAAGACATCAAAGGCAAAAAAATCAACATCGGTAACCCAGGTTCTGGTCAAAGAGCAACCATGGAAGTCGTGATGGATGCTTATGGCATTAAAAAATCTGATTTGGCTTTGGCAACTGAGCTCAAAGGTTCAGAAATGTCTCAAGCGTTGTGTGATGGCAAAATTGATGCCATGATCTATACCATTGGTCACCCCGCAGCGGCTATTACAGAAGCAGCAAACAACTGTAATGCTAAATTGGTCTCTGTTGTTGGCAAACCTGTGAATGATTTGGTAAACAAAAACTCATACTATAGAGTTGCAAACATTCCTGGTGGATTGTACAAAGGCAATGCTGATCAAACCACAACATTTGGTGTTGGTGCGACCTTGATTTCGTCTTCAGATGTTTCTGAAAAAGCGGTTTATAACTTGGTTAAAGCAGTCTTTGAAAACTTTGAAGATTTCAAAAAATTACATCCTGCTTTCAAAGTTCTTAAGCCTGAAGAAATGATTAAAGACGGCTTATCTGCACCCCTTCATAAAGGTGCTGTTAAGTATTACAAAGAAAGAGGTTGGATGTAATATTGCTTAACTAACAATCTCTATTACGCATTTATAAAGGTCAGGAGCTCACAACAGTTTCTGGCCTTTTTTACAAATTACACAACATGAATCACTATGGCTACTAACTCCGCACAATCAAAATTAGAAAAGGAAATGATCGCAATCAATCCGCATTTAACTGGCGTTGTTGCCGCTATTGCTTTTTGCTGGTCACTGTTCCAACTTTATTCTGTCTCAAAAGTTCCTTATATATTAACTGAATGGCTTGGGGTCAATGTCACCTTTGCCCTCAATGATGTGAAGATCATTCACCTTTCATTTGCCTTGCTGGTCGCCAGCTTTCTCTACCCAATTTTTGATCCGACCAAGCGCAAATATTTAAATGCCATGGTTGCCTGTGTCATGATCATACCTTGTGTTTACTTACTGTTTTATAAATTAGACATTGCCGATCGACCCGGACTGCCCATTGCCTCTGACATTATCATGTCCAGCTTGGGACTTTTATTTGTTCTGACATTTGCCAAACGATCATTGGGTTACGCCTTAGTCATCGTTGCCAGTGTATTCTTATTCTATGTATTTTTTGGCCACAGCAGTTATTTACCCGATTCCATTCAATGGAAAGGGGCTTCTTATGGCAAAGCCATGTGGCATTTCTGGATGCAAGGCGAAGGCGTGTTTGGAGTCGCCTTGGGCGTGTCTGCATCACTCATTTTTATGTTTGTTTTATTTGGTTCCTTGCTCGAAAAATCTGGTGCAGGCAATTACTTCATCAAACTGTCTTTTTCTCTGTTTGGTAAATACAGAGGCGGCCCAGCAAAAGCAGCGGTGTTTTCATCCGCTCTGACGGGCATTATTTCTGGCTCATCCATTGCCAATACCGTGACCACTGGTACATTCACGATCCCATTGATGAAGCGCACTGGATTCTCAGCCGAAAAAGCCGGTGCCATTGAAGTGGCCTCTTCGACCAATGGACAACTCACCCCACCCGTTATGGGTGCGGCTGCGTTCTTAATGGTTGAGTACACTGGGGTGAGCTATCTTGAAGTTATTAAGCATGCTTTTTTACCCGCAGTCATATCGTACATCACCCTTTTCTACATTGTTCACTTAGAAGCGGTGAAATTGAACTTAGGGCGATTGACCAATAACAAAACCATTCCAATCGTACAAACTTTAATGCGATTTATACGCAATTGTTTGATCTTCTTTGTTTTATGCTTAGCGGTTTACTACGGCTTTAGCTGGGTTAAGGTCGCATTGGAGGAAGACAGCTTTATTGTTGCTGTACTGGTTATTGTATTTATTTATTTGGGTTTAATTTATTTGGCGGCCAGCAACCCTGATTTGGCCGACGCCGATGATGACATGCTGGATTTACCCGATTTTCAAACCGTTTTGGTCAGTGGTTTGCACTTTATATTGCCTATATTTATTTTGATTTGGTGTTTGATGATTGAAAAATTTTCACCAGGCTTGTCTGTTTATTGGGCAACCATCGCAATGATTATTGTGCAGCTCACACAACACCCACTAAAAGTCTTTTTCCGCAAACAAAGTGACTACATTAAAGCCCTCAAAAAAGGCGGGTCTGAATTTACCCAAGGAATGATTGCAGGCGCAGTTAATATGACTGGCATCGCCATTGCAACAGCGGTCGCGGGCATTGTTGTCGGAACCGTTTCTTTAACAGGCGCACACCAAGTATTGGGCGATTTTGTTGAAGCATTGGCGGGTGGTAACTTGCTGGCGATGTTATTTCTGGTTGCCTTGTTTAGTTTGGTATTGGGTATGGGCTTACCAACCACTGCAAACTACATCGTTGTTTCATCTCTGATGGCACCCATCATTGTCACCTTGGGCGCTCAGGCTGGTTTGATTGTGCCACTCATTGCCGCGCACATGTTCGTGTTTTACTTCGGTATTCTGGCCGATGATACCCCGCCGGTTGGCTTGGCAGCCTATGCGGCTGCAGGCATTTCTGGAGGCGATCCGATCAAAACAGGTTTACAAGGTTTTGCCTACGACATTCGAACCGCTATCTTGCCATTTATGTTCATTTTCAATACCGATTTACTGCTGGTTAATGTTGGCTTCTGGGAAGGCGTTTTTGTGTTCTGTACCAGTTTGGTCGCCATGTTCATGTTTGCTTCTGCGGTACAACAGCAATTCTTTGCGCGCAATAAAATTTGGGAAAGTGTCGCCATGCTCATGATTGCATTTACCCTCTTTAGACCGGGCTTCTTTATGGATAAGGTAGTGGCACCTTACGAGTCCACACCCGTCACCAATGTCTTTGAAGTGGCAGAAAAAGCTGAATCTGGCGGCTTCTTGTTATTTAATCTTTCAGGTCCACATCCAGTGACCGATAGACACACCAAGTTGACCATGCAGATCCCATTGGGTGAAAAAGGCGACGCTCAAGAACGCATCCAGCGTTCAACCGGTATGACTCTGCGCATTGATGGCGATAAACTTATTGTCGATGACGTCGCTTTTAGTTCGGCGGCTGAAAAACAGTATGTGGACATAGATTGGGAAGTTAATTTAATTCGGGTGCCTGCCGAACAACCACCGAAACAATTATTTTTCATTCCAGCATTCATACTGTTGTTCATCATCGTCTTTAGTCAAAGAAGACGATCAAAGTTAGCCACAGTCACAGCCTGAGTCGCGTTTCCTTGAATAAATGATCGTCAATCCAAGACTGGCTAATTTACAGGAATCTGCCACCTTAAGAATCAATAACACTGCCCTGCAGAAACGCCAGATAGGGCAGGATGTGTTTCATTTTGGTTTTGGACAGTCACCCTTCCCTGTGCCTGAACAGATGCAGAGGTCTTTGTGTGCCAACGCAGATAAAAAAGCCTATCTGCCTGGCCTTGGTCTAACTGAATTGCGCCAATCCATCGCAGGGTTTTTGCGCCAATACTTTGGCTATGAACTCGATTATGAGCACATTGCCATCGGCCCTGGTAGCAAAGAGCTGTTATTTGATTTGTTGTATATCCTCGAGGGCACTGTGCTCATTCCGTCACCTTCGTGGGTGAGTTACAAACCCATTGCCCAATTACTCGATAAAAAGGTGGTGTCCATTCCAACACATTTTGATGACCGCTTTAAGCTCAATGTGGATGAACTAAAACGCGCCCTCGAACAAAACCCTGACCAACAATATATTTTAATACTCAACGCCCCTTCTAACCCAACGGGACAAGTCTATAATGCCACCGAGTTATCAGCCATCGCTGACCTTTGCCGTGCATACAATGTACACGTGGTATCAGACGAAATCTATGCGCTTATAAATTTCAATCAGGCAAAAGACAATGTCTATCAAGCGAGTATTCAGAACTACTTGCCCGAACAAACTTATGTGACTGGCGGACTCAGCAAAGCCTTTTGCGCAGGTGGTTGGCGACTTGGATTTATGACCTACCCTGATCCCTTGTTTGGAAAAGCATTACAAACATTGGTCAGTGAAACATTTAGTTGCACGAGCGCGCCCATTCAGCATGCCGCCATCAGCGCTTTTGAAATGAGTGATTCGGTTAAGACCTATGTCCAAGAAACCAGCGATATTCTCAGAATCGTCAGCGAGTATTGCCATAATGCCCTTAACCAGATGGCTGTTCGTTGTCATCCATCGGGTGGTGGGTTTTATTTATTCATTGACTTTGAGGCCTATCGATCAAAACTCAATGCCCTCAATATCCATACATCTCAACAGTGGTGTGATCAGTTATTAGCAGAATATGGTATCGCTTTATTGCCGGGCACGGACTTTGGTAGGAACGCTGAAGAATTGTCGGCTCGATTTGCCTATGTTGATTTTGATGGTCAAGCGCTTATTGACGCTTATCGTTCGAATAAACAGCAGTTTCAAGCGGATATTGCGCAACACATTCCAAACATGGTCAAAGGACTGAATGTGTTAAAACAAGCGCTACAGGCCATTGACTGAACGCTGAGACGTTCGTTCCTTACTCCCACACAGTTTTCAATGCTCTCCGCGTAAAGGGGCAGAACGATTAGTGAATGCCTGAACTTTTGATCACCATCAATTTTTCTTGCCACATGTCTTCCATGGTGAAAGGAATGCCACCCACGGCATGGCCCGATTGACGATAGCCAGCAAACGGCATCCAATCAACTCTAAAGGCTGTGTGATCGTTAATCATCACCGTTGAGCCATCTAAGCGTGAAGCGGTGTCCATCGCTATATCAATATTTTCAGAGAATACCGCCGCTTGAAACGACACATCCAATGAATTGGCTTGCTCAATGGCTTGCAGTCGATCCTTATAGGGAAATACCCCAACAACAGGACCAAACACTTCGGATCGTGCCACTTTTGATTGTTCTGGAATGTTCATCATCACGGTGGGTGCATAAGTCGTTGGACCCAATTTCTGACCCCCACATAAGATGCTAGCACCCATGCCTTTGGTTTCATCGACCCAGTCAGAAACTCGATCCACTTCACTTGGCTCTATCAATGGACCCACTTCTGTGGTCTCTAAAATCGCATCGCCCACAGACAACTTGTTGGCATAAGCTGCCAATGCCTCAGCAAAGTCATTGGCAATGGCTTCATCAACAAAAACCCTTTGTACCGACACACAAACTTGACCTGCGTGGTAGAACCCTCCCTTGCCCAGCAAAGGAATGATTTGATCAATGTCAACGTTTTTGTCAACGATCACTGGTGCAACGCCGCCATGCTCCAAAGCACAACGCGTACCAGGCGCAACTTTTGAACGCAGCATCCAACCCACACGAGCAGAACCAATAAAGGTGAAAAATGCCGTCCTTGGATCGGTGACCAGTTTTTCGGTCACGGCTGAACGCGATAAACACACGTGTAACCAGCCTTGAGGCAATCCGGCTTCTTCTGCAATTTGCGCCACGCTTAAACAACTGAATGGCACAGCAATGGCGGGTTTGACAATCACTGGACAACCCGTCGCAATGGCTGGTATCACTTGGTGCACAATCAAATTTAAAGGGTGATTAAAAGCACTGACCGCCACCACCACACCAATGGGTTCATGGTGCGTAAAAGCCAAGCGATTGGTGCTTGAAGGAGTGATGCCCATGGGAATGGTACGTCCTGATTCGCTTGCCAATGTGCGAATCGCGATTTTAATGCCATCAACGGCTCTGTCAACTTCAACGTAGGCGTCCATCAGCGGCTTACCGCCTTCATTGGCAATTTGTTTGGCTAAGGCATCGCGCCTTTGACCCATGAGCACAGCCATCTTCTCTAAAATCTCAATGCGTTTGTAGGCTGGCAACCATGCGTCTCGATCGCGATACAATCGATGTGCACGATCCAACATGGCATCCACTTCTTCCCAAGTATTGAGCGTTACTTCACCCAGCGGCTCACGCGTATAAGCCTGATAGATTGTCTCTACAGTCATAATTATATTTTTGTGTTTTCTGAATAATCGATTGGCAATTCAATCAAATGAACCCCACCTTGGCTAAAGCAATCTTTCACCAAACCAACAAATGATTCCGTTGATTCAACTCGGTGGCCGTGGGCGCCATAACTTTCAGCATATTTGACAAAATCTGGATTGCCATATTCCAAGCCCCAATCTGGGAAGCCGCTATGGGCTTGTTTCCATCGAATCATCCCATAAGAATCATCGCGCAAAATCAACACCACAATATTGAGGTTCAACCGAACGGAAGTTTCCATTTCTTGCGAGTTCATCATAAACCCACCATCGCCACAAATCGCCATAACGCATCTTTCGGGATAAAGCATTGAAGCCATCATGGCTGAAGGCAAACCTGCGCCCATGGTTGCGAGCGCGTTATCCAACAACACACTGTTGGGGATGAATGTGGGGTAATTACGCGCAAACCATATTTTATAAACGCCATTATCAAGGGCAATCATGCCGTCTCGTGGCAGGGCTTCACGAACGTCATTGACGACGCGTTGTGGCGCCAATGGATAACGATCATCTTGGTTATCCACATGGATTTGAGCTTTGATTTTTTCACGCATTTCATAGAATGCGTCTAAATCAAACTGAGGGGATTTGCTAAGCAGACGCGCGCCAATTTGTTCAATAGAATGGCCTATATCCCCAATAACTTCGTATTGCGGGAAGTACACATCATCAATTTCAGCAGAATTGAAGTTGATGTGGACAGTTTCAATGCCGCCATCTTCCATGAAGAATGGTGGTTTTTCCACCACATCATGACCGACGTTAATAATGAGGTCCGCATGGCGAACAGCTTCGTGCACCAAATCGTTATCGGATAAGGCCGCGGTGCCCATAAAACCTTTAACTTCATGGCTGATGACCCCTTTACCCATTTGGGTATTGATGAAGGGGATGCCTGTTTGTTCAACAAAATCTGTCAAGGGCTTGAACAACCAATGTCTGTTACACCCAGCGCCTATGACCATGAGCGGACGTTTGGCTTGTAAGATTCGATCAACCGTTGTGGCTATGATTGATTCAGCGGCGGTTGGTGAGGCTTGCTCGCTCTTATTAAATAGATGCCAATCATCTGTGTACTCAGCTGCAACATCTTCGGGCAATTCCAAATGTACCGCCCCAGGTCGTTCAGATTCAGCCAGACGAAAAGCCTCGCGCACAATGCCAGGGATGGTATGGGCATCAACAATCTGACGTGTGTATTTGGTAATGGGGTCCATCATACCCACCACATCAATGATTTGGAATCGACCTTGTTTGCTCTTTTTGATCGGCTTCTGCCCTGTGATCATCATCAGCGGCATGGCACCTAATTGCGCATAAGCGGCCGCAGTCACAAAATTGGTGGCACCCGGTCCAAGCGTTGCCAGACAGACACCAGTTCGACCAGTCAGACGTCCATAAGTGGCCGCCATAAAACCAGCACCTTGCTCGTGTCTGGTTAGAATGAGTTTGATTTTGGAGGTTCTCAGTGACTCTAAGAAATCCAAATTCTCTTCACCAGGCACACCAAAAATATACTCTACGCCTTCATTTTCTAAGGCTTTGATCAACAGATCTGATGCTTTTATATTTTCATTCATAATGACTCTCTATAATGTTAATTTTGATACCTATGCGGATTGATTTGACATCTTACGTGACATTCAACCGACCATTCTACATTACTTGGTGCCTTTTAAAGCACGGGGGAAGCAATGGAAAAAGTTATTACTGATTATATCAGACGCTTGAACGAGCGACAATCCGCGCAAAAGTGCCAACTGTTCGACAACATAATACACATAACCTGGATGATTGATCTTTCCTCTATGTGGGCTGGGTGCCAAGTAAGGCGCATCGGTCTCAACCAAAATTCTATCTTCAGGGGCTTTTTTTGCCACCTCTTGCAATGCTTGCGCATTATTGAAAGTCAGTATGCCCGAAAACGACAAATAAAACCCCATATCCAAGGCGCGCTTAGCATATTCCCAGCTTTCTACAAAGCAGTGCATCACCCCACCACATTCATGCGCTTGCGCATTTTCTAAGATCGTTAGTACTTGTTCAGCGGCTGAACGGCAGTGGATGATCACAGGACATTGCGCCTGTTTGGCCGCCTCTATTTGAACGAGAAAGCGTTCATATTGCCACGAACTTTCGGCTTCTTTGTGGCGGAAAAAATCCAAGCCAGTTTCACCAATGGCGATCACCTTATCTTGCTTGGCAAGTTCAACCAATTCAGCCACAGTGGGTTGACGGGCTTCATCGTGACAAGGATGTACGCCAACTGAAGCCCAAACATTATCATGTGTTTGAGCCACCTTAATCACTTCATCGACACTTTCCATGTCCACGCTGATATTTAAGCAACCGCTCAGCTGAAATTCCGTCGCTGCGCGCTCTAATATCATATCAATGTCTTGTCCACGATCTTGTAAAAAATTCAAATGGCAGTGCGAATCAATAATCATTTTTTTACCTGCAAAAGTTGATCCAATAGTGCGCGTATCACCACATCTTGCCTCAGGGGTTTATAAAAATCTCTCCTTGCTTGCAAAACAGCGCTGTACAAACGATGGTAAGCCATCTTCTGACTGGTGTCGGCTGAAACCTTTTTATGCAATGCTTGAGCAAACCAATCCAAACAATCTATGCCCATTTCGTTCCAATAGTCAGCGGTTTCAACCACATCGGCTTTTTGCTCCAACAATCGGACAAACGACGTTCTCCAACGTTTCCAAGTATCTAATCGTTCGGTTTCTATGGATTCCTTGGCAATCAAAGGGGCGCCATCGCTCATTTTAAGCGCCAATTCAATGGTGTCTTTGGAAAAATTAAATTCGCTGAGCCATTGCTTGCTCACAGATGGCTCGGGCAGAGGGACAAATAAATTTCGACATCGGCTCAAAAGCGTGGCAGGCAAGCGTGAGCAATCTGCGACCAATAAAGCGATAAAGGTGTTTTCAGGGGGTTCTTCTAAGGTTTTTAATAAGGCATTCGCTGCATTACGGTTAAGCCATTCGGCGTCTTCAATAATCACAATGCGCCATCCGCCCTGATGGGCAGTTTGGTCTAATTGGTTGATCAATTGGCGAATGGCCTCAACTTTTAAATCCTTACCTGCTTGTTCAGGCGCCATTCGAATCAAATCGGGATGGCTTTGAGCCACAATCAGTTGACAGGCAGAACATTGCCCGCAAGCCCGCTTTTGTTTGCATAGCAGATGCTCAGCCAATACTTGTGGTAATTGCGCTTTACCGCCGCCGTGCGGACCTTCAAATATCCAAGCGTGTGCCAAAGCATCTGTTTGATAAGCACCCCATAGTTGTTGCCAATAGGGATTCAACCAAGGATAGAGTATAGTCATAACAGCCTCTGTCATGGATTGAGTCTGCCCTCAAGGATGGTTTGAATTTGTGCCATGACCGCTTGTGGTGCTGGGTTGGCATCAATGCGCATAATGCGTTGCGGAAATTGCTTATGAATCCGCTCATAATTTTTAGCCAACTGGGTTTGAAAAGCCAAGCCCGCCTTATCGAATCGATTGGCATCAGGTCTTTGTTGTACACGCTGGGCCGCAACTTCCAAGCGCACATCGAGCCAGAAGGTGATGTCCGGCCAACAATCTGCATGAACTTGATCTATTAGAAAATCGGTCAGTTCATCTGCGCCTTGGTAGGCAAAGGTTGAATCAGTGAATCGATCACACAACACCCACATGCCTTTGTCTAAAGCGGGCTTTATCACTTGAGATAAATGTTGTTCACGTCCAGCAAATAATAATAATTGTTCGGCCTTTTGCGACAATGTTTCTGACCATTGTTGCAATAAAATCTCTCTGATGGCCTCTGCAATGGGCGTTCCACCAGGTTCTCGAGTCAGCAGACAGGGTTGGCCAGATTGTTGCAACCATTGTTCGGTCAAGGCAATGGCGGTACTTTTACCACATCCGTCAATACCTTCAAAACTAATAAACATGTTGTTAAAATTTTATTTTTTATTCAATATGTACTTTCTAACATCGGCATTGTGTTGCTCCAATGTTTGGTTGAAAGCGTGGCTACCATCTCCTTTGGCGACAAAATAGAGATCCCCTGTGAGCTCTGGATGCAATACCGCTGCTATAGATTTTCGACTGGGAAAGCCTATGGCACTTTCAGGAATGCCTCTGTTCACATAAGTGTTTACTGGGTGTTTATAACGCAAATCTTTTTTACGTAACCTGCCCGTATAGTTCTCACCCAAAGCATAAATAACGGTAGGGTCTGATTGTAGTCGCATCCGTCTTTCTAATCTTTCAAAAAACACACCCGCAATCTTTTTCCGTTCGCTGTCTAAGACACTTTCTTTTTCAACGATAGAAGCCAATGCAACCGCCTGATGTTGGTCTTTAAGGAAAGGGGTCACTGCGACCGAACGGTTTGGCCAGACCGTGTTTAAATAATCATCGGCGGCAAGTTTTGCTCGCAAAAGAATGTCAAGGTCTTTGGTCCCCCGTTCAAAAAAATAAGTGTCTGGCAACAAACAACCATCTAATTGCTGTTTGGCCACACCCAGGATCGTGTGCCATTCAGACGGTGGTTTGTTTAATACGTCTTTCTGAACAGCAGGATTTTGCTGCAAGGCTTTGATCACATCGGCGAATAACGATCCTTCAATAATGGTCAGGCGGTGCTGTATGCGCTTGCCCAAAGTCAATTGATCCAATAGTTGAGCTGGGTTCAAATGTTCAATGGCATACTCTCCAGCTTTGACTGAACGTTCTAAATTATGCAGTCGGGCGTACATTTCAAACCAAAATGCTGAAGGAATAAGGGCTTCCTGCTCCAAGCGCTTAGCCAAAGCACCGAACGATTCGCCTCTGTTTACCACCAGCGTTTTTTGGGGGCCTTCATACATTTGATCCATGCTTGGAAACGAATGCCAAGTGTACGCCAGAAGCAGAGACAGCCCCAGAATAACTGCAGCTGATAATCCCCAGAAATATTGTCGTGCTTTTCCGATCACTTTGAATCCATCGATTTTCTGTTTTCTTTATTTTAATACGATACAGACAGCCACTTTACGATATAAAAGTCTGCTTAAACCAGGCAATCAATCTTTTATACGGCAGTGCCGTTTAAACGATTGTGTCACTTTGCAGCGCCTTGAGCGCATTCATCAGGCCTTTGGCCTTATGCTGGGTTTCTAAAACCTCATTATGCGGCACCGAATCAAAAACAATGCCCGCCCCTGCTCGAAATTTTATTTGATCGCCTTGCACCATCATGGTGCGAATGAGGATGTTGGTATCCATTGAACCATCATGATTCACATAACCTATGCTGCCCGTGTAAGCGCCCCGCTCACATTGTTCAAGCTCGGCGATGATTTTCATACACTGTACTTTAGGACAACCGGTAATAGTCCCTCCAGGGAATGTGGCATGCAAAACATCCAAGGGCGAGGTATTCGGTTTGATTTTTGCACAAACATTGGAAACAATATGATGCACGTGAGCATAACTTTCCAATTGCATCAATTCGTTGACTTCGACACTGCCGACTTGCGCAACTCGCCCTAAATCATTGCGCTCTAAGTCTATGAGCATGATGTGTTCAGCGCGCTCTTTAAAATGGTTTAACAAGGTGTCCGCCAATTGCTTATCTTCATCGCTCTGGTTCGATCGGGGTCTGGTCCCAGCAATGGGTCTGGTATTAATTTCATCACCTTGTATCATCACCAATCGTTCTGGACTGGAAGACATTAAGGCATGATCTGCATCAAAGCGCCAGAATGCCGCCATGGGTGAAGGGTTTGTTTGGCGCAGTGATTCGTACAAAGACAGCAAATCCTCACCTTTTTTTTCGGCGACCCATAATCTCGACAAGTTGACTTGAAACACATCGCCCGTGATGATGTGTTGCAAGATTCGATCAACTTGTTCCTTAAAAACACTGGGTTCTTCTGCCCTCATTTCTTCTATGCAGAGGGGGGTGGGTGTGTAAGCGGCCACAGTTTGCCAGTCTTGTTGCAACTGCGCTGAATCTGATTGTTCTTCGGACACCGCATAAACCATTTGAGTTTCATGGTTATAGGCAAATGCTGCTTTACATCTGGCAATCACCACATAAGGATATTGACCGATGTCTGAGCTGATGGGTAAGGTTAAGGTCGGTTCAACCTGAACCGCATATTCATAGGCCAAATAAATGACGTATCCCCCATCAAATGGCAGTTCATAAGGGCGTGTTTCAGATTGAGTTTGGCAAGTGAAGCCAATCTTTTGTTGTAGAAATTCGTTTAATTCTGAGTCGTAAGAGATGCTATCACGATTGGGATAATGCCATTTTTCTTGTTCAGGAATGTGAAACAACAGGCTCCATTTTTGTTTGCTATTGCGCACCACCGTATCGAAAAAACACCCATAGTCTGTGTTGTTATGGATCAGTCCATAAACCTTATCAGTCCATTGTTGCGCGCTGTATTGCCCCAAAATGTGATAGAAAGACATGATGGACGTCGATGGAATTTAAGTGAATAGATAACTATTATGGCTCATAGCGTGCAAATGCCAGCGTGCCATTTGAGCCACCAAAACCAAAAGAATTACTCAAAGCATAGCGGATCTGCGCCGCCCGCGCTGTATGAGGCACCAAATCCAAATCGCAGCCTTCATCTGGATGATCCAAATTGATGGTCGGCGGAATCATTTGATGCTGAATACTCAAACAGGTATAAACCGCTTCGACAGAGCCTGATGCACCGAGCAAATGACCCGACATAGATTTTGTAGAACTGATGGCCAATTTCTTAGAATGAGACCCAAATACTTTTTTAATGGCTTTTATTTCAGCGATGTCTCCAGCGGGTGTCGATGTCCCATGGGCATTGATGTAATCAAATGCTTCTTTTTCCACCCCTGAATCTTTGATCGCGTTTGCCATACACCGAGCGGCACCTTCGCCATCTTCTGGTGGGGAGGTCATATGGTGGGCATCCCCACTGTAACCAACGCCGACTAATTCAGCAATGATGGGTGCGCCTCGATTGATAGCGTGTTCCAATGATTCCAGCACTATAACCCCCGAACCATCGGCAAGGACAAATCCATCCCGATCCTTATCCCAAGGGCGACTGGCCTTGGTCGGTTCATCGTTTCTGGTGGACAAAGCTCTTGCCGAAGCAAATCCACCCATGGCGGTTGGTGTGCAGGCTTTTTCAGAACTTCCTGTTAACATCAAATCGGCCTCGCCATAAGCAATCATTCGCGCTGCCCATGAAATGGCATGGGTGCCAGTCGTGCAAGCGCTCACAGGCGATACATTAGGGCCTTTTAAGCCAAAATGAATGGCAATCATCCCCGCCAGCATATTGATTATGGCACCAGGAATGTAGAAAGGTGTAATCTTGCGAGGACCTTTCTCTAAGTATTTTTCTACGGTATTTTCTATAAGATTGAGACCACCGATACCAGAGCCGACGCAGACCCCTGCGCGCTCATTGAAAATAGTCTGTTTGAGTCTGTCGTCGTCAATCAAACCGGCTGAGGCTAAAGCCTCTTGAGCTGTCGCCAGTCCATAATGGATGAAGTCATCCACCCGCTTGGACTGCTTTTCAACCATCCGATCTGAGAGATCAAAACCTCTGATTTGTCCAGCGATTCGAGTTGAAAATGCACTAACATCGAATGCATCAATGGTTCTGATGCCACTCTTTGCCGCTAATAAAGCATTCCAATTTTCTTCAACTGAAAGCCCAAGAGGCGAGAGGCATCCCAAGCCCGTGACAACGACTCGGCGCCCGTTCATTTTTTGTTTTTTACACCCCTGAAAGAATATCAGGGTATTTCGAATTAAGCGTCTTGCTTACTTACGTAATCAATCGCTTCTTGTACCGTTGTGATCTTCTCCGCATCCTCATCAGGGATGGTTGCATCAAACTCTTCTTCCAGAGCCATGACGAGTTCAACGGTATCTAAAGAATCTGCCCCCAAGTCATCTACAAATGATGATTCATTTGAAATTTCTGACTTATCTACACCTAATTGTTCAGCTACTATTACTTTTACACGTGCTTCAATACTCATGATTCTATTCCTCTGGTTTTGAAAATGGGTTATAACTTAATAATAATCGGAATATTATACTCTCATCCATTTCATGAAATGGCATAATATTTTTTATACGATTCATAGTCGCATTCAAAATGGCTGGTCAATCTTTTATGTCTTTAATCGTTTATGGTTAAAAACGCGGAGGCATTCCGCCCATCCCGCCAAGCATTTGACCCATGCCGCTCATCATTTTTTTTGCCATTTTGGGGTTTTTCATTTTTTTCATCATGCCATTCATCTGAAGCTGCTGTTTTAACAGCTGGTTCACCAACTGTACTGAAGTGCCAGAACCATTCGCAATGCGAAGTTTGCGCGTACGCTTGATGACGGTTGGCTCTCTACGCTCCATGGGGGTCATCGAATCAATGATCGCCATCTGGTGTTTGATATGCTTATCATTCATCTGATCTTTGAGTTTTTCAGTCAGATGCCCTGCGCCTGGAATTTTGCCCAACATGGAAGAGGCGCCACCCATCTTTAACATTTGCGCCATCTGCTCGCGTAAATCGGTCATATCGAAGCCCTTGCCTTTACGCATTTTCTGCGCCGATTTTTCCATGGCTTGGGTATCAGTTTGGTTCTGAATGTCTTCAATCAGACTGAGCACATCCCCCATGCCCAAAATTCTTGAAACAATGCGATCTGGATAGAATTTTTCTATGGCATCTGGTTTTTCGCCAGTGGTTAAGTATTTAATCGGACAACCCGTCACTTCACGCACAGACAAAATGGCGCCACCACGCGCATCACCATCGCTTTTGGTCATGATCAGACCGGTCAATGGCAATATTTGATGAAAGGCATGGGCACTGTTGACCGCGTCTTGCCCCGCTTGCGCATCGACGGCCAAAAGCACTTCTATGGGCTTAACGGCTTGCTGAATCTGTGCGATTTCATCCATCATATCCTGTTCAACGTGCAGCCGACCTGCCGTATCAACGATTAACACATCATACAATCGACGCTTGGCTTCAGACAAAGCCGTTTGAGCAATTTGCACGGGCTGGGTTTCACCTTCTGCAGCACAATAGGTTACGTCGATGGTTTGCGCCAATACAGCCAACTGTTGCCGCGCAGCGGGTCTATAAGTATCGGCACTGACAACCATGACTTTTTTCTTGTCTGCCTTGAGTAATTTGGCCAATTTGCCAACGCTGGTGGTCTTACCGACCCCTTGTAATCCTGCCATTAAAATCACTGCGGGTGGTTGGGTGCGTAAATTCAGTGCGCTGTTGTCAGTGCCTAAGAGTGCAACCAATTCATCTTGTACAATTTTTATAATCTGTTGCCCTGGGGTCAGACTTTGGGCAATATTTTGACCCAATGCCTTTTCCTTCACCGATTCAATGAACCGTTTAATAACAGGCAAGGCCACATCTGCTTCAAGCAAAGCCCGACGAATTTCGCGCATGCTTTCTTCAATGTGTGCCTCCGATAGCCTTGCTTGGCCACGGAGGTTTTTCATCGTGCTTTGTAATCGATTGCTTAAGGACTCTAACATGCGGTTATTTTAAACGACTGTGGTTAGATTGGTGAACGTTCATAGCGAAATCACCAAAGCAAACCACCCTCCAATCGTACACAAAGGCAAACGACCCTTGTCTTAAATAGGTAAAATTCAACCTTCTATGAAAGCGTCCCCACTAACTCAAACCCCTATCCCAACTCGATGGGTTGGACCGGTCCTTATCAAAGGCGATCTAATCAATTCTGAACACATTGAATTGCCATTAGCGACTTTTGAAACGCCCATGTGGCCATCGGTTAATCGAGGCGCCCGTGTATGCACCCAAAGCGGTGGGTTAAACATCACTCTGATCAGCGAACAAATGACGCGTTCTATCGTCTTCCGTGCCGAAGATGCAGCAATCGCCTTAAAGGCTTGGCAAGACATTGCTCAAAACTTTTCCACCTTAGCCAAACACGCCGAAAAAACCAGTCAGTTTGTTAAACTGCTTGATCTTAGACCGCAATTTTTGGGCAACCTTTTATACATCCGCTGTGCCTATACTTGTGGGGATGCCAGCGGTCACAATATGACCACATTGGCCAGTGATGCCATCCAAAAACAAATACTCGAGGATCACCCCGAATTAAACTACGCCTCCATTTCTGCCAATATTTGTGTGGATAAAAAAGTCTCAGCCATCAATGGCATCTTGGGTCGAGGCAAAGAAGTGGTTGCTGAATGCGTGATCCCAGAAAAATATTTAAACAGCTACTTGCACACCACGGCTGAAAAAATGATGGCATTGCACATCCATAAAAACCTGAATGGCTCGCTCTTAGCAGGCTCCATACGCTCAGCCAATGCACATTTTGCCAATATGCTTTTGGCTTTTTATCTGGCCACTGGACAAGATGGCGCCAATATCGTTGAAGGCTCTCAAGGGTTTACCCACATGGAAATACGCGGCAAAGATTTATATTTTTCCGTCAACATTCCGCACTTGATCGTCGGCACAGTGGGTAATGGTAAGAACGACAGTGTCATGGCAGAGAATTTACAAAGATTGGGCTGTAAAAACGATCGCCCGACTGGGGAGAATGCCCAGCGACTTGCCATCATTGCAGCGGCCACAGTCGCTTGCGGCGAATTATCTTTATTAGCCGCTCAAACCAATGTTGGAGAACTGATCAACGCCCACTTACAAATTGAACGCCCATCATGAACGCCACCAATGACCGTAAAAACGATCACATCAATGCCTTTTCAGAAGATGCTGGCATAGAACGCCATGGGCATTTTTTTGATGCCATTCAACTGCAACATCGTGCCCTACCAGAAATAGACTTTGACCAAGTGTCAACTCAAACCACCTTTTTGCGTCGCTACTTGTCAATGCCATTTATCATTTCATCCATGACGGGTGGACAAGACGATCAATTGGTCGTTATCAATCAACGCTTGGCACAAGCCGCCCAACAACAGAAAGTTGCATTAGCGGTCGGCTCACAACGCATCATGTTGAGCCATAAAAGTGCAGCAAAAAGTTTTGAAGTGCGCCAATATGCCCCTGACATACCAATCATTGCCAACATAGGCGCTGTGCAATTAAACTACGGTGTGACCATTGGGGACATACAACAAATGGTCAAACAGATTGATGCCGATGCGCTGTATCTACACCTCAATCCTTTGCAAGAATGCATACAACCAGAAGGCAACCGAAATTTCTCGCAGTTAATCAATAAAATAACAGACCTGAATGCACAATTGGACATCCCCATATTTTTGAAAGAAGTCGGTTGTGGTTTTTCACTCGCTGACCTTCGACTCATTCAAACCACAGGTATTCAATGGTTAGACGTTGCTGGGCGGGGTGGCACCTCATGGAGTCGTGTTGAAAATCATCGCCGAGCGACTGTGGACGATTTGGGCATGATTTTTCAAGATTGGGGCATTCCAACCCCCCATAGCATCAGAGCCGCAAAACAACATTTTCCGCAATTAAAAATCATTGCCAGCGGTGGCGTACGAAACGGCATCGATATGTTGAAAAGCATTGTGCTGGGCGCTGACTTATGCGCCATGGCAGCCCCTTTACTCAAACCAGCTCAAACCAGTACCGAAGCCGTTCAAATCCAATTACAACACTTACAAAACCAACTACAAACCGCAATGTTTTTGTGTGGTGTTGACAAGATCACAGACGCCCACAACAACCCCCAATTATTGTTCGACCCGTCTAAGCCCTTGTCATAACTCCAACATAGACATTCATTGCGCATGGTTAAAACCTGAGCAGAAATGATCAAATACAGCAAATTGAATTTGAGTATAATACCGCCTTCATTCATTTATGGATGATTGATGACCTTATTTCAAATACCTATAGTCGCGTAGCTCAGTTGGTTAGAGTGCCACCTTGACATGGTGGAGGTCGCTGGTTCGACCCCAGTCGCGACTACCAAATCATTGACATTAAACCCCGCCATTGCATCCAATATTGTTGCTTGCTAAGGCGGGTGACCTTCCCCAAAACCCATTTTTTAACAAATCCATAGCTGCTTTGAAATCAGCCTTAATGGTTCATTACAAAAGGAACTGGTTAAGCTGGAGACGGGCAATCCTTAAAAGAGTAATGGAATGATATAATCATAAAGTATTAAATCATTAAGTCATCCTTTATCCAATAACCCCAATTCAGGTTCGAAAGAGAATAAAAAAAATGTTTGAACAAACTTTTAAGAACATAGACGACATCCTCCACAAGGATGCAGGCTGCTCCAGCGAACTCGATTACACAGAACAAACATCGTGGATGCTGTTTCTTAAGTACCTCGATGATCTTGAGCAAACCAAGTCTCTTGAGGCTGAATTAGAAGATAAACAATACCGCTTTATCATTGATGCTAAGTACCGATGGTCTGCTTGGGCAGCACCTAAGGATAGCACTGGTAACTTCGACCACAACACTGCCCTGACTGGTGATGACCTTATGGACTATGTCGATGGGGAACTCTTTCCTTATCTCAAGTCCTTCAAAGAGCGTGCACAGAGTCCTGACACCATTGAATATAAAATCGGTGAAATCTTTGGCGAGATTAAGAACAAAATACAGTCTGGCTACAGCTTGAGAGATGCCTTAGAGAAGGTCGATGAGCTGCAATTCAGAACCCAAGAACAAAAGCATGAGTTGTCCCACCTCTACGAATCAAAGATTAAGAACATGGGTAATGCTGGTCGTAACGGGGGTGAATACTACACGCCCAGACCGCTGATTAGAGCCATGATTGATGTGACAAACCCAAAAATAGGTGAAACCATCTATGACGGTGCAGCAGGCTCTGCAGGCTTCTTATGTGAGACCTATGACTACCTTCGTCAACGTAAGGGGTTGTCCAGCAGTGACCTAAGAACACTGCAAGAACGCACCTTCTATGCCAAAGAGAAGAAGTCTTTGGCCTATGTGATCGCCATCATGAATATGATTCTGCATGGCATAGAAGCCCCAAATGTGATTCATACCAATACTCTGGGTGAGAACCTATCAGACATACAACCCAACCAGCGTCATGACATTATCTTGGCCAATCCCCCCTTTGGTGGCAAAGAGCGCAAAGAGATACAACAGAACTTCCCGATTAAAACCGGTGAGACTGCCTTCCTGTTCCTGCAGCACTTTATCAAGATGCTAAAGCCTGGTGGCCGAGCCGCTGTGGTCATAAAGAATACTTTTTTGTCTAACACAGATAATGCGGCTGTGGCGCTTCGTAAGGCGCTAATGGATGACTGTAACCTCCACAGTGTCTTGGACTGCCCTGGTGGGACGTTTATTGGTGCTGGTGTTAAAACCGTGGTCCTATTCTTTGAGAAGGGTGCACCCACAAAAAAGATCTGGTTTTATCAATTGGATGTGGGTCGAAATATGGGTAAGACCAACCCACTCAATGACAATGACCTTAAAGACTTTGTAAACCAACAGAAGACCTTGGCTGAAACAGAACAGTCTTGGTCAATCGATGTCAGCAATATTGACCAAAGTACCTATGACCTATCAGTTAAGAATCCCAATAAGAATGATGCGATCATCCTTAGAGAGCCCTCAGAGATAATCGAAGAGATTAGGGCTTTGGATAAAGAGAGTGAAGCCATCCTAGGCAAAATTCGGGCGTTGCTGTGATGGAATGGCCGCTGGTTAAGCTAGGCGACATTTGTAGAATAGAGTTGGGGAAGACTCCATCTAGAGGTGATGCATCACTTTGGGATAAGGAAAAGACAGGCTTAAATATTTGGCTCTCAATAGCAGATTTACCGCTAACAAAAAAGCCAGTAATGTTGGATTCTAAAGAGTTCATATCAGATAAGGGTGCACGGCTCTGCAAAGTTATTCCAGCTGGAACATTGTTGGTAAGCTTTAAGCTTTCGCTTGGGCGTCTTGCATATGCAGGAACGGATTTATATTCTAACGAAGCAATAGCTGCTCTTTATATTGGAAATGATATAAATATTGCTAAGGATTATCTATATTGGGCATTAACCAACTTCGATTGGGATAATGCTGTAGGTGCGGATGTAAAGGTAAAGGGTAAAACTCTTAACAAGGCAAAACTCAAAGAAATTCCAATACCACTCCCCCCCATCCCCGAGCAACAACGTATCGTTGCCATCCTCGATCAAGCCTTTGCCGACATCGAGAAAGCCCGTGCTAACACCGAGAAAAATCTTAAAAATGCCCGTGAATTATTTGATAGCTATTTGAATCAGGTGCTTAGCCAGCGTGGTGAGGGTTGGGTTAATACAACTTTAGAGTCAGTTTGCAAAACAACTCAAGGCATCCAGATACCTAAGCCTGGGCAATTTAACGAACTCAAACAGGGACTGCGCCGTTATCTCTATATATCGGACTTTAAAACTGACAAGTCTCTCAAGTATGTTAAAGACTGTCATCCTAATAAATTGGTTTCTAAGGATGACTTGGTTGTTGTTAACACTGGGAACTCTGCTGGTGATATTTTCTATGGTATCGATGGGGTATTAAGCAATAATCTATTCATGGTTTCATTTGATAGTACTATTTTCGTTAAGGAGTATCTCTATCACTTTATTAATTCAGGTCTATTCAAAGAACACCAGAGTGGCATTCGAAAGGGAACAGCTAATCCACATATGGGACATGAGAACTTTAAATCAACTCCCTTTAGATACCCCGTAATTTCTCAACAACAAAAGATATGCAAGAACCTCGATAGGATCAGTGTTGAAGTAAATCAACTTGAGTCGAAGTACCTCGAAAAACTCGCCTCCTTAGACGAACTCAAGAATTCCTTGCTCCAAAAAGCCTTCTCAGGTGAACTCACAAAAACCAAAGGACATGCCGCATGAGTCGTAATGAAGCGGATACCCGCGCCGACCTCATCGATCCAAA
The DNA here is from genome assembly GCA_965277625.1 of Gammaproteobacteria bacterium. GTDB lineage: Bacteria > Pseudomonadota > Gammaproteobacteria > CAKMZV01 > CAKMZV01. The sequence continues at coordinate 594,892 of OZ255827.1, read as the reverse complement.
GCTCAAGCAAAATGGCTGGGGTGAGGTCGAGGGTAGCTATATCCGTAGAGAGATGATTTGCCCTGGTCGGATTATGACGGGTGGCAAAAGAGGCGCTCATGTTTCATGCGACTATGTGTTGGTTTATCGTGGACGTAAGTTAGCCGTTGTTGAAGCTAAAAAGGAAAGCCTACCTTACACAGAGGGTGTGCGTCAGGCTAAGGACTATGCTAAGCGTCTTAAGTGTCGTATTGCTTATGCAACCAATGGACATGAGATATATCAAATAGATAAGGTCACTGGTGAGCAGTCTCATGTCTATGACTATATGTCTCCTGAGCAACTCTGGAACCATACTTTTGCAGATAACACCATAGAACCAGGCTTCGCTAATACGTGGAGAAAACGTTTTGCGGGTGTTCCATTAAAACAGAGTCGTAATTGGTCGCCTCGTTACTACCAAGAAAACGCCATTAATGCGGCCTTAGAGGCTATTGGGCGTGGTGCTAATAGAGCGCTTCTAACCCTTGCTACGGGCACAGGTAAGACGGCGATTTCTTTTCAGATTGCTTGGAAGTTATTTCACAGTCGATGGAGTCTTAGCGCACAGAAAGACCCTGAGGGCGCTACCAGAAGACCGCGCATCCTTTTTCTCGCTGACCGTAATATTCTGGCCAACCAAGCCTTTAATGACTTTGGTGCATTTGATGAGGGTGCGTTGGTTCGAGTTGAACCTCATGAAATCAAGAAGAAGGGGCGAGTGCCCAAGAATGCCAGCGTCTTCATTACCATTTTTCAGACCTTTATGAGTGGCACTGATGGTGAGGGTAACGCTACACCTTACTTTGGTGAATATCCGAAGGACTTCTTTGACTTTATCATTATTGATGAATGTCACCGTGGGGGTGCAAGTGATGAAAGTAGCTGGCGTAAGATATTGGAATATTTCTCCCCCGCCGTTCAGCTCGGTCTTACCGCCACACCGAAGCGTAGGGACAATGTTGATACCTATAACTACTTTGGTGAGCCTGCCTACAGCTATACCCTCAAAGAAGGTATCAATGACGGTTTCCTAACGCCTTTCAAAGTCCACCCTATTATTGGCACTATGGATGAGTATATTTACACCCCAGGCGATGGCGTAGTTGTTGAAGGTGAGCCTGAGGTTGGAAAACTCTACAAAGAGGGTGACTTCAATCGAATCATTACGATTCCAGAGCGTGAGAGAAAACGCGTTCAGCATTGGATGGATAAGATTAACCCCAAAGAGAAGACGCTTGTGTTCTGTGCCACTCAGGAACACGCAGGCTTGGTTCGTGACTTTATTAATCAGTACGCAAATGAACAGGGCTGGACAAATCATAGTGACTACTGTGTTCGGGTGACGGCTAATGATGGTCAGGCGGGTGAGAATGACTTAAGAACATTCCAGGATAACGAAAAGACCATACCTACCATCTTGACCACTTCTCGTAAGCTATCTACGGGTGTTGATGCCCGTAATGTCCGCAATATAGTACTGATGCGTCCTTGTAATAATATGATTGAGTTTAAGCAAATCATTGGTCGTGGAACCCGTGTTTATGAAGGTAAGGAATTTTTTACAATCTATGACTTCGTAAAAGCGCATCATAACTTTGCAGATCCAGAGTGGGATGGTGAGCCAATAGTGCTCGGTGATGAAGGAAAATCCGAAGGGTCTGACGGATCAGGTGATTCTGGTCGATCTAATCAAGTAAAAGAAGGTTATCTTCCGCCGAGCAAAGAGAAGATTAAAATTAATTTAAGCGATGGCAAGACAAGAGAGATCAAGCACATATCCTCGGTGATGTATTGGAGTCCTGATGGACAGCCTGTATCTGCACATGCGTTTGTGAGTCAAATGTTCAAAGACTTGCCCAAGTTCTTTGAAGATGAGAACAAACTGCGAGAGATTTGGAGTGACCCAAGCACACGCCAAAAGCTCTTAGATGATCTCTCAGAGGCTGGCTATGATGATGAAAAACTCGAAGGTATGAAAGAGCTTATTGATGCTAAGGATAGTGATGTCTTTGATGTACTTGCCTATGTTGCTTATGCAGCTAAAACGCATACCAGACTTGAAAGAGTACAGGCAGCGAGACCTTCAATCGTAGAAGCATTTACCGATCCAAAACAATTAGAGTTTATTGATTTTATCCTAGACAAATATGTTCGCGATGGCGATAAAGAACTCGCTTCATCAAATATCATTTCAATGGTAGAACTCAAGTACCATTCGGTTCCTGATGCTGCAGACCAATTTGGTTCTGTAGAGGTCGTTAGAGAAACATTTGTGGATTTTCAAAAGTATCTTTACGCCGTTGCTTGAGCCTTCAATTCCTTTGTATCTGAGTCAGAATTTAGCGCCTGTTTAGCTTAATAATTATATACATGATGATATAAGTCAGGGCTTTATCACAAGGTCAAAATTTGCTAAAGAAAGGGATTTAGAACGCTAAAATAAAATGTTCATGTCCAATTGTAAGTACGCAGTGACTAAGAAAGTCCATTCCTAATAGAATAGGAGTATTTGAAGATTTTTCATTTTCGGGATAACAAGAGACAAGTAATTTTTTTGTATCAGCCATAATCTCTCCATCGTTCCCAGTAGGCATAATAATACCGATATTAACATTGTATGTATTCAATGAAATCTGTCCATTTGCAGTGATGATTTCTCTTTTCCCTTGACTGTCTAATTCTAAAGACTTAACAATACTTGGAAGTATCATAGAGCAGGTAGCTCCCGTATCTATAATTGATTTGTGTAATACTGGCTTTACGTCTAATCTTTCAGGATTTGTTAGTAAAATATTAACTGCACAATGCTGGTCGATTAGAGGCGAGCTAAGAGAAGGCATGAGAATAAAAACCTAAGTCTGCAATTTGCTTTGTAACCTTTTGAATAGAAAAAATGACATCCTTTTCATATTTTGCAATTGATTTACCAAACTTCTCTGCATCATCCCAAGAGTCAAAATAATCCCTAATCTCTTCATTAATAATCAAGGCAAATTTTCCATTGTGTGGATCCAATTCACCTTTATCTAATTTTTTTTTGAATAAATCATAATTCTTATCGATATGATTTTGTCTGTTGTCCATAAATAAAACCTCGAAAAAAATTAAAAACAAAAATTGACAAAATGTCTGTACATTATCTAATGAAAATAGCAAAAACATTAAGCCTATTTAACTTAATGGATATTATACCCTGCCAAAGGAAGCGCAATACAATATTTTTAAATGTTCGTTGGAAGTGTTGATTGTGGAAACAGGGATATAATTCCCTATGGAAAAGAATTGGTACCAGAGGTGGGACTCGAACCCACACACTCTTTCGAGTACGGGATTTTGAATCCCGCGTGTCTACCAGTTTCACCACTCTGGCTTTAGGATGGCAAGGCGCTATTATAAACCATTCAAAGATTACTCATAGCTTATAAAAGGTGTTGTTTCAAGAAAAAACTGGATTGAAAATTCAGGTTGTTTTGCTACTTATTTCCGTCCATTTTGAATGATAAACCGTTCAATACTCAACCACACATCGCCTGGTGCCAATCCCTTGGCTTGGCGATCCATAACACCTAAGTTTCGATCCATGGCTGCCCACACGTTTTTGCTATGACGTTGAGCGATGTTTAGTAATTGTGTTTGCCTTGCGGGCCAAGCATAGACTTGCTTAAAAAGGGTTTGCGGAGATTCGCCTTTACTGAGCGTCCATGCAAGCCGACGGATCAGAGATAGTTCGCGAATTAGCAAGCTGATAATACGGACGGGTTCCATTTTTTGCCCCCGCAACAATCGGCAAACGCGTAACGCTTTGACCGTTTTTTGGTTAAACACCATGTCCAAAAAGGCAAATACATTGAAGTTGCCTTGATCCTGAGTGATTGACTGAATTTGATTCAGCCCAATGCTTTTATCAGACATCAAAGTCAGCATTTGTAGAGACTGGGCTAAGGCCAATAAATTGCCTTCACATAAGTAATCCAGTTCATCGATGGCTGCAGGTTCTATGCTGATGTTTTGAGCTTCTAAGCGCTTGCGCACCCAGTTTTTTCTCTGGTTTTCATTCATTGCGGCATGGTGAATGCCTTGACCTTTGGCACAAACCTTTTTCGCCCATGCGGTTTTGTTGGTCCAGTTGTTTTGTGTGTCGGGGACAACAAAACACCAAACCACATCAGTCGGCGGTTGGTTTAATAATTGTTCAACAAAGATCGTGCCGGATTTGCCCAATTTATCGGTTGCCATGAGGACTTCAATGTATTTTTTTTGGCTGAATAATCCCACATTGGCATTTTCAGTGATGATGTCTTGCCAATTCGATTTACCTGTCACTTCAAAAGTAAAGCGTTCGTGCTCGTGGTATTTTTTCTTCAACAAGCCACGCGTTTCATCTATAAGAAACCATTCGGTGCCTGTTAGCAACCATAGTGTTGAATCTACTGCGGGTATTGCCATTTATTTAAGGTTGGAATGGGCTATTGTGATATTTTGCAGCCATGCCTGCAGTTGTTGACTTAACTCTCTGTCCATTTCTTCGTTCAATCGACCAAGGTATTGATTGACGTCAACGTCCTCTGAATATTGCCTAACAGCAAATAAACGCAATTGATCAATTTTAGCGCCGTCTTCGTCTTCCAAACGTACTTCGGAGACGGTTTCATGAAGGTACTGAGAAGTTTGACCTGATTCATTTAAGGCAATGATGCGACGGCGACGTTGTGGCTCTGCAATGCTCAAAATTCGTACGGGTTTATTTTGGTCCGATAGGGGTAAGAGCCATACTTTGGTGTAATCTGCAATATTATTAGTGCCAATCACTTTCCAATGATACTGCGCTAAGGCAGGATTGGGCTCGAGCAGGCGAAAACTACAGCCACTCAGCAATAGGCTTAAAATGACCGTCAAGAGCCAAGCATAGATTGATTTATTTAGCACAAATTAAATAACAGGCATTCGATGACAAAGGGTATTTCAATGACCGTATCCGTTCAATGGCCACGACCAACCAAGGGGCTATTTTAACGACTGCACAAACAAAATATGACAGTAATAATAATCTAATTCTGGTCAAGCCTCTATTCCTTTTATGTAGTGCGTTAAACGTGCGCTCAGGGTATAATCAATAGGGCTTATGGATGACTTACTGACTAGCAAGCCTGATTGGCATAAGTTGAGTGCTCAATTTGATCATTATACTAATACTTTTAGCGTTTCAGAGTTTAGTAGATTATGCGCATTATTTAATCCAGACGATGTCTCAAATGTAGATGATTACTCGGTTTCTGTTCAATTAGAACTGACGCCAGTGACTTACAGTAGCAGTCATTTGTTGAAATTGATGTGCGCCTGCAAGTTGCCACTGCTTTGTGAAATCTGTGGTCGTTCAAGTATCCAGTCATTATCGGGTGATAATGCCATGGTTATTGTTTGCGAAGGGGATGCCGACGCTTTATTCCCCAGTGAATTAGAAAAGATAAATCGCGATGAAGTTGAGAGCATTCATCAAATCATAGAAGACGAACTTTTATTGTCTTTACCGACAATCATTCGTTGCAACGAAACTGGCTGTAAGCCTGATTCCGTTCAATTTGGTGAATCAACTGCGATTGAGGCTGAGCCAGAAAACCCTTTTGCAACTCTTGCAGAAAAGTTTAAAGGCAATGAATTAAAATATTAGAATGAGAAAACTTTGGAGATCTTCCTATGGCTGTTCAAAAAAATCGTAAAACCCGATCCAAGCGTGATATGCGTCGTTCACACGATGCGTTAAAATCAGCTGCATTGAGTGTGGACGCGACCAGTGGTGAAACGCACTTGCGCCACCACATCACCGCAGATGGTTACTATCGTGGCAATTTGGTCATTAAAAACAAAAAAGTGGCCAGTGAATCTGAAGAATAATGTCCATATCTGTTGCCGTTGATGCAATGGGTGGAGACTGCGGCATAGAAATAACTGTCCCTGCCGCAATTAGTGCTTTAAAAGATCACAGTGACTTAGATATTGTATTTTTTGGTGACCGTGAAATCATCCAGCCCGAGCTCTCCAAACACATCAATGCCAAATTAAAACAACGCATTCAGATCATTCATACGGATGAAGTTATTCGTATGGACGATTCACCCTCGGTTGCTTTAAGGAATAAGCGCCAATCCTCGATGCGATTGGCCATCAACTCAGTCAAAGATAAACAAACGCATGCTTGCGTCAGCGCTGGAAATACTGGCGCCCTTATGGCGATTTCAAAGTTTGTCTTAAAGACCATAAAGGGTATAGAACGACCCGCCATCTGCTCAATGATGCCAACCACGCACGGTCACCATTATGCTTTAGATTTGGGCGCCAATTTAGAATCAGATGCCCATCAATTGGTCCAATTTGCCATCATGGGCTCAGCCTTGGTCGAAGTTTTGGAAAATAAAGATCAACCCACCATTGCCCTCATGAATGTCGGTGAAGAAGAGGTGAAAGGCATCACTCGAATAAAAGAGGCGCATCAATTACTCAAAGCCAGTGGCTTAAATTATCAAGGTTATGTCGAAGGCAATGCCCTATTTACCAGCCCAATCGATGTGATCGTCATGGACGGCTTGGAAGGTAATGTGGCGCTCAAAGCCACAGAAGGTGTGGTTCAGTACATTAGAGAAACCATTACTCACAGCATAAAATCTTCTTGGGGTTTGAAAATTGTGGCTGTGTTGATTTCGCCTTTGTTACAAAGTCTTATTAAAACTTTGTCACCCAGCCAATATAATGGGGCGAGCTTATTAGGCTTACAGGGCATTGTCGTTAAAAGCCATGGCTCTGCCACCATTCTTGGCTTTAAACGAGCCATAGATGTTGCTTATAACGAGGCCAAAGAAAACATCGTTGAACGTACAATGGATGTTATGAATAGAACTGAGACGCCACAAAAGGCGCACTGATTTTTTCAACCATCTTATCAACAGCCATTAACAAAAAATAGGTTCAACAATGAATGCCAACCCACACAAACCGCTTTGATAGGAGTTCAGAATAAGTGCCTTACTCAAAAATCATCGCCACAGGTTCATATTTACCAGAAAAAATTCTGAGCAATCATGAGTTATCAACGTTTGTTGACACCTCAGACGAATGGATATATTCGCGCTCTGGCATCAAACAACGGCACATAATCGCTGAAGATCAAAGCACCACCGATCTGGCTTTTGAAGCCTCTATCATGGCCTTGAAAAATGCCAATATGACTGGCAAGTCTATAGATTTGATCGTTGTTGCAACCACAACCCCAGATAAGGTATTTCCTTCACTCGCAGCCAATTTGCAGAATAGATTAGGCGCCAATGGTTGCATTGCATTTGACGTACAAGCCGTTTGTAGCGGTTTTGCCTATGCCTTGAGTGTGGCCGATCAATTCATTCGCACAGGTATGGCAAAATCGGCTTTGGTGGTCGGTGCTGAAGCATTTTCGCGCATTCTAAATTGGTCCGATAGAAGCACCTGTGTATTGTTTGGCGATGGTGCTGGCGCAGTGGTGCTCAAGGCCGACAACGAAGCGGGCATCATTGCCTCAGAACTGCATGCAGACGGTGCCTATGAGAATCTTTTACACGTGCCTGGCAATACCGGTATTTATAAAGACCAAGCCCAAAGCTATGTGGAAATGCAAGGAAAAGAGGTTTTTCGCAAAGCCATTCTTGAGATGAGTGCCATGTTGGATTCCATTCTTGAAAAAGCACAGATGAAAGCCTCCGACATAGACTGGCTGGTCCCGCATCAAGCCAATTACCGCATCATCACCGCCTTGGCCAAAAAATTGAATATGCCTATGGAACGGGTGATAGTCACCATCGATCAACACGCTAACACCTCCGCCGCTTCTATTCCATTGGCACTCCATCACGGCATCAGCAAAGGTCATTTAAAACCAGGAGAAATCATTCTAATGGAAGCCTTTGGTGGTGGTTTTACTTGGGGTTCTGTACTTGTTAAACTATAAAATACCTTCGCATCAGCCCATTTTTATCACTCATTTAATTCCAAGCGCATGAAAAAAGCCATTATATTTCCAGGTCAAGGCTCCCAAAGCATCGGCATGTTAGATGATTTTGCAAGCCAGCACCCCCAAGTCAAAGTTGTTTTTGAACAAGCTTCAGATGCCATTCAACAAGATCTTTGGTCGATGACCCAGAACGATGAAACCCGACTCAATCAAACCATTTACACTCAGCCTATTCTATTGGCGGCAGGTATTGCTTTTTGGCAAATTTTGGTGGCGGAAAAAGACATTCAAGCCGATTTCTTCGCCGGGCATTCTTTGGGTGAATACACAGCGCTGACCGCTGCAGGTGTATTCGATTTTTCTGAAGCAATACGGCTGGTGCATTATCGCGGACAACTCATGCAAGCAGCGGTTCCCGCTGGTACTGGTTCAATGGTCGCAGTGTTGGGGCTTGATAATGAGACCATTCAACAAGCCTGCGATGAAGCCAGTAACGCCAACGAATCGGTCAGCCCTGCCAATTTCAATGCCCCTGGGCAAACGGTGATTGCAGGACACACCCCTGCTGTGGAACGTGCCAGTGTGCGATTGAAAGAATTGAAGGCATTACGCGTCCTACCTTTGCCTGTCAGCGTGCCATCGCACTGCGTCCTCATGCAAGGGGCTGCTGAACAATTGGCACAGTATTTAGAGGAAATAAGCATTCATCCCATGCAAACGCCTGTGGTCTCAAATGCTTATTCAACGCTCATGCAGTCATCAGAAGATATTTATAAAACCTTACCCGAACAACTTTATAAGCCCGTCCGTTGGGTTGAAAATGTTCAATTACTGGTCGCCCAAGGTGTCACTCAAGTTTATGAATGTGGCCCCAATAATGTGCTGAGTTCCTTAAATAGACGGATTGATCGGACGCTCAACACATTGCCCATTAATAGTTGTTCAAGTTTGGATAAAATAACCACATAAAAATTCAAGGAGTTTGACATTGAATAACCGTATTGCTCTCATCACAGGTGCCAGTCGTGGAATCGGCGCAGCCACTGCCGAACATTTAAGCACCTTAGGTTACACCGTCATTGGCACCGCCACCACAAAACAAGGGGCTGAAGACATCCAATCACGACTCAGCAAGCTCAATCCCGCCGCCAAAGGCTATGAATTAGATATTTGCGATGCTCAAGCGCTCGAAGATTGCCTGAAAAAAATTCAGACAGACGTTGGGAAAATGCCCGAAATTTTGATCAATAACGCGGGGATCACCAAAGACAACCTGCTCATTCGTATGAGTGATGATGAGTGGGATGCGATTATGGAAACCAACTTAAAATCGGTCTTTAAACTTTCAAAACTTTGCTTAAGGTCAATGATGAAAGCTCGATTTGGGCGCATCATTTCCATCGTTTCAGTTGTTGGTGCAACTGGGAATGCTGGACAATCAAATTATTCTGCGGCTAAAGCTGCTGTAGGTGGGTTTTCTCGGTCGCTTGCGCGTGAAGTGGGTTCACGGGGCATCACCGTTAATACCATCGCACCAGGCTTTATTGATACAGATATGACTCGGGCACTTGGCGAAGAGCAACGGGCTTTGTTTATCAAAGACATTCCTATGGCGCGACTGGGTTCAACCCAAGACATTGCCTCCGCAGTTGCTTTTCTGGCATCCGACGAGTCGGCTTATATCACGGGGCAGACTTTGCACGTGAATGGTGGCCTGTTTATGCAATAACAACGCCCTTTATTGCTATCGCTTCGCTATGACTGCGAATCAATCGCTCTCGGATTTAGACACGCAAATTAGATCACCACAGTTCCGTTATTCCTAATTTGGTTACGTAAGATAAATAACATGGCATGGAAACTTAGCAAACCACAATATTCTGTTCATGCAAGATGATTTTTTACAGCCAAAACAACCAGACAAAACACCGAATGAATAAATCCGCTCTGCCATTAGGGATCAGTGCCATAACGCTTGTTTTATTCTTAGGGTTTTTTATTCCGCAGAGCTTCGCTCAAGTCGAAAAACAAAGACCCGCAACCTCTATAGAACAACAAACATTCATCGAAAACTTAACTCAAACACTCACAAGTCAAATACAGCCTCTTGTTGAATCCGTTTCATTTGAAATTATAGCTTCGCTCAAAGTCATTGAAACTTGGACTCCGACAAACACTTTGTTAATTCAGACGGAATCAGCAAACAATGATATTGCAAAACAGCGTTTACAACGTCTGAATGAGACGCACAAACAACGCTTGCAAGATCAACTCACCACACTGCGCAATCAGTTGAATAAAACCGATAATGCATCATTTCAAGCGACACTATTTGAGCAAATATCTGACGTTCGCGAACAGTTATTCATCCTTGAAGAAAATCTTGAGAGTCAAACCTCAACGCAAGGCAATACGGTCAGTCAAAATGTTCAGAAAAAAATTGAGGCTGAAGCCTTAGCCGTCGTCGCAAATCTAACGCTTAGCAATGCCAGTGAAACCCAACTGGGTGTCATTAAACAGACCATTGCTCATACAGCATCGACACATTTAATCAAAGAAGGCACCCTCAGTATTCAAACATTGGTGACAACGGCCACTTTGACCAATCAACAAACCGAAAATGCAAAAACGGCGCCCGATGAAACCACGCAAATCAATACAGAAACACCTAAGACTTTCACCTCGGCTATCACTTCAACAAATTCAATACCTGAAAACAATCAAAAAGATTTCGCCGAGCTGATGTCTCAACTTGAATCTTGGATGGCTGAGTTGATGAAAAAATTACCCAAAGATGCCATTCCACAAGGTATTGAACCCAAGCACCTGTTGCTTTTTGTTTTTACGGTCATACCCTTTATGCTTTTTATTGTCATTTATGGCTTCAGACAACTGCAGAATCCAGCGTCAGAAAATTCTGGGGCTCAAACTGAAAAAACGGATGTCATTGTTTTGCCAGATGATGCACAAAACAAAGTCAAAGAACCTAAGAGAGCAGACGCTTTGAGCGAAACTTTAGCTGAGCCTGTACATAAAACCGAAAATAAAACAAAGTCGGCGTCTGAAGCGACATCACCCTCTCAAACATCTGAGTCCAAATACGAGACCATGGTTACACCCATTCAACCGCCTGTTGGCGGTCAACAAGGTCATGCTTCAACGCAACCTTTCTTTGAAGGCTTAGACGAAGCACAAATTGTGTCACTGCTAAGCGATGAAAGCCTGTCCGATCAAGTATTGCTACTACAATGTTGCAAACCCGCTGTGATTGCTGATTACTTGAGTACACTTGCGGATGATACTCGCGCCAGACTATTCGCTGCCTTGAGCCAAAACACAACTGTGCCAACCGATGTACTACAATCCTTGGAGAGAAGGCTTAGGTTCAAGCTAAGGTGTTTGGGGAATCCAAACCCGTTAAATGAAAAAGAACTGGACAATTTCTTTGAAATTATTGACAATGCGGATGAAACTAAGACAAAAGCACTGATGAAGACCCTACGTCAGCACAACCTTGTCGTTTACCACCAAATAAAGCAGTATTTTTGTCGCTTTGCCGACATACGACGTTTGCCTGAAAAATATGTTAAACCCATATTGAATAATATAAAAATTGAGTATTTGGCGATCACATTGGAGCTGTGTGACGACGCCATAAAACAATTTGTATTTGACAACCTTTCACCAGAAAATCAACAACAGTTGCTTAGAATGAATCAAGAGATGCCTGAGCCTGAAATGTCGGTCAAACAAAATGCCAAATTAGTATTGATTCAAAATATTAGAAATTTTTTCAGGTCAAACCACATAAAATTGCTTGATTGAAAGAACCATTTAACCTATAGTCCAATCAATACCATAAACCTACATTAGGAAACCTTTGAAATTCAATTTAGAACATAACATTTGTCTTCAGCTGAACCATGGATAATAAATACAACGCTTCGTCAATAGAGGTCCTAACCGGTTTAGACCCTGTCCGTAAACGTCCGGGCATGTACACTGACACTCAAAATCCCAACCACATTGTTCAGGAAGTGGTTGACAACAGCATCGACGAGGCCATCGCCGGTCATGCTTCTTATGTCCGCATTGAACTTTTTAATGACCACTCTATAAAGGTGACTGACGACGGCAGGGGCATGCCAGTCGATGAGCATCCCGAACAAAAACGCAGTGCTGTCGAAGTGATTTTGACCACCCTGCATTCAGGCGGGAAATTTTCTAATGACAATTACAAATATTCAGGTGGCTTACACGGTGTAGGCATCTCGGTGGTCAATGCCTTGTGTTCACGATTAGCCGTTGAAGTCAAACGTGATGGTTATATTTATGAACTTGATTTCATTGATGGTATGCCGCAGGGCCAGCTACAGCAGGTGGGCAAAGCAACGAATAAAAAAACCGGTACGACCGTTACCTTCACCCCCAATGAGGCATTTTTTGTCACGGGCAATCTTGACATCAAATCGCTGAAAAAATACTTGCAAGCCAAAGCGGTTCTTTGTCCTGGCATTCGAGTGAGTTTAAACATTGAAGCCACAGAGGAAAACATCGAATGGCATTATGCAACGGGACTGACCGAATACCTCGCCAAACAATTTGAACAAGACACCATTTTTCCCAACGAACTGTTCAGTCATCACCTTAAAACCGCTGAAGGCGAAGTTGAATTTGCCATTGGATGGACGGCTGAAATGCGTGGCTCGGTTCAAGAAAGCTATGTAAATGCCATCATGACCTTGCAGGGTGGTACGCACGTCAATGGCTTACGCGCTGGCATCACCGATGCATTGCGCGAATTCTGTGAATTTCAAAATCTGTTGACCAAACAAACCCGAATTACCCCAGACGATGTTTGGCAAAATGCCGTTTTTGTTTTATCAGTAAAGCTGACTGACCCGCAATTCGTCGGTCAAACCAAAGAAAAACTTTCTTCGAGAGAAGCCACAGGGCTGGTCTCAAACATTGCAAAAGATGGCTTCAGTCTTTGGCTGAACCAGCATGTTGAAGCCGGTCGTTTGATCGCTGAATTGATCATTAATATTGCCAAATATCGCCTGCGCAGTACCCAAAAAATCATTCGCAAAAAAGTCATCAGCGGTCCCGCACTGCCCGGCAAATTAACCGACTGCCTCTCTGATAATCTCGACCAAACTGAATTGTTCTTAGTCGAAGGCGATTCTGCTGGCGGGTCTGCCAAACAAGCACGGGATAAGAACTTTCAAGCCATCCTCCCACTGCGTGGAAAAATCCTTAACACTTGGGAAGTCGAACACGACCAGATCTTATCTTCGGACGAAATCCACGCCATCAGTGTCGCCATCGGCTTAGAACCGAATAGCTGGAACTTGTCCAATTTACGCTACGGCAAAGTGTGCATCCTCGCCGATGCGGATTCCGACGGACTTCACATTGCCACCTTGTTGTGCGCTCTTTTTGTCCGCCACTTCCGCCATCTTGTTGATCAAGGCCATGTCTATGTCGCCATGCCGCCCTTGTATAGAGTCGATATTGGTAAGGAAACTTTTTATGCCTTAGACAGTGAAGAGCACGACCAGATCATTGAGAAAAACGCTGGACGCGCCAAACCTGTTGTAACCAGATTCAAAGGTTTGGGTGAAATGAATCCTAAGCAGTTGAAAGAATCGACCATGCACCCCGAATCTCGACGGTTGGTGCAATTAACCATTGAAGAAGGCGACGATACTTTAAAGCTATTGGACATGTTACTTGCCAAAAAACGTTCCCCCGACCGCAAACAATGGTTAGAAGATCGTGGCGATTTAGCGGTCGTTTAAGATTATGAAACAGATTAAACAACGACAGCAGCGTCTGTTAAAAATGATCGGCGAACAAGGTATTGCCGTACTGTGGGCAGCCGATTTGCAATTTCGTAATACTGACACAGAACACCCCTTTCGTCAAGACAGCCATTTTTCTTATATGACGGAGTTTCCTGAAAGTGATGCGGTCGTTGTCTTTGCCCCACAATTCAAGGAAGGGGAAGTGCTGTTGTTTTGTCAGCCCAAAAACCCCGACATCGAGTGCTGGAATGGCGAAATCATTGGCCCCGATAAAGCGGTTCAAGCCTATGGTTTTGATGCGGCATTTGAACTGTCCGAACTGAGCCAAAAATTGCCTGAAATCATGGCCAATCGCACTTGGGTTTATGCTGACATTGATCAGCGCGACAAAGCCCATACGGCTGTGATGCAATCCATACAGCAGGTGCGTAAAAAAAGCCGCTTAGGCATTGAAGCCCCGCAAGGCATTTGTTTTTTAACGCCCATGTTAAGCGAACTGCGCCTCATCAAGGACGCAGAAGAAATTGGCCGAATGAAACAAGCGGCGCAAATTACTGTTGCAGCACACAAAAAAGCCATGTTAGCAGCACAGCATAGCCACTATGAATATGAAGTGCAAGCCGTACTTGAACAAACGTTCAAACACATGGGGGCGCAACGCAATGCGTTTAACTCCATTGTGGCGGCGGGCGCAAACGCCTGCGTGCTGCATTATGTCCAAAACAATGCCGCGCTCAAAGAGGACAGCATCATGCTGATTGATGCCGGCGCTGAATATCAAGGCTATGCCAGTGATGTTACAACGGCGTTTCCGACCAGAGGACAATTTAGCGGCCCGCAGAAAGCGGTTTATGAGCTGGTCCTATCAACCCATAGAGCAGCTTTAAATGCCCTTAAGGTTGGCTCAGACTGGCAACAGGTGCACCAACTGACGTGCAAAAATTTGACTGAAGGGTTGATTGCGCTCGATATACTACAAGGTGATTGCGACACACTGGTCGAACAAGAAGCCTACAAACCTTGGTTTATGCACCGAACGGGACATTGGTTAGGCAGAGATGTTCACGATGTTGGCAGTTACCAGGTCAATGGGCAGTGGCGCAAATTTAAATCGGGTATGGCTTTGACCATTGAACCTGGTTTGTACTTCGCCCCCAGTCCCGAGTTGGATGAAAAATGGTGGGGCATTGGTGTACGCATTGAAGACTCTGTCATCATCACTGACTCAGGACACGATAATTTAACCGCTGACATACCTCGAACCGTGGCAGACATTGAGGCCTTTTTACGTTAATCCATTGAAATGATCTACACAAACACCCCCGAACAACCAATCACCATTGTGGGTGGTGGGCCAGTGGGTAGTGCATTAGCCATTGGCTTGGCACAAAACGGCTGTCATGTGCGCGTCCTTGAAGCCGCCGACCATCGAGATAAACGTTGGGGCTACGATGCCCGCACCTTGGCGATCAATCTGGGCAGTTATCAATTGTTACAGCGTTTGGGCATCATAGAACAACTCAGCTGGTATCCCATTAAACGGGTGCGCGTTTCACAGAAAGATGCTTTTGGCACCACCATGCTCGACGCCCATGAAGTTGATCAACCCAGCTTGGGTTATACGGTCATTGCCAAAGACTTGGGCAAAGCATTTGATGCGGTCATTGCGCAACACCCCAACATTGATTTTCAGCTCAACGCCTCAATCAAAGGCTTAGAACAAACCGCCCAAGGCGTTCAGTTGAATACCGCTGATACAAAGTATTCTGCACCCTTAGTCATTGCCTGCGATGGGGCGTTTTCAACCGTGCGCCAATGCATCAACATCCCAACCAGTCGCCATGATTTTCATCAAATCGCCCTGCTGGCAAAAGTTGAACACGAACAAAATAACCATGGGATGGCACACGAACGATTTATTGAACAAGGCGTTTTTGCGATGTTGCCCTTGTCCGACAATAAATCTTCAATGGTTTGGGTGGTGCCCGAACAACAAGCGCAACAAAAATTGGATTTGTCCGATGAGGCTTTCATGATTCAAGCCAATGAGCAATTCGCCCATTATTACGGTGCATTCACCCAAGTGGCGGACCGTGTGCACTACCCAATGAAACAAACCATTGCCCAACAATATTTAAAGCAACACGTTGTGTTGATGGGCAATGCGGCGCACGCTTTACACCCCATTGCTGGTCAAGGTTTAAACATTGGATTTCGGGATGTCAGCGCTTTTATTGCCCTGATGGATAATGCGGTCGTTAGCGAACATCAACTGATGAGTTGGGCGCTTCAACGACAACGAGATGCCAAAATTGCATCGCGCTTAACCTACGCCATGGTCAAAGGATTCTCGCACCCCAAGGCCAGTAAACTGGGGGGTGTGACCTTGTTGGGCTTGGAGTTGGCACATCCTTTGAAAAAAGCTTTTACACGGTATATGATGAGCGTCTGATGAAGCATTTTGACCTGTGTATCGTTGGGGGCAATATGGTGGGCGCCAGCTTAGCCTTAGCCTTGGCCGACAGTGGTCTAAAAATCGCCTTAATTGAAAAACAATCAGTCAAGTGGCAAGAACCACAAGCACAACAAGTTGACCTTCGCGTCAGTGCCATTATTCCCGCAGTCGTTCGGATGTTTAAAAAACTTGGTGTGTGGGAGCAGATGTTGGCACGAAGGGTTCAGCCATTCAATCGCATGACTGTGTGGGAAGACGAACTGACCAATGCTTATGAGTTTGATGCCCAAAGCGTGATGGAGCCTTATCTGGGTTATGTGGTCGAAAACACTGTCATTCAGCACAGTCTCTGGCAAGCCTTGCAAGCCAAAGCCAATGTCACGTGCATATGCGCTGAATGGACCCAATTACAGCAAACAACCGATGGCATTTGTTTAGACCTGACCGATACTGCCATTAAAAAATGCACGGCGCGACTACTGGTCGCTGCAGATGGCGCACAATCGCAAATTCGCCAATGGGCCGGCATAGAACGGGTGGTCAAAGCCTATCATCAAGCCTGCATTGTCGGAAATGTGAAAACACACAGGCCTCATCAAAATTGTTGTTGGCAACGCTATGAAAAGGGCTATCCTTTTGCATTTTTGCCGCTGGCTGATGGCAGTTGTTCCATCGCTTGGTACATGTCCTTAGACGATAAAGACCAACATCTAAAGCTGAGCACAGCGGAAATTGAAACGCAACTGTTTCAGGCTTCTGCTGGGGTTTTGGGTCAGGTTGAAAAAGTTGGGGATTTTGCCGGCTTCCCCGTGCAACGGCACCACGCCAAACAATGGTTTAAAGACCGTATTGTCCTCATTGGAGATGCGGCGCACGGAGTCCATCCCATGGCTGGGCAAGGGGCAAACTTGGGTTTTATTGATGCAGCGGTTTTAGCCGAGGAAATCATGGCGGCTGAAGGAGTTTTTGACCATCCTTTAGTCCTAAAACGTTATCAACGACGCAGAGCTGAATCCTTCATTATTGAATACGGCATGGATGCGTTTTTGTACCTGTTTAAAGACCTGTCACCACCCCTAAAACTGCTTCGCCATTTTGGTTTAAAGCAAGGCAACAAAATGTCTATGGGTAAACACCTGCTTAGAGAATATGCCTTGGGCAATAGTCGAGATTTGCCTGCCTTAATGGGTTATTAAGTATTTTTAAGTTGTGCATGTACATGCACGAATGACGGACACTTAATAATCAAAACCGATCAGGTCCAATGTTTCCTCAGGCAAATCACGTAAGAAACGTGAGGGCGGAAAAGACATAAAACGAGGGCCGTATAGCTGCCTTGAATTGGCATAACTTAGGTGCAATTTATTTTGTGCGCGCGTCATCCCCACATAGGCCAATCGCCGCTCTTCTGCCAATTTTTCTGGATCGTCAACACTTCTTGAAGAGGGCAATATGCCGTCCTCCAAGCCCACCATAAAAACCATTGGAAACTCCAACCCTTTGGCCGAATGGAGCGTCATCAGCTGCACTTTTTCCTCGGCTTCCATCAGCTCGGTGTTCTCACCCATATCCAATACAGTATTGGCGAGAAAATCATCATACCCCGATGCCTCATACTCGCTTGCCACCACCAACAATTCATCCAAGTTCTCTTTACGTGTCAATAATCGTTCCTTGCCCTCTTTGGCATAATGCTCTAATAGACCGCTGTTTTCTATAATATCCTCAAGTAATTCACACAAGGTCAAGGATGGCATTTGTGATTGCCATTGTTCAATCAGGCTCACAAAATTTTGGATTTTGGCATTTTTCGGCGCCAAGGATACGGCTGTTTGCCACAATGAACGATTGTCCAAGCTGGCTTGTTGGGCAATGCCATCGACCGCTCTTTTGCCAATGCCTCTTGTAGGTAAATTGATGATGCGCGCAAACGCCGCACTGTCATTTGAATTAACGATCAGTCGGACATAGGCCAGCACGTCCTTAACCTCAGCGCGTTCAAAAAAGCGCAAGCCACCATAAATCTGATACGGAATCTTATGCCTGAGCATCATGTCTTCAAATACGCGCGACTGGGCATTGGTTCTATACAAGACCGCAATGTCTTCGAGTGATTTTTTGGCATATTGCCAATCTTCAATGGTGTCAATGACAAACTGCGCTTCGTCTATGCCATTGATGGCGCGATAAATACCAATAGGCTCTCCTTCACCGGAATCTGTCCACAAGCGTTTGCCCAAACGATCTGTGTTTTTGTTGATGATCGCATTGGCTGCGGTCAATATGTTTGAAGTTGAACGATAGTTTTGTTCTAATCGAATCACCTCAACGGGCATATTTTGAGAGAAATCCCGTTTAAAATTGCGAATATTGGCGACCTTTGCCCCCCGCCAACCATAAATAGATTGATCGTCATCACCGACCGCAAAAACCCGACCTTTGCTGCCTGCCAAAAGTTGAATCCATGCGTATTGTGTGGCATTGGTATCCTGAAACTCATCGATTAATAAATGCTCAAACCGCGCTTGATAAAGACCCAATAACTTGGGTTGATCGCGCCAAACTTCAACCGTTCGCAGTATGATTTCTGCAAAATCGACCAGACTGTCGCGCCGACATACTTCATCATAGCGTGAATAAATATTCACCATAATGGCTTGCCATTGATTGTCAATATTGATAGCGGTTGCCCGCAAACCGTGATCTTTATTAGAAGCGATAAAATTCGCAGCTTGCCGTGGTGTATAGGATTTCTCATCGATGTTCAATTCACGAATGATTTGCCGACAAACACGGACTTGATCTTCACTGTCGATGATTTGAAATCGATCACTGAGACCACATGCTTCTGCGTGTTGGCGCAAGAAACGGTGGCACAATGAATGAAAAGTTCCAACCCACATCCCACCCAAAGAACGTTTGATGAGTGACTCTAAACGGGTGCGCATTTCTCCAGCCGCTTTGTTGGTAAAAGTCACACTCACAATATTGCTGGTCTGGTAATGATAATGCTCAATTAAATACGCCGTCCTATGCGTCAAAACCCGAGTTTTACCACTGCCAGCCCCCGCCACAATCAAGGCATGGGTGTCATCGGGCAAGCTAACCGCCTTTTTTTGCACGTCATTTAGATCAGATAATGACTGGTTTTGATCCAAGAATGCTTCAAGACGGGACAATTATTCCCTCCGTAGCAGTCTATTGACCACCCAAGACCACCATCGATTCGCTTGAAAACTATTCTTGATCGCCTGTTGATCATAATGGTGATGCACCCAATCCATGAAGTCAGCACCCTCATGTTCCGCCTTGAATTGCTTCCACGTCTCAAGAAATACATCCAAAATGCCCGTTTCTGCAACGGTAAAGTGGCCGTAGTACCATTTAAGCTGATTGACTGCTTCAACGGGTTTTTCAGGGTACTTCAATAAAAGGTACAAGGTTGCTACAAAACCGGCTCGATCAGCGCCCGATTTACAATGCACCAACAATGGTTTTTCAGCCTCATCAAAGATTTTTTTAAGCGCCACTATGGTGTCAGGGCTGGGCAATTCACGTGAAGAGATGGGTAAAAAATACAAAGTCATGTCAACTTCGAGTGCCGCCTTTTTTTGCAGCGCGGTTGCGGCAATGTCCAAATTATTGCCACGCAAATTAAGAATGCTTTTTATGCCTCTTTTTTTGTAGCGCTTAAGGTCATAAGGCAGTGGATGATTGGCCCTATATAACTCAGGATCCACCTGAAAAAAATTGCGATAGCACAAACGAACGTAACCGTCGTCTAAAAACAGCATTTTTAACCATGCAATAATGATTTTTGAGCGAGATAGGGGCAGGTGAAATTGCATGATGTGGTATTATACGCGCCCTTAAAATTCAGACGATGGAGAATGCCTTTTATGGCACTGATTGTTCAAAAATACGGTGGGACTTCTGTGGGCAGCGTTGAGCGCATCCAGAATGTGGCCAAGCGCGTCAAACTGTGGACTGATGCAGGTCACAGTGTGGTCGTGGTGGTCTCTGCCATGTCTGGTGAAACCAACCGCCTAACAGCACTGGCACAATCCATACACAGCAATCCTTCTCGACGTGAATTGGATGTCATTCTATCGTCTGGTGAACAAGTAACCTCAGGCTTACTTTGTTTGGCGTTGCAGGCATTGAGGCAAAAGGCGGTTTCATTTGTTGGATGGCAAGCGGGTATTCACACCGACGGTCATCACAACAAAGCACGAATTTCGCACATCCTGCCTGAGCGCATTTTTGCCGCTTTGGACGAACAACGCGTTGTCGTCATCACAGGCTTTCAAGGCATTTCCCCCGCGTCAAACATTGCCACGCTCGGTCGAGGTGGTTCCGATGTCAGCGCCGTTGCGATTGCCACAGCGCTTAAAGCCGATGAATGCCAAATTTATACCGACGTTGACGGCGTCTATACAACTGACCCGCGTGTGGAACCCAATGCTCGCGCCATGGCGACTCTAACCTTCGAAGAAATGATAGAGTTGGCCAGCTTAGGCGCCAAAGTTTTACAATTACGTTCTGTCGAGTTTGCCTACAAACATAATATGCCCATTAGAGTGCTGTCGTCGTTGAAAGAAATGGATATTAAAAATTTGGGCGGCACACTCATTCAATCCGATGAAAACGAAGAGGATAAAATCATGGAAAAACCCCTAATCTCTGGCATTGCATTTCAACGCGATGAGGCCAAAATCTCTATCCTTGGCGTGCCCGATCGTCCCGGCATCGCTTCTGATATACTCGGACCCATTGCTGAAGCAAACATTGAAATAGACATGATCATTCAAAACTTGTCAACCGACAATCAGCGCACCGATTTTACCTTTACCGTTGAGCGAGCCAACTATAAAGAAGCGATGAGCATCATGAATCTTAAAGCCAAACAAGTCGGCGCCACTTCGGTGAATGGTTCAGACAACATTGCCAAACTGTCACTGGTGGGTGTGGGCATGCGGTCACACTCGGGCGTAGCTTGCAAGATGTTTGAAGTACTCGCTAAAAATGACATCAACATTCAACTGATTTCAACTTCAGAAATTAAAATTTCTGTCATCATTGATGAAATCTATATTGACGATGCGGTTCGTGAGCTACACAGCGCTTTTGAGTTGGATAAAACGCCTAAATGACAGTCGATGCCTTTAGGCATCCTCTTTTTGAACTGAAAACAAATAATCACCTGTCATACGCTTGACATTTTATTGGTAATCCTATCTAATACCTGCCTCGCAACACCGACTGTCAAAAACACGTTGCGCCCGCTTCAGCTACCTTTGAAGCGTCACATTAAGACAAAAGTCCTATAAGACTCTATTCATTGCGATAGAACCCATACTATCCTGAAATTGGTATTTATTTTGATCCTTATGGTTTGTAAGGATTGTTAATCTATTTTCTGGAGACGACATGAAAAATCACAACGCGCAATCTGAGATTGCAAACTTAGAAAAAAACTGGAACGAATATCCGCGCTGGCAAGGCATAACCAGAGGCTACACGGCAAAGGATGTCGTCCGTTTAAGGGGCACAGTCAAAATTGAACACTCTCTGGCACGACGCGGTGCTGAAAGATTGTGGGATGCTTTGAACGGCAATTCTTTAAAGGGCTTTGTTAACGCCTTGGGCACGCTGACTGGCGGACAAGCCGTGCAACAAGCCAAAGCTGGGATGGAGTCTATTTATTTGTCTGGTTGGCAAGTGGCCGCCGACAATAACTCTGGCATGTCTATGTATCCTGATCAATCGCTGTACCCTGCTGATTCAGTGCCAAAGGTCGTACAGCGCATTAACAATAGTTTTAAACGCGCTGATCAGATTCAATGCCAAAAAGGCATAACGCCTGATGATCAAGCCTATATTGATTATTTTTTGCCCATTGTGGCGGATGCCGAGGCCGGCTTTGGTGGCGTGCTGAACGCCTATGAACTCATGCTTAGTATGATTGAATCGGGCGCTGCAGGCGTACACTACGAAGACCAACTCGCCTCAGTTAAAAAATGTGGACACATGGGCGGCAAGGTTTTGGTGCCGACCAAAGAGGCGGTGCAAAAATTGATCGCTGCGCGTCTGGCAACCGATGTTTCAGATGTGCCCACATTGTTGTTCGCTCGAACCGATGCCAATGCGGCGGCTCTGCTCACATCAGACCATGATGAATACGACAAACCCTTTGTCACAGGAGAGCGCACTGCAGAAGGTTTTTACTGCACCAAAGCGGGCATTGAACAAGCCATTGCACGCGGGCTTGCCTATGCCCCCTATGCCGACCTATTATGGTGTGAAACCGCCACACCTGATCTGGCGGAAGCGAAGAAGTTTGCAGAAAGCATCCAAAAAGAATTTCCAGATAAACTGTTGGCTTACAACTGTTCGCCGTCGTTTAACTGGAAGAAAAATTTGGATGATAAAACCATTGCAAACTTTCAGACAGAACTCTCTGCCATGGGTTATAAATTTCAATTTATCACCTTAGCAGGCATTCATAATATGTGGCATAGCATGTTTAATTTAGCTTATAACTACCAACGTGGTGAAGGCATGAAACATTATGTGGAGATGGTTCAAGAGCCCGAATTTGCCGATGCCAAAAAAGGTTACACCTTTGTTGCCCATCAGCAAGAAGTGGGTACGGGCTATTTTGATGATGTGACCTCGGTGATTCAAGGCGGGTCATCTTCAGTAACGGCGTTGACTGGATCAACTGAAGAAGAGCAATTCAGCTGATCGTTTTAGGCTTAAACAACTATTGATTTGATTGATATTCTGATTTATTGCGTATAGAATGATATCAACAATAGGCCTTAAGCCATAAAATAGCAACGATTTCTCCCCCTGCCCCGCACTATTCGTAGTGTGGGGCTTTTTAATAAACTGATCCATTGTGCGATCAGCCTCACACTCAATCTGCACCACCCTTACTATTCAATTCGGGAAGAGTCATTGATACAAATGTCAAAAAAAGCCTTGATGATTAATTCATCAAGGCTTTCAAACGAAGGTTGTAGATCAATTACCAAATAAGGTTACAACTACGGCGTAATTTCATTTACTAATATCATATAAAGGGTCTATATTTATTAGTAACTTTTACAACGCAATCAAACAAATAAACGCATCTCTTTAGCAATGTATTTTTCAAGCATTTTATTCAAATCAATCATCGAAAAATTCTCACCTACTTCCAAAATCACTTCGCATACTTTTCACGTACTTTACGATACACGTGATTACGGTTGGCAATGATCGTTATATGCAAGAACGTGTCATCAAATTCATATATGATACGGAAATTTTTCACACGGCAACGGTAACACGGATAGCCTTCCAACTTGATTGCGTTATTGGGCTTAGGAGTTTTTTTAAGTAGCTCGATTTGGTTGGAAATAAGTCTGGCAATCTGAGGCGAACGCTTTATCAGATTATTGGCTGACTTCTCCGCATCTTTGGTAAACTTGACACTACGCATTCTTCATGCGATTGAGCAATCTTTCTGAAGCCTCAGTACTAAGTGAACTTTCTTTCTTGGCTGATGCAGACATTTCAGCCCATATCTTATCTTCTACAACGCTATCTTTCAGAATACCCTCCATCAGAGTATCCAGCACAAAATCTGTCAAGGTCTTCCCGTGGGCATCGGCCTGAAATTTCAACACATCACACAAGTCAGGAGAAACATTAATGGTTAGTCCGTCTTGGGTTTTCGTAGTCATAGTAATGTAGATCAAGTAAAATAAAAAATACAGTGAAGATTATACGTATGTCGAGTTCTGCATCACCCTCGAAAAACTCATATCCACCTGCAGGAAAAAGTCTAGCATCATACAATTATACATAAAGCAGTCAAAAACAACCGATTTTTCTTGTGCAACACATTTGAGCAGTAAAAAAAACCAGTTTATTGACTCTTGAGCGAATAACAATGAACCATCTAAGGAGAACTAAATATGAAAATCTTAAGCGACCTCACCCCCTCTTTGCGTGATATATGGCCAAATGAGGCAAAAGACTTTACGCCTTGGCTAGCAGAAAACATAAAAGCTCTGAGCAATGCGCTTGGATTTGAATTGGAAGTCATAGATACAGAGGTACGTGTGGGAGATTTTTTTCTTGACATTTTAGCCGAAGATGTGCGCACTAAAAGAGCGGTCATTATTGAAAACCAACTCACACCTTCTGACCACGGCCATCTCGGTCAACTCATTACCTATGCTTCTGGCTTTGAGGCTTTTATTATTATTTGGATTGCTGAAACAATTCGAGATGAACACATGGATGCTATTGATTGGCTCAATCAAAGAACCGACCCCGACACACAGTTCTTTGCCGTTGAAGTAGAAGGTTTACAAATTGATGACTCCAAACCAGCCCCTAACTTCAAACCCATTGTGTTTCCCAATGAATGGCAGAGGTCAAAAAACAGAACATCGAAAAACAGAACATCGAATGCCGATAGCAAAGGCGAAATGTACAGAAGTTATTTCCAACCTATGGCTGACGAACTCAGAGAAAAGCACAGCTTCACCACTTCAAGAAAAGCTCGAACGACTAACGATTATTCGTTTTATTCAGGTATAAAAGGCGTCCATTATTGTGCCGTGTTTGGTAGAAGTGGTATTCCCAGAGTTGAGCTATATTTTACCAAAGAGACCAAAATAGACACCAAAGCGCTTTTCGATATCCTCGAAACCCAAAAACGAGACATAGAAGAACAATACGGACAAGATTTTGTATGGTCCAGACTGAATGACAAACAAGCCTGTGCCATTCGACTCATACGCAATCGCGGAAAACCACTTTCTGAAATGACCGAAAAAGAAAAAGACGAAGTGCGTCGATGGCACATAAACAACCTGCTCAAGATGAAAAAGGTATTTAACCCCTTAGTGGAACAGGCGCTTCAAGACAAATAAATGTATGTCGTTAGTTTGGATTTCAAGCGCCATCTTTTGGTGCTTGCCAGTGAATTTGTAGCCTAACCGCCACAGCTTGGAATTGCTATTCTCAACAAGAAGGAATAAGCCGTTGCTGTCTTCTTGACTTGATTCTTGTCCTATGGATACAAAAAAAACCCGCAAATCACGGACTTGCGGGCTTTATAGCAACGAGATGAAATCTCGTGAACAGCTGAGCTGATGATTACATCATACCACCCATACCGCCCATGCCACCACCCATATCGGGCATTGCAGGACCGGCTGATTCAGGCTTTGGTTTATCAGCAACTGCTGCTTCAGTCGTGACCAAAAGCCCCGCAATTGAAGCTGCGTGCTGTAAAGCAGAGCGTGTTACTTTGGTGGGATCAATGATGCCCATTTTGAGCATATCACCATATTCATCGGTGGTCGCATTAAAGCCAAAGTTGCCTTTGCCTCTGAGGACTTCATTAACCACAACAGCGCCATCTAAACCAGCATTGTTAGCGATTTGACGTAGGGGCTCTTCCAATGCGCGACGAGTGATCTGAATGCCTTGGGTTTGATCGTCATTATTGCCTTTCAAACCATCAAGCGATTTGGCTGCACGAAGTAGTGCAACACCACCACCGGCCACAACACCTTCTTCCACAGCAGCACGCGTTGCATGCAGAGCGTCATCGACACGGTCTTTCTTCTCTTTCATCTCAACTTCTGTTGCCGCACCCACTTTAATGACTGCAACACCGCCAGACAATTTAGCCAAACGTTCTTGAAGTTTCTCACGATCGTAATCAGAGGTTGATTCTTCAATAGCTGCTTTGATTTGCTCACAACGTCCGTCGATAGTGCCTTGCTCACCAGCGCCATCAATGATGGTGGTAGATTCTTTGCTGATCACAACTTTTTTGGCTTCACCGAGTTGGTCAACTGTGGCTTTTTCTAAGCTCAATCCGATCTCTTCAGAGATGACTGTGCCGTTGGTTAAAATAGCCAAGTCTTCCATAATCGCTTTACGGCGATCACCAAATCCAGGCGCTTTAACAGCGGCAACTTTAAGAATGCCACGCATGTTGTTGATCACCAATGTGGCCAATGCTTCGCCTTCAACGTCTTCAGCAACAATCAATAATGGACGGCTGCTTTTGGAAATGCTTTCTAAGATTGGAAGCAAGTCGCGGATGTTTGATACTTTTTTATCAAACAACAAGATGTATGGGTTTTCAAGTTCCGCTGTCATTTTTTCTTGGTTATTGGCAAAATAAGGCGATAAATAACCGCGATCAAAGTCCATGCCTTCAACCACATCTAGTTCATCGTTCAAAGATCTGCCTTCTTCAACGGTAATGACACCTTCTGTTGAAACTTTTTTCATCGCTTCCGCAATAATTTGACCAATTGAATCATCACTGTTGGCAGAAATTGTGCCGACTTGAGTAATAGATTGGTTGTCATTACAAGGTTGTGACAATTTTTGTAGTTCTGCAACCACTGCGCGAGAAGCTTGATCGATGCCGCGTTTCAAATCCATAGGATTCATGCCAGCAGCTACCGCTTTCATGCCCTCACGAGCAATCGCTTGTGCCAAAACAGTCGCAGTCGTTGTACCATCACCGGCAACGTCAGAGGTTTTAGAAGAAACTTCTTTGACCATCTGGGCGCCCATGTTTTCAAATTTATTTTCTAAAGTGATTTCTTTGGCCACAGTGACACCATCTTTGGTCACAGCAGGCGCTCCGAAAGCTTTATCCAATACAACGTTACGACCTTTGGGTCCTAATGTTACTTTGACGGCGTCCGCCAAAGTGTTTAGCCCAGTCATCATAGATTCGCGGGCTTCTAATCCAAATTTTACATCTTTTGACATTTTAAATATTTCCTGTCTATACGATTAAACAATGGCGAGAATATCATCTTCTCGCATGATCATGACCTTTTCGCCGTCAATGCTTACTTCAGTACCTGCATATTGACCAAAAAGAACAGTGTCTCCGACTTTAACAGTTAATGCACAGCATTTACCATCATCGCACTTCTTGCCGTCACCGACAGCGACGATTTCCCCTCTTGTGGGTTTTTCAGCACTTGAATCTGGAATGACAATGCCGCTTGCAGTCGTGGTTTCTTCTGGCGCACGCTTTACAACGACACGATCATTTAGTGGACGAATTTTCATTTTCAACTATCCTCCGTATTTAGAATTGAAATAGAACTAAACTTTGCGCATTAAATGATAATTCATTAATTCAAATGCGCCTCTTGAGTACCAATGTATGGACAATATGAAAACTTTCAACCCCTGCATAATTTTTTTTAACAATTCGCTTTGTATCAGCTACTGTTTAACAGCCATTCGTTTTTGATAGTGGGTGCGGGCAGGCTAACTACCCCCGTGTGTGCAGTCATCCTCGGCGTTTTCTACATTGGGATTCCACCTGCCTCAATTGCATGGAATGATCTATTTTACAGCCTACGAAATTAAAGCTCGTAGGCGTTGTTTAACTGGCAAAAGATGTTGGAAATTAGGCAAGCAATATAAGCACAAAATAATCCGTCTTTTGCGGTTTTAAAATCGCATTTTTGATGTTAGAATGCTTGCTTATGCTAAAAGCTTGATGGTTCTAATCTAATCAAGTGCACCGACCCAATTAAACAGGATATTTTATGAGTAATGCACAACCCAGTAACCTTGTCTCGACTGATAAAAAACACGTCTGGCATCACCTTTCTCAGCACGCAAATTTTGATAAATCAGACCCAAGAATCATTGTAAAAGGCGAAGGCATCATTGTCACAGACTCCAATGGTAATAAGTTTCTGGATGCTGTCTCTGGCGGCGTTTGGACGGTCAATGTCGGTTATGGCAGAGCATCCATCGCCAAGGCGGTCTCAGACCAATTGATCAAAATCCCTTTTTTCGCAGCCTCTTTCGGCACAGAGCCTGCCAGCATTTACTCAGAGCAACTCATCGAATTATTGCCCCACATGAACCGCGTTTATTATTCAAGTTCTGGTTCAGAAGCCAACGAAAAAGCGTATAAAATGGTTCGACAACGGGCGCACGGTATCAACGGTGGCAAAAAGCATAAAATCATTTTCCGCGATCGTGATTACCACGGTACGACCATTGCAGCGCTCACTTCATCTGGGCAAGATCAACGAAAAGCAGAATACGGTCCTTATGTTGATGGCTTTGTAAAAATGCCTCATTGCTGTTGCTACCGTTGCCCATTCGGCAAAGAATATGGCAATTGCAACATCGAATGCGCCACGGCTTTGGAAGATGTTATTCTCAAAGAGGGGCCAGATAGCGTCGGTTCAGTCGTCTTAGAACCCATCACAGCGGGTGGCGGTGTGATCCCACCCGTCAAAGAATATTTCCCCATCATTTCTGAAATATGCAAAAAATATGATGTGTTAATCCACATAGATGAAGTGGTCTGTGGCATGGGTCGCACAGGCAAATGGTTTGGTCATCAACATTTTGATGTTAAACCCGACATGGTAACAATGGCCAAAGGGGTCGCCAGTGGCTATGCTGCCATTTCCATTACAGCAACCACCGAAGCTGTTTTTGATGTATTCAAAACAGATGCTTCGGATACCACAGGCTACTTTAGAGACATCAGCACCTTTGGCGGTTGCACCTCAGGACCAGCAGCGGCCATTGAAAACTTGAAAATTATCAAAGAAGAAAACTTGTTAGAAAATTGCGCCAAGATGGGCGAATACATGATCGATCAATTCAAAGCATTGCAAGACAAACATCAATGCATAGGTGATGTTCGAGGCAAAGGGCTTTTTGCTGGTGTAGAACTGGTTCAAGACAGAAAAACCAAAGCGCCCTTAGATGAGGCATTGGTCGGAAAAATCGTTCAGTACTGTCTTGCTCAAGGCGTGCTTATTGGTGCAACCAATCGAAGCATTACTGGATTTAATAACACCTTGTTATTCAGCCCTTCTTTCATCATCACCAAAGAACAAATTGATCAAATTGTTTCTAACGTTGATGCCGCTTTAGAATCCGTCGTTAAAACCCCTTAATCCCCTATAACTCAAATGCAAAAATTACAACACATTGTTGATGGTAAAAAAATTGATGGACAGTCTCAGACCATCTTTGATATCTATGACCCTTCTCAAGGCAAGGTTATAAAACAAATCAAAGGTGCCAACATCAATGATGTTGACCAAGCTGTCGCCGCCGCTAAAAAAGCATTCCCCAGCTGGTCTGCCGTACCACCTGCCAAACGCGCTGCCATTTTTTATAACTACCGTCACCTTTTATATAAGCACATTGACGAACTCGCCCAACTGATTTCGCAAGAGCACGGCAAAACACTTATTGATGCCAAAGGCGAATTAATGCGTGGTATTGAAATCGTTGAGTTTTGTACCAGCATCAACAGTCATTTAAAATCTGAATTTAGCTTGGATGTTTCTGAAAACATAGATTGTTACAACATTCGTCAAGCCGTTGGCGTTTGTGCCGGCATAACGCCATTTAACTTTCCGGCCATGGTGCCCATGTGGATGTTTCCAGTTGCCATCGCCTGTGGAAACACCTTTGTCCTTAAAGTATCAGAAAAAGACCCCTCGTGTGGATTGAGAGTAACAGAATTGCTTGCCGAAGCTGGCTTGCCCGATGGCGTATTAAATACCATCGTGGGTGACAAAGAAGCCGTTGATGGCTTGCTACACCACCCTGATGTCCAAGCCGTGAGTTTTGTCGGGTCAACCGCCGTGGGTGAATACATTTATCAAGAAGGTTGTAAACACAACAAACGGGTTCAAGCCTTATGTGGCGCCAAAAATCATATGGTCGTCATGCCCGATGCCGATTTGAAGCAAGTTTGTGATGCAGCTCTCGGCGCCGCTTTTGGTTCTGCCGGAGAACGGTGTATGGCAATTTCTGTGCTTGTCGTGGTTGGCGATGACACCGCCGATCAAATCGTTGCTCAATTAGCGCCCATGATCGAGCATTTAAAAGTGCACCAATACGATCACCCTGAAGCGGAGATGGGACCGGTGATCACCCAAGAAAGCAAGGATCGCATATTAAATTATATAGATCAAGGTCTTAAAGCTGGCGCTGAATTGGTGGTGGACGGCAGACACCTCGCCGAAAAGCCAGGATTCTTTGTGGGTGGTTGCTTGTTCGACAAAGTCACTCAAACCATGCCCATTTATACCGATGAAATATTTGGTCCTGTGTTATCGATTGTTCGTACTCAATCCTTTGATGAAGCGCTTGAGTTGGTCAACAGTCACGAATACGGTAATGGTGCGGCCATCTTTACTCGTAATGGCAAAGTATCACGAGATTTTACGACCAAATCCAATGCTGGCATGATTGGTGTCAATGTACCCATTCCCGTGCCTGTAGCGACACACAGTTTTGGCGGTTGGAAGCGCTCATTGTTCGGCAACAATGCCATACATGGCATGGAAGGCGTCCGTTTTTATACCAAATTGAAAACCATTACCAGTCGCTGGCCTGAAAATTCACAAGGGGCTCAATTTCATTTTGTAAGTGGCAAAGAAAGCGTATAATATGCACATAACATAAGTGTTAAATATGATGCATGGTGACTTGTCAAAAGCAAGTGTATTAAACCAACCAGCTAAACAATAAAACTGAGGAAGCATATGGAACATTCATCCAAAAAAACGCCACTGTACGACGTACACGTTGCAAACAATGCCAAGATGGGAGACTTCGCTGGTTTCTCAATGCCATTTTTTTACCCATTAGGCTCTTTAAAAGAGCACTTACATACTCGACAATCCGCAGGCTTGTTTGACATCTCGCACATGATACACTTTGATGTTCAAGGCGAGGATGCTGCAGATTTTATGGCAAAAGTCTGTCCCTATGATGCACACGACCAAGGCTTCAATGCAGGTCGCTATTCCTTCATGTTAAATGAATCAGGCGGCATCATCGATGACCTCATTGTGACGCGACTCGCGCCAAACCAATACCGCATTGTTGCCAACGGCGCCTGTGCTGAAAAAGACCTGAGCCACTTACAAAAAGTTGCAGCCAATTTTAAAGTCAGCGTCGCCCACATTCCTTGTGGCTTTATTGCCCTACAAGGCCCTCAATCTGAAGCAGTGTTAAGAGATTGTGGTCTGGACTTGCCCGAAATGATCTTCTTAGATACTCACAGCACAGATTCCGACTGGTTCATTTCTCGCAGTGGTTACACGGGTGAAGATGGTTTTGAAGTCGCCACGCCAGAACATGAATTGCAAGCCTTTGTAGAAAAACTGCTCAGCGATGACCGAGTAGAACTCATTGGCTTGGCAGCAAGGGATACCCTTCGCTTAGAATCTGGCTTATCGCTCTATGGTCAAGACCTGTCCGATGAGATCTCTCCACACGAAGCAGGATTGATCTGGGCCATCCCCAAATCATTAAGAAGTGAAGGCACTTATATTGGTGCTGAAGCTTTTAACGCCAAATATAACGCTGGCAGAAAACGCAAAAGACTGGGTATGATCGTCGCAGGCAAAGCCCCCGTGCGTTCTGGTGTTGATTTGTTCGATGAAAACGACAACAAAATCGGACTTGTTACTTCAGGCGGATTTGGCGCAACACTGGGTTCTGGGATAGTATTAGCACTGGTTGATGCCGACTTTTCGGGCACAAGCGCATTTGCACAAGTACGCAACAAACGCTTGGAGCTACAAAAAGCAACCCTGCCTTTCATTACCCAAAACTACAAACGAATTTAAACAACCTTTAATAGGAGTACACTACCATGAGTAAACTTTACTACACAGATACCCATGAATGGGTAGAAGTTAATGGCGACACAGCAACCATTGGCTTAACCACATTTGCCTTAGAACAGTTGGGCGATTTGGTCTTTATTGAACTGCCCGAAGTGGATGATTCATTCAGCCAAGGCGACAATGCAGCCGTCGTTGAATCCGTTAAAGCGGCTTCTGACGTTTATGCTTCCATTTCAGGCGTGGTCACAGAAACCAATGGCGCCTTAGCCGACGATGCAGCCTCTGCTGACCCAGAGTCACCACACGATTGCTGGTTATTTAAAATGACCATTGCAGATGCATCTGAACTTGAGCAGCTTTTAGATGAAGCCGCCTATCAAGAAAAACTCAACGACTAAAACATCCTTACAGTATCTATGGTTATGAACAAAGCACAATCCCTCGAAAACAATCCATTCTCAAAAAGACACATCGGCCCCAGTGAGGCAGAACAAGCCACCATGTTGGCAGCGCTTGACGTGCCCTCACTTGATGCATTGATTCAACAAATCATTCCCTCCGACATTCAATTTAACGATGCGTTAGACGTGCCTGATGGCGTGGGTGAGGAAGCGGCGATGTCAGAACTCAAAACCATGATGCAAGGCAATGTAATTGCCAAATCATTCATTGGACAAGGCTATCATGACTGCCTTGTACCACCTGTGATTTTGCGCAACCTTTTAGAAAGTCCAGGTTGGTACACATCTTATACACCGTATCAGCCTGAGATTTCTCAAGGACGTTTGGAAATGTTGTTTCATTTTCAAACCCTGATTACTGAACTGACTGGACTGCCCGTTGCCAATGCTTCTTTGTTAGACGAAGCAACCGCCGTTGCTGAGGCCGTTGGCATTGCTTTAAAACACAGCAGAGGCAAAAAAACCGAAGTGGTGGTTGCCAACGATTTACATCCTCAGTCTTTAGATGTGCTCCTGACACGGGGTAACGCCATGGGCTTTTCTATAGACAATGACACCATTAACGATCAAACGTGCGCCATCATCATCCAAAGTCCAGATACTTATGGTGTTGTTGCTGATCACAGTGCCATCATTGATGAAGCCAAAAAAGCGGGGGCATTGGTCATTGTCTGCGCCGATCCCTTAGCCTTAACCTTGCTCGAAGCCCCTGCCAAATGGGGTGCAGACATCGTCGTTGGTTGCATTCAACGATTTGGTGTGCCAATGGGTAATGGTGGACCGCATGCCGCCTTTTTGGGTGTGTGTGAATCCCTGACACGTTTGATTCCAGGCAGAATCATTGGCGAAAGCATTGACAAACATGGACGTCCTGCGTACCGCCTTGCTTTGCAAACGCGCGAACAACACATTCGTCGGGAAAAAGCCACTTCAAATATTTGTACTGCACAAGCATTGCTTGCCAACATGGCAGCAGCCTATGCCATATGGCATGGTCCCAAAGGATTGATTGCCATCGCTCAGCGCGTTCATGAGTTAGCCATCCGTTTGGCGCTGTCATTGCAAAAAGGAGGACACGAAGTCCATTCAACCAACCTGTTTGACACAGTCACCTTCAAAACCGCAAATGCATCAGCCCTACAAGCTAAAGCAGAAGCCAAAAATTATTTGCTTAGAGTCATTGGCTCAGACAACGTCTCCGTCGCTTTTGATGAACTTTCAACCGAGCAAGATTTACAAGAACTTTGTGAAATATTCGGCGTGCAATGCCAAGATTATTCAGCCAATAGTACCTTACATTGGCGGAATACGAAAAACTTCCTCAGCCAAGAAATCTTCCTCAGTTGTCGCTCAGAAACTCAAATGAAACGCTTGTTGAGAAATCTTGCAAACAAGGACCTCGCTTTAGACCGCACCATGATTCCTTTGGGTTCATGTACGATGAAGCTCAATTCCACAGCTGAAATGATTCCAGTCACTTGGCCTGAAGTCAGCCAAATACATCCATTTTCACCTGCCAATCATCGTCAAGGTTATCAAAAAATGATTGCCGATTTAGACCATTGGTTATCTGATATTACGGGCTTTGCTAAAGTCAGCTTACAGCCAAACGCTGGATCACAAGGCGAATTTTCTGGATTGTTGGCTATCAAACAATACCATGAATCAAACAATCAAGGACACCGTTCCATTTGTTTGATCCCTTCTTCGGCCCACGGCACCAATCCAGCTTCAGCACAGATGGCGGGCTACGACGTGGTGGTGGTTAAATGTACGCAATCAGGCGATGTCGATGTTGAAGACCTCAAACTGAAAGCAGAAAAGCACAGCAATGACTTGGCTGCCCTCATGATCACCTACCCTTCAACGCATGGTGTTTTTGAGACCAGCATAAAGAATATTTGTAAAATCATCCATGACAATGGCGGTCAAATCTATTTTGACGGCGCTAATTTAAATGCCATGGTTGGCTTATCAAGACCCGGTGACATTGGCGCCGACGTTTGCCATTTAAATTTACATAAAACCTTCTGTATTCCGCACGGTGGCGGTGGTCCAGGCATCGGTCC
This sequence comes from Gammaproteobacteria bacterium, assembly GCA_965277625.1. Classification (GTDB taxonomy): domain Bacteria; phylum Pseudomonadota; class Gammaproteobacteria; order CAKMZV01; family CAKMZV01. The sequence goes on along the minus strand of OZ255827.1, from coordinate 560,427 downwards.
TATTGGCGTTGCCCCACACTTGGTCCCCTTCCTACCCGGACATATAGAAGAAGGCACACATAATGCAGTGTCTGCTGCACCTTATGGCTCAGCCTCCATCTTACCCATCACTTGGATGTACATTCGTATGCTCGGTGCTCAAGGGCTAAAAAATGCCTCTGAGATTGCGATTTTGAATGCCAACTACTTGGCCAAATCTTTGGAGTCGCATTACCCCATTCTTTATACAGGTAATCACGATCGAGTTGGCCACGAATGTATCTTAGATACACGCCCTCTAAAAACCAATGCTGGTGTCACTGTTGATGACGTCGCTAAACGTTTGATTGATTTAGGTTTTCACGCGCCGACTATGTCATGGCCCGTCATTGGCACCTTGATGGTAGAGCCCACAGAATCTGAAAATTTACACGAGTTGGATCGCTTCATTGATGCCATGATTGTCATTCGCAAAGAAGCCGATGAAATTCAAGCTGGTACTTGGCCTAAAGATGACAACCCCTTGTGTAATGCGCCTCATCCTGCTGAGGACTTGCTTAAAGCCGAGTGGGATCACCCCTATTCGCGCGAACAAGCAGCCTATCCGTCTGTGCATTCTGAAAGAGCTACCAAGTTCTGGCCGCCCGTATCCCGAGTGGATAATCAGCATGGCGATAGAAACTTAATCTGTGCTTGCCCACCGATGTCAGATTTTGCAGATGACTGAGTGATCTTACAATTACCGTCATCATCATAACTGAGGGAATACTCTACAAATAAAACCTTGTGTTGTATAATCCCCAATTGTAGGTGGATGAGTTTTTTTTCTTAACAAAGTGCAATCTTTGCAGGTCATTTTCATATGTTCAATATTATTCGTGGTTTATTTTCGCATGATTTATCCATTGATTTGGGTACAGCAAATACGCTGATTTACAGTAAAGGGCAAGGCATCGTCTTGAATGAACCTTCTGTGGTTGCCGTACGAACCAATAAACGGGGTCAACAAACCATTGAAGCGGTTGGCGAAGAAGCCAAAAACATGCTTGGTCGTACACCAGGTTCTATTCAAGCCATCCGCCCTATGAGAGACGGGGTCATCGCAGACTTCAACACTACCGAAAAAATGCTCCAGCACTTTATCCGTAAAGCGCATAAATCCACTTTTTTTACCCCAAGTCCACGCGTATTAGTCTGTGTGCCTTGCGCTTCAACCCAGGTTGAGCGTCGTGCTATTAAAGAATCCGCATTGGGTGCCGGTGCACGACAAGTTTATCTGATTGAAGAACCCTTGGCTGCAGCTATTGGCGCAGGCATTTCGGTCAACGAAGCATTTGGGTCCATGGTTGTTGACATTGGTGGCGGCACCACAGAGGTCGCAACCCTGTCACTCAATGGCTGTGTTTATGCTGACTCAACAAAAGTTGGGGGCGACGCTTTTGATGTCGCCATCGTCCGCTATGTTCGTCAAAAATATGGCACTCTGATTGGTGAAACCACTGCTGAAAACATTAAAAAAGAAATTGGCTCAGCTTTTCCTGGTAAAGCCCCAAAAAAAGGAACGGTCAAAACTTCCCCAAATGGCAAACCACTTCAAATGAAAGTCAGGGGACGGAATATTGCTGAAGGCATTCCCCACACAATCACCCTAACCAGGCAGGAAGTGGCCGAAGCTCTTGAAGAACCCCTCAATGCCATCATCACGGCCATGCGAAACGCCCTCGAAAGAACCCCGCCTGAATTAGCAGCCGACATTGCCAATAAAGGCATTACCCTAACCGGTGGTGGTGCGCTACTTCATGGCATTGACAAACTCATCGGCAAACATACTTCCATTGATGTCAACATCGCTGACGAACCATTAAATTGCGTGGCTTTAGGGGGCGGAATTGCGCTTGATATGCTTGATAAGTACAAAACGACCGATCTATTTACTTCAGAATAACTTATTCATCACAGCTTGTGGCTGAAACAAGCTCTGAAAACGGTGGTCGCAGCGCTAATTGGAATATATTGTGAATACCCGTCGCGAATCACAAAGCTTTAAACTCGCCATTCTCCTATTTTTTGCCATCAGCTTGATGATTGCTGACGCGCAAACACATTGGCTCAAACCCGTTCGTTCTATCATACAAATCCCGCTGACACCCATCCAAACCCTGCCCACACACATTCGGAATGTCCGAGACTGGATTCATACCCTGGGATTGTTCCAGACTGAGTTGTTAGAGAAAAATCGACTTTTAGAAAATCATAATTTATTATTGCTTGGTCGCTTGCAGCGCGCCGTTTCTTTAGAACACGAAAATGAATCGCTGCGCCAGTTGCTGGGTGTGACAGAAAAAATCAAATCGCATAAGCTCATAGTTGCTGAAATTAATGCAACCAGTCTTGATCATTTTTCTAAAATCGTCTCGGTTGACTTAGGCAAAAAAGATGCCTTGTATTTGAATCAACCCGTGGTCGATTCCAAAGGTATCATCGGGCAGGTCCAGTTCATTGGGGAAGAACAAAGCCAAATCATCCTCATCACCTCGCCCAAACATGCCTTACCCGTCGTAAACCAAAGAAACGGCGAACGCGGCATTGTCTATGGCAACGGTAAGAACTTAAATTTAAAGTTCATCTTCTCAGATAAGGACATCCAAGTGAATGACCTGCTATACTCATCTGGACTGGGTGAGGTTTATCCTGCAGGCTATCCTGTGGCAAAGATTGTTTCTGTTAAGGAAGCGACCTATGGCTTTTCAGAAATTATTGCAGAACCCTTAGCGGACATCGACACTGCCCGTCATGTACTCTTAATCTGGCCGTAATCGTTATGCGCAGTCTAAACGAAACCAATACTTTTTTTGAAAAAAACCATTTTGGTGCCTTCATAACCATTTTTACCGCACTGTTCATCTACATATTGCCGTGGTCGCCCGAATTCAAAACCTTATTACCCAACTTGCCTTTGATGTCCGTTCTTTTCATCAATCGAGTTTGCCCAAAAAAATATGGCTATTTCTTGGCATTTTTTATTGGTTGCATTCAAGACGGTTTATCTGGCAGTCTATTGGGCTTTAATGCCTTCATTTATTTGCTTGGCTGGGCAACGCTGAAATTTCTTTTAAATCGGTTACACACGACCTCCATAGCGCAAGAAATCTCCGCTGTATTCTTCACCTTCTTTTTAACCACCGTTATCCACATTATTTTTTCGTTATATTTAGGTAACGTCAGCTTAGCTCAATTACCGATTTTAAATCCATTTATGTCAATCATTTTTACCGTATGCCTTTGGTTGTCTTTTATTCTGCTCATCCGTTTAAAAACGGATTCACAATACGACGAAAATGTTTGACTGGAAACAACCCCGTAACGCCTCCCTCCAAGACTTAGAAAATAAGCAAACACTCCATAAAAAGAGGATCATTACCCTCCTTTTTCTCTGCCTGATTATCGTTTTTTTAATGATCCTAAGGGCCGTTGACTTACAGCTACTCCGTTTCGATCAATTTCAATTGTATTCCGATTCAAATCGTTTGGAAATCGTTGCTCTACCACCTGTCAGAGGCGATATATACGATCGGAATGGCACACTGGTCGCAGGGAATAGACAAATTTATGAGCTACAAACCATTCCAAAAATCATACGTAAAATGGATTACACTGCCGTCATCAAACGTCTGGCTAAAATCATCCCCTTAAGCGAAGAAAAACAACAAGAATTCATCAATAGCATCCGATCCAATCGTCACAAACCCGTTTTATTACAACATGAACTCAGCGAAAAAGAAGTTGCCCAAATAGCCTCTCAATTGCACAACCTTGACGGATTGGTACTCAAACCCATATTTGAGCGCCAGTATCCTTACAAATCTGTGGCATCGCATTTGATTGGTTACACAGATGATGTCACTTTAGACGATTTTGACCGTTACGGTAAAAAGAGCCTGCAAGGCATTGGTCGCGTGGGCCGTGCCGGCGCTGAGTTCTACTTCGATCAACAAATGCGTGGCAAAGCTGGATACGCCACGATGGAACAAAATGCCTATGGGGTAAACATTCGCACAGTCAATCGAGCCGAACCGATCAAAGGGCAATCACTTCATTTGAGCATTGACATTAAACTACAACAATACGTCGAATCTTTGCTCACGCCATTCAAAGCGTCTGTGGTTTTACTGGATACGCGAACGGGTGAAGTTCTCACCTTAGCGAGCATGCCCAATTATGACTTAAATGTCGTCGCCAATCAAAAATCCAGCCAATCGTTCAAAACGCTTCTGAAAAACAAAAACAAACCCTTTATCAACAGAGCAATCAATGGTTCCTACCCACCGGGTTCAACCTTTAAACCTTTCGTCGCCTTAGCCGCATTAGAAAATAGAACCATTAACCCCAATAAACAGTTTTTTGCGGGTCCTTTTTACATCCCTCCAGGCAAATCGACCCACAAATACTATGACTGGAAAAGAAATGGTCACGGTTGGGTGGACTTAAATCGTTCAATTGCGCAATCGTGCGATGTTTACTTTTATGACATGGCGTATCGAACAGGCATAGATAGTATGCATAAATACATCTCACAATTTTATTTTGGCACACCCACTGGAATCAATTTACCCAATGAAAGTAGTGGTTTATTGCCCTCAAGAGAATGGAAAAAAACCCATAAACACGTTCATTGGTTCCCTGGTGAAACCATCATATTTGGTATTGGTCAAGGCTACCTATTGGCGACCCCCCTTCAATTAGCGGCAAACACTGCAACCTTAGCCAATAAAAGCGAAATCATTGTGCCTACCATCCTGAATGAAAACAGCCTCAACACATCAAATTTGCAACCTAAGAACCGAAAAAAAATCCCTTCCAACAACTTAAATAATTGGAACATTGTCAATACAGCCATGAATAACGTCGTCGCTGCAAGCTATGGCTCAGCCCATCGGATCAGCAGAGGTGCAGAATATAAAATTGCTGGCAAAACCGGTACCGCACAAGTGATTGCCCTGTCGCAAGACCCCGATAAAAGGGAACAACAAATTAAGGACATCCCCGACCACTTACAAGACCATTCCCTATTCGTTGGTTTTGCACCCTACGAAAATCCCCGAGTTGCCATTGCCGTTGTCATAGAAAATGGGGGCAGTGGCAGTCGATTGGCCGCGCCATTGGCACGCGATATATTAGATAAATATTTTGAGCTTTATCCTCAACTCTGATCATAAGCATGTACCTTAAACAACTGACTGAAAAAATTGTATTCGACTGGTGGATTTTTATGGGGTTTGTCTCGTTTGCAGTCATCTCCGTGGTTCTGCTATACAGCTCAGGAAGCGGTCAACTTTTTTACGCGCAAAAGCAATTAATCTATTATTTGGTTTGCCTGACCACACTCTTCTTTGTCGCTCAAATACCCGTTCAACAGATCCAAAAGTTTTCGCCTTTCTTCTATATTCTGCTTGTCATGATGCTCGTATTCGTGTTCTTGAAAGGACAAGGCAAGGGCGCACAAAGATGGATTGAACTCGGTCTATTTAACATCCAACCTTCTGAATTTATGAAAGTCGTGTTGCCGATCATGCTCTCATGGTGGTTAGAAAAAACCAACAACAGTCGCAACTATCTCGCCATTGGCCTCGTTTATTTATTGATCGTTAGCATCCCACTGGCGCTCATCATACTGCAACCCGACTTAGGCACCAGCATCATGATTGGCTTGACTGCTGGCGTGATTATCTTATTGGTGGGGATGCCATGGAAATACATACTTGGCCTGATTGCACTCTGTTTGGCCGTCGTGCCCTTTTTGTGGGTAGGCATGCACTCCTATCAAAAACAAAGAGTCTTGACTTTTTTAGACCCCTACACCGACCCGCTGGGCCACGGCTACCACACCATTCAATCGCAAATTGCCATTGGTTCTGGCGGACTCAGCGGCAAAGGTTGGCTACAAGGCACTCAATCACAATTAAATTTTGTCCCCGAACAACACACCGATTTTATCTTTTCGCTATTGGCTGAAGAATTTGGATTTTTGGGCATATTAGCGCTATTCGCTTTATATACTTTTGTCTTACTCAGAGGGCTTTATATTGCCTACCAAGCTCAAGAAACCTTTGCCCGTGTCCTGGCGGCCTCATTGATCATCAGCTTCTTTCTCAATGCGGTTGTCAATATGGGCATGGTGCTCGGATTGCTTCCCATCGTTGGCTTACCCCTACCCTTAATCAGTTATGGCGGCAGCTCGATGTTGACACACAGCTTAGCCTTTGGGCTCATTATGGCCATTAGCTCAGAACGGCTGTACTTACTTAGAAAATAAAACAATTCCAACTTTGTTTATGATGGCGTTGGAATCATTAGAATGATCGAGGGACGTTATACGCGTATTTGAAGTGGGTTATTCGCTTGAAATATCATAATACCGATTGAAATATTTCTGTAACTTTGCCAATACAGTTCCCCGTTTCTTAGCTCGGTTATTATCTTCTGAGAAAAATGACGTTTTAGGTAACAGCTCTGGAATTTCCGTTCCTGTGGTTTGAATAAATCCATTGCGAAAGGCATCGTCCACAAATTGATAAGTCTCCTTTATCTTTAAACTTTCTTCTTTGATAATTAAGTCCAGTTCGTTTTTTTTGCTAATCTTCACAAAATTATGCCAACTTTCTTCAAAATTTGTCATTGGATCGAGTGAGTTTATAAACTGATTGATCAATTTTTTTTTGTTTCTCAACTCAATGCTAGAACCAATGGCTTTATCAATATCAACCAATATCTCCTTGTCTGCGAGGTGTTCGTGATGATATTTTTTAATCAGATCTAAAATATAGTCAATGTTTATCTCAATTTGTTTGACAAGTTCCATTTCAAAGATTAAATCGTCGTTGATGTTCTCTTTGTCGTCCACATCAGGATTTCTGAGCTCTTCGTACAGATCAATGTACCGACTGTGATAATCTTGTACTTCTCGATCGCTTAAAATCTTTTGCTCTTCAAACTCATCAAAACTGGTTAAAACGTTTTTTATTCTTAAAATTTTGCCATAAAGTTTTATGAATGTTTTTTGAGCCCGCTCTCCCACAATTAATTGCTCTAATGGAAATTGCTCCAACAACGTTTCGATGAGATATTTATAGCCGGCAACTACTTTGCCTTGTTCTTCATATCCATGGTAATACTCATTGTACGTTTTTAACAATACAATGCCACAGGCTTCTTTATCACCGAATAATGCAATCGATCTATTGGTGGCTTCCTCTAAATTGCGAAAGCAAATAATATTACCAAATTTTTTAATAGTATTTAATATGCGGTTAGTCCGAGAAAAAGCCTGCAATAACCCATGCAGTTGTAAATTTTTATCTACCCAAAGTGTATTCAGTGTGGTGGCATCAAAACCTGTTAAAAACATATTCACAACGATCAGAACATCAATTTCTCTGTTTTTTACTTTATTGCTGACGTCTTTGTAATAGTTTTGAAATTTGTCGGCTGACGTATTGTACGAAGTGCCAAACAACTGATTATAATCCTCAATAGCACGATCTAAAAAATCTCGTGATGAGTCATCTAATTGGCTGGTGTCTTCTGAATTTTCATCAATGAACCCATCGGCTTCTTCTTCATTTGCACTAAAACTAAAAATAATAGCAATTTTGAGATTTTTATCGCATGGTTGGTTTTTTAATTGGTCTTTGAACGCTTGATAATAATTCATCGCAATAGGAATGGAAGCCACTGTGAAAATAGAATTAAAACCTGCTAAGCGACGATCTCTTATTTCATAATGGCTATTGCGTTTGGTTTTTTGATCAAAGTGCTCAATAATATAAGCCACAATATTGTCAATGCGCTCCTTTGAGGCGAGCGCTGATTCTCTATCGATAGCGTTAACCTTTTTATCCTCAATGTTCTCCGCTTCCTTCATGGTTGAAATGTAATCCACCTTAAAAGGTAATACATTTTTATCAGCAATGGCATCTACGATGGTATAGGTATGCAAATTCTTACCAAAAGCCTGTTCAGTGGTTTTTAAATAAGTTTGGTTTTTGGATGTAGCGTTTTTTGCGAAAATGGGCGTCCCCGTGAAACCAAACAAATGATATTTTTTAAACTTTTTAGTAATTGCTCGATGCATTTCACCAAATTGTGAGCGATGACATTCATCGAAAATCAACACCAAATGCGCTTTAAAAATTTCATGCTCTTTGTTAGTGCGGATAAAACGATCCAATTTTTGGATCGTGGTAATGATGATCCTGGCATTGGGGTTTTCTAATTGCTGCCTCAACACTTTGGTGCTGGTATTACTGTTTGCTGAACCTTTTTCAAAATTGTCGTATTCTTTCATCGTTTGATAATCGAGGTCTTTTCTATCGACTACAAACAACACCTTTTTAACAGCTTCAAATTTACTGGCCATCTGCGCCGCTTTAAAACTGGTCAGGGTCTTTCCCGATCCCGTTGTATGCCAAATATAGCCTCCAGCCTCAGTACGACCTTGATGATTATAATTAGAGCTCACCTCAATGCGGTTTAATATGCGCTCAGTTGCGACAATCTGATAAGGGCGCATGACCAGCAACTCGTTGTCGACAGTAAAAACGCAATAGTGAATTAAAACGTTTAATAGGGTATGTTTTGCAAAAAATGTCTTGGAAAAATCCATCAAATCCGGAATGGGACGATTGGTGGCATCTGCCCACCAACTAGTGAACTCAAAACTGTTACTGGTTTTTTTACCTGGTTTAGTTTTTTTAAGGTGTTCTTTAAGATGCTTATCTCGCGTGGAATTGCTGTAATACTTGGTATCAGTACCGTTTGTAATCACGAACAACTGCACATACTCAAATAAACCGCTGTCTGCAAAAAAACTTTCTCGTGCATAACGTCTGATTTGATTAAATGCCTCCTTGATGGCTACACCTCGTCTTTTTAACTCTATATGGACCAATGGTAAACCATTGACCAAGATTGTGACATCATAACGATTGAGCCGTTTACCTTGATCCGACGTGTACTGATTAATCACCTGTAAATGGTTATTGTGAATATTTTTTTTATCTAGTAAATATATGTTTTTAACCGCACCATTATCTAAGTGAAGGTTTTTAATATGATCCTTTTGAATCGTAGTAGTTTTTTCGCTAATGCTTTGATTCGGATTGGCCAATTCAGACTTGAAAAATTGATCCCATTCACGCTCACTGAATGAATAGTTATTGAGATTTTCTAATTGCTTGCGCAGATTGATTTTCAGCGAACGATCATCCTTAACATCCAGACGCTCATAAGCTTGTTGTTTAAGTTGTTCAATGAATGCGTATTCCAAAGCGGTTTCACTTTGATGATTAGGGGATGGTTTTTCTGAAACACCATCAGGAGGATACTTTGCAACAACAGTGCTGTATTTATTTTCTACAACAACATTATATTGATCAACCATGGACATCCTCGTGTTACCTTTTAATTTGGCGATAAGGGCTTAAACGTCAGCAACTGGTTACGATAGTACTCATTTTGTTTTTTACGCGCCGCTATCTCAGCAGGCAATCCTTCGATCATATCGTTTACCAATGCATCAAATTTATCCAGAATTACAACGATGCGTTCTTGCTCCGCCACTGGTGGAATTGGAATTTTAGTATTTCTAACAATATCTATGTTGAGATTTCTAACTGTTCCTGAGGATGCCTTCTGCTCCCAATATTTTTGAATATTAGCTGATTTCAACAAATGATATAGAAAATCGGGTATTATTGTTTTTTCAAAATCACTCATTGCAATCCATCCATCATGAATACAGCCTTCAATATCTAAAATATAAGGACGTCCAAAGCTCATTGAGTTCGAAAGTATGAAATCTCCCTTCTTTAATAAACGGGATTTTTTCACACCTTCCATTGTGATTTTTTGTTTTGTTGTTGTAACATATTTACTGTTAGTGCTAACATCACCTATCTTTATCCAATTAACATCATAAGCATTATCTGATAAATAAGAATTTATAGGTCTAGGTGATGCGCCGCGAAATATTTTTATAAACTCTCCCAATTCTTTAAATTCAACATAAAGCTCAAAATTCCTTTCAGAAACTATTTCTTCTAAGCAGCTATTAACATTTTTAGGCTTAAATCGGCGCTCGTGACCTCGCTGGTTAAATAAGCCCCCCCTACTCTCTCTCTCTCTCTCTCTCTCTCTCTCTCTCTCTCTCTCTCTCTCTCTCTCTCTCTCTCTCTCTACCCGATAACGGCATAAATGTCAAGATTTTATTTCGATAATATTCGTATTGTTTTCTACGCGCTTCCGACTCTTTTTCTAATTGCTTCTCTAATTGTTTCTCTAACTCTGTGAAATTATCTAAAATATCAACAATTTCTTGTTGCACCTCTAGTGGCGGAATTTGAATTTGAATTTTTGCCACTACATCCTTGTACACGTGTGGCACACCACCAATTGACTTAGTTTCATGAATGACTTCTTGCTTACTTTTTAATACATAAAATAAGTACTTCGATAATAAATTGGGGTTTTTCGGCGCTATGGAAAAAGAATCTGATAAAAATACAGGAACATTCCAGTAACTCACATGTCCTGCATAGGCACCCGAACCAGATATGGCAACAGTCTCGCCACTTCTGTTGGAGATATTATGATAATAAGCCGGTCTTCGTCCTCCAGCAATGACAGGAATATTTCCTTCAACAGCTTCTTTTTTGGTAATTGTCTTACCTTTTTGGAAGTCACAAACTGCCCCCAACGTCTCAAACGCTACCCCGTTGGGACAGAATTGACTGATCAATTGCTCAATCTTATTTAACACGCAAACTCTCATTACGACTTAATAAATTTATCAGATCATCATTAAAGTAATAGTTTTCCCGACCAATTTTTGCTTTTTGTAACAATTCCACCTCAACTAAGGCTTCTAAATAACGACTAGCCGTGGGTTGAGAAACTTCGAGATCATTTTGCAAAAAAATAATTTTTGTATAAGGATGTTTAAATATATTATTCAGTAAATCTTGAGAGTATATTTTTGCATGATTGGTCCTGATTTCTTGTTTGAATTTTTGTTGTAATTGTTTAATATCGTTTACTAATTTAATCGTATTTTGTGATGTTTTTGCAACACCATCTAATAGATAAATTATCCATTCTTCCCAATTATTTTGTTCTCTGACCGATTGCAGAAGTTGGTAGTATTTTGGTTTATTATGGTTTATGTAGCGACTTAAATACAGTATAGGGGTTTCTAATAAATCTGTTTGTATCAGGTAGATGATATTAAGTATTCTTCCAATTCGACCATTACCATCGTAGTAGGGGTGAATACTTTCGAATTGATGATGAATGATCGCCATCTTAATGAGCGGGTCTATGTCAGTAAATTTTTGCTCATCATTGATGAATTGTTCTAAGTCGGTCAATAACAGTGGCAGTTGATCCGGTTTTGGTGGTGTATATACAACTTCTTGCGTTTGTTCGTCGATTAATTTTGTACCTTTTTGTTTTCTGATTCCTGCCTCATTGCCTTTTATGATTTCTTGTGCTTTGTTTAGCATATTCATGGTAATCATTTTTTTGCGACCTTGCGCTATATATAAATCATGTAGGGCTTCTGCATAATTGACCACTTCCTTGGTTGCGGGGTTTGAAGGTTCGTCTGTAATATAATGTTTATATAAATCATCTTGAGTCGTAACGATGTTTTCAATGGCTGAACTATGTTGTGCTTCTTGCAAGCCCAATGTATTGATGATGATTGCTTGATTAGGAATGCTCTTTACGATGCCTTTCAACTCAGCTAAATATCTGTGAGCAACGGCTAAGCGTTTCAATACCGCCACACTTTGCAGAGTATTGTTGTTGATGATTGTACTAATTGTTTGCATGTTTTAACTGTGAATTCAAACCAAAGCAATTGTAGTACATCGACGAATCATTTATTCAAAAAACGGCTTTTTTGAATACGTTAGCTTGCATCTATTCAAAAAACGGCTTTTTTGAATACGTTAGCTTGCATCTATTCAAAAAACGGCTTTTTTGAATACGTTAGCTTGTATCTATTCAAAAAACGGCTTTTTTGAATACGTTAGCTTGCATCTATTCAAAAAACGGCTTTTTTGAATACGTTAGCTCCACTCGTATATGAACCAGTTTATTCAAATATATTTCACCATTCAATGAACGAATGACAATTGTATTCAACCTTCACTCATGCTCCATTAAGGCATCAGAATCAAATAAGAGGGGATGAGCATTCAAAATAGAGATAGAGTGGTGGTTGATTATTCAACCACCAGCTATCCAGATCACCGCGGTGATCCGGATTAATGGTATTGAACGATCAAAACAGCAAATCAAGCCCCTAAAGACAGGATGGGCTCTACGTAATTTCCTCTAATTTGTACTCCCTATCAAATACTTTTGCTTCAAATTCGACAATATCAAAAGTACTTAGATGATCGTACACAATTTGACGATCCAGCTTACCACAAGTATAAACATCGAGTTGTATCAATGCAGGTTCGAAATCAATCCAAACGTGACAAGCCATGTGACTGGTTTCAATCACCACAACGGCAGTGGGGCCATTGTTACCTTCAATATGATCAATATTGCCTGTAATAGGGCCAGCTAATACTTTCATATTAAGTTTGTCAACCAAGTCTAAGATCCAATCTTTAAGTTCAGCCTCAGTTGGTGGATTGTTGACGGTTGATCTAACAATCATATGTTTATGTTCAATGACAACGTCCATAAAAACTCCTTAAATTAAATGTTACTTTACTATTGCTAACGAAATAGCCCCATCAAAATCGTCATACACCATCGCCGTTCATTCAGTGCTCTTAAACAAGAGAGATTGAAGCACTTGTTGGCAAATGTCATATTACGTCTTGTTCGTCTTCGTTACAGGGGATTATTATTGTGGATCGATACCCTGCAACAAATGTGTGAGCCAGTCGTGCAATGTGTTTTGCATGATTGGCTAAAAGTTTAGGGATATTGTGATTTTGAGGCAACGACTAAGTGCTGTTTTTAAGACACGCTTAGCAATCTACTCTTGTTCGCTTTTTTTTAACGAGTTGCATATCAAATTGGTTATTCAAATATCAACCTTTGAGCCATTCTATCACACTAAAATTTAAAGTCAAGAAGCGCATTTTAAACGATAAAACGTGTTATTTTATAGACTGAATCTACTTGAAAACAAATGAAAGTATAAGGGTTTTAGATTGACGACTTACCCGTTAAACGCATTACCAACTTAATGAACGTTCAAAACTTTTGCCTTTCTAAATCCGCGACAATTTCGTCAATGGCCGTTCTCAAAACGTGTTGCCTTTTAACGATTTCGCTGATTTGCTGATTCAACTCGGTAATGTTAATGACTTCACTAGTGTCCTCTGCTTCAACATGGTTTGAAACGGTAATATTGTAGTCATTGTCCACAATGTCCTTATTGTGAACCAATTTGGCAAAGTACTCTACGTCTTTTCTGTCGCCGAAGGATCTTAATATTTTTTCGCGATTGGCATCGCTTAATTTATTTTTGTTTCCACTTCGAACAAACTCCTTGCTGGCATCTATAAATAGCGTTTGGTTGTCTATTTTACTCTTCTTGAGAACAACTATACACGTGGCAATGCTAGTGCCAAAAAACAAATTTGCTGGCAATTGGATGACCGCATCAATGTAGTTATTATCAACCAAGTACTTCCTGATCTTTTGTTCAGCGCCACGTCTGTATAACACGCCAGGAAATTCAACAATTGCTGCTGTGCCCACGGTAGATAACCATCGAAGCATGTGCATAGTAAAAGCCAAATCGGCTTTACTTTTAGGGGCTAATACACCTGCTGGTGAAAACCTAAGGTCATTAATAAGCACTGGATTATCGTTGCCTGCCCATTTAATGGAATACGGCGGATTAGAAACAATGGCGTCAAAAGGCTCGTCATCCCAATGCTTTGGATCAGTTAAGGTGTCACCATGGGCGATGTCAAAACGTGCATAATTGATATTGTGTAAAAACATATTAATGCGACACAGATTATAGGTTGTCAGATTTATCTCTTGCCCAAAAAAACCACCACGCACATTTTTATCGCCCAACACTTTGGCAAACTTTAATAGCAGTGAACCAGAACCACAACACGGGTCGTACACTTTATTGACTTCTTTCTTACCTAAAGTAGCTATTTCTGCCAAGAGTTCACTGACCTCTTGGGGGGTGAAAAACTCTCCACCCGATTTACCAGCAGAAGAAGCGTACATTGACATCAGATACTCGTAGGCATCACCAAAAGCATCGATGGTGTTATTAGAATAACTGCCTAGCTGTAAAAAGGCGATTTGTTCGAGCAATTTGCCCAATAGTTCATTGCGTTTTCCTACTGTGCTACCAAGTTTATTCGAATTAACCTCCAAATCATCAAACAATCCTTTGAAATTTTGTTCGCTATCAGTGCCTTTGGCTGAATGCTCAATGCTTTTAAAAATATTTGAAAGCCTTTCATTCAGGTTATCATCATCCTTGTGGCTCTTGACTACATTGATGAATAATTCACTCGGTAGGATATAAAAACCGATTTCTGTAACCAAATCCTCTCTACCATTTTCAGCCGTTTCATCGTCCAATTCAGCATAATTAAAGACCCCATGAGGGTTATCCTTATTCTCGTTCTTATTTATGTATTCAGCCAGATTTTCACTAATAAAACGGTAAAACAACATACCCAACACATACTGTTTGAAATCCCAGCCATCGACACTGCCACGCAAATCATTGGCTATCTTCCAAATGGTGCTATGTAAAGCTTGCCTTTCTTGTTCTTTTTTCATAATAATGTGTCGTGCTTTCCTAAAATTTGAACAACTCATTTTACAGCAGATGATAACTTGTATTGTTGATTGATAACTGAACATCAGAATTTGAGACTGGAATTTGGCCTAACTCGCTCTACCAAAAACAAAAATAAAACCATAAAACCATAAAAATGAAACGGCTATGTTCTATAAAATACAGTGTTTTTTTATTGTCAATCATTTATAATTCGGCGCGAATACTCTTACCCACTAATTTTTTTGAAGTGATTCCTAATGCGTTCACCTCAAATACTATCTTTGTAAAATGCTTTCGCCTTCGTTGAATTGTGCATGCACTAGAATATAATATGAAATATGGATATCAAAAAACTTAATAGTTTAACAACAGACATTTTTGTCCATTGGAACGATTTTTTTGAAAAATTACCAACCAGAGAAAATACTAAAAATTCAGAAATATGCTTTGAATTAACGCATCATGCAAAAAAAAGCATGATTCAAAGAAACATAATAGTGTCACAGATTAAGTCTGTTTTAAAGAATAAAGATCAATTGGACATAAAAGATATTCAGAAAACCACACAGTACAATAATTATAAATTCCGAATGTACGGTTACGATACAGATGGGAAGAAAATTGTCTTGGTCATTGTATTCAATAAACTAAAGAATTTTAAGGGATATGGCATTAAAATCGTTACATGTTATTATCCAAACAAGAAAAATGAAACGCCTAAAAGTATGTTACGTAGTGGATAAACAGGAGTTAGAAAATGAAAAATACAGAACCGAAAAAAATTCAACACCATTACTTAGAAAGTGGGTTAGATGATGTCTATGTATCTGCATTTCAATTCAAGGACGATTCAGGAAAGTCGTATGTGCGCATCCCGCAAATAGGACATCTTCACGTGCTAATAGCTGACAGTATTATACAAAAACGTGATGAATTATCTGGTAATGAAGTCTATTTTTTACGTATCGAGATGAATATAAATAAACCCACGTTATCAGAATTATTAGGCATTGAAGCCAATAAGATCACTCGTTGGGAAGAAGATGATTATGATTGCCCAGCGGATGTTGAGGAGCAATTTCGTAAACTTGCATTTCAAAATTTGGTAGAAGGAGCTATAGATGAAGTCGATCAATGGTATCGAGAGACTTCCAAACAAAAAGGCAATGGAACTATACATACAATATTGCATAAGAATAATAGCACGACCCCAACCCCGCCAAATGATTACAAATTATGTGCTTAGGCAGCACATTTTAGTTTCGCAAAAATCGTTTTATTCTTGAGTGACTGTTCAACCGATCATCGTTCGGTGTGGCTTCTGCTTAATAATAATTCAACGTTCATGAACGATTCACCCTTACTAATTTCTAAAACCAAATATCACCGTTGTACTTCAAACATCAGAGCGAAGTAAGGCGATAATGATTCAATTGACACTTTTTAATATAGATTTGGGTGTTTTTCATTACTTTGTCAATTGCCGTTTTATATTGATAATAGGGCACTATCGGGCAAAGTGCTAATTTAATGTTGCATAAAAACTTTTATAAGGTTATATTAAAACCAATTAGAATAATCTGCACTCTGGGTCTTTTGACTGCGATTTGAAAAAACAGAGGTCATCTAAATCAACCCTGAAGGTATATCACTACCTGAT
This sequence comes from Gammaproteobacteria bacterium, assembly GCA_965277625.1. Taxonomy (GTDB): domain Bacteria; phylum Pseudomonadota; class Gammaproteobacteria; order CAKMZV01; family CAKMZV01. The sequence continues at coordinate 543,943 of OZ255827.1, read as the reverse complement.
AAAGGTCGCTCTGAATTTCAATCAATATTGATTGGTAAAAGAGCGTTTCAAACCCGCTGTGTTGTTGATCACTATGCCATCAAAGATCAATAATAATCAGCAATAATATTAGCAAAAACACGTGTACGTTTTGATACGCTGTAAAGAATAATTGTTCTGAACAAGAGACATTATGTTCGTCGTTCGGCTAATCCATTTCAAAACCGGCTTATGGCCTAAAGCCACAGTCTTCCTATACTTGCTGGCAAATCATATTTGCCCGCAGGGTGATGGCGTTGTTCCCTTTTGCTCATTTAAGGAGAACATCGCGTCATTCAAAACCGCGTCAATGCTTTTTGTTGGATAACAAACAAAGTAAATAGTGTACGCAATACGCTCCATGTACAAGGCGTTCTTTAGAAACAAACGCGTTCCGTGTGGCGCATTAGGCTGATCGAGCTTTAAACGATGGATGAAAACATTGACAACGAGATTTCACGATTGAACACTGTATAAGATGAAGTCTCAAGAGTGAAAGAGAAAGCGTTCAATGTCTTTTAAAGATTTTATGTACTGCATATTTATTGGAGAAAAGTGATGATGAGAATATTAAATATTTTATTAACGGGATTGATCTTCGGATGGGGATTAATCGCAATAATCAGTGCTAATGCGGCATTAGACTCAGTGCATGAGGCAGCTGCGGCTAAACAGATGGCAGACGCACGAGAGCGCGCCAAAGCCAAGCGGGCCGAAAATATTGGTAAAAAATACCAATATTTGGGTCAACTCAATATGGGCTCCTCAACAACAGGCACTCTTAATATGAGTTTTCAGGAATATGCCATGCAAAAGATTAACGAGGGCATGACTGATGCCCAGATACATCAACATTTGGCGCCCACTGTCAAAAATATGATAGAAGCTCGTCGTCGCACCCAAAACCAAAACCTTGAAATACGGAATAAACGGATCACTGCTGACATTATGAAACGCCGTGTACAAGATAAGATCCGAGTGGCTTGTGCAAGTGGCACCATGACAATAAATAGCGTTGAGTGTTACAAGGCATTTGCAGCTAATCCATCGCTCTTAGCATCTCTAAAACAAAACGCAGCACAAAAAAATGATCTCAAAGGCTTGGATAACCGAATAACAGAACTTGAATTAATATCTTCTCCTGCTCCTAGGACCACTTGTAATACGGGTGTTTTTACAGAATCAATGCCATATACCAGTAAGGGTACTTGTACTCATGGTGAATTATGGATATCTACTTGGCCTGGAATAAAGCATCGAACAAGAACCGTAACCTTGGTCAATAGTCAATGCAAAACCAGTTACAGTCAATGGAGAATAACTTACAAAGCAGGTGGGGGTTGTCCAGAAAACGGTGGTAGTCCATAAATCATTTCTTGCCAGGCATTCTTTCATTGAACTTTCATGGTCTGAATAGTATTGAGATCAAGTTGAAAATGTTACTCAAACCTTTGTTTGAGATTTATACGGGAAGTGATTAAGAGCTCAAGCCAAAAAAACGCAATTGAAAACCTGCTGAGTAAAAAGGGAGAGTTCGATCACCAATTCCCATAAAATCGGTATCAAGCAATTTCCTGATTCGAAGCTGCCAAGTACCTTGGCTTGGCTCGCCTCTATAGCCTACCGCTTGATACACGCTCGCTTGATCTCCATAGCTAAATGTACCGCCATTATGCGGTTGTCCCCACCTTGTGTAAATGTAGGGGTCAAGATTATTGGGCGTTTTAATGATGATTTCAGTCCCTGCAGGGCTGACGATCGTGAGTTGTAGCTCTGATTGATCGCCTGATATTAAACCTGCTATTTGAACATGAATGGAATCGATGGTTATACGAGCGGTGACGTTCACTGTATAAACGACTTCGGTGGAGACACCAGAGGTAACAGTACTTATATGCTCTGGAGACCTGAACCAATCAGATTCGGTCCAACGATTCAGCGTTGCACCCGATGACCAAGTTCTTGCCAGTGAGGTCGCCTTGCTTGCATCAATCAGCCCAAAACCATACCAATTTGACCAGGCGTATCCAGCGGCATTGGTGGTCCAGCCATTGCGAATTTTTATTCGTACACCATCGGTTGCGGTGGTGTAGTAGGCTGTTAGAGAAGAATCAACCATACGCGAACTGGTGGCAATGATTTCTCTGACATCGAGCCAAGTCAAAGTAGGATTTGCTTCGAGCATTTGAGCGGCAATGCCTGCTAACTGTGGGCCAGCATAACTGGTCCCCATCAATGCGGTAGAATGCCCTGTGCTGGGAAAGGTTAAAGGTTGCCCCTCAACGCCCATGGTAAAGAGGGAAGGAGGAGCATCAGAATAACTGGCTTTCACCAATTGTTGGGTGACCATACCAACAGCCATGGTATAGGGGGAATCAGTTAATTCACCAGAATCTTGCCCATCGGATGAGGTTAAATTATTGGGATCATAGCTGGGTGCATAACCCCTAAAAGCATTTCCAGATCCTGCAAATATAATAGCGCCCCGCCCATTTCTAAATGTCATGGCGTTTCTGATTTGATTGTGTCGAGTTAATGTGTAGGAACGATTTCGTCCGATGAGCGAAAAATTGGCAACGTCCCAGCGGTCTGCTTGGCGGACGAGTACGCCATGACCGATGGCATTTGGTGTTGGATAAGCCCCAATTGTCACAAGTAGTGCTGAAGCATCTGGTGCAATCCCCCATGTACCATTGCTTCGTTCGGCAAGGAATGCGGAGGAAACGGAATTTCCATGGAGTGCTGCCGATGAATTGGTTGTGATATCCGTTCCACCTGTCAGAGCATTAAATCGAGTGATTCGCCCTGCACCATCTGCAGGCCATCGAGATTCTGGAAGGTAGTAACCCCTATCTAGATTTGCAATCGTAACACCAAATCCTGTCAACGATGTATCAATGTTAAGAATTTGAGCAAACGACGGGAATTCTGGGGCTATGATAGTTGACTCAGTCGAACTTGTTCCTGAACCACTTGACCCGCCACAACCAGTGACAAGCAGGATGGCACAAATACCAATCATGCGGAGGGTCATCTTCATGCTTGCCTGAGTAAAGCGCATTAGAAAAAATTTGGCTGAGCACCAAACTTTGGCTTCAGAAAAACCAATTAAAAACCTATAGATTGCTATCTTTGGTCGGTGGTTCGTAAAGATCGTCACAGGATTAACCTATTTTTGACTGATCAATGTCTCCGTGCTGATTGCCCAAAGACGACATAATGATTTACATTTCTTCACAAAATATATTGTAGCGCAACAATAAATAGTTATGTTAAACAGCGAAACCTTACACCACCAATTTGATTGCAAGGGTGCAATCTAAGCTATATTGAATGCCAGTTTGTCTCGTTTGACACATAACGATAGAAATCATATTCTTAATATGATTTCTATATTTTTTTCACGCTTTGCCATTGCCGTTTTATATTGATAATAGGGCACTATCGGGCAAAGTGCTAATTTAATGTTGCATAAAAACTTTTATACGGTTATATTAAAACCAATTAGAATAATCTGCACTCTGGGTCTTTTGACTGCGATTTGAAAAACAGAGGTCATCTAAATCAACCCTAAGGGTATATCATTACCTGATAAAGGTCGCTCTGAATCTCAATCAACACTGATTAGGATATGAGGGTGTTTCAAACCCGCTATATTGTTGATCATCAAGCGATTAAGGATCAATAATACTCAGCAATAATATTAGCAAAAACACGTGTGCGTTTTGATACGACGTAAAGAACAATTGTTCTGAACAAGAGACATTATGTTCGTCGTTCGGCTAATCCATTTCAAAACCGGCTTATGGCCTAAAACCATAGTCTTCCTATACCTGTTAGCAAATCATGTTTGCCCGCAGGGTGATGGCGTTGTTCCCCTTTTCATTTAAGGAGAACATCGAGTCATTCAAATCCGCGTCAATGCTTTTATTTGGATAACAAACAAAGCAATTGTGTACGCAATTCGCTCTCAATAAGAAGCGTTTTTTAAACAAAAGCGTTCTGTAAGGCGCATTAGGCTGATCGAGCATTAAACGATGGATGAAAACATTGACAACGAGATTTCACGATTGAACACTGTATAAGATGAAGTCTCAAGAGTGAAGGAGAAAGCGTTCAATGTCTTTTAAAGATTTTATGTATTGCATATTTATTGGAGAAAAGTGATGATGAGAATATTAAATATTTTATTAACGGGATTGATCTTCGGATGGGGATTAACCGCGATGATCAGTGCTAATGCGGCATTAGACTCAGTGCATGAGGCAGCTGCGGCTAAACAGATGGCGGATGCAAGAGCGCGCGCCAAAGCCAAGCGGGCCGAAAATATTGGTAAAAAATACCAATATTTGGGTAAACTCAACACGGGTTCCCCAACAACGGGCATTCTTAATATGAGTTTTAAGGAATACGCCAAGAAAAAGATTGATGAAGGCATGACTGATGCGCAGATTCATCAACATTTGGCGCCCACGGTCAAAAATATGATAGATGCTCGTCGCCGCACTCAAAACCAAAACCTCGAAACACGGAATAAACGGATCACTGCTGACATTATGAAACGCCGTGCTCAAGATAAGATCAGAGTGGCTTGTGCAAGTGGCACCATGACAATCGATAGCGTTGAGTGTTCCAAGGCATTAGCATCTAATCCATCGCTCTTAGCATCTTTAAAACAAAACGCAGCACAGCATTTAGTACAATTTAATAATCTCAAATGGTTGGAAGAACGGTTAAAATTGCTAGAGTTTATAACAAAACCTCTCCCACAGCCTAAACCCACTTGCAACACGGGTATTTTTACAGAATCAAGGACACAACCCAGTACGGGTATTTGTTATAATGGCCATTCATGGATACCCACTTGGCATGGAATAAGCCAAAGAACAAGAACCGTAACCTTGGTCAATAATCAATGCAAAACCAGTTACAGTCTATGGAGAGTAACCCGCCAACCACAAGGTAAATGTTCGGGGCATGGTGGTGGTAGTCCAGGATAAATTATTTCTTGCCAAGCATTATTTCATTAAACCTTAATGGTTTGAATCGTATTGAGATCAAGTTGAAAATGTCAATCGAATCTTTGTTTGGCATTTATAAGGGATGTGATTAAGAGCTCAGACCAAAAAAGCGCAATTGAAAACCCGTCGAGTAAAAAGGGAGAGATGGATCACCAATTCCCATAAAATCGGTATCAAGCAATTTCCTAATTCGAAGTTGCCAAGTACCTTGGCTTGGCTCGCCCCTATAACCTACCGCTTGATATACACCCGCTTGATCTCCATAACTAAATGTGCCCCCACGATGCGGTTCTCCCCACCTTGTGTAAATGTAGGGATCCAAATTATTGGGTGTTTTAATGATAATTTCAGTCCCTGCAGGGCTGACAATCGTGAGTTGTAGCTCTGATTGATCGCCTGTTAATAAACCTGCTATTTGAACATGAATGGAATCGACGGTTATTTGAGCGGTGACGTTCACTGCATATACGACTTCGGTAGAGACACCAACGGTGACAGTACTGATATGCTCTGGAGATCTGAACCAATCGGATTCGGTCCAACGATTCAGCGTTGCACCCGATGGCCAAGTTCTTGCCAGTGAGGTCGCCTTGCTTGCATCAATCAGCCCAAAGCCATACCAATTTGACCAGGCATATCCAGCGCCATTGGTGATCCAGCCGTTGCGAATTTTTATTCGTACACCATCGGTTGCGGTGGTGTAGTAGGCTGTTAGAGAGGAATCAACCATACGCGAACTGGTGGCAATGATTTCTCGGACATCGAGCCAAGTCAAAGTAGGATTAGCTTCAAGCATTTGAGCGGCAATGCCTGCCAGCTGTGGGCTGGCATAACTGGTCCCCGTTAATGCGGTGGAATGCCCTGCCCTCGGAAGAGTTAAAGCTTGCCCCTCAACGCCCATGGTAAAAAGGGACGGTGGAGCATCAGAATAACTGGCTTTCACCATATGTTGGGTGACCATACCAACAGCCATGATATAGGGAGAATCAGTTAATTCACCAGAATCTTGCCCATCGGAGGACGTTAAATTATTGGGATCATAGCTGGGTGCATTTGCCGTAAATGTATTTCCAGATCCTGCAAATATAATAGCGCCTCGACCGTTTCTATACGACATGACGTTTCTGATTTGATTGTGTCGGGTTAATGTATACGAACGATTTCGTCCGATGAGCGAAAAATTGGCAACGTCCCAGCGATCAGCTTGGCGGACGAGTACGCCATGACCGATGACATTTGGTGTAGGATAAGCTCCAATTGTCACAAGTAGTGCGGAAGCATCTGGTGCAATCCCCCATGTACCACTGCTTCGTTCGGCAAGGAATGCTGAGGAAACGGAATTTCCATGGAGTGCTTCAATGGTATTTGTCGTAATGTCCGTTCCACCTGTCAGAGCATTAAATCGTGTGATTCGCCCTGCCCCATCTGCGGGCCATCGAGATTCTGGCAGATAGTAACCACTATCTTGATTTGCAATCGTGACTCCAAATCCTGTTAGCGAGGTATCAATGTTTAGGATTTGAGCAAACGATGGGAATTCTGGGGATAAGGGGACTGACTCAGTCGAACTTGCTCCTGAACCACTTGAGCCGCCACAACCAGTGATGAGCAGGATGGCACAAATACCAAACATGCGGAGGGTCATGTTCGTGATTGCCTGAGTAAAGCGCACGAGAGACAATTTGGCTACGCACCAAACTTTGGCTTCTAAAAAACCAATTAGAAACCTAAAGATTGCTATCTTTGGTCGGTGGTTCGTAAGGATCGTCACAGGATTAACCTATTTTTGACTGATCAATGTCTCCGTGCTGATTGCCCAAAGACGACATAACAATTTACACTTCTTCACAAAATACATTGTAGCGCAACAATAATTAGTTATGTTCTTCAACCATGGGTCCATTAATGTTGGCGAAGTAAAAAGCATCTCTTTCCCTCAAATAGTCTTGAATAAAGCGCAATAGAGATGCTTAAAATGGCACATAAATTATGTCAGATCGATATATTTTTTCCCAAGAGGCTTATAAATTGGATTAAAATGTTAAAGCAGTATTGTTTTATTTAAAAAAATCCGCCCTTTGTTTATGTTTGACTCTGATATAAAACCCACTCTATTTTATGTACATGACCCCATGTGTTCTTGGTGTTGGGGTTATAAAAAAACTTGGCATACGGTTGAACAACAAGTCTCTGACACTTTCACCATCACCTATTTGCTTGGTGGTTTGGCGAAAGATACTGATGAACCCATGTCAATTGAAATGCAACGAACCATTGAATCTTATTGGCATGAGGTACATAAAGTGACTGGTGCTGAATTTAATCATGCTTTTTGGCGAAAAAATACGCCGAGGCGTTCAACCTATCCTGCTTGTCGAGCTGTTATTGTGGCGGATGAATTTGGCCAAATGAAACCGATGATTACAGCCATTCAAAGGGCTTATTACCTCGAAGCAAAAAACCCTTCTGATTATGAAATTCTGGCAGATTGTGCAGAAAGTTGTGGCATTGATCGAGACGCTTTTTTTGAACATATCGATTCCAAAATAACCCACAGGATATTATATCAACATCGTTTTTTTATACATACACTGAGAGACGCTCAGTTTCCATCGCTATATACTATGCTTGGAACCAAGTTTACAAAAATTCCTATTGACTACAACGATCCACAACCAACCATTCAACTCATTAGATCCACCCTTCAGTCAGACTGATTTCAGAATTGAACATATCCATACGTCTAAGGCGTACCGCTCAAAGTGCATATTCTGTATGCCGTATATCTTTTAATACTCATTGAATAGCACATACTAACCTGCTTAAGTGCACTTGTTTCATTCGATGCTCGCATCAATTGAGCGAACTGTCGATAATAATTTTGAATCAACGCCCGAAGAAGTAAAAAAATCACTTGAACGCTGGTTAGAACTTTCAACCTTGAACGGTCAAGCGGTTAGAATAAACCCCGTGAGCTCGATGTCATTATGCTTGCTAAATATGCGCAATAACCTTAAGGCAATGATTCAAAGACCTCATATTGTTAATACCCTATTGTATTGACCTCCAATTTGACTGGCAACATTGATTGAATAACCAAATGACCGATACAAGAGCCGTGACAAACCGCATTTCATTAAGTACATTTGCTGAAAAATCGTATCTCGATTATGCCATGTACGTTATTCTTGATCGAGCGTTGCCACACGTTAGCGATGGTCTAAAGCCGGTTCAACGCAGAATCGTCTATGCCATGAGTGAATTGGGTTTAAAAAACACCGCAAAATATAAAAAATCTGCCCGAACGGTCGGAGACGTATTGGGTAAGTTTCATCCTCATGGCGATTCTGCTTGCTATGAAGCCATGGTCTTAATGGCGCAGAGTTTTTCCTATCGCTACCCATTGATCGATGGTCAAGGGAATTGGGGTGCACCAGACGACCCCAAGTCTTTCGCTGCTATGCGTTACACTGAGGCAAAGCTGTCGCCTTATTCAGACTTGCTATTGAAAGAAATTGCCCAAGGAACGGTCGAGTGGATCCCCAATTTTGATGGCACCTTAGATGAGCCCAAATTATTGCCTGCACAAGTGCCCAATGTTTTGCTCAATGGAGGCAGTGGTATTGCGGTTGGCATGGCGACAGACATTCCACCACATAATCTGACTGAAATTCTCAACGCCTGCATTGTATTGCTTGAAAAACCCACCACATCTTTGGAAACTTTGCTTGAAATCATCCCAGCACCCGATTTGCCCACGGGCGGTGAAATCATTACGGCTAAGGCAGATTTACAGCAAATTTACGAGTTGGGCTATGGCCAATTCAGAGTGCGTGCAACCTATGAGATTTTAAAAAATGAAATTGCCATTACCGCCCTGCCTTATCAGGTTTCTGGTGCCCGTTTAATGATGCAGATAGCGACCCAAATGCGTGATAAAAAATTGCCTTGGGTTGAGGATGTTCGGGACGAGTCAGATGAGTCAACGCCTGTGCGTTTGGTGTTGATGTTGCGCTCTAATCGAGTGGACACCGACCGCCTCATGTCACATCTGTTTGCCACCACCGACTTGGAGAAAAGCTACCGCGTTAATTTGAACATGATCGGTCTCAATGGTCGTCCGCAAGTTAAACCACTTCTGCCATTATTGCAAGAATGGCTCACTTTCCGCCGCCAAACCATCCGTGCCCGCATCCAACATCGATTGGATTATGTACTCAACCGCTTGCATATTTTAGAAGGTTTACTCATTGCCTATCTAAATTTGGACGAGGTCATTGCCATCATTCGAAATTCTGATGAACCCAAAGAAGCTTTGATGAGCTCGTTCAACTTAACGGAAAAACAGGCGACTGCCATATTAGAGATTCGCTTACGACAATTAGCCAAATTGGAGCAAATTAAAATTGAGCAAGAAACTGCAGACCTCAAAGCCGAACAAAAGAAACTTGAGTTGTTGCTCTCTTCTGACCGACGATTAACTACTTTGATGCGCAAAGAACTCCAACAAATCATCACTGATTTTGGCGATGCGCGTCGTTCGACCATTGTCGAGCGTGAACGAGCCATTGCGCTCAAAGAAGAAGCGTTGACCCCTTCTGAGCCGGCAACGGTTGTGTTGTCCAAGAAAGGGTGGATTCGCTCGGCCAAAGGAGAGATTGACGGGGAAAAGCTCAATTACAGGGGCGATGATAAATTTTTATCCCAAGTCAAAGGGCGCACCAATCAGCAAGCCGTTTTATTTGACAACGAAGGCAAGGTTTACACGCTGTCCGTGGGCGATCTGCCTTCAGCTCGCGGCTACGGCGAACCATTAACAGGACGAATCAACATCAATGCCGAAACCCGCATTCTCTACCTATTATTGGATGATCTAAACACCAACTACCTTGTTGGTGCCGACAATGGTTATGGTTTCATCGTGCCCTATGGCGCCTTGGTTTCTAAAACTCGCAATGGCAAAGGCATCGTCCATTTGGCTGATTCATCCAATTTGCTACAACCCATAAAAATTACCACGAAGGACGATCATGTGGCGGTTGTTTCAACCAGTGGTCGCTTGTTAATATTCCCCGCCGAGCAAGTCAATCAATTGAACCGCGGCAAGGGCATCAAACTTATGGGCGTCAAGACCAAGAATGATGAGCATCTGCTTGCCATCACGGTGCTAACACCTGGTGACACCCTTGTCATTCAATGTGGCAAACGCTCGATGCGACTGCGCTGGCGAACCCTTGAACCAAACATCAGCACTCGTGGCAAAAGAGGACTGCCATTACCAAGAGGCTACACCAAAGTAACCCACCTATACAAAGAGGCTGATTAGCTTTTATTTGGAACCTTCTGTCTTTGCTAAAAACACCATCTGCTTGATGAATAAACTGACCCCACCCCCCATTCAATCTTGGAAGGTATTATTAGAACAAGCCTTCATTGAAGACATGGGTGTGGCATTAAAGGATGCCTCTGCGGACTTATTGCCTGAAAATACGCTCTGTCAAGCCACTATAACAACCCGTGAGCCCATGGTGATGTGTGGCCAAGATTGGGTAGAGCAAGCCTTCCTAACCTTAGATGAAGACTGTACTTTTAACTGGTCCGTCAGTGATGGGCAAGTTTGTCCAGAATACCAGCAAATATGCACCATAAACGGACATGAGAAAGCATTGCTTGCGGCTGAACGAATTGCCCTTAACGGTTTGCAATTACTGACGGCAACAGCCACTCAAACCCACCATCTGGTGGCAAAAATCGCTCATACTTCAACCCAGCTGTTAGACACCAGAAAAACCATACCTGGGTGGCGTGCATGGCAAAAATATGCGGTGCTCTGCGGCGGTGGTTCCAATCATCGCATGGGCTTATACGATGCCATTTTGCTAAAGGAAAATCACCTCATAGCAGGCGGCGGTATCGATACCATCATGCATCAACTGCGCGACCAGCCACAACCCTTAAAGTTGATGATTGAAGTTGAAAATCTGGCGGAATTAGAATGGGCTTTGCGCTACAACATCGAACACATTTTATTAGATAATTTGTCATTGGAAAGCATTGAACAAGCCGTATTACAAAATGCTAGACAAGCAAAGTTGGAAGTTTCTGGTAACATCACTGAAGCCAACATTGCACAGTACGCTGAGTTGGGTGTTGATTACATTTCGGTTGGCGCATTGACCAAAAACGTTCGAGCCATAGATTTGTCCATGCGTTTTGAACGATCCTGGTTTGATGATTGAAGCGATTAAATATGGTGGCTGATAAAACTTACACATGGACATCCTAACCCAAATCCTCATTGTTTTGGCGGTCAGCGTGATCACCATCGTTGTGTGCAGGCGGCTAAAATTGCCCCCCATTTTGGGCTATCTGTTGGTTGGCTTGTTGGCTGGACCACACGCCTTGGGCATTGTCTCCTCACATGAGGGACTTTCGCTCATTGCGGAGTTTGGCATTGCATTCTTGTTATTTTCTATTGGCTTAGAATTTTCCTTACCCCATATGATTGCCATGAGGCGCAATGTGCTTGGGATGGGTGGCTTACAAGTGAGCATCACCGCCAGCCTTTTTGCCATCATACTCGCCTTGTTAGGGCAAAGCATTCCCATCATTACGGTGCTCGCATTCGCACTGGCCATGTCATCAACAGCCATCGTCATCAAACAATTATCCGAGCAAAGTGAACTCCATAGTGAGCATGGCAAAATTGCGCTCGGTGTTCTGATTCTGCAAGACTTTGTTGCGGTCCCGATTTTAATCCTTGTGTCTGCGCTCGCTGAAAGCCTGAATATAGCGAACATGTCTTGGATTATTGGCAAAAGCATGGTGGCACTGACCTTGCTTATCGTATTTGGTCATTTTGTTTTGCCTCGCCTGTTTAAAGAAATTGCCCAAAGCCGCTCACCCGAATTATTTACCCTCACCACGCTGTTAGTCATCATCGCCGCTTCTACTGTGGCCCACCTACTCGGCTTGCCTTTGGCATTGGGGTCTTTTGTTGCGGGCATGATGCTGGGTGAAAGCGAATACCGTTTTCAAATTGAATCCGACATACGCCCATTCCGCGATGTTTTGATGGGTCTGTTTTTTATCACGGTGGGTCTGCTGATCAATCCTGGTGTATTCATTTCTGATTGGCATTTGATTGTGCTGTTCGCATTGACCATCATGGTGCTCAAAGGCAGTATTGTATTCCTCTGTGCGCTGTTGTTAAAGAATCCCATCTGGGCCGCCATCCGCAGTGCTTTGGTTTTGGCGCACGTGGGTGAATTTGGATTTGCCATCATGACTTTGGCAATTAGCCTCAACTTATTGCCCCCCGAACAAGCTGAAATAGCGATTGCAGTATCCATCTTAACGCTTTTTATCGCCCCGATTCTCGTAGCCTTTAACCAAAAAGCCGTTGAACACTTACCAAAGTATCGCTATGACAAATTAAAGTCCTCTCACGACATAAAAGTGGCTGTCGATCCCATCAAGGATCACATCATTATTTGTGGGTTCGGACGCGTTGGTCAAACCATTGCCCACTTGCTGCTCAGCAAGAACGTTGATTATGTTGCCTTGGATATGGAACCAAAAAGAATCAGCGACGCTCGACAAGCGGGTGAACTGGTGTTTTACGGGAATTCCTCCGATGAAGAGATCATGAAGGCGGCTAAAGTCAAAACCGCTCGGATGGTGGTCATTACTTATAAAAACCATCAAAATGCCCTAAAAACATTGGCTCTGATGAGACGCATGTGCCCCAGCTTGCCTGTGATTGTTCGGACCGAAGATGAGCTGTTTAATATTGAGTTACGCGAGGCGGGTGCCTCAGAAGTTATTTTGGAAACCTTAGAGTCGGGTTTGGCCTTGGGCTTGCACGCCTTACTCATTGCAGGACAGGACCCGCTTGAAGTCGTTGAAGCCACCAAAGCGATACGACAAAACCACTATCATTCATTAGAGGCCTTTTTCCAAGGCGAAGAAGACAGCAAGGAGGCCTTTACAAAGCGGGCACTTCAATCGGTCACAGTCGAAGAAGGGTCGCCGGCCATTGGTCAAACATTGGGCGCTCTTTCATTAGAGGAATGTACGCTCGAAGTCAATGCCCTCCGTCGTGATGGCATACGTGGTGAGGTCCCCGACCTGGAGATGATTTTACGCGAGGGCGATGTTATTATTGTCAATGGTGCGCCCAACGACATTAAGCAATTTGAGCAAAGCCTCAGAGCATGAGCAACCCTTTTCAATTGCAAGCCACTGATGGGCAAGCGCGTGCGGGGGTGCTTCAAACCCAACATGGGACTATTGAGACCCCTGTTTTCATGCCAGTAGGGACTTATGGCGCGGTTAAAAGTCTCAGCGCAGAAGATTTACTCGCCTTGGAAGCTCAGATTATTTTGGGCAATACATTCCATCTGTTTATCCGTCCTGGCCTTGAAGTCATCCAAGCACACGGCGGACTACATGGTTTTAACAACTGGCACAAACCCATATTAACCGATTCTGGGGGCTTTCAGGTTTTCAGCCTCAATAAAATGCGCAAACTCAGCGAAGAAGGCGTGGCTTTTCGCTCACCCATTGACGGGCAATCACTGTTTTTAAGCCCAGAAGAGTCCATCCGTATTCAACATGTGTTAAATTCAGACATCATCATGTGTTTTGATGAATGCACGCCATGGCCTGTTGAAGAAGAACAAGCGGCTGAGTCCATGCAATTGTCTATGCGGTGGGCAAAGCGCTGCCAGCAATACCATGACCAATCTTCTCAAGCAGGTCATTTATTCGGTATTATTCAAGGCGGGATGTACCAACATTTGCGCCAAGAGTCCATGGATCAATTGTTGGACATTGGTTTTTCTGGCTATGCCATAGGCGGGCTATCCGTTGGCGAACCCAAAGAGGCGATGTTTGAAACCTTGGAATTTACCGCCAAAATGATGCCAGACGACCGAGCACGCTATTTGATGGGCGTGGGTAAACCCTTAGACATTTTGCTAGCAGTCGCACACGGCATTGATATGATGGACTGTGTACTACCCACAAGAAATGCTCGAAATGGGCATTTATTTACAGCAAATGGCGTGATAAAATTACGCAATGCACGTTTTCGTAACGACACAAAACCCTTAGACGAAAACTGCCAATGCCCGACATGTTTAAACTATTCTCGTAGCTATTTACATCATTTAGATAAAATCAATGAAGCCTTGGGCGCGCGCCTAAATACACTGCATAATGTACACTTTTATCTGCAATTGATGAAACAGGCTCGACAAGCTATTTTGACCAATACATTCGACAAATTTTTCTCAAAAAACCAACACTTACACGATGAGGCACCTTAATGCAATCCAATAACCCTTTCTCAATCACCTCTCTACCCCTGGTCCACCAAGGCAAAGTCCGCGACATTTACGCCATTCACGACGACAAATTATTGATGGTCTCAACCGATCGCGTTTCAGCCTTTGATGTGATCTTACCGGATTTAATCCAGAACAAAGGCGTTGTTCTGACCGATATTTCAAAGTTTTGGTTTTCAAAAACCCGTCATATTATTCAAAATCACTGGTTGGATGAGTTCGATTTATCCAGCGTATTAACAGCCGATGAATACCAGCGCGTGCATCGCCACGCAATGGTCGTTAAAAAATTGAAACCCATACCCGTTGAAGCCATTGTTCGAGGTTATTTAATCGGCTCAGGGTGGAAGGATTATCAAAAGTCTGGACAAGTTTGTGGCATTCCGCTCAGCGCGGGCTTACAACAAGCCCAGAAATTGCCTGAACCCCTCTACACGCCTTCAACGAAAGCCATGGTTGGCGAACACGATGAAAACATCAGCTACGAACAGACCATTGAAATCGTCGGCGAAGACACGGCCAAAACCCTCAAAAACCTCAGCATTCATCTGTACCAAATGGCCAGAGATTTCCTCCAACCACGTGGGGTGATCATTGCCGACACTAAGTTTGAATTTGGATTGGATGAGCAAAACAACATCACCCTAATGGACGAAGCACTCACCCCTGATTCTTCCCGATTTTGGGAAGCTCAAACCTACCAAGTGGGTCAATCGCCTGACAGTTTCGATAAACAAATCATCCGCGATTACTTAGAAACCCTCGATTGGGATAAAACACCACCTGGACCCACTTTGCCAGAGTCCATTGTGCAAAAAACACAATCGCGTTATGATCAGCTGCAACAAATCATCCAATCCGCCTAAGGCGTGGAAGGGCTATTCGTTACAGGCACAGATACCGAGGTTGGCAAAACCCTTGTCGCTTCAGCATTAGCGCATTTATTGGTTGAACAAGGGTGTACGATTTTACCCCGTAAACCCATAGCCTCAGGGTGCTCTTTGGAATCAGGGCAGATCGTCAGCGCCGACACCCAAGCTTTGATGGCCGCCAGCCAAACCAAAGACTCAATAGACACGGTTACACCTTATAGATTCATTGACCCGCTTGCGCCCAACTTAGCGGCACGCAATACAGGCAAATCGATCACCATTGACCAACTTTATCATGCCACCATGAAAGGTTATCAAGGCGATGATTTTCTCCTTGTTGAAGGCGCTGGGGGATTTTATTCCCCCATGGCAGATGATGGATTGTGCGCCGATTTGGCCAAACGCGTCGGTCTCAAAGTCGTCTTGGTGGTAAACAATCGCCTTGGTTGTATCAATCACACCATCCTAAGCGTCAATGCCATCCGACATGAAGGCTTAGAGTTACATTCCATCATAGTCAATGATGTGGAAAACAACCCTAAAAACCTTTTAGACAACCAAAGCTTGATTGAGCAATATACCCACATCAAGGTCTTTCATTTACCCCACTTCGCTGACAAAACAACGCCTTGGTCTGTCATTTCACAACATCTATTGAGTCAAAACTGGCAGGTGTAGCCTGATTTTTGGCAACTTCGCTCTATAAGCAGTTACTGCCCATGTTTGTCAATGAGGTTTCAAATATCATCATGCGAGAGGGCCATTACCTGTCGTAATCTCACAAATTCATCTAATCGATTGGTGCTACAATCCAAAATCCATCAACGCAAAACACAAGGAAACCATGTCTCAATTTCTTATCGTTTATTTGGGTGGCGATCAACCCAAAAGCCCTGAAGAAGGTCAAAAAGCTTTTGCCGAATTTCAACAATGGGTGAGCGCATTAGGCGATGCCTTTATTGCTATGAAACCCATAAAGGATACCCATACGCTCAATCCAGATGGTTCTATTACGGAATCAGGCAACATTGGCATGTCAGGTTATAACATTATTGAAGCCGACTCCATGGAACAAGCGCTAGAAATGGCTCGAACGAGCCCGTTTCTTGACACCAATGGTACTTTAGAAGTCTCTGAATTGATTGATATGTCAATCTAATAGATTAGGTGCTTCGCATCTTAAATCTAATGAGTTGGTGATAGAAGTATTCAAAGGTTCAATGCACGCAGCAGTGTTTGAACCACTTACTTTGGACCACTGTCTATTTCTGTAGAACTCTGGCCGTTGTATTGTTTGTACAACGCATCTAATTCGTTTAAGGCCTGAAGCGCTCTTGAGCCAAACTCGCGACGGTAAATCACCCCAACGACCCAGATATTGGTCAAAATAAATAAGGCTGGATGAACCATCCAGCTCAGTGCTGACAAGCCAAAATAATAGGCATGGTAGGCATTGTTAAACGATCGTGCTGAAATGGACATGGTCCAGGCCAATTTATTGGCAATCGCATCCTGGCCTTCTTTGGAAAATGTTTGATGCGGCAATGCAAATAAAGCAATAGCGTAATACCGCCCTTGCCTGAGCGCCCAAGAGAGGCGAAAAAAGGCAATGATGAAAATCAAAATCAACACCAGTATTTTTGACGGCAAGGTTTCTGCAGCATTACTCGATTGGTAAGGCAATTGATTCAATACCAACAACATGGCCTCGTGCGAAGACAACATGGTCATCAAACCGGCAATCACAAACACCGTAATGGTAATATAAAAGCTCACATTGTTTTGCAAAATATTGATGATTTGAGCCTCGGCGATGCGCGGCGAATGTTTGGCATTTTTCACATAATTGAGCATCCACTGCGAACGCAAACTGTGCATGGCAGTGACCAAACCAAAACCTTTGGCACTTAATCGCCGACAAAATAAAATGTAACCCGCCCAGCAGATAACTAAACTGGAGAAAGCGAGATAATCTAAAAGAGTGAGTGCTTGCATAATGATGATTGTGACCGCCAATTATACTTTATGGCTCGCGAGCAATCGAATCTAAAGACCTGATGATTTCGCCATACTAGCGGGCAGGCATGAATACTAAAACTTCTGAATATGGGAGATTATCCCCTTGCATCCACTCTGGTATTGAAAGCATTCAAGGCATTGACGAAAAAGAGAAAACCATCTTCCGTTGATCTATTATGTGTTTGAGCCAAATAAACATCTTGAATTTTCCAAATTTCGTGTTCTTGATTAGGAAAATGAAAATTGCCACTCTCAGCAAAAGGAACTTTAAACCATTTCTCAATAATGCTCTCAAGCTTGTTTTTACCAGATTTTTCTGTTAGATCACGGTTTCGCCATGGGGCAGTTTCAAATATTTCATTTATAGCTGTTTCTTTTGTTATTTGTACCAACCTGTTAAAATACGAATGATCGACAACTTTTAAAGTCGCTAAGATCGATACAATTGGTGTAGGTTGTACTTTGGGATGGCATGTGTAAAACAAGGCAATATAAGTAAATACCCGCTCTAGTTGGCGTAAGGACAGTTTAAAGTATTGTGACAGAGGAATTATTTTTAATTGGTCTAAACCACCGCTTCCAAACTGCTCTAAAGACGAAAACCCATGGTGTTCATAAAGCGTCCCTGCATATTGGACAATTGTTCCTGTTTCTAAGTCTTTATTATTAGGTAAGATCGTTTCTATAGAGATGAATTTTTGTAAATAGGTTTTGGCATCTGTTTCTTGTCCATAGACGCCTTTAATGGCATTCTGCAATTGTATTTTGTTCATGGCAAGCACAAAAACAACGTTGTTCACTGAAAAGAAGTGCTTGATGGTTTCAATAAGATGCACTGCAAATGGCGGTTTGCAACGATCCAATTCATCAATGATGATGACTAAAGATTTTGGATTTTGATCATCTTCTGTATGAGTTGATTCTTTATTTGAATTTTTATGTAATTCTTGGGGCAGTGTTGACAATTGATCGCGAAACTGAGCAAATGTTTCTGTGTGATCGCCATAGGCATTGAGGCGTTTATCAACAAGGTTTTCGGTTAACTCTTTAATTGCATTTTTATCTAATGTTCCACCAGAAGCGGTTTTTAAAGCCACATCAGTTGCTAGGTCAAGCAAATTAACCCCTACTTCTTTTATTTGGGTCTTTAACTCCTCTATTGTGACGTCTTGTTCTTTGGCATAAGTGGTTATGGCACCTGCTAAGAGCACAAAAGCATCATCTATGTAATCGTGGGCAAAAGCATCAATGTAGATCGTGGGCACATTCGATTGTTCTAACTGGGCTTGCCACATTTTCACAAATGTGGTTTTGCCTTCACCCCACGGCGCATCCAAGGCGATCACCAGTGGTTCGTTGGAGCTTGTGACCAAATTCATTAGTCCCTCTCCATATTCTTTACGGTCCAAGGCGTCACCCTTGAAAGGGTCGCTTTTATGGCTGTCAATAATGGGCGGTAGAATTTTCATCAGAATAGTATAACGGTTATTACTTCTTTAATTGCTTGACTGAACCTTGATTGTTGTCGGATCCTTCAGCCGCTTCTTTGAGAATGGCGTCCCACGATTTTTTGAATACGCTGTCAACAACTATAGCTGAAGGTCCAATTGAATGCGGTTCAATGGTATGGTCCAACAGCGGTTCAACAGCTATGGATTCATCTAATTGTGGTTCTGCCGATGTGATCTTTTCGTCAAGTTCTACTGACTTCAATCGACCTGATCTGTCCTGTTCTAATACGGTTGCCTCAGTTGGCGTTTCAGCTAAAAGGCTTTGGTCTATGATCGGCGCTTCTTCTTCAATTGTGGTTTCATCTGGCGTGATCACAGCTTTATCTGGTGCCATTTGATCGGTGTCGAGCTGCTCCGTGTCCTCAAATTCTGAGACCTTCCATTCAAAAACACCGTCCGCAAGCATTTTTGTTGCAGCGCGACCGAGTTGTTTCTTGGCATGGGCGACATCATCCCTGTTCGGGTGCTCCAAAGATTCTATGCGCTGACCAATCAAGGTTTGAGTTCTCTGAGGCAGGACCGACAGCAATTGATCTCTGGTGGATTGGGTTTGATCAACCAAGGCCAGCGCCAATGTTTCTCGATCAACCGCTTGCAACAGGCTTGTTAATGCATGTTCGGGCATGTGGCTCAAATCGGAAAAACTGATATAAATCTGCTTTAATCGATGATACAGCTCAGGATTTTGCGTTTTTAGGGCATTGAGCACGGCCAATTCTTCGGTCACCCCCATGGCATCCAATGTATTGATCAGTACTGCATCGCCATCAATGCTGACCTCATTTAATTCTGGTAGGTTTCGTGCTGTATGTGCAATTTGATTGGCCAGCGCCTGATACTCTACCCTAGGCAATTGGCTCAATTGACCCAAAGCCATGGCTGTTTCAACTTGATCTTGAGGGCTTTGTTGCATCATTAAATCCGCTGAACGTGCGTCATCCAATTGCGATAAGATCAGGGCTTTACCTTGGGCGTCTTCCTTGGCGAGTAAAAGCAATGTTTGCTTATCATCTAATGACTTTAGAAATTCAAACGGTTGATCTTGGTTCTGTTGTGTTTTTTGGTTGGCTTGAGCTGTCACCAGCGTTCTATAGATGTCGAGCATCAATTGTTGGCTGTCTTCATCGCTGAGTATTTGAACAGTCGTCTCTTCATGCTCAATGTCTTCCACTTCAGTCGGGCTCAATCCTGCTTGAGCATGGCTGAGAAAAACGATTCGACCCAAAACTTCAATCATTCCTGAGCAGAACCGTTTTTTCTCAGCAGAAGATGACAGCGACAGCAGCGCATTTTTTAATAAGTCGTCTGACGACATCACCATGTGCCTGATCGCTTCTTGTAAGCGCGTTGTTTCGCTGACAGATTGGCTGCTTCCTCCATCTTGGACGCTATTTAGATTCTGACCAAGCAATCGATCTCGAACGGGATCAAAAGGCAGATTATTATGCGTTTGATAAGCCGGATAATTTGCTGGGTAGAGATGGTTTGGATAAGTGTTTGCACGATTTCTCCAAGTTCTAATCACGCCCCAGCACAGCAATAAGACCAAAAACAATACAATTGAAAATAAAATCCATCCTTGAGTATTGACGCGTTCAACGTAAACCCTCAGATCTTCTGCCCAGCGATTAAAGCTGACCTCATCAAATTGTGGGGTTTCATCGGTCTGGTTGGTTGATTTTTGGTTGGGGAATTGGGTACTTAATATTTCCAACTTGTCGCCCCGAATAAAGTTTAATTGCGCTTTTTGGGTGATCAGGTCTTCGACAAATTTCACTCGAGGCAGTGCCATTGTTTCTGGTAGCCACAACTTTATTTGAATCTGTTCGACTTTAATTTTCTTATCAACCAACTGGGTTTCAGTTGCCACCAAAATTTGTGGTTGTTGCGTATTCAACTGAGCGCTTAAATCGTTCTTAAGTTGTTGTAATTCGATCAATAATTTCAACTGCTCAATCTGCTCTGTAGTACTTAATTTGGTGTTGCTGTTTTCAACAGCATTGGTGTTCTCAGTTGTCGCAGTGTCCAAGGATGAAGATTGGGTTTTATAAATGGGGGTGATTTGATAAGTCTTGATCGCTTTCAGCTGGGCACGTACGCTGATGATAAAGGCATCGTCTTTTAAATAGGATTGAATGCTGTCTGATAGAACACGTTCAAGATTTGTACTGAACGCTTGGACTGTGATGTCATCTGCTGGCTCTTGTTCTGTGTGTAAACGCTCGAGCGCGACAGCATGTGCTGACAGTGAAATCAGAACCAAATAAGTAATAAATTTTAAAAATTTCAACAAAGCGAACCCTAATTATCAATGCGCAATGAACAATTAAATGGACTTAAAACGAATGACTTGAATATTATCAATGACTTGAAGCGCTTGGGTCAACTGATATTTAAAAGTGTCTCCTTAGGCGGACACCAATCATTTATTCACAAGCCTTATACTTAAAAACACAGACTGAGCTTTTAACAGCCCAGTCTGCGTTAGTTTCTCTTGAAGTTAGTGACCTAAATTCAAGAATAATTTTTTTATGAAGGGTTAAAGTTTGCCTTCTACACCTTCGACAAAGTAGTTCATTGAGCCCAGTGCTTTATCATCTGCGCTGGCACCTTCATTGATCATCATCTTGCCTTGTTGATTTTTTATCGGTCCAGCAAATGGATGAACAGAGCCATCAACGATGCCTGCTCTCGCCTTAGCAATTTTGCTTTTTACCGAAGCATCCATTGGGGCAGTCACATAAAAATCAACCATGCCTTCTTTGATGCCTAACCATTTAGACTCACTTTTCCAAGTGCCGCTCAATACTTCATTGACTTTTTCACTGTAAAACTTAGTCCATTTATGGACCACAGCACCTATTTGAGATTGTCCACCGTGTTTTTGCATATCAGAATGATACGATATGGAGAACTTGCCTTTGCTTGCAGCGGCTTTGACGATGGCAATAGAATCGGTATGATGCGTTAACACATCCGCATTTTGTGTGATTAAGCTGTTGGCCGCTTCTGATTCCTTACCTGGATCATACCAAGAGTTCACCCATACGACCTTAACCACAACATCTGGGTTAACACTGCGCGCACCCAATGCAAATGCGTTAATACCTCTCACCACTTCTGGAATTGGGAATGCACCCACGTAACCAATGACGTTGGTTTTGGTTTTAGCACCAGCAGCAATGCCTGATAAATATCTGCCTTCGTAGAAACGTGGCGAATAGTTACCCATGTTTTTGGACGTTTTATAACCTGTGGCGTGCTCAAATACCACTTTTGGAAATCTTTGAGCGGTTTTGAGTGTTGGATTCATAAAGCCAAAAGACGTGGCAAATATCAAACCATAGCCCGTACTCGCAAGTTTACGAATGACTCTCTCAGCATCAGGGCCTTCAGCGACGCTTTCAATGTATTTAGTTTCAATGCGATCGCCAAATTCTTTTTCAATCCCAATGCGTCCCAAATCATGCTGAAACGTCCACCCAGCATCACCGATTGGACTGACATAAACAAAGCCAATTTTCAATGGCTTATCGGCCGCCTGTGCTTGAAATGTGACTACGAAAACACTGACTAGAGCGATTAATAATTTTTTCATCTCAACTCCTTAAATTATTTAGAATTTTAAAAAAAGCAACTAAATTGTGCCTTTCACAATTTAACCTTGCTTACCATTGTACTTGTATCTAAAAAAAATGTCCCAGTATTAGTTTAATCAAGTTATTGAGGAAGTAAATTGTAGATTGCAATCAAGCTTAGACATTACTAGAAACGCTTTAGATTGAACGCTAATGAATGGTTTCTAAGTTTATGATCAATGGGATTGATTATTAATGCACAAACCCGTAGTGGTTTTGAACTTTTGCTTAAACTCAGCTATTGCTGAAAAGGGGTGCCCAGATTGCCGGGCGCATTGTAGCGATTCTTTTGCTTTTGAGAAGATAAAATGACCAATACAATAATGGTGGTTAGATAAGGCAGCATGGAGAATATCTCTGTTGGGATGGCGTTCAAGAAGCCAGTGTTGCCTTGCAAGAACAATTGAAATATGCTGACCAAGCCGAATAAAAAAGCACCAAACAATAATCGAATGGGTTGCCATGCGGCGAATACCACTAATACAAGGGCAATCCAACCCCGACCAGCCGTCATGTTTTCAGCCCATAGTGGGGTATAAACCAGTGATAGATATGCACCTGCCATGCCAGTCATTGCGCCGCCAAAAAGCACGGCAAATAAACGAATTCTTTTAACCGAATAACCCATTGAAAATGCCGCGTGATGGTTTTCACCAACGGCTCTAACAATCAGTCCCCAACGCATGTGTTTAAAGAAATAGTGGGCGAAAAATAACAAGGCAAAAGTTAGATAGACAACCACATCATGCTGGAATAGCAGTTGACCCACAACAGGCAGATCTGACAAGATGGGGATATATATATTTTGTAAACCATCTAAGGGTGAGCCTTCATACTCCAGACCTAAGAAGGCACTAAGACCAATACCGAATATGGTTAAAGCCAGTCCAGTGGCCACTTGATTGGTCTTTAAATAAACAACAAATACGCCAAATAATAATGACATGCCCATACCAGCAAATATGGCAACAATGAATCCTAATACCAGGCTGTTGGTCAAAAATGCCGCAATGAATCCACTCACACAACCCATGATCATGGTGCCTTCAAGACCCAAATTTAGAACACCTGACTTCTCACAAACCAATTCACCGAGCCCAGCAAGCATCAGCGGAATCATCGCAGAAATAGCAGAGTAAATAATGATAATAACGATGTCCATAATATTTATATATTCCGTATAAGCTGGTTAAGCGGCTTTATGCCCCCATTGAATTCTGTATTGAAGTACAAAGTCTGCTGCTAAGACGTTGAATAGTATAAGCCCTTGAAAAATGCCGCCAATTGATACGGGCAAGCCCAGTTCGATTTGCGCCGTTTGCGCCCCTATAAATACCAGTGCCAATAAGAAACCAGAAAACAATATCCCTATGGGGTTCAAACGCCCTAAAAATGCCACAATAATAGCCGTAAAACCATAACCTGGAGAGATGATGGGTACCAACTGGGAAATGTTGGCTGAAACTTCACTGATGCCAGCTAAACCCGCCAGTCCTCCACACAATATAAAGCTCACCCACACCATCTTTTTGGTGCTGAAACCAGCAAATCGGGCAGCAACGGGGGAGAGCCCAGTCACCCGCATCTGATAACCAATGTACGAGCGTTTTAACAGCAAATACAAGAAGGGATACAAGGCTAAAAGTAAAAAGGGTGTGATGCTCAATCGCGTCCCTTCAATGAGGTAAGGATATATGGCAGATTCGCTGAAATAGACCGTTTGTGGGAAGTTTAACCCATCTGGGTCGCGCAAAGGCCCATGGGTTAGATAGCTTAAAAACAGCTGAGCAATATAGACCAGCATCAGCGAACTTAAAATTTCATTGGCACCATATTTGGTTTTCAGTAAGGCGGGTATCATGCCCCAAAACATGCCCCCTAAAATCCCAGCAATGATCATCAATGGGATGATATGAAAACCTTCTTGCCCATGGAAATACAGCGCAACGACGCTCCCCCCAATTGCACCAAATATGAATTGCCCTTCAGCACCAATATTCCAAACATTGGCTCTAAATCCAATCGCCAGCCCCAAGCCGATGATGACTAAAACGGTCGCTTTCATCAGCACTTCTGAAAATTCGTAAACCGTACTCAGCGGTGTCACAAAAAAAGCTTCAAAGGTTGGCAAGATGGGATAACCAAGCAACCAAAGCAATAGCGAACTGGTCACTAAGGTGGAAAATATAGCAAAAAGAGGCACAGAAAATGCCGATGCAAAATTGCTGGGGTCTATGTCTTTTTTAACGATTTTGATTGGTATAGCCATAGTATTCTTTCATTACCTACGCGGTCATCATTAAGCCCACATCTTCTAAGGTCAGCTGTTCAATGGGCTGTACCTCACCGACGTGTCCATCTTTGATGACTGCCAATTCATCACATAATGTAAAGGTTTCATCCAAGTCTTCTGAGACGATTAAAATCGCCACGCCAGCATCTCGCATTGCAATGATTTGATTGCGAATGAAAATGGCCGATTGAATGTCAACGCCCCAAGTTGGATTAGAAATCAACAAAACTTTGGGGGATTGCAGAATCGTTCTACCGACGATGTACTTTTGTAAATTACCACCTGAGAGGCTGCTTGCCAAACTCTGATGGCTTTCGGTTTTAACGGAAAAATCGTCAATAACTTGATCAGAAAAACCCGCTAATGCTCGATAATTTATCAAGCCTTTTATATCAAACTTTTTGGGTTTTGAAATGCCGAGCAGCGCGTTCTCTAACAAACTTAATTGGGTCACTGCGGAGCGTCCCAATCGTTCTGTGGGGACGAATAATATCCCTGCGGCATTTCTTTGCTTAACGCCCCATTGCTCAATGTTCTGCCCCAAGAAGATGATCTCTCCGTTCTGACCGATTGTTTCACCAGCCAAATACGACATTAAAGGGTCTTGACCATGCCCTGAGATGCCTGCAATCCCTGTAATACAGCCACTTTTCAATACCAATTCTCGTACTGAAAAAGCCTCATCTGGATGTTCTTCCTTGGTTGGATGTTTGAGGCTTAGTACCGCCTCTTTACCCGCCGCATTGCTGCGATCTAAATAATCGCTGACCTTCGAGCCAACCATCATTTCAGCAATTTCAGCGACTTCTAAGTGGGTCAAATCGCACACGCCAGCATTTTTGCCTCTGCGTAACACGGTGGCTTCATCACATATTTGTTTGATTTCATTTAATTTGTGACCAATGAATAAAATCGAGCAGCCCTCATCGCGCAATTTCCTCAAAGTATCGAACAAATGGTTCGTTTCGACGGGCGTTAGCACCGAAGTAGGCTCATCTAATATGAGTAATTTGGGTTTTTGTAACAGACACCGAATGATTTCTACGCGCTGTTTCTCACCGGTGGAGAGATCGCTGATCAAAGCATTTGGGTCGATTTCTAAATGATAATTTTTACTGATCTCCATCACGTGCTGAGCCAGTTCTTGTCGACTGCCTTTGAAGTCAACGCCGAGCAAAATATTCTCCATCACCGTTAATACATCGAACAATTCAAAGTGTTGAAAAACGATGCCTATACCCGCTTGACGCGCTTTTATCGGTGAGTCGATGACTATTTCTTGGTCTTCAAACAGTATTTGTCCTGAATCTTTTTCAACCAAGCCATAAATGATATTGACCAGTGTGCTTTTTCCAGCGCCGTTCTCACCCAACAAAGCATGGATACTGGCAGGTTTAATCACCAGATTAACTTGGTCGCATGCTTGAAGCTGACCATAGCGTTTGGATATGTTTTTTAGAACTAATTGGTGGCGCATGGGAATTTATTATACTGGTTAATTTGTTCAACAACTTCATTAGCTATAGATATGGCCGTAACTTCTGGTGATTTACTGAACTGATATTTCTTACCAATTGGGCACTGTAAGCGATCTATGGTGCTCTGGTTCAAGCCTGCTTTGGCTAAACGATGCCTAAAACGCTTGGCTTTGACTTCAGAGCCAATGAGCCCAAGATAACTAAACGTCTTATTATTCATAATATGTTGACACAAATTAAAATCCACTTGATGGTCATATGTTATCACAAGATAACATGCATTCGGCGGAATTTTGTTTAATGCTTTTTCAAAATCTGAACATATTATACTTATATTTTTTTGTTGATTCGCATAATCGCCCAAAGCAGATTGCCGATCATCAATCCAATACAGGTGGATGGGTAAATTTTTGATCATGGGCACTAAGGCCTGCCCCACATGGCCTGCACCAAACAAAGCAACCGGCAATAAATCTTCAACACTCAGTCGCTCTATACTTAATAGCTGGTTATCTAGGGTTCGCAATGCATCATTTTCAGCACCTGCCCCATCATATAAGGTAAAAGCCTGTTCTGCGCCAGTCTCCATCATCTTTTGGCAAAGAGGTAGCAGCGCAGACTGGTATGCCTTCTCCATGGCATCTAATCCACAATGTTGGGTATAAAGCCATTTCTGACAGACTTGTTCGTCGGCCTTGTACAACGACAGTAACAAACAAGGCTGCTCAGCAGGCCGCTCATACAGCCTATCTAACCAAGAAAAGGTGGCTGATGATGTTTCAGTGGGGGCGATTTTTTCTACACAAATTTTAACCATGCCACCACAACATTGATCCAATTCCACACCTAATGCAAAGGTCTTGATTAAGCATGCTGAAGGGTCTTTGGCAGGTGATTTGAACAGCGTTTTTGCCGTTTCGCTGATTTGTAGTTCTAAGCGCCCACCACCGACGGTCCCCATAAAACTTTCGCCATCATAAACCATTTTAGTTCCAGCAGTACAAGGGGCAGAGCCTTTGATTTCAATCACTGTGATTAAAATAAAAGGCTTTTTCTCTGCCCACAGAGGCTTAATGATGTCTAACCACATACTTCCATAATCTCGCGTATATCCAGCTATTCAGTTGCAATGGATATTGTAGCCAATAATGTTTACAATGCGCACTTAATCATGTGAATCGTTGCACCTTGCTGTTTTTCTGATAGGCTCAAAATATGACCAAACATTCATTCTCTGAAACCATCATCAAATGGCAAAAAAACCATGGTCGTCGCCACTTGCCCTGGCAACTCGAAAAAACACCGTATCGTGTCTGGGTGTCAGAAATCATGCTGCAACAAACTCAAGTCCAAACAGTCATTCCCTATTACGACCGTTTTATGCAAAAGTTTCCAAACATCCAAAGTTTGGCGGCTGCAGACATTAACGAGGTCATGCACTTGTGGTCGGGATTGGGTTACTACGCTCGTGGCAAAAATTTACACCGCGCCGCCTGCCAGATTTGTGCTCAGCATGGTGGTGTTTTCCCCAAAGATTACGATTCAATCATTCAATTATCGGGTATAGGCCCTTCCACAGCGGGGGCGATCCTTTCATTGTCCATGGGTCAGTCTGCGGTGGTGCTTGACGCCAATGTCAAACGGGTCATTGCCAGACATCAAGGTCTAATTGATGATTTTTCACAAACAAAACCGCATAAACAATTGTGGCAATTGGCTGAGCAACTCTTGCCTCAAAAATCATGCGATCGATACAACCAAGGATTGATGGACATAGGGGCCACCTGCTGTACTCAAGCGCAACCAAACTGTCGCCAATGTCCATTAGCAAAAAGCTGTTATGCCAACCTAAACCATTGCCAAAAAGACATTCCTGTCAAAAAAGCCCGAACCTCCAAGCCGACGAAATCCGAAGCGTTTCTACTCATCGTAAATGAACAACATGTATTACTAAAGAAAAGACCTTCAACAGGCATTTGGTCAAATTTATGGTGCCTCCCTTCGCGTTCTGAAGCGGAAAAGCTGAGCACCGACTGGCAAGAACATCTGCCGGTTTTGCAAGATCGAACCACCTTTACCCACTATCATTTAGACTACACAGTCACCCCTTGCACTAATAGTGATTTCACTCTAACTTCAAAAGAATGGCTTTGGTACAATCAGGAAAACCCACCAGCCATCGGATTGCCTGCGCCAATCACTCAGGTTATCAATCAATATTTTAATCAATCTCATGCATTTTAAATATGGAGAACATCGTGACGAGAAAAGTAATTTGTCAAAAGCATAAAATCGAAATGGAAGGCTTAGATAACCCCCCATTTCCCACAGAAGAGGGTCAGAAAATCTATGACTCAATTTCAAAATTAGCGTGGCAAGAATGGATAGGCTATCAAACCATTCTCATCAATGAATACCGACTGTCGTCATTGGACCCCAAGGCGCGCATATTTTTGGCAGAAGAACGCACCAAATTTCTATTTGGCGAAGGCATCGATTTACCCGACGCCTTTAAACCCATTGAGTAGATGAGTACAACCATGCAAACATCGATGAAAGCTGCTGTGATCAGCCAATTTGGCGAGGCCTCTGAATTCAAACTCCATGCAAATGTGCCAATCCCTGAAATTGATGACAATGAAGTTTTGATTCAAACCCATTATGCTTCTGTCAATCCCATCGATTGGAAAACCCGTAAAGGGTTAGGTTGGGGCGCCAATGCCATTAAAGACCTGCTACCTTGGGTATTAGGCTTTGATTTTTCTGGAACCGTTGCAAAAATTGGTAAAGACGTACAAGGCATTGCCGTCAATGATCGCGTTTGTGGCACAGCCAATATGCTAACCAAAGGGGGCAGTTATGCCGAATACACAGTTGCGACCGCTTCAGACATCTCAAAAATCCCCAATGGCATAGATTTTCAAACCGCTGCTGCTTTGCCCTTGGCAGGTTTTACCGCTTGGCAAGCTTTGGAGCTCGTCAATGTACACCCCCAAAGCAAGGTTTTAATCTTAGCAGGCGCAGGCGGCGTTGGTCATATTTGCGCTCAACTTGCCAGGCAAAAAACGACTGAAGTCAGCGCGACCGCCTCTACTAAAAACCAAGCCTTCGTTCAATCGCTTGGTGTGACCGCCATTGATTACCAAAGTCAATCCTTGACCAATGAATACTATGACCTAATTGTTGATTTTGTTGGCGCTGAAACGGGCAAAAACAGCATTGCTGCTCTGAAAAAATCGGGTGCCATCGTCACCATTCCCACAATCACAGCAGAGGACATCATCGAGACGGCAAAAAATTCTGGACGAATTGGGTTGGGACTGTTAAGACATTCAGATTGCACCCAATTAGATGCCATGCTTGACAGCGTTGCTGCAGGAGAATTGGCGGTTGAAATTGCCCAAAACTTTGATTTAACCGACATTCAAGCGGCACACGAGCTGTCAGAGACGGGTCATGTACGAGGGAAAATCACACTGAAAGTCCGTTGACGGCATGGCGATGATAATGCAACAAAGTTTAGCGCAATTTAAGGCCGCCTTTAACGAACAATGTTGTGCTTGCAACCGTAACCCCAATGATTGCGCAGTGGTTGCTGTCAGCAAAAAACAAAGCACTGAAAAAATCATTGAAGCATATAACTGTGGTCAGCTTGATTTTGGCGAAAACTACTTACAAGAGTTGCAATCCAAGCACGCTGAATTAGAAGCCCTGCCCATTATTTGGCATTTTATTGGCGCCATTCAGAGTAATAAAGCGGCTGAAATTGCGAAAATTGCCGATTGGGTGCACAGCATTGAGCGCATTAAAATTGCGAAAATTCTCAATGACTCGCGCCCAGCACATTTGCCACCGATCAATGTTTGTATTCAAGTAAATCTTCATCAAGAAACCCAAAAAGCCGGCATTCCAAAAGACCAAGTCTTCCCTTTAATTGAAGCCATTCAAACCTTAGAGCATATCAATGTACGCGGGTTAATGCTCATCACACCTGCCAACCTCAATGAGGCTCAAAGTTTGGCTAGCTTCCAAACGCTAACCGCTCTTTTCAACACGCTCAAACAAGCCTTTCCTCATTTGAACTTAGATACATTGTCTATGGGTATGAGCGGTGATTGGAAAATGGCTTTGGCCGGAGGTAGTACAATGCTACGTATTGGCTCATCAATATTTGGAGAACGATTATGATTAAAGAAGTCTTGGAATTTTGGTTCACAAAACCCATGTCAGACTACTGGTTTGGGCGGTCAACTCAGATCGATGATACGATCAGAGAACGCTTTGAGGCGCTTTGGCAAAAAGGCGCTAATGGCGAGCTACAGTCTTGGCAAAACACCCCCGAAGGCTGTTTGGCATTGTGTATCGTATTGGATCAGTTTCCACTCAACATGTTCCGCGGTGACCCCAAGAGTTTCCAGACTGAACAAATGGCCGTTGCTGTGGCCAAGCATGCCATAGCCAATCAGTTTCAGCAAAAACTGCCGATTGATCAGGTCGGTTTTTTGTTTATGCCGTTCATGCACAGCGAAAACATCGACGATCAAAACACCTGCATTGAATTATTTGAATCCTTTGATTTACAGCAAAGCGCGCATTTTGCCCATCACCATAAAAACCTCATCGAGAAGTTTGGCAGATTCCCACACAGAAACGCCATTCTTGGGCGGAAAAACACCCCAGAAGAAACGCAATATTTAGCATCGGATGACGCTTTTTTAGGATAAGATGACTTCAAAAATACACATCATCGTAACGGGCGGGACTTTTGATAAGGACTATGATCCTATCAAGGGATTACTCGCTTTCAAACAGTCGCATTTGGATCAAATTATCGAACAAGTCAATCTGACCGTGCCTTATGAAGCAGAGATTCTATTGCTAAAAGACAGTTTGGATTTTGATGACAACGATCGCGAGCAGCTCAATAATGCCATACTCAATAGTCCGCATCAAAATATTGTGGTGATTCATGGCACCGACACCATGCAGCAAAACGCGAGCAACTTAGACGCCTGTCAAAAAACCGTTGTTTTTACTGGTGCGATGCGCCCTTGGGCATTGAGTCATAGCGATGCAGAATTTAATCTTGGAATGGCCATCGCATTGGTCCAAACCTTGAAGCAAGGTGTTTACATCACCATGCACGGTCAATACTGGCCCGCAGACAAGGTGCAGAAAAACCGAACGATTGGACGATTTCAATCGCTCTAAGAGGCAATACTCTTAGAATCAACGACCAAATAAGCCGAAGAATTAAAGAACTATAAAATAGTTAATTATTTGTTGCGATAAACAATTCGACCTTTGGTCAAATCGTAAGGGCTGATTTCTACAATGACTTGATCACCGTTTAAGATGCGAATGTAGTGTTTGCGGATTTTGCCAGAAATATGGGTATTTAAAATATGCCCATTTTCCAGCTCCACTCTAAAAGCGGCGTTGGGTAAAGTTTCGATGACCTTCCCTTCCATTTCAATAACATCTTTAGCCATAAATTTTCCTCAAGATTACAATTTCGCCGTATTATACTCTGTGACAGCCTTATTCTGTGGTTGTCTTTGATCAATCACGTAGAACAGCTTGAACGCTTCTCTCGGGGCACAGCATCTAACGGCACTCAGGCAAAAGCACTTAAATTAAATAAACTGGCGTCATTTCGAATTCAATGGCCTAAAACAATGACTGAATTGAGTGGGCTCAAGCGCCAATAATGCAGAACTCAAGCCCATTCGAGTATTAAAATTTCTAGGCAATCAGTCTTTCTTTTGCGGATTAGGTCTGTTTGATGAATTATTGCCACGCGCTTGATTATTATTGCGCGATCGGTTGTTTTGCCGACGAACTGGATTACGCACGCCACGCCGATTGGAATAATGTCGTCTGTTGTTACTGTTTTTACCTCTGCCTCTTCTAACAGGTTTTTCCGGTTTCTGCTCTCCAAGCCCAAACAATCGAGCAAAGAAACCAGGTTTCTTAGCCGTCGGTACGGGTGAATCAGGCGATACCGAATTAACAGCTGGCTTTTCAGCCACTGCTTGTGGCTTGCTCATCATTTCGAGCACATCTGCCGTCGATGGCTTTGTCCCCTTTTTATTGGTATAACTGGCACCATACTTGCCCAAACGTTTATCACCAATTTGAACAGTTTCAAGGGTGAAGTTTGGTGATACGAGATATTCATTTGGAATAACAACGACGGATATGCGGTGTCTTTCTTCTATGCGCATAATTTCCGAACGTTTCTCATTGATCATGAACGTTGCCACGTCAACAGGCAATTGGAGATAGAGCCGCATTGCGCCTTTGGCAATTGCCGCGTCTTCCAAGGCTCTGATGATCGCCAAAGAGATGGATTCAATGCTTCGGGTAATGCCCGTGCCAGCACAGTAAGGGCAATTGGATTGATTGTCCTCAATCAACGAAGAACCTAATCTCTGACGAGACATTTCCAATAACCCAAAACGAGAGATGTTGCTGATTTTAACGCGTGCGCGATCGTATTGAATCCATTCATATAAACGACTCTCAACCTTCTTACGGTTGCCATCGTTCGACATATCAATAAAGTCGATGACCATCAGCCCACCCAAGTCGCGCAAACGCAGTTGGCGGGCGACTTCTTCAGCGGCTTCTAAATTTGTTTGTAATGCCGTTTCTTCAATGTCTTTGCCTTGTGTTGCGCGGCTTGAGTTCACGTCAATGGCGCATAAGGCTTCGGTTGAATCAATGACAATGGCACCGCCAGATGGTAGTGCAACAACGCGTGAAAAAGCGTTTTCAATTTGAGTCTCAATGTCAAAGTGGTTGAATAGCGACAACGACTTGTTGTAGAGTTTTATTTTATTACTGAATGAAGGAATAACCCTATTAACAAAATCAAGGGCATTTTGATAAGTGTCTGTGTCGTCTATAAGTATTTCTTCAACATCGGTACGTAAATAGTCCCGAATGGTTCTTTGAATTAATCCATCTTCTTGATGAATTAAAAAGGGCGCTGATTTTTCATTGGCTGTATCAGTAATGACATTCCATAATTTGAGCAAATAGTCCAAATTCCACTGTAACTCGTCAACTGAATGTCCGACACCAGAAGTTCTAATGATCAGGCGCATGCCATCGGGTACGGTCAAAGATTCTAAAGCTTCACGCATTTCTTTGCGCTGCTCATTATCTAAAGATCGTGAAATCCCGCTGACCTTGCCTTCGTTTGCTGATGATGTTGGCATTAACACCAACAACGAGCCTGCAAGGCTGATGTAAGTCGTTAAAGAAGCGCCCTTCGATCCTCGTTCCTCTTTTTCAACTTGTACGATGATTTCTTGCCCAGATTTAAGCGATTCTGAAATGTTGGGCCTTTTGTCCGAATCATTTGGCTGATTAATGTAGCGCGCACAAACTTCTTTAAAGGGCAAAAAACCATGACGGTCCTGTCCAAAATCAACAAAAGCTGCTTCTAAGCTGGGCTCTATTCGAGTAATGATGCCTTTGTAAATGTTTGAGCGTTTACGATTTTGTGAGACGGTTTCAATGTTTAAATCAAAAAGCTGATCGTCTTGCAAAAGCGCAACTCTCAGTTCGTCTGATTGCTGGGCGTTGATTAAAATTCTTTTCATTCTGTTTATCCTTGTTAGGTCTTGTCGCTTTGGTCTTTAAACCTGAGGCAAACAATGTATAGACCCGTGTTATAACGAGACAAATTAACGTTAAAACCATTTTAACAATGGCTCATAACGAGGCTAAATCAGACAGAATTTGTGGGGATTTTGAGCGTGATTACCAAAATATGACAGATGCAGCGCATCAAGTCGCTTTGCAATGACCAATATTGTTGAGCCGACCCAGATTTGATGTCTGCTTCAGCGAATAGTGGGGGTTCAGATGGGTCATTAAACCAGTCAAACCAGTCAATTGCCTTGAAGCAACTGAGCAGGAAGACGAAACGCTTGTGGCATCGTCTTGAAGGTTAAAAAGGGTTAATAAAATGTACATCAATTCATTGAAATATTAGGTGTTATTTGCAATTCCTTACAATCATTCTGTCTTCTCTACAGGGCTTTTCACTTCTTATCTGGCCATGTCTCTTTTGGCTCGAAGTATTTATTCATTACACATAGATGAAGGGGGGGATCAAACTGTATTTGTCTTATTTCTTCAGTTTGTTCACCTTTTCTTACGCCTTTGGTTTGCTATTTTTTAAAGCGGTTTGCTAAAGCTTTTTCCTTGTAGCGAGCCTTCCTGCTCATAAACCCGATCATCATACGATCTTAAACCTTATCTATGCAACGATGCCTTACTCGCTTTCTTTAGCGATCTATTTTCACATCTTTGGCACTAAAAGCACTGTATCGGCGGATTTTTAAAGCACATTTGCGACAATTGTCGTTTTTTCGACTTTAATAAAGCCAACCTTGTTTACTATTATATAGGAAATGCGCCTGTAAAAATGTATAATTATTGACCGAGTTCATTTGGTCTGATCTGTTCAGTTTAACAGTACTGGACCTTCCAAACGCCTATTGAGCTGAGACGTTCGTAGTTGTTGTTACTTTAGGTGAACGCCATTTCTCAAAGGTTAAACTTCTCATGATTGCACTTTATCCAGGCACATTTGATCCGATTACCAATGGTCATACAGACCTCATTCAAAGGGGGTTGCGTCTGTTTGATCAGGTCATTGTTGCAGTGAGTGAACAACCAGGTAAGTCACCATTGCTGAATCACCAACAAAGACTGCGATTGACCCGTGAAGTCTGCCAAAGTGAAGATCGAGTAAAAGTGATTGGATTTAATGGCCTATTGATCGATTGTGTACGCGAACACTCAGCACAGGTCTTAATGCGTGGGCTCAGGGCTGTATCGGATTTTGAATACGAATTTCAATTGGCAACGATGAACCGTTGCTTAGACCCCAACATTGAGACGATTTTTCTGACACCTTCAGAGAAAAACAGTTTTTTATCCAGTACATTGGTGCGCGAAATTGCATTATTAAAGGGAGACATCTCACCATTTGTTGCTCAACCGGTTGTCAATTTACTCTCAAGCGTTTGTAGTGAAAGGAATTTATGCACATAATAAAGCCCGTTATTTTGAATCAATTGGTTAAAGGTATGCGACTGACCTTGTTGCTCTGCTGGATTATTCCAGCAAGCACATTCGCCAATAATTTCTTTAACAACTCCAAATTTAATACCATCTCTGTTTCAGTTGAAGCCTATCCGACTTATGATCAGGCATTGGTTGAACACGCCGCGCTCAAAATGTTGGTTAAAGTGACTGGCAATAAAGACTTATTTTTTAATGCCCGCATTCGGGAAAAATTAAAAAGCATTGATAAAAAATATGTGGCCAAGTACAGCATCATTCAAAATGTTAATCCCAAACAACATAACTTGGTTTTCAGTGGTAAAAAAATATCCGATTTGATCACCCAATTAAATCTGGACATTTGGCCACGACCACGCCCTCAAACCTTATTGTGGTTAGTGACTGAAAATGAAGACAAGATCCGGTCTGCTTATTCAGATGCCAATCTGCCTGAACTTTGGCAAAATGCCCTTAAACGAACATACAACGACCTGGGCATTCAATTTATTCTGCCTGCACTCACGCTTGAAGAGCGAGCGAGTATGAACTTGAATAATTTGTGGCACAGTAATGATACCCAAATCTTAAAGTTAAGCGAGGCGTACCAAACCGAAAACATCCTCATTGTCACCATCAATAAACAGGACGTTAACTGGAGTGTTAATTGGCGAAAATATAATTTGAACAGAGCATTAGAACAGACGGGTCAATTTTATATTGATGCCATTCCTAAAGGTATTGAGCGCTTAACAAAGTCGATTGGACACGGTCTGTGGCTTAAAGATCGCCAGATTATGACTTCTCAGCAACTGATCTATTTTAATATTGAAAATGTTTATAATCGAGCAGATTTTAAGCGCGTTGAGAAAGCGCTTCAAAACTCACGCTGGCTCAAATCCGCTTTCCTTATTCAAATTGAAAATGGTGTTTTGAAATATGAGATTATCTCGCGCAGTAATGGTGAAGAATATTTTGATGATCTATTTCTAAGTCAGTTGTTTGAATGGCAAAACATTGTGGTCGAAAAACAAAACTTAGCCATCCCTTCGGACCAAGTGTCCGTCATTAATTTTCGCTTAAAAAACGCAACAGCATCTGAATTTCAGCCTTAAACGTTTAACCACTGAGTTTGAATTTGCAGCTATGGTAAAAGCTTAAAAGCACTTCGTCGAATACGACAGGTCGTGTTCAACTGCTTAGGCATTCACAACTTGATATTTGATTTCTGATGACGCCAGAGTGTGCTTCAAAGCGTTGAACGCTTTTAGGTTGATTCTCAAACTAAGAAGCATATCGCCATTTTGTGTAACGTCCTCGTTCAGCACCTCACCGAGTTCGTGCAGCTGCGACCGAAATTTTCCATAATTGCCGCTCAATTGAATGCGAATATCTTGATAATGACCTTTTAGATGGAAGCCAATGGCCTGTTTTAACTCATTCAGCCCTAATGATTCTACGGCAGAAATATTCACCTGTTTGATTTGATCGCCGTGGCGAACGGTACCGATTTTGGCATTCGTCAATTCACATTTATTTGAAACAACCAGCATAGGCACTTCTGTTGCGTCTATTTCCTCCAAAACTTGATAAACTGCATCAGCCTTAGAAGTTTTATCGGGATCACTAGCATCAATCACATGCAACACCAAATCTGCCTCGCAGACTTCTTCCAAGGTGGCCCGAAATGCCGCAATGAGTTCATGAGGTAGGCGTCGGATGAATCCAACACTGTCCGCCAGAATACATTCACCAACACCGTCAATTTTAAGTTTACGCAAGGTGGTATCTAAGGTGGCAAAAAGTTGATCTGCAGAATGAACTTCAGCGTCGGTCAGCTGATTGAATAAGGTGGATTTGCCAGCATTGGTGTAACCGACCATGACCACAGTGGGGATGTTTTTACGTTTTCTTGAATTTCTGCCCAAATCGCGTTGACTCTGGATTTTTTTAATGCGTTGATTGATCTGCTTAATCCGCTGATGAATAATGCGTCTATCACTTTCTAACTGAGTCTCACCCGGACCACGTAAACCAATGCCCCCTTTTTGTCTCTCCAAATGCGTCCAACCACCGATAAGTCTTGTTGACATATGCTGTAGCTGAGCCAGTTCCACTTGTAATTTCCCTTCGTGGGTGCGGGCACGTAGGGCAAAAATATCTAAAATCAAACGGACGCGATCAATGATTTTACAATTGAGGTCTTGACTCAAATTGCGTTCTTGAGACGGCGATAAGGCGTGGTTAAAGATGACACACTCTGCTTTATGAAATTGCAAAGCTTGGCGGATGACATCAACTTGTCCTTTGCCAATGAAATATTTTGGCTCTATTTGAGTTCGTTGAAAAACCAAATGTTCACATGCATCAGCACCTGCCGTGGCACTCAATTCTGATAATTCTTGTTCAGTGGATTTTTGCGCAATCGCCAGAGGCAGATTGACGTGCACTAAGACCGCTTTTTCAGTAGAGCTCTGTTGTTTTAAGCGACCAAATAATTCCGACACTAAGTAGCGCTTCTACCAAAAGTATTCGGGGTATGATTGGGCACAATCGAGGAAACAGCGTGCTTAAATACCAATTGAACAACTGTATTGTCTAAAGCAATAGAAATATCGTCAAAATTCGTAATACATCCTTGGAGTTTGATGCCATTTATTAGATAGATTGAAACGGGAATTTTTTCAATCTTTAAACGGTCTAAATAGTCATTTTGTAAAGTACTGTTCGTCATAATATTGAATGATTTATTAAGTTAGGAAGGATAACTAACAATACAGAGTAAGTCAAGATGTTTTTTTTCAACAAAAATGGCTTTCCTCTACACCGCTGGATCACTTTTCTGCTGTCTGATTAGTATTATAACCCAGACTTTTCCAAGCGATATATTTCAAAAGCACTTTGAACTCAGCCATCCTTGTTTCTTACTGTGCGTCTATTGTTAAATCGGTAATACGAAACTTTAGACAAGAACCCCTAAACCATAGACGAATGACATTAGGCGCTATTTTCTAATTCAACCATTTTGAAAGGTTTCTATCAAATCAGTTTTCTCCCACGGTAGGTCCAAGTCAGACCGACCAAAGTGTCCATAGGCCGCAGTCTGCTGGTAAATAGGGCGAAGTAAATCCAGATGATCAATGATGCCTTTGGGACTGAAATCGATGTTTTTTTCTACAATTTGGGTGATGCGCTCATCGCTGAGCGTTCCTGTCTCATGGGTATTGATGAAAATGGAAACAGGGTCAACTCTGCCAATCGCATAAGCGATCTGAATCTCACATTGCTCTGCCAATCCTGAAGCCACCACGTTTTTTGCAGCGTATCGAGCCATATAGGCTGCTGAACGATCGACTTTGGTCGGGTCTTTTCCAGAAAATGCGCCCCCACCATGACGAGCCGTTCCTCCGTAAGTGTCCACAATGATTTTTCTGCCCGTTAGACCACAATCACTGACAGGCCCGCCTTCGACAAAACGGCCAGTCGGATTAATGAGGTATGTGGTCTGTTCCGTTAATAGTTCTGCTGGAATGACGGCTTTAATAATCGCTTCTCGTACCGTTTCTTCAATCGTATCATCCGAGATATCAGGGTCGTGCTGGGTGGATAACACCACTGTTTTTACCGACACAGGCTTGCCATGCTCGTAGTGGAAAGTGACTTGGCTTTTAGCATCAGGTCTTAACCAAGGGATTGTTTTGTTTTTGCGTAATTGAGCTTGTTTACGCATCAAGCGATGGGCATAACTGATGGGTGCAGGCATAAACTCAGCGGTTTCATTGCATGCATAGCCGAACACAAAACCTTGATCGCCAGCGCCCATAGAATTGTCTTCTCGATCAACGCCTTGTGCGATGTCTGCCGATTGCTTGTTCATTAAATTATTAATAGCGCAGGTTTTGGCATTAAAGACTAAGGCTTCACAATCATAGCCAATATCAGCCACTGTTTGACGCACCAATGATTCAATGTCTTTTTGAGTCAGCAGGTGATTTGCAGTCAATTCACCCGCAATAATAATCAAATTTGATTTGACCAATGTTTCACAAGCCACGCGCGCATGACTGTCTTGCTCGATAATGGCATCTAAAATCGTATCTGAAATTTGGTCAGCAATTTTGTCTGGATGCCCCTCTGAGACAGACTCAGATGAGAATAAATAGTTTGACATGGTGTTAGGAGCGCTTCTAACGCTAAATTACTAAAGTGTCTCGAGGAAATGCCTAATGCATGGACTAAAAAATGTGTTTAAATTATACCATCATAATGATAATTCAAACTTAAACGATATTGACTCAA
Organism: Gammaproteobacteria bacterium; assembly: GCA_965277625.1. GTDB lineage: Bacteria > Pseudomonadota > Gammaproteobacteria > CAKMZV01 > CAKMZV01. Next base: position 504,360 of record OZ255827.1, on the reverse strand, counting down.
TCGCTATAAATTCAATCAATACTTGGAAATGCTCATGAAATCTCCTCTGATCATAGAACCGACAAAAACGCACCACCATTCTGTCATTTGGCTTCATGGTTTAGGGGCTGACGCCACTGATTTTATGGGCATTCTGCCTCATCTAAAGCAAACCAATCAAGCACATGTTCGCTGGATTTTCCCTTATGCACCCGAACAAGCCGTAACCATAAACGGGGGGATGCGCATGCCCTCGTGGTTTGACATCACCTCCCCAGATTTGCAAAATGGCTCAAATTTAACAGACATTGAGCAAAGCGTCTCAGGTATTGGCCAATTGATCGATGAAGAAGCTCAAACCTTGGGTCACTTGGACAAAGTCCATTTGGCAGGTTTTTCTCAAGGCGGTGTTATTGCTCTAAGCTGCGCTGGTGAATATGCAGTTGGCAGCGTGTTGGCATTATCGTGTTATCTTCCAAAGCCTGACCGACTGGGTTCGGTGACAAATACCACCATTATGATGATGCATGGCTACAATGACCCGGTGGTGCCTTTTACAGCAGGGTTGAATAGTTATCAGTCATTGATGGCTCTAGGGGTCAATGTTCAATGGAAAACCTACACCATGGATCATGAGCTTTGTCCCGAACAACTTGTTGACATCGATCTGTGGTTCAGCCTGCAATTAAAATAGATAATGGCCTCATCCTATATTGGTCGTTTTGCCCCGTCACCCACGGGTGATCTGCATTTTGGCTCATTATTGAGCGCTCTGGCAAGTTTTTGTGATGCACGGGCGCACAATGGGCAATGGTTGGTGCGCATTGAGGACATTGATCCACCTCGAGAAGTGCCAGGTGCAAAGGCAAATATTGTGGCAGCCTTAGAGCAGTATGGTCTTTATTGGGATCGAGCAGTAAGCTATCAAAGCCAGCGGCTAGCGCACTATCAACACTATTTAGAACAATTAAACCACCGAAGCCATGTCTATCCCTGCAACTGCACCCGTCAAAGATTGCGTTCATTGAATGGGGTTTATGATGGATTTTGTCTAAAAAATTCTGACGTCAGTATGACTGAGCCCCATGCTTTGCGCGTTGAGTGCCGTTGTGAAGTTGAATGGCAAGACCTTGTATATGGTCATCAAAAACCCCCGATGAATGGGGATTTCATCGTTAAAAGAAAAGACGGATTATTTGCCTATCAGTTAGCGGTCAGCGTAGATGATATGCTCCAAGGAATCACTCATGTGGTCAGAGGCTATGATTTATTGCCCACCACAGCCAATCAAATGCACTTAATGAACTGTTGGGACCAGACCCCACCCACCTACATGCACGTACCAATGGTGGTCGATCGCCATGGCCACAAATTGAGCAAACAAACCCATGCGCCCAGCTTATCTAACGAGCCGCATGCGATCGCACAAAATCTGTGGCTATCGCTCAAGCTATTAGGCCAAAATCCGCCAGCTAAAATTCAACAATCTGATACCAAAACCATCATCCAATGGGCCATCCACCATTGGCAACGCTCAGCAATTCCAAAGGTGGCAGAGCAGGTTATACCTGCACCTTAATGCTTCAGTACACTTAAGATTGCAGGGTGCCAGTCAATTCGCTGAGATGATAAATGCCTCGATCAGACATCCATTTTTGCAAGTTTTGACAAATATTTTTCGCTGTCATGACATCATTGGCTATTGCCGTGCCAATGGCACATGCAGAAGCACCTGCCATAAAAAACGCCAGCACATCTTCTGCCGAACCAATGCCCCCCAAACCAATAATAGGGACATGATGCGTGCGCGCAACTTGCCAAATCTCATGGACTTTTAACAATGCCATGGGTTGAATGGACGGACCGGATACCCCACCAGAAAAACCGCCTAACACAGATTTTCGAGTTTCAATGTCCACCACCAATCCTGAATATGTATTGACAGCAGAAAGGATGTTTGCGCCCGCAAGAATACAGTGTTCTGCCGTCTTGGCAATGCTGGTTTGATTGGGTGATAGTTTGGCAATGATGGGTTTTTGAGTCGCATTTCTACAAGCGCTAATGACCTCAGCGGCCAATATCGGATCATTACCAAAAATGGCCCCACCATGTTTGATATTGGGGCAAGAGATATTGATTTCTATCGCTTGTACGCTGGTTTGGTCAAATATTTGCACGACTTGGACGTAATCCTCAATTGAATGACCGCAAACATTGGCAATGATATTCAGATGCGCTGGTAGATTTGATAATTTAGGTAAGTGATGTTCAATGACCGCTTCAACGCCTGGATTTTCCAAGCCAACAGAATTGATCAATCCGCTGGGGGTTTCCCAAACCCTTTCCATGGCATTGCCTTCAGAAGGATTGAGCGTTGTGCCTTTCAAACAGATCGCCCCAATCGAATCAAAAGGGAACCCACGGATATTTGCCAATTCATGTGCAAAGCCAGCATGACCAGAGGCAATGCAGAGCGGCTTTTGCCACGTCATTCCAGCAAGGTTTACAGATAAAGCGTTGGTCATACGATTACAATAGCGTCGGTTTATCCAATTTCTCAACCTTAGGCAAGAGTTCCGTTTTTAAATTCAGCATTTTTATTCGGCATTTAGCTTTTGTACACCACTCAGCTACATTGTTTTCATGTTCTATTCGAGTTCTTATTAAGACCTATTTTTCATTAAATGATAATAATAACAGCCGAAATACTCTACACACATAGCAAGCCCCTATTGTAATGACATTGACATGAAAAAACCCGTTTTAAATCAAACAGAAATTCGGCAAACCATGACCATTGCCGCTATTTTTGCAAGCCGTATGTTGGGCTTGTTCATCATATTCCCGGTTTTCTCTGTCTATGTACTCAGTGGTGCCTATGGTCAAGTGAGTGCACTTGCTATGGGTGTTGCCATGGGCATTTACGGTCTGACCCAAGCCAGTTTGCAAATACCTTTTGGCTTGCTCTCCGACTATTATGGACGGAAAAAAATGATTTTCATCGGCTTAATGTTGTTTCTGCTCGGCAGTTTAATCGCTGGGGTTGCAGAAAACATTTCCACCCTCATCATTGGCCGAGCACTCCAAGGTTCTGGCGCGGTTTCTGCCGTTTTACTGGCACTTTTAGCCGATCTTACCCCACCCGCGAAGCGGTTGCGAGCCATGGCAATCATTGGCATGTCCATTGGCGCCTCGTTCATGCTTTCATTTCTAATTGGACCCATTTTATACAAGGCCATCAGTTTGCCAGGATTATTCTTTGTAACCGCAGGTTTGGCGATCATTGGTTTGCTCATATTAGGGTCGATTCCAGAACCTGCGCAACAAAAACAACACTTAGAAAATACGGTGAGTCTGAAACACTTCAAACAAGTGGCGCAAGATACACAACTGTTGCGTCTGGATTTCGGCATATTTGCACTTCATGCTTCTATAACCGCCCTCTTTATCGCCATCCCATTTTTGCTCATGAAGCACTTTAATATGCCATTGGCCGAGCATTGGATGGTTTATTTACCCGTGCTCATTTTGTCCGTTTTGCTCATGGTTCCGTGCATCATCATTGCCGAAAAAACAGGACGCATAAAACTCATATTTACCCTGAGCATTGGATTACTTGTCATATCTCAGATGGGTCTTTTTGCTACACAAAATGGCTTCATTGGTTTTATGTTATTCTTGGTGTTATTTTTTACAGCTTTTAATTTTTTAGAAGCGAGCTTGCCTTCCTTGGTCAGCCTTATAGCATCACCAAGGCAAAGAGGCACAGCCATGGGCATTTATTCCTCAAGTCAATTTTTGGGTTCCTTTGCCGGTGGTGCTTTCGGAGGCTTATTATTCACCTATTATGATGTCTCAGGGATTTTTATTGGGTGCGCCTTTCTGGGTATGCTGTGGTTATTGGTTTGCTACAATCAAGTGCTGGGTCGAGGTAAAACCATCATTTTGGAGGCGCCAGTTCAGCATCTCAAAGGATCATTTGCCGACATAGAACAAATTGCCTTGAATCAGCCCGGTGTATTGGAGGCAGTGGCGGTTGAATCTGAATCTATTGTGTATTTGAAAGTCGAAAAAGCCTTTAAGATCGACGCACTTAACCAAGCACTTTTTGTGGACCAATACCTAAACGAACAACTAAATGATTAGCAAGGCTCTGCTACTGCATTAGTGCTACCAACCTTCTGAATGTCAATCTTGAGAAAAGGCGCACTTAAATCATACTCTTTGGCTGCAAGTTCCGCATCATCGGCGAGCTTATGTATGACCCCATGAGGTTCAGTATCATCATTGAATAAACTATAATCGGCACCCGATTCTGTGCCTGCATCATAACCTTCAAGATCACAGCTTATGCGCTCTTTCCAAGTTCCATCGGCATTTTTCAAAGATAAACCATGCACACCGACAAACCAATCCGGACTTGGTGCAATCATAGTCAATAAGGTAAGCTCAGAAAAATCTTCGTTTGCTGACACCGTCATGCTGTAAATTTCATCGTAATCAAAGGCATCTCCCCTATAGGCTTTAAACGCTTGACCTTTGGCGATGGCTTCGTTCGCCTCTTGCAGAAATTTTAAGGTGCCCCCTTCTTCGGCAATCAGTTCGGTACTTTTGGATGCAGGCTGATTGGGCGCCCAAAAGCTTTTTTGAGCATTGTGTGTGGCAATGGCTGGGGAACTGAAATGGGCACTGGATGGAAATTCGTCCCCTTTGGTATGACTATTTGAAGTCCATAAACTGGTTAAGGTAATCTGGTATTCAACGGGTGGTTGGGCTGATTTTGGCTTAACCAAGTTGTAACCGCATGAACTCAGGATAATTAAACTCAAGCTGACACTGCAAGCAAGAACTAGTTGTTTGATACGGATGAATGATACTGACATATTAAAGTGTTAATGAATTGAATGAGTGGGCTTTAAGTGAGCATAAATACGCATTTATGAGCGTTTTTGTCTCGGTCATTGAGGGGGATTATAGCACATTGTCAGCAAGGCACAATGAGCCGTAGAATGGGTAAAAACATCCAATTCAATCTGACTTAAATAGGCTTTTTGATCCACTAAAAATCACTGATTGCTATGCAATGACAAATGTTATAAAAAATGTTAAAATATAGGTATTATGTCTTTGTATTTGTTGAAAATAAAATTTAATATAATATTGCTTTTAGCAATATCTCTCATGCTGTCTGGTTGCATTGATAACTACTTGCAGAGCAATGGCAAACGGGTGTTGACGACAAAATCTAAAAAATCCAATACGACGAATATCAAAAGTGCGATAAAAACCGAAAGCACCCCCATCAAAAATGCAAAAAACGAATCCTATAAGCAATTACCTTCTGAAAATATTTGTCACATCTTGAAGAAATACCCCTCTTGGTATAAGCACGCAAAGAAAGCCGAAAAAAGATGGGGGTTGCCCACACATGTACAATTTGCCATCATTCGATATGAATCGCATTTTGATGGCAATGCTCGACCGTTGAAAAAAGTAAAAAAAGGGTTTAAATATGCCATGGAACCTGCCTCAAGTGCCTATGGTTATGCACAAGCCAAAACCATAACTTGGCGTGAGTACGCTCAATTGACTAAAAAGAATAAAGCTCGAAGAGATCGATTTGCCGACGCTGTTGATTTTATTGGATGGTATAACCATCGCAGCCACAACATGCTGGGGCTCAAGAAAAATGATGCTTTTAGGCTGTATCTGGCATATCATGAAGGTCAAGGTGGCTACAGAAATCGCTCATATCGCAAGAAACCTTGGTTGATTAAAGTGGCCAAAAAAGTTCAAGCCAGTAGCAAGCTCTACAAAAAACAAATCGTTCATTGCAAAAAAAATATAAACCGACAACTGGCTCTCAATTAGTTTTGCGTATTAATAGAATCGGTTGGGGATTTTATCAAGCCAAATTCTGACCATTGGCACTTTCAGGGTGTTGATTCTGACGGAAAACAGTTATAATAGCGCTCCCAAATCAACCCCATAGACATTGGAATAAACATCGTTGCTTTATTAAGCAAAAGTTATCATATCGTCAATACATTATTATATACCATGCAAACAGATTCTCATCTTCACCAACGTTTAGACAACCTCAAGCGCCACATTCGAAACAGCATTGTTGGGCAAGACCAATTAGTTGAACGACTTTTTATTACCCTGCTTTGCGGAGGACATTTACTGGTGGAGGGTGCGCCTGGTTTAGCAAAAACAAAAGCCATTCAAACGATGGCACAAGGCTTGATGGCCACTTTTCAACGCATTCAATTCACCCCAGACTTACTACCAGGTGACATTACTGGAACAGAAATATACCGCCAACAAACGGCAGAATTTGTTTTTCAAAATGGACCGATTTTTAATAACATCATATTAGCGGATGAGATTAATCGTGCGCCAGCCAAAGTACAATCTGCATTGTTGGAAGCCATGGCAGAAAAACAAGTCAGTGTTGGACAAACAACTTACCCCATGCACCCATTATTTATGGTCATGGCAACTCAAAACCCCATCGAGCAGGAAGGCACTTACCCCCTACCAGAAGCGCAATTGGATCGTTTTATGTTGCACGTGAATGTTGCCTTCCCATCGGTTGAAGAGGAACGAAGCATTCTTGAACTCGTCGAAGAAGAACAAATCCGTTCTGCCAACAAAGAGCCCGAAAAACAAATCGAAGATCCCTTAACCATTGATGAAATTTTTGCCATACGATCGGAAATACTTGCCATGCCGCTCGCTGATTCGGTTCGTCAGTACATCGTTCAAATCATCAACGCTTCTCGTCATGGTGCGCTTTATTCTGAAGATTTGGCTAAATGGATTGAACACGGTGCAAGCCCTCGCGCAACCATTGCTATTGCACAGGCGGCCAAAGCCTATGCGTGGTTAAACAACAAAGAAGTGATTACCCCCTTGGAAGTTCAAAATGTGGCCGAGGATGCTTTGAGACATCGAATCATTCTATCCATTGAAGCCGAAGCCAACGGTATCACCACGAGCGCTGTTGTTCAAAGACTGTTGGATTTGGTTCCTGCGATTTAAATGCAACACGAGAAGTTAGGCGTCCAATCTGAGACGGTTGAATTATTACGATGGCAACATTCAGCCAAATCTTGGAAACTCAAACATAACATCAGTCGAAGTTTAAGGCTTGGTCAATCCCGATCGCATCAAAAAGGTCGTGGTATCGAATTTTATAATGCGCGCCTCTATCAACCGGGTGACGATGCAAAAGCCATTGATTGGCGCATAACCGCGCGCAAAAACAAAGCCCACACTCGAGAATTTCAAGAAGATAAAGAACACAAATTATTTATGATTCTTGACATGAGTCAAAGCATGCGCTTTGGTTCTACTTCCACACTTAAAAGCGTAAAAGCCTCAGAAGTGGCTGCCTTCATTGGCTGGGTTGCCTTGGAAAATCAGGAACGCGTAGGCGGTGCCATACTTGGTAACCCATGGACTTTACAAAAACCTTCGAGCAGACAAGCCCGTTTCAGCCTATGGTTAGGCCAACTCAGTTTGGCTACCATCAATGTTGCCGATAACCTTGCATTGCCAAATCATCAATGGATGAACGGCATTGAAGAAAGCACCCGCTTGCTCAAGGATTCTTCTTCGGTATTTCTCATTGGCGATCTATCAAATTTATCGGATTTAGACAAGGATCGGTTGCGATTTTTCAGCAAAAAACATCAGATCACAATGATCCATATTTATGATCATTTAGAACAGCAATTACCTTCTGGCTCATTAGCGAGCTTTACCAACGGTTCTCACGTCCTGCATACCAACCTCAATCGTATTCGCAATCATTACAATGACCAGTACCAAAGCATCATTGAATCTTTGCACGAATTTTGTGGCAATTACGGCATCGGCTTTATGTCAATTTCAACCGAAGACGATGTCATTTACCGCCTACAAAAACACGGTCTGATTACCAAATAATTACAAAAATGGCAACACAGAACACCACACCTACTGCATCCGACCAGTTACTGAGTGAGCTGCGCGACATTCATATACCCAACGCGCCCGATTGGTTACCATTAGCCTATGGATGGTGGATGGTTATTGGCTTGGCGGTCGTATTACTGATTGTGATGATTGGGGTTTATTATTGGCACAAAAGTCGCATCATTGAATGGCCATGGCATGAATGGGGAAGCTCTGAACCTGAAAATTTAGGAGAGTTGGCCAATTACTGGTTGAAGCAAGCGGCATTGCTGCGCTTTAGCCGCCAAGACATTGCGCGTTTACACGGTGCGACATGGATCGAATTTTTACAAAAAAACCAAATCGATTGCCTGCCCGAAATTGCTGATTGGTTAAGCACGGGTTATTTGAAAAATGCGCCTGCGCCTGATGGCATATTGGATTGGCTCAAGCAAACATTGCCAAAACTGGCCAAAAGAAACATCATCTGAATGCAATGTTTGGCGTGTATCTAAATGAGAAAAAACCATCATGAATTTCATTAATTTGATCCTCAGTGAATGGCAAAATATACAATTTGCTTGGCCTTGGGTCGTCTGGCTCGCGCCACTGCCACTGGTTTTGCTGTTACTGCCTCGCGCAGCAGGCGAACAACATGGCGCACTCACCATACCTTTTTGGCATCGCATTTATCAATTACAAAAACAATCTGGATTGGCCAGCATTCAAGGGATCAATATTTGGCGATTATTGTGGCTCTCAATATTATGGGGATTGCTGCTTTTAGCCTGTGCTCGCCCCATACACATTGGAGAACCGCTGGCATTACCGCGTGAAGGTCGAAACCTCATGGTGGCTGTCGATATTTCAGGATCAATGCGCCATCAAGACATGGTCTTTCAAGGTCGTCGGGTTGATCGACTCAGTGCAGTAAAAGGCGTGCTCAAAGACTTTCTAAAACGGCGCGAAGGCGATCGAGTGGGATTGATTTTATTTGGCTCACAAGCGTTCATTCAAACGCCATTGACATTTGATATTAAAACCGTACAGCAATTTTTAGATGAAACCGTGATTGGTTGGGCGGGTGAAAAAACCGCGATTGGCGATGCCATTGGCTTAACCATCAAACATCTAGAAAAAAGTGAAGGCGAACAAATTTTGGTGCTACTGTCCGATGGCGAAAGCAATGCGGGCAATGTGAATCCTAATAAAGCGGCGAGCTTTGCCGCAGAAAAAGGCCTCAAAATATATACAATTGCCTTTGGCCGCGATCCATTTGGCAATCCCTATCGATCGCAAACCTTAAATCACATTGCTCAGTTGACTGGGGGACAGGCTTTTACTGCCGATAGAACGGAACAATTAGAACAAATTTATAAAACCATTGAATCTTTAGAACCCATCGATGGTGAACAGGCTTTTTATAGACCCAAAACTGAAAAATATTTTGAAGTTTTAAAATTTGCGCTACTGTGGTTTATTATGGGATTGATTTTAAATCGAACGCTCATATATTTTTCCGACAGCCGCTTACAAAAAACCATCAAACAACATGACTAGAGACCGTCGCACAAAGTGAATGATTTGATATTTGATGCCTTCATCCTGCTTAGACCTCATTGGTTGTGGCTCATTCCTGGGGCATATGCCGTCTATTGGTTAACCAAAAAATTATTGCAACAAGACGTTTTTTGGAATCAACAGCTATCGCCCCAGATTGCCAAGATATTGCTTGTCCAAAAAGGCAAAGCCAAACATTGGCCAGCTGGAATATTGGCATTGTTCTGGGTTTTAAGCTGCATTGCCCTCGCTGGTCCAAGTTGGAACAAAATAGAATTACCTGTCGCAAAAAGCAAAGAGGCCTTGTTTTTTATAGTTGACATGTCATTGTCTATGTTGGCTCAAGATGTCAAACCCTCGCGCAAGGATTTGGCTCGTTTTAGCATCATTGATGTGCTTCGTAAAATCAACGACGGACAAGCCGCCTTACTGGTTTATGCCGGTTCTGGCCACGTGGTAACACCTCTGACAGATGATAGCAACACCATAATCAATCAGTTAAATGCCCTAAGTCCAACGATTATGCCCAAATTGGGGTCAAACTCAACCACCGCTTTTGAAAAAATTGAAACAATGCTGAAATCCAGCAACACCAAAGGAAAAATATTGTGGATAACCGATGAGGCGAGTCAAGAAGACATTGTCAAAGCCCAAACCATTGCAAAACAGCATGACTTGAAGTTGATCCTCTTGCCAATTGGCACCTCTGAGGGTGCCCCTGTCCCAGTACCCAGCGGCTTTTTAACTGATGGAAGTGGCAAAACAATCATTGCCAAAGTCCCTTTTGAGCACATGAAAAATATTGCAATCAATGAAGGTGTTGACTACATTCCTATCAGTCAGTTAAGCAGTGCATTGATTGAACAGCTGGTCACCAACACTGGGGTGTTTGCCCAACCAACCGAAGAAGACAGTCCAAAATCTGACATCTTAGTGGACAGCGGTTTTTGGATATTACCCATGTTATTGGCATTGATTTTATTGTTCTTTAGACGCGGATGGATTCTACTGGTGGTTTTAATGGTTGTGCCACAACCCTCTTACGCCATTAATCTGACCGAGCTTTTTAATCGCCCTGATCAAATTGGGCATAAAGCCTTTGAATCAAATGACTTCCCCCGAGCTATCCGACATTTTAAAGACCCCAACTGGCAAGCTTCTACCTTATATAGGCTTAAAGAATACGAAATCGCCGCCAACTTGTGGGCTTCTCAAGAACAATGGTATAACGCTGGCAATGCCTTTGCCTTAGCCAATGATTATAAAAAAGCCATTGCATCTTACCAATATGCTTTAAAAGAGAATCCCGATCACGCTGACGCTAAGTATAATCTCGAGTTATTATTGAAACAACAGCAAAGCGGTCAAAGCCAGGACCAGGAAAAAGGGGAGCCTTCTGACGAAGATCAGCAAGAGGATAGCTCTGGAGGACAAGACCAAGAACAAGAAGAGTCAGAAGACAATGGTGGGGCCAAAGATTCAGAAGAAGAATCCGATGAAGAAAATGAGGAAGATCTGTCTGAAGAAGAAAAAGCTGAGCAAGAAGCTTTAGATGAAGAAGCCAAACAAAAAGCCCTTGAAGAAGCGAAAACCAGAGAAGCCCAGCAAGAATTACAACAATGGCTCAAAAAAATTCCAAACGATCCCTCCTTACTACTTAAACGAAAATTTGAACACCAATATAATCAACTGCGTCAACAAAACGCCGTTGGCAGCGACGATGGTAAATCATGGTAAAACTATTTAAATATCTGTTGATATTCGCCCTGTCCATAACAGTGGCACACGCAAAAATTGAAGTTAAGCTCACACCTTCTGTGATTTCACTGGGTGATTCCATTCAGTTAGAAATTATTTCTGATACAGAAGGCGACCCTAATCTCGAACCGCTCAAAAATGATTTTGACATTATCAACAGCGCGTCATCGAGTCAATTTCAATTGATAAACGGCACGTTTACACGTAATTATCTGTGGCGATATACCCTGCAACCAAAAAAGGCTGGACAATTAACCATCCCCTCTTTAACCGTCGGCAATCAAAAAACTCAAGCCACACAAGTTGCTGTGAACGTCAATCAAAGCACCAATGATGATTTTATCTTAATAAGCGAAGTTGATAGACATCGTCAATACGTTGGCGGCGAAATCTTCTATTCACTCAAATTACTATACAACGGTGAGATTGGCGGCAATATCAACCGACCCGATTTGAGCGGCTATAAATCCATCGCTTTGAGCCAAAACAAACGCTATAGAACCGTTCATAATAATAAACACTACCAAGTCATTGAATGGCAACATATCATACAACCCGAACGAAGTGGCACCATTGAGTTGAGACCGGCTATTTTTAATGGTCGAGTGCGGAGCAATAATCAGTTCCGTGGATTACAGTTAAAAAGCAATGCGATTGTCATTGAAGTTTTACCACAACCGTCCAACTGGCCCCAGTCTGTCTCTTGGTTGCCGGCAAAAGGCGTAAAAATGTGGGAATCATGGGAGCCACGATCACCAAATTGGGAAGTCGGAGAGAGCATCACGCGCGAAATTCAAATTGAGGTGCTCGGAGTCTTACCTGAACAGTTATATGACATTGACGTTCAAGCCCCCAATGGTATAAAAGTTTACCCACAGACACCAAAAAGGGAAGGCGCCAATTTGGAAAAAGGGTTGCGCAGTCGATTGATACAAAAATGGGTTTTCATTGCAGAAAAACCACAAGACTTTGATTTAAGTGCCGTATCACTGACCTGGTGGAACACCGAGACCGAAGAAATAGAAGTAACGACGCTACCGCTTCGATCTGTTAGCGTGACACCAAGCAGCGGAGCAACCAATCCAGCTGATGTCGTTATTGGACAAGTTTCCATTACTTCGAGCGATAGTTTAACCTTAGATAGTAGCCTTGCCCAAGAGAAAGCGTTTGAAGCCCCTGCGTGGTTGAGCTCAAAGCCCCTCATCTGGAGCTTGTTTGGATTAGGTTGGCTGGGCTGGTTGGTTGCATTGGTGCTATGGCGCAGAGCACCCAAACAACCGAAAGAGGCCGTTGAAACCAAAGAAGATCCCTTACTGACCGCCTTCAATAAAGCGTGCACAGAACAAAATGTTGAACAAGCCTATCATTATGGATTGAGATGGTGGCAAGCCAATAAAGGACAAATTGATCATGAACAAAACGAATTAATCGAGCACGCCTTACAGCAACTTTGTCAAGAACAGACCAATAAAATTGAGGCTCTCAATACGCTGAAAAGACATATTCAACATCATATTTCAAATCCCTCAGCGGCAGTTTCAAAAAACACGCCGCCAATGTTGTACCCTGTCAGCGCACATTGAATACTAAAGGTTTGCAGACCTTTTTAAGAATAGAGACTTTCAACGCCTCTGACTTAAAGCTGACGTTCTAAGTGCTGGATCAGTGGTTGTTGCAAAGCCTTAAAACATCCCAAATGCTTGGGATCATTCGACGGATATTGACAGTCGTCTCGAAAACACGGCGCACAATCAAACGACCCTTGCAAGTTAACCGTTTGTTTTCCTTGTCCACCCGTTAAAGTGGCATCCGTGCTGCCAAACAAAGCAATGGTTGGTACACCCATACTGTTGGCAATGTGCATGGTCGCCGTGTCGGGACTCAGCACCAAATCTGCTTGAGCAATCAAATCAAACCACGCATCCAAGGTGGTTTCACCGACCTGATTGTCAATGTTCAGCTCTGAGACATCCTCTGCTAAAGACTGGATCAAAGCCTGACCCAAGTCCTGGTCATCACCAACCAAAACAACCGCCCATTGTTTTTGGACGTAATGTTGAATAGCTGTTTTATAAATTTCAATGGGCGGGCTTTTAGCCCGACGAGTTGTGCCAAGGTGAACCAAAATCTGTGGCTTGGCATATGGTTGATGTAACTGCTGTCGATGCTGTTGTAATCGACTGCCCTGTTTTGATTTTTCGGGTGTATCCTGCAGCCAACCTTGCGCTAATCCAAATCTAAAAAACAACTCAATCAAAGCAAAATGGGTGTCCGAATGATGGGTTTTTGCTTGAATGGCGATACTTTGGGTCAAGAGCCATTGACGACCTTCATTTTGAACGCCAAATCTATAGGGAATGCGCGCGGCAAACGCACTGAACACCGTACCCAATCCGCGATCTAAATGCAGAGTGGCATCAGGCTTATGCTGGCGCAAATGCTGCACTAAGGCTTTATTGTTAGGCACCAAAGTCACTGGGCAGTCAAAACACTTGTTGGCGATCCACTCTGCAGAAGCGCTCTTAACAATGATCTCTATCTGCAAAGAAGGACAGTTGAGTAACCATTGAATAGGCGCCTCGCACATGATCATATCACCAATGAACTTGTGCGTAATGAGGCTAATTTTCATAAAATGGTTCTTTTACAAGACTGAACGATGAATCCGCTCAATGGTGTTCATAATGTCTTTGGGGGTCAGGCCTTCCATACATTTGATTGGATTATAGCAATGACTGTTACTTTTGACCAAATTACACGGACAGCACGCCAAATTTTTAACGATCAAAGCTTGATGGTGAGAGTCATTGATCGGAAAACTGGAATCTGGGGCAAGCAATCCAAACAACCCGATCACACTGGGTCCATCAACCGACAAAGCCAAATGCATAAATCCAGAATCTGTCGCGACCACCCAACGGCAACTTCGTAAGATGGCCGCAGCAACAGTAATGGGTTGTTCAACGATGGGAATACGCCCATCAAATGTTTGCAGCAAGGCTTGTGCTGGACTCGATTCTCCCGGTCCAACCAAAGCAACAGGTTGGAAATTTTTAGCGAGCAATTGCTGTATTAAGTCAACCCAATAACTGCTTGGCCAAGTGCGTCGATAATCTTTTGCAAAAGGATTAAAAGCCAGTAATGTTTTCTGTTCGGGATTGATTTCGTGGATGATTTTTTGAGCCGTGGACTGCGTTTGTTCGCTGACCCAACTGTGGCGCTTAAAAACGTCAACGGGATTCAATCCAAGGGCGCGGAGCAAATCAAAATGGTTCTCACCTCTATAACGATCGTGAAACTCTTTATGCAAGCGCACCGTCAATAAAAATCCCCGACCATCGCTGTCATAACCTACCCTGTTCGGTATCTTAGCCAAATACACCGCCAATGCCGCATGGATATTACCCGAGAGCAATAAGGCCAAATCATACGACCCTTGCTGTAATTTCTTAATAACACGCCATTGGTCTTTCTTGCTTTCTTTGGATGAAAAAGGAATGCATTCATCAATGTACGGGCAATCCTGCATTAATTCATAGCCATGCCGATTGATGAGATTGGTAATATGCGCCTGAGGGAACAGCCGGCGCGCCTCTCTAAAAAAAGCACTGCCAATCGCCAAATCGCCTAAGGGATCAATCCCTCGGATCACAATTTTATTGACCTGTTTGAGGTCAAAATATTTAGACCGAATCAGCCTTTTATCAGGATCAACAAAAGTCTCAGGGACTTGAAAAGCATTCATGAATAGAATTCTATTATCAGCGCATTGGTTATGTGGACATTTAACTTTAGAAACATTCAAATGAACAGAATTTTCTCGGTGCAAGGATTGTACTAGAAAAACATTTTTTCTGATGAATATGCAGAACAGTCCCCTCAAAAACCATGCGAAAAGACAACGCATAATAGCCGCTTGGCTATGCTGGTAAAGCAAGAAAACCCGCCTTGTACTACAATATACCCTGTATTTTCCTTTATTATTTCACGAGGCAGTCATGGTTCGCAGTGCTCAAGAGCAACTACAATTTACTTTGCTTAATCGCATCCTAAGCTTACTTGAAAGTGAGCAATTAGATGCGTTGCGCGAACTAATTTTAGAAGCGCACCCCGCCGATATCGCTCAGATGATTGGCGCCATTCCGCGGGAGGAACGTGAAACGTTTTGGCAATTGGTCCCCGATTCCATCAGTGGCGACATCCTACAAGATTTGGACAACGATGTCCGTGCGGAGTTACTGGCTGGCTTAGAAACTGAAAAAGTCATTGCCATGACTCAAGGCATGGACACGGACGATTTTGCAGATGTTTTACAAGACATTCCAGATCAAGCCGACGAGATCTTAGAAGCCTTAGACGAAGACCGAAGAAAACGGCTTCAAGCCATCCTATCATTTCCTGAAGATGTCGCCGGTGGCGTCATGGATTTGGAAGTCATTACCGTACGATCTGACGTTCAAATATCTGTGGTACAACGCTATTTAAGAAAAATTGGCGCACTACCTGATGGCACTGACAAACTATTTGTCACAGATCGTTCAGGCCGCTTCCTTGGACACCTTTCTCTATCCCTACTCGTCGTCAGCGATGTGGACTTGATGGTCGGAGAAATCATGCGCACCGAAGTGCCCTCAGTAACCGTTGAAACCTCGGTAGAAGACGTCGCTGAATTATTTGTTAAATTGGACCTCATATCCATTGCCGTTTTAGATGAGAAAAAGCGGTTGGTCGGAAGGATTACCGTTGACGACATCGTCGATTTCATTAAGGAAGCTGGACAACGACAATTGATGCGCTTCACAGGGGCTGTCAACGAGAACATTTTCGCCCCCGTGTTCGACAGTGCGCGACGCAGAATGGTCTGGCTTGGTGTGAATCTGCTCACAGCCTTTCTTGCCGCTTGGATTATTGGCATATTTGAACCCACCATAGAAAAACTCACAGCACTGGCCGTGTTAATGCCCATTGTTGCAAGCATGGGGGGCATTGCCGGCTCTCAAACATTAACCTTGATTATCCGCAGCTCATCAATGGGTCAACTTCAAAAAAGCACCGTTTCACGCGTATTACAAAAAGAAATGTTAGTTGGACTGTTGAATGGTATTTTATGGGCAACCGTCATAGCCAGCGTCACTTGGCTATGGTTTGATGATTTTATTTTAAGCATCGTTATTGGTGCCGCCATCGTCACAAATCTATTGGTTGCCGCCATTTCAGCCGTCTTTATCCCCTTATTCTTAAATCGTATTGGCGTCGATCCCGCATTAGCAGGCGGTGTCATCCTAACCACCGTCACTGACGTGGTCGGATTCATCGCATTTCTGGGCTTAGCGACCATCTGGTTGTTTTAAAACACAAAACAAACAAACCCAAAGCAAAAAAGTGAAAACCACAATGCCAAGCACGGGCATAACGGATAAAATACGCTAGCTTAAATTATGGCTAGTAATCAATCCTTTGCAGATCGATACCATCCGCAATTATTCAGTCAATGCGCTCGTAGCTCAGCAGGATAGAGCAACAGCCTTCTAAGCTGTGGGTCGAAGGTTCGAATCCTTCCGAGCGCGCCAAATAATCTATCTCAACGATTAAGAATCAACACTCAAATATTATTGACTTCGTCAATATTTAAATTCGGTGTATTCAAACGCTGCTCATTAGCAGTACAGACGCCTTTATATGAATATCCTCAACAAAGATTATTAGAGCGTTTCAATGATATCTAGCCACTTTGTTTCGATGGTTTTTGTATTTCGTCTTAAATTAGCAGTAGATGATCTTTTGATAATGGAAACATCACTGTTTAAATAAATCTCATTGCTGTTTGGTACATTAGCCCTCTAAATAACTCATCTTAGGCAATCTATTTTTATTGGAGGCAGATTGTAACGAAAAGCTGAAGGTAAAGTCATTGAAGATCTAAGGCACTACATATATATTCTGGGGGAATCCATTCTAAACAATGCGCTACTTTAATGAATAAAGAACAGTTCGCAATAAAACTGGCCGTTAACTTAGGTGTGAACAAAACTGAAGGGATGCGAATTGTCAATAAGGTGATTGAGACCTTTCATCTCTCATTTGAGGATAAAGAAGTACAGGTCATCAAACTTCGGGGATTAGGTGTCTTTAAAAGGACTCAAAAAAAGGCAAGGCAAGGCAGGAATCCGCAAACGGGAGAACACTATGACATTCCTGCCTATGAAGTTGTAACGTTCAAACCCTCTAAAAATCTGAAGTGGTATAAATCGTGATAATGCCATGTCTGTAAACTTTGCGCACCAAAATTATCATTTCAGGACATTAACATTTTTGTGATTATTTAGCCATTCTATTGGAGGCTTTATTGACTGGAGACAAATCACCGCCTCCACCAAAACTTAAAGCCGCAGCTTTGGGTGCCAATATCAATGTCATTACGGCTGGGACGGCAATGTACATAATTGAAAGGATCACGTCCAAGATGAGTCGATTAATATCAAAATATGAAACAACACTGCCTATGAGCATGCTGTTTGAGTTTGTCACTTGTTCATAAGCGTATTGATCTGCATACCAAATAACGGCCCAAATCCAACTCCAACTTTTGATGCTCAAATACATAAAACTGATTTCAATGGCACTTGAAACGGTCACACCTCTTACCATGAACCAGAAAAACCAAATAATTATCACGAGAAAGATTGACCAAGGCTGAAGTATCTGAGCGCCTTTTCGAGCAAATTTCATGGCAATATAAAAACCAGTGAGCACTTTGACTGCCGATAAAATTCCACTGGATGGATTTATGTTTTTTAATTTTTTGAATTGGGACAGTCCCTGTAAACTTAAATCGGCCAACCCCGCCAATAGCAATGTATTGTTTAAGCTAAGCGTCTCTCCGTTTTCACTCACTAAGTCCCCTGTCACAATTTTTTTATTAAATATTTTTCGAACCCAAAAATCTTCACTATTGTGCGCTTCAATACCTTGATTTCTCAAGATTTCATCTGGATCAGTTATGGCGGTCTTCCCTCTACTCCCAACTGGCTCTTTGTTACCAGATTTCACCTGCTCTTTAATATGGTTGGCGATTTGTGTCCTTAAACCTATCCCTGCCGTTCTTGAATTTTCCCCAGTCCACCATTCATCACAATACGGCCTCCCATGCAAACTGGACGTAGTGTCCTCTCCTCTGAGTCCACTAGGTTCGAAATTCTGATGAGCACTCTTGCTTCTAAAGCCATCTCCAGAAGGACCACTTGGACCTATGTTCTTTTGCCCATAACCCTGTCGTTTTTTAGCAGCTAGTCCGCCCGTTTCACAACTGTTGTAGTTGCCCTGACATTGTTTATACAAACCTGGGGTTTGAATAAAAAAACGACTGCCAACATATTCAGGTGAACTTTGGTTAAAACTGTTCACTGCAAGTTTATTAACATCTTGAATTTCTGGTGTGTAATTGGCCGAAGCAAAAAACGCCACATCAAAATAGCTTCCTGACCACACCGAAGTGTCATACTCTCGCTTATCCCACCTTTCTTTGGCAGGTCGGTAGCATTCAACATAAAATCGCGCAAATTCCCTGCTTAAACTTTCATCTGAAATCCCGACAGATCTGAGTATCTCATCAAATTGAACAATGTCCGTCACACACGGTATTTCATCAATGATTTGCCTATTGATCAGTTCGACCAATCCGGCTAAAGCCGCAAAAAGAATGGGCATCTTAACGGTATTAATGTCCTTTTGCGTACCTTCATTAACCTGTAAATCTTGTGCCGTTGTTTTGCTATATTCTGTCGTGCGTTCTCCTGCTAAGGTACATGGTAAGCCATACTTTATATCAACCACATTGAGGGGAATGATTGGCCATAAACAAAAGAGCAAGACGGCGAAAAATTCTAATATATCATTGCGCATTTTTGCAATAGATCTGTTGATGCCACGCTCATTATCTGATGCGCCCTCAAGTTCTTGAAGGTGTTGGAACATTTGATATGCAAAGGGAAACAGTAAAACCGAAGTGGCTAATATGGCAAATATTTTATCGGCAATTGCCCAGCCCCATACCAAAGTAAAAACTTCCAGTTTAGAGCCGACTATCATGTCATAAATCTTAAGGGGTTATACATAAAAATCCCCATTAAAATTGGCATAGAACCAAATGTTAATCGTTGAGGCAAACTCAGAAATACGATTTTTGTATTTTTTTCCCAGTTGAATTTTTCCGCTATGAAATTGACAATGCTTGACCAAAAAACAGTAAAAAATATACCCACGATTATCAATACCAACCCAATGAACTGAACAACCGAATTACCAAAATCTATCATTGGTTCTAACCATAAAAACAGCTTTATCAAATAAGTGGCGATAGGTGGAAAGAATAATGGCAATACGAAACCGACCAATAGAATAGAAATAAAAGAGAGCAAGATAATCAAAAGAAATTTGCGCAAACTTGAGCTATTTGTATTATTTTGAACCATACTATTCGCCTAAACCTTCGTTTATAAATTCTTTTAATTGCTTAGCTAATCGCTCGCCCGCTCGCCTTTGAATCTCTAGATTTTCATTCAAAGCGTTTTGTTCAGCTTGAACCCTAAAGTACAACCGAGTAATCACGCTTCGGGCTGCTGTTTCTACCGCATCTCCGGCAATACATTTTGATGCCAGACCTGCGTTAATAAGGCGTCTCATTGCATACACTCTTTTATTAATCTCGAGATGCGCATTGGAGCTCGCTATGTTGTTTATCATAGTGACAATTTGGGCTGGTTTAACATTGAGCGCATTATTATCAGCAGCCAATCCAAGGGATTTTTTAAGTTCTTCGGGTTTTAAATTCAGAGAACGATACTTTTTTTGTAAATCTATATAATCGGTGGGACTGTCGTTTACAACATTCTTGAGCGCCTCAAACATCTGTTTCTTGATAGCGTCGTATGCCGGTTTTAATCCCTGTCCCGCTACTTGATCCTGTATGCTGGCATTTTTAAAACTGATGATCTCCTCACCAAATGTAATGTGCGTCCAATCAACTGCTTTACTGGGGTCATCCCAATACATTGTGAAAGATTGATTTGATTGTATTGGGGTTAAATCGTCGATTTCTCTTCGATGTAGGGTGTTGAAACCAGCAATGATTAATTCTTCATAAATTTTTCCCGGAACCGCCTTTTTCTTTCGTCCGCCCCGTTTTTTGCATAATGCAAATGTAAATCCTTCCTTCAGAGATTCTTCGTCTGCCTCTTCATCAATTTGTTGAATGGTTTTTCTACCAAACCCAATATTTGATGAAGCCAAAGAAGTCCATTGTTCGGCAATACTTACACGCGCAAAATCACCATAGGGATTGTTGTTTCCTGAGTGCAGTTCTTGCTCAATTTTTTTACATGATTTATATGAAATCTGAAATAGATTAAATGCTTGATCAAGATGGTCTTGTACAAGTGCTAATAATCCTGGATCGGCCCTCTGCAATAAGTATAGTGGTAATGCAGTAACAGCGGCTTGCCCAGCCTCAGCTAATTCTCCTGGTACTTTTTCAGCCTTATTTTTGATATTGTTTAATGTTGCTTGTATATTGTTATAAGCATCAAATTCACCGCAACTATAGCCATAACCTGCTCGAGGGTGCGCATCAACCCTTAATACCCTATCATGATTGCTTGGTTTTACAACACGTTCAGGCTTGCCAGCTAAATATTGAAGAATGATTTGCTGTTTATTAAGGACTTCATCTTGTAAACTATATTGTTCATCAAGGACAGCTGCGTTTGCACTAAAGCAACATATAAATGTAATAAGGGGCAATGATTTCATAAATAACTCCTAAAGACAAAGACTTGATAATCCGATCGATTTGAATTTAAAATTGGTCAATAATTTGCCCTTGGTGCCACCACAACACGCGTACTCTCGCCAGATCGTCCAAGCGTACCTCCGCCAAGAGCTGTTATTAAGCGCAGTCTGTTCTGTACGCCCTTTGATAAAGTTTCCCGAGCTGCCCTCATTAATTTGAGACAAGCATTGTTTATTCAATCTTTCGTTAGGTGGGTATATGAGTTGCCACTTATCATGCCCTTTTTGGTATCCCATGTTGCCTGGCATTTTGTTGGATGGGACAGAAAATCCGACGCTCTTGCCACTTGGAACGTCTTCCATTAATAGACTATTGGCTCTGTATGCAATTAAAGCGGCGTTGTTTGTATCGTTTAAATTAAAACCCCAGCCGTTTCTTGGATACACATTGCCCCAGCGAACCCCATCTGCACCAAGGGCATGGGTAAAATCGGTTGGGGATTTGGGGATATATAAGATTTTTGCCGCATGGTCCCAATCGACAAATGGAAACCCTAATCGCCATTTCCAAAATTCATTTGTTGACGAATAATAGGGTTTTAATGGTGTGATCGGGCTCGGGCACAAAGCTCTATCAAAATTCAAACCATAACCCACTGGACCTGAAATTTCTAATAGCTTTAAAACAGCCCCTGAAGGGGTTAAAGAAAATACATCCTTAGCTTTTACGACGTTGTTGTTCATGACTGCTAAATCCTCTTTTATGTTTTTAGTCGTTCGAGGTATTTCACTGATTTTTTTAATCTGATCAACAGATGCATTAAAATCAAGTCGTTTTTTGATGTCGTCACTAGAAGCAATTTGATTGGCCTTTATAAGATTTTCTTGGTCATTGTGTTTGTCTAATTCTGCAAGTTTAGGTTGTTTAGATTTCCGCCACTCTTCAATGGTTCTGGGCACTTTATAGCGTTTCAAGTCGGTCATATTCAATGTCGGAATCGAAACATCTAAATTTGGAGATTGATCGCTCTGACTTGGCGTTGATGAAGACGGTTTGGGAGATTCTTTGGCGCATTGATTGCACGTCCAAGACCGACCTTTGATGGTTTGAGAAAGATAATCGGCCATAACAGAATTAGGGTGACCAATAATAGTCGCTTCTTTTAAGACCAGTTGTTGTTTTGAGCTGTAGCTGCTCGAATAATTCGCGCCTCCAAGCGCTTGACCGCCCAAATTTTGAACGAATCGATCCAAACTTCTTTTCTGATTTTTTCCAACGACATTTGCCCATTGAGTCCAGGGTTCATCTCCTAAATGGTCATAAACTTGAACGAGAAGATCTGGATTCCTATGCCTAATTTGAGGGCTTAAAAGCACTTCGATTCTTTTTATGATTGGCGTGTTCCAACATTTATTCAAAAAGCAAACTCTATGATAATGCGTAATGTAGTGTATGCAAACCCCTTCTAAGCAATAATTGAGGCACGCTTTAGTATTTGACAGAGTCTGTTTGGTGAGTTCAACTGAATTAAACCCAGTATCTTTATTTTTATCTAATGCCCATACCGGGCAATAAAAAAAGAGAATCAACAAAAAACCAAACCGCATCATTGCGTCAATCCACCGTTTTGAATACGATTCTTAACTATGTGATCGACATTATTTGAATAATAGATTTTGTCACGATCAACCATGATTGCAGGAAATCGTTTAATATTGAACTGGGTGGCTAATATCTGTCCAGAATAAGATCGTTGCAGTCTTAGCAAGACCTTTTTGTCAATGCTTTGAATTTTTCTTTGTAGTTGCCCAAAAAGCCTTTTTTCTAAATTTTTGGCGAGCACTGCTTGTTGATTTTTATCTTTAGGAATATTTTGCGGAAGTGGCGCGGATGTACTTAATTTCTCAGCAAGTATGGCACTGGCATCTAACCAATAGTAAACGATATTATGGGCACGTGCGGTTGCATCACTGATAACAATGGTATGTTTGCTTAAGGCAAAAACCTCAATGGTCTTTGCTTGGGCTATATCCACCATTAAGAGCATGACAATGAATCCCAACAATCTCATACCATGCCTCGCTCTTCAACCATCTCGTCAGCAATTTGATAAATTGCTTCTATTGGCGGAATATTTTTTGATTCACAACGATCACTAATTGCTTTTAATTCATCACCTTCCGTCCCAGAGAGCACCAGAGGCAACACAGGGAGTACAACACGAAACATATCAGCCATGCCCTGATCACGATTTATTAGAACCCCTTCGGTATATTTACCGCGCTCCTTCCGTGCGGTTGTGATCAATTCATTGGTTTCTGTAGGCAGTTTAACAAATCGATTAAAATCAGATACTTCACCATCTGCTAAATTTATGAGCCAATACCATTCGGCCATTGAGATCATTTTTGCTGATTTTTCAGGATAGTCTTCCATGTTTTGGGTGGCTTGGATGAGCCAAATCCAAAGTTTTCTCCATGTTTTGGCCCCAAAGACAACAGGTTCAGCAATGGTTGGATTTGTGGTAATCACATGTCCTTCATCAATATAAACGAAGGTGTGCTCACCATCAAAACGGCAAGCTTCTCCTAACCCAGTTATTTGATGCATTAAACCGATGACCATCACCGCAAGTGCATCCTTGTAAACCTCACTTGTCAACATACCCATATCTATAAATGTGGCATCTGCAACCTCCCAAGGCTCTCCTGGTTGATTGAACAGTTGCCCACGCAATTCTTTAGTCCAAAGCGACATGGCATCTGACATGGCATGCAAAATTTCTTTACGTTTTTCTGAGTGTTCTGCTTCAGCTTTATCTGCCAAGGATTCAGCTATGTCTTGGGGTAAGAAATAGTCCTTACCAGACTCAACACACTTTATTAATGCGACTTCGACCGCAAGATAAAGGGCTAATTGATTTTCCCGAGTAAGCAATCTTTTTTGTTCTGCTTCAGAAGCACCAGAGACCATCAAAAAAACCAATTGCATGATTTCACCAGTGAAGTCACGTTCATCATCTTCAGATGGCTGTAAGGGATTGCTCTCGTCTAAGGTTTTCTGCGTTTTCATCTTGCCGATTGATTCACGAGATTTAATTTCTTCATACGCCTTTTTAAAATTGGCAAATATTGGTATGGGTTTTAATTCAGATTTTGAATACTTAATGCGGTTAACGCTGAAGCCCTTGTCTTGCAAATACATTGCAGTCCAGCGCATTGAATCCCCTTTTTCAATGACAAAAAGACGACATTTGTAGATGGCCATTTTGAATAGAATGTCATAGTTCAAGAAGACTGATTTGCCTGCGCCTGTTGGACCAAAAATCAATCCATGGCCAACGCGCGATCGATCTTTTAAAACATCAACAGTATAGGGTTCACCCGCGCGATTGTATAGAATAATACCTGGATGACCAGTGCCCACACTTCGACCATACAAGGGCAGTAGCCGGGCAATGTCTAATGAATAGGTCCAGGCACTTCGACGCGCAATGTCATTATCAAAGGCTTCGTTATATGCCATCGGTAGCATACGTACAAATAAATCTTTAGCCAGCAGGTCATAGGACGGTTCAATTGGCTCTAAACCCATAGACCTCATTTGAGCCAATGCCAAAATGAGCCTATCATCTAATGTTGTGTGATTAGACGCTCGAATATAGGTTCCAACAAAGAAGGAATACAACCGCTCACCATTGCCCAAGTTGTGTTTGGCTTCTACGGCTTGCTCTTTTCTAGTTGCCTGTTCTGATGATAGGCCTTTGCCACTCTCAGCTATGCGTTCAACTTGTGAACGAATCATATTCTGATTATCAAAGACGACTGTCATGGCTAGGATTGATCCATAAGGCATTTTGTCCCAAACACAGAACGTTGACTGGGTTGAATCTTTTAAATCAGCCGTTACTCGACCCGCTCGAGGTTTAAATTGGATCGGTTGGCATGAGATAAATCGTTGTAACTGCCCAGTGAATATGAAGTTATTCTCATCCGTCACATCATTTATAGGCGGTGCGACCAGTACCCTTCTTGCCAAATCATAACCATAGGGTTTATCTTTACTATGATTGAGTTGATTTAATAGATCGTATCCATCATCACACCCAATTGGGTGAGGCGCAAACCAAGGTAATAACCATGCCTCTATTGCTTTATCATCCATGACCGTCGCTTTTATGCTTACACTACTGAACGCAGAAATAATATTTTTGCGAGTCGTTGATAAGATTTCCACTGGAGAACGTTTAGTGCCCTTGCCTTTAAACCAATTTTGCGCCTCACTAAAATTTCGATATAAACAAACCCGTACTTTTCTAATCTGAGTTCGCCACTCTGTCTCAGCAAACACATCTCTAAAAAGTCCCTGAGGTTGACTGGCTTGACGCAAATGAGCATCCAGTAGTTGAATGAATGAAATAGCGTGAGGATGATCTTTAATTTTCGGATCTACATGCCTTTTTAATGCAGGAATGAGCGCTTGTACTGGTTCATCTTGCAGAAAAACTTGCATGATCCATGGATTTTTAGTCTCTTGAGGAATGGTGTTGAGCATTTTTTGGAGCAAACCTGCATATCCTTCAAGTGTTTCCTCAGTCTTACCTTGAGCATTGATCATGCTCAGCTCAAGCATCAGTCCGACCGATTTACCATCATGAAATAATAAGGCTTCATATTCTTCGTTGTATTCTTTAAAGGGCAAAAAATCGCCAAATGAAGCATCTGGCCCTTTATAAATTTGCTTAATTTGAGTTTTCGTTAATGGCATGGATTAAGGTATATAGACAGGATGATCGGGATACATCCGAAAGGCTGTGTAATAACCCGGCACATAGATTCCCTGCGCAGATAAATGTGGCGCGACATACATGATTAGTCTTGGGTTCGGTTTTTCGGGAAACAGCAAATCTTGCTCATTTAGAAGATTTCGCGTTACATTGGAATGTTTCATTTCTTCCCTTTTTGATTGGGGCACTGTATCCTTTGCATCCATGATGGCATGTTCTTTTACCACTTGAGCAATGGTAGGACCTTTATCACGTGGCAACTCTTGCGAAGCGCACCCGTGGGTCATCACGCCTATACTAATCCAAATCAAAAGGGCTAATATTTTCATGTGCGGTTTTTCCATAAACAGTCAATCGGCCCGTAGGGGGGTAATCGATAGAAATTTCTCGTGTTAGCTCAATCGTTATGGGTGTTCCAGATTTAATATAGACTAAGTCAAACGCTTGGGCTATCCTGCGTTGTAAATCCTCACCGTATGCATTTAAAGCCCCTCCTACAAATCCAGCGGCTGCTGCACTACCGGCTCTATTGGGATCAATGTTTTCTATGGAATTGCCATTATTGTCAATCGTTGTATTGATGTTGGATTGCCGAGCAACATTTGTGGCAGCTTCTAATCCTCCAACAATGGCACGATCCGTCACATAATCACGACTGTTGCTGATTAACTCACCTGGCAAACATCGTTCACCCCAGGCGTTAGAAATGTAGCCAAACCCAGAACCAATACTCACCCCGCCCGTTAAATCTGATGCAACACCATTGGATTGCGCCGATGCTGTAAGAATACGACCATCTGTAAAAACAAAGGTTACGGAATCGACTATTCCGTAAAGGCAAGATTGTGAGCCCACGCCTAACGCTATGCCACCCCAGACAATGTTTTTCAATCCTGCTGGATACTGATGCTCACTCAACACACCGAGTTTGGTGCTGACAAGTTTGAATCTGATTCGGTTAAAAACCTGATTGTTTATATTCGGCACGACCCCGATGATGGCACCGCTGGCCACGTTATGCGTTAGTTGATCATTAACAGGGAGTGTAAAGTAAGGAATAGATTGGGGCGATTCGGTATTTGTTTCAGTGGCGGTCTCTTGGCTAATCACTTTAGATTCACTACCCGACACATTGGTAAAATTAAATAGATCAGAATCTTCAGGAGTGATCTGTGCCACCGAATCTACACGCACACCGACCACTGTATATTCAGGTTGGTTTTGCGATTGGTTAGTCGTAGAGCGTTTTAAATCATTTCCATCCTGAACAGCCGTTATTTCAATAGCGGGATATTCATAACTTTGAAGGATGGATAATTGATTCTCAAGCGCATTCAATTTATTTAGAATTTGGGCCTCTTCGGTCAATTTTTGAGAGTCATCATTTATTTGTGCCTGTAGCAAATCAATGGTGTTTTGTAATATCTTTAGTTTGGTATTTTGTTCTTGATTCTGTCCTGCCAATGTCTCAATACTTTCTAGTGCAGTAACGTTCAAATTCCCTCCGTCATTACCCACTGGGATGGTTGAAATAGTTTGATCAGTCAAAGTCTGAGAGACTTGGGGTGAGTCATTTCCAAATTTAAGATAAATGACCAAAATCGCCAAAATCGCAATGATTATTATCGGCAGGCGTTTAGATTTCATTTCAATGACTCTTGCAAAGGAAGCGCACTAATGATAAAAGCATGGGCAATGTCCCTATATTGACTCGCACCGGCTTGGTATAAAATTGTTGGAAATATCGTGGCTGATAAATAGCGGGCAAATAGTGTTTTGTGCACCTCTATGGGCAGTTTACTCAATGATTTATTCCGCAACTTTACGATAGAAAGATAACGGCTGCCCTTAGGCGTTCGCACGACCCATTGCTTAATATGGGTGGTTTCAATCCTTGAGTCTCGCACAACATCAATACTGGCATTGGTATTTTTAACCAAACTGATATTGGGGATAATTGGCAAATTTTCAAATGCACCATAAACATGTATAGCTGCATAACGGATCAGATTGGCATAAGTGATTGGCGCTGAAGATGATGGCGATGCATGCTGTTGGGGGCTTACATCGTCCGCTTCCACAATAACTAAGGGTTCATCGGCAAGAATTGAGTGGCCAACCTGTACGTCCATGAGATAGGTTGATCCATTATTTTGTTTAACAATGGCTCTGACTGTTGCTGGTTGATCGGTCAAAGCTGTCATATAAATTGAACGATTTAGGTAGGTCACGCTGAAATTTTTAGCTATACCAACAGGGAGTAAAAGATTGGCCGCAAAGGCCGTGTCTATCCTTCGCTCAACACCCTTCTTAAGATGCAAAGGAATGGGGGACTTATTCCATACATGGGTTTGAGCCTGAACGTGGTTTGCCATAGAGCTACTTAGTAGTGCGACTAGAACGAGTGATTTTCTCAATTGCATCAATTTCAAGCCCCCACGGGTTGATGGTCAGTGGTAAATCCGATAGGATTACGCGGAATGTATAGGTGATTGTTTCATCAATGATCGGTACACTTTGACTACCAAAATACTCGGTAACCTGCATGGGTAAGGTCACTCTCCAATCACCGTTAGCATCAAGAATAGCGTACTGTGAAATACGATTTATTGGAATCCTTAGAGGGGACGAAGAGCGAACTTTATTGTTCAGTGATGAACCTCTTTTTTTGTAATCAGCGTTCAACCAAATTCTAAACCTTTGGCTGAATAAGCCCCTTAGGTGCTGTGCGTTTTTTCGATAATCAACAGCCCCATCATCTAACCAGGTATAAAGCACTGGAATCCAATAGGCAACAAAAGCATACACCCCTTCTGCCGTTGCCCGTTGAGCGGCGTTAAAGGTACTTGTTTTGGATAAATCTGGTGCAATGTTGACACGAATTTCACGAGGGATTTGGGCATAGCTAAAAGCATACACCCCCAACAAACTTACAAGAATGACAACAATTAGGATCAGACCAATAATGATTTTTCTATAGAGATCATTAATATTACTAAACATCAAATGCCTCGCCGAATGCCCCAACGTTTTATATTTTTGATGAATAGCTTGGGTTTGATTTTCTGAAGCAAGAGATGTCTATAGTAACCTTCCGGACGTTCAACCTTGTAAACAGCATAGATCTTTGACAGTTTAAATGTACCAACCAAGGCGCCTATACAAAATCCTATTGCGCCTACAATCGCGAATGGATTAACAGGCAATTCAAAAAAGGTGCTGACAATTGCCGAGAGAATGACAAATAAAAAACAGCCGAATGCCCCTGAAATGATGGTGATGGCACCAAGTTCTTCAGCCGAGCAATGATTAAAGATTACGGTTGTTTTTTTAAGCAGATGACTTTGTGGCATTGAATCAAAGGTAAGCAATCAAATATGAATAGCCCGCATAGGCCGTCCCCGCTACAGCCACAATGAGAATAACACCGATGACCGTGGATGTCATAAATTGGCTGAGGCTAATCCTTTTAATCATCAATTCGTTATATTTTTCAATCACGCCTGTAACCACCGAATAGAGTGCACCTGCGATGATGAGAACAACCACTATGATTAATATGGTTTTTAAACCACCACTGATCTTACCCTTGGCATCTACCCCATTTCCAATATCAATTGGAATGATGTCCTTTGGGTCTGAAACATCTACAACAGCATACGCCGATTCAATAAAAAAAATGCTCAGTACAAGACTGAAAATTAAAAATATCCATGAGATTTTAAGTTGCATGAGAACTCTCCTATGCGTTCGAAGTGAAGTGCGCGTTAAAAGCGTAAAGAAATGTAAATACGACCACAGCTAAAATAATAATGGTCGCAATATTAGATAGAAATTTTGAGGGACTGATGCTTGTATCATTAAAGGCTTTGTACGAGCTGATCGTCATTGAAAGACCCCATCCAATAAACATAAGAAATAC
This sequence comes from Gammaproteobacteria bacterium, assembly GCA_965277625.1. GTDB lineage: Bacteria > Pseudomonadota > Gammaproteobacteria > CAKMZV01 > CAKMZV01. Next base: position 474,624 of record OZ255827.1, on the reverse strand, counting down.
GCCTACTGAGATCATCTTACCAAACCAAGTTGCTTCAAAATCAATCATTGGGCATAGTTCAAATTAAGTGAATTTAAGGTGCGAGGTTCGGTGCGAACGTCATCAATGTACTCACGAATGCCCGAGTCTATAAGTAACAGATCAGATTTGAGCGAGTCAAAATCGAATTGACGCTGTGTCTGATCCGTTTTTGCTGCCTGTGAAAACTGGTTTACTCTTTGAACAAGTTGATAAATGTCTTTTCTCAGAAAATTAAGATTTTCTTGAGTGCCTGCATGCGCAATAAACGCGAAACATGTAAGCATAACCAATAATAAAAGTCGTCGTATAGTCATACTGAGTACTATACGATTTTGAAATTGTAGAAACTAAAACATCAATGTTTCAGTTTAACTTTGCCGTTCTTCTAATCAAACAAAATGCTGAAAATAAAAAATATCATGCTCATAGGTATTTCTTAAACCATTTACCCATCATGTAGGTGCTTATGCCAATCAAACTATAAGCTGGTATAAAAAACCACAAGGGATTGACTGAAACAGGTGCCGATAAATACAAAAACATGATGAAATAAATGACCCACGGCCTGGCTATGCGTTTATTGACATGGAACAGCCATGCAGACTCACGACCTGCCGTATAGCGGCGCAATGTTCTCTCAACCAAACCATCAATGATGGCAACGATGACCAATAAAAAGAGCAATGACAAAGAGTATATACAGACAATCACTCTGAGAAAAAATACCCTAGAAATGTTCCAAGTCGCCTGCATCACATCCAAGGCGATCGTTTTTAGAGACCCAACGTTTAGAATAAAATTTTCAGTAACCATAACCTCAGAATTGAACTCTTTAAGAACGTTATATTGCTGTGCAAACCAAGCATTAATCGGATCTAACCACGGCAAGAAGTAGGCAAAAGGATTGAGAATACTTCGGTAAAAATAACCTTCTTGTAAATATGATAACTCTTTTCTTAACATCTCATAGCTGTGTTCTGAGCCTTGATCTGCCCACCATGTGTACATGCCAATGAGCTCTATCGAAATGGAAATGATTAAAGAAACAACAATGAGTAGAGCAACACCATGAAAATATTGCCACAAACATGAAATGGCTGTACCAATAACGGTTTTTCTTTTGTCATAAGATGGAGGGACTTGAACTTGAGTTATCATTCAATCACCTCATATTTCAATTCGAACGCAATTTAAGATCTAAGGATTTGATTAAATTGGTGCAACTCGTTTATGGATGAAACGGCGTATATTTTTTCCATGCTTTGTGCCATCTCATGTATGTCATTTGGAATCTCATTGAAATCACTTTTTTTGGACAAAGGAATTCTCAATTTATAGGGCGTTGACCCATTTAATAATGCAAACGCTTGTCCCTTTGGTAAGTTCATTAACATGGAAGCGTCTATCAGAGGTTTGCGCTCAGTGGTGACACGTTGTTCAGACGTTGAAGTGAACTGTTCCTCTGTTTCAGGTTTAGATGAATCAGAAGCCCTAGAAACATCTGTAATTTGATGAACAACCACCTCATTGACTTTTTTGGTTAATATTTCTGCCGTTTCAATTTCCTGAACTCTAAACATGATCAAGGTATTAAAGTTGCCCAATGCTTGCCCCGCTTTGTCTTTGCTATTAAATTTAGCAACAATGTCTGATTGTGTTTGGGTATAGCCGGTGACTTGAATGCCAGCGCCCCCACCTTTGTTAACCATTGGAATAAATCGATCACCCATCAACTCATTGATTTCATCTGCATGAACCGAGATTTTTTTTGTCGCAGATGCCTCTGATGATCCTAAAATACTACTGTTTTTATAAATTTCACCAGCTACTGAAGTTAGGTCAGCAAACATACTTTCCGATATGACTGAGGCCACTTCGGGGTCCGTCAGCGCATCAAATCCACAATAAACGATGCCGCCTTCGCGAATGATCTTCTGCCAAGTAAACAGTGGTCTAGAGGACGATTTTTGAGGTGAAATTATTTTTGCAATCGGGCCTGTTGTCAGTTTTTCAAGTAAGGGCAGTAAAGAGGCGATCAGTTTATCGTAGTATTTTTGATCATATTCTAAGGTTTTAACAATTGAATTGACCGTGTCCTCCATCTCAGTGAATGGATCCTGTTGTTTGATATTATTTTTCAAATAATATACCATTGCAACAACATCCGTTCGTCGGTCGTTCAATCCTTCATTCTTTTTGTTGTATTTTTTATTATCTGGATTATTAAAAAAGCCTTCATAAGCCATCACGGTGTCTCTCCAGTCAGCAGGCGCAACAGCATCAAAATAAATTGCCAGAACCTCTTTTGCAAGTGGTTCAATGTCTTCAGCATAACGTTTTAGTAAGGCATAATCAATCCTCTTACCGATAAAATCAGCCGATCTTGCTAGCACATTAACGTATCGCCAGACAAACTGTTTAAAAGTGGCGGCTGCCCCTTCTCCTGGAATGGCATTGGCAATTCTTGTTGCCACTTCTGTGATTCTTTGGTATTCACTGATGGGAGAATATCCCGAAGAAAATTCAGGGAAACCCAAGTGGAATATAAAAAATTTATCCAACCGACCCGCCCGCTTTGCTTCTATATAGCATCGCTTCATTAGATCGGAATCGCCTTTGGGATCAAATACGATCACCACTTCTCCACGTCGAATATCTTGCGTGATTAAAGATTCGGCAAGACGTGTCTTACCTTGCCTTGTTGTCCCTAATACCAGCGTATGAGCCACGCGTTCACTCAAATTTATGTATATATCTTCCTCTTCAAATAAACCTACCCCGTGTAAATACGGTAAGCCACCAACTTCAGGTAAGGATCGAACTGGGTTCAATGAGTGGTCAATATTGAGTGCAATCGCCAAATACTTCAATAAAAATGTGTGCTCATGTTTTCTTTCAAACAGTCGAGCTTGTCGATAAAACCATTTTTGCTGCAAGTACTGCGGTTTACTTAAAAGGTCATCAACTCTTTGCAAGTGACACTGTCCCCAAGCAAATCCCCTGCCAAGGAATTGATATTTTTTTGATACAGGGAGATCCTTAAAGGACAAAGAATATCTTGGTAAAACTTTAATATTGGACTGATACTGAATAACCAATATGGCATCACTTAATCGCCTATAGCCTAAATAGACAAAGAGAACGATGAATGTCATTGCCAAGGGCTTTGAAAGCATAAATACACTTGGATAAAAAATAATGGCGATTGCTGCCAAAAAATATGTGGTTGCCGCGATGAGCTCCACAGGGGGCGTTAAAAGGGATTCAACTTGATAATTAAATCGAGACATGGTATTAGGTTCGACCAAGTATATCTCCCCATGCCTGCATAACACGCATGAGATATTGCTCTGATTGACTAACGTTGCTGTTGCCGTGATACTGTTTAATGCCAAGACTTGGTCCGTGTTGTTTAACCACCCTGCTTAAAATGACCAATCCAACTTTGATGTTATTTTCTAAACCAAAGGCTTGTTCTAGACTACTGAATTTTTTGTTGTGCCAATACCAATTAATTTGCATGGTTCCTATATCAATGTTTTCCACCCCAGTGTTTAATAACATTTCAGTATATGCCACTGCCTCATCTTTAGAGTTAAAGCGCATCGATCGTCGTACAGATCCCTTGGCATAATTGATGGTCCATGGCCACGGTTTATCGATGCCCTTATAACCCCCTGATTCAACCATCCCAACAGCATAAAGCAATGATGCAGGGATTGTGCTATCTTGCTGGTTTCGTATAATAATCTCAAATTGTTCAATCTCAAGAAATTGAGCATATCCCGTTATAGGAAGGAAGAATAACCACCATAAATACTTTCTCATTGTTGAGGGATACTATAGACAGTATATGGTTTGCGGTTTAACCAAAATGGATCGCCTAATGCCGCTTGCTTAATAATGACTTTTCTTTTCAGTAAATAATCTAACTCTAAACCCGCTGAAAACAACCATTGCTGAATCATCTTCTTTGATATGCCTGCAGAAAAAAACAACTCCAAAGTCTGATCACTCCCCTCAAGCTGATCAAGTGCTTTATTCAAAGATTGTTTACATGAATCTGTACATTTATTCTGATTGATGAAATACAACATTCGAATTCGACTTTTAGGAGCATGTTGCTTTAAAATCAAATGCGCGTTTTGACGAATGCGCTCCAATTTTCTTAGACTTATCGGAGCATCATTCCCATGAAGTTTTAATTGCTCATAATAGAACAACTCATTCAACTCTTGCAAACGTGCGACCCGTTTGCTTTCATATGCGGCATACTTTGCAATGTATTTTTGGGTATCTGCGGGCGTTTTTGCATAAACGGCTAAAACAAATAAAGGATGTTTTTCAGCGTAGTCGAATTTAGCCCGCCCTTTTAATAAATTTTGATAAGTTTGCCACTCCTTGACACTCAATTCAAAATTTGCTGCCTGCACTTGCAATGCTTTAATGGATTGTTCTTGAATGTCTGCATTGGCAAATGCACTCTGGTTGAATGCCATAATACTTATCAAGATTAATAGGAGCTTTATCATTTTAAAATACCCTTGATTTTGGCCTCATACTCCCTTTTCCTCAGTTCCAGTTCCGCACGAATGTCTCTAGATTGTTCTTGAATCAAAAGTAAACGGTTTGTTATCCACTCAAGATCCGATTGCAATTGTTTGGTCCACTTCACTTTTTCAAAATGTGCCTTATTGATTTGATTTGCATAATTCAAGAATGATTTGCTTGGCGCACAGATATAGCTTCTTTGTTTCCATGGCGCTGTCAAATTACGTTGCGCGATTGAACAGGACTTTACCTGGATGATCGGAAAGCTAATTTCAGGTTTATCCATATCTATTTTGACTTTAGCCAGTTTCATTATCTTAGCCGTTTTTGGCTGAATGGTCGTACTACAGCCATACAACAAGCTGGTCAATAAAAATAATAAAATTATCATCTTCATTGTTTTATCTCCATTTGCACGCCATCTCGAATAATACTGATTCCCCATTGTGAAATTTTGCTCACTCGCCAACCATCTAAAACTTCATTCTTTGCCACGTTAAATTGCTGACCATTTCTATCTTCAAGTGTTGCTATATAGATGTTACCTAGCTGGGCAATGCTTATAACACGCCATTTAAACGCTTTTTCTTTGATCTGATTTTCATTAAATTCTCTGAATTTTTTATCCATTCGAATTTCTAATAATGAAATATGATTTAGCAATTGACCATCAGTTTGCTTATTTTTACGAATATCTTGCGCCATATTATTGAATGGTTTAAGGGTCTCCTCCAATTGACTTTGTTTGGCCTGCATGCGCTGTAATTGCTGTTGTTGTTGAGTAAGATGCATGAGTAATTGATTTAACTGCAATTCAATATTTTGGTACTCCTCTTTGATTGTCTTTTGAATCAATGCCTGAATTTGGTCAGTCAATATTTGACGATGAGCGCTGGATTCAGCGAAATCTTCAGGTCGCGTAGGATGATCAACCAATTCAACAGGTGATTGATCTAATATTGCTGATTCTCCAATCAATTCAGTTGTTTCTAAAGCATTTATTTCAGATTGATCGGCTTGAGTTTGATTAAATAGGGCATCACCCGAAATAGTATTAAATGTTTCTCTCGTCTCTCTTTTATTCACCATAATATAAATGGCACCAAAAACCAAACATAAGACTATCAGCGCCAAGAACAACTTAAATTTGATGCCTCTTGGCATAGCCAATTTTAGTTTCAATGATTGGTCTGCCATCTGATTGGTTCTCTTTGTTTGTGGCATCCTATTTATCCCATTTGAATCATTTAGATGTCATTGATCTATTGCTGCGTATTCAAAAAAATTTCTGAGTTCGGGTTTAATCTCAAAACTGATTAGACGATGTACTGGATCTATGACAATGTACCACTCTTCGCCAATGATACCTTCAATGAGGTGAATGACTTTGGTTGGCGGGAGTGGTGCACCTGTTAATGTAATTGGCAGTGGACGGTCGAGCAAATGTGGCAAAAGTGGATCAGAAGACTTGAGATCGGCCATCTTATAACTCGTGTACATCAGAATTTGTTTCAAACCTTGGTTAACCGTGCCTTGGACATTAAAGCCTGACACTATTTGATCAAAGACTGCAAGATGATTTGGAATGGGTGCAATTTTCTCCAAGGTGTACCGCCCCGTTCTTTTATATCCCTCTGGATTCCTCGCCAGCAATTCAAATGATAAAACAATACTTGCTGTGAATAACAGTAAATGTATAACTCGATTTCCCATACAAATACTATACATTTCTAACAATGTGAAAACTAAAACATCAATGATTTTATTTTTAGACTTTGAGTGATAGTGTGTCAAATGAATGTCAGCCCTACCCAAAGACGGGGATTAAAAATTCTTATTTTGAAACTGCTTGACCTGACGATTTCAAAAAAGTTTAGGGTTTGTTTTATTGAATGAATGTATCATGAGGTGGCACAACCAACTTGTGCCACTACGTCATCATCTTGAGTAACCGTTGCCGTTGTATGGTCCATATTAGTAATGATCATGCTTAACATCCAGGTAGAAGCGTTTAAATCTATGCTTTTTAAATTCCAAGCGCTGACTTCAAACCCTGTCAATGATTCAGGAATCAATGCAATATAGGGACGACCTGTATGGCACTGGGGTTTAGTGATTATGGCGCCGTGACTGGCGGAATAATATTTGATGACACGATCCTCCACTCTATTGGTATTTTCAATTGCCCGATTAGCAATGCTCGACATGGTTTCACCAATAGCGTTTAGGAAAACATCATCCGCACGAATCACCCCTGACCCACTGCTATGAACGACATCTATAGAATAGGTTGCCGTTGCGTTTCGGATGACCAGTCCATCACGCCCATCCTTTCGAAGCCATGGTTCATTTGTAGCCGTTGTAAAATCAATCGAGGCCGTGATCGTTGAGCTTGGAAGTCCGTTCGTAAAGTGCTCAAATATTATAAAAGCATAACGTAAATTCGACACCCTTGAACCTGCTTTGTCAATAATTGAAGCAGCGACTAATGCAGAAGGTTGATTGCTATTAGTGTCGATGGCTGAACCAAAATTGATGGTTGCGCTTGTTTTGGTATGGACAGTGACACGTGCATTTGAAAAATTTATACCCCAACCTAAATTCGTTGGAAATCTATTTGGTAAGTACTGCCCATTCTGTAGCAATGTAATACCGGTAAAACTGAAGTTTGTCGTATTCGATACACTTTCAGTATTAAGCATATACCCTGCAACAGCATCTGCATAATGACCCATGTACTTACCAATCTCCTGATGACGATTAAAATCATTTGTGCGTTGTATTTCCAACTGAAGATATAGAATCATTGTCGCAAAAATTGGAATGGCCAAAAGCACACCCACGAGTGCAAAGCCTTTATTATATTTTCTTGAAATCAAATAAAACCTGACCAGCGGATTTTAATACGACCTTAATTCAAAAGCCCTTTGATGCATTACTTGTATTGGGTCTATAATCGAATCCAAGATACACTTATGTACGGTGTGGTACCTGAACGACAAGCTGTTGCCAACGCATCTGGAACAATGGTAGAACCATTTGATTTAACGGTTGATGATCCTACGATGATTGTCATTCCTGCATTCTCTGTCGCTGTTACCAATGATGCACATGCATCACGGTCCACCTCCATTGTCAACTGTAGCGCATCATTGGTGGAATTAATGGTTGCGGGAGACAATGTCACGTTTCGGCCCCATGAATTTGAAATGACCGTACCCGCAACAGTAAATCCCTGAATGATGCCAGAATTGATTGCAACTGCAGCCGTTAGGTTCGTTTTAACCTTCCCTCTATAAATTTTTGACACCTCTGACATGGTTAAATGAATCGCATTACTTTCAGTTGATATGGCTTGAGAGTTTTGGGTTGAATTGAATATTTGAAATACGCCTGCAATTAAAATTGCAATGATTCCTAGTGCCAAAGATAGCTCTATTAAACTGTAACCTCTTTGTGCTTGATTGATTGTTTTATGAGTAGTCATGATTTTCTCCTAAAAAGTTTAAAAAATTAAATTCGTGAAATTTGTTGTGTGATTTGAATGAAAGCTTGTAGATAGACCAAAATTAAAAATCCTATGCCTAAATAGGATATAAATTGAATGGATTTTGTCGCTCTGGTAAGTGCTGGCTTTATACTTTTTATTTCATCTTCGGCAGCAGCGTTCAGAACCTTGGATATTTCTGAATTTGCTGACCCTGAAAATATCTCGAACAGTGCTCGAGTATTTGGTGAGAACAGAGGATTATTGAGTGCTTGCCCAAGGCTTGCGCCCTTTGTTAATTTTCGAATCATCCTGCTTGTTCGCTCTTTGAGCCACCTTGAATACGTTAAACTTTCAATTCTTTTGATGCCTGTAATTGCATCCACCCCACCTTCGATCAGTGAACCCACGCTCGCGGCGATGATGGCTGCGTACATTCTTCGTGTGATTGAATATGGCGGAACATGGATATCAAACCACTCTCGAGTTTCACCTGTCCAACGATTTATACTGACTACGACACTAGTAATAATCAACAAAAAGCCTGTGCCAATGAAGGGTAGCCAAGACGCCATTGATAATGAAATATCATATATTTGATTGGGAAACGGCGGCCAGCCTGTCCGGGGCTTAAGCGTTTCAAGAAACGGAAAAGCATAAGCACCGATTGCCCAAAATGCGACAATCATTGTTATAAAAGCAAGTGTTGGAATGATTAAGGTCTGAAATGCTTCGTTTCGCGCATCATGTAGCAATTTAGTCATTTCCATCGCTCTCTCCAGCCCAATGTGTTCTTTATTCTGAACACCTGCGGTACCAATTATGATGATGTTATCGCCTTGGGGTACGATGCCTCTATATAGCTTATCTCCCGTAAATCCACCTTTTGCTAAGCGGTTCTTAATGATTTCTAAGACTTCGACCAATCGGTTGTATCTTCTACCTGAGGTTTTGTAAACATTTTGAATCTGCTCAATGGCGTTTGGTAGTGCAGTCTTATGTTTTAAAAGTCCGGCCAAAGCTTTATACAAAGCCAATCGATCTTCAAGTGAGAGCCTTCTCATAGTCGCCCTTCCAAATCATCTAGGCTGATCACACCACTAGCGGCCAGTTCAATTGCCCGCATTGCCATAGTTATCCCTCCATTTTCAATCCAAATTTTTTCTACCAGATGATAATTTTTATCAAATATCTCTTTTAGCATCGCTTCTCCTGGTATCAGTACTTCAGCACATATTTTTCTCCCTGATGGCGAAGCATTTTTGTACGGCACAAAAAACATATTATTTGATAAATAGGCCTCTACCTCATCAGTGGATTTGGTTTTTTCATTTAGCCAATTTGAAAAATTTGGATAGGTTTCAAAATTTATATCCGCCACTGTTTTAATATAATGTTTGTTATCTTCGTCATAGGTTGGCAGAAGCACTTGATGTATGATGATTGATAAGAAATCTTTCATCGCCAATATATTCGGTTCAATTCCCAAATCTATTAACCGTGCTGCTGTCGCAATAGCACCATTAGCGTGCGTTGTAGAAAACACTTTGTGTCCAGTGAGTACAACCTCGGTCAATGCTTGCGCTGTATAAATATCTCTAATTTCTCCAATCATCAAGGCGTCTGGATCCATGCGCATACAGTTTTTTATACCTTCAGAAAAAGGTGACTTGTACTTGGGGTCATTGTGTAATCGCAATTGCCTAACACCTGGAATGGGTATTTCCGGCGGATCTTCTAAGGTTAAAATCCTCTTTGACCCTTTGTGATAATAATTGAGATGCTTTAGAATTTCCGCAAGAGAAGTTGTTTTACCTGAACCTGTGGGACCCGAAATGATGACTAGACCATGCGGTCTGCGTACTGCTCTGTTGATGCTAACTTCTTGATGCTTTTCATAACCTAATTTTTTTATGATTGACGAGCTTTGTTCAACAAGTAAGCGTAAAGCAACATCCCATCCATTTTCTTCACGATTGCAAACTTGTTGAAATCGCAACACAACACTCTTTTTTAATGCAGTCATTTTGATTTCGGTATCAATTGGCCGATTATTGGTCCAAGACGCTTCATTATTTGTTGAGCCGCGCGCATTTAAATTAAATAAAGCACCAACCATCACATCTGCCTCTGCTGGGTCTATTAATTCCTGCTCAATCAACAAGCCATTAATCCGAAAAGCAATGACTGCCCTTGCACTTCCTCTACTGATATGAATATCTGACGCATTCTGTATAACTGCTTGGTCGAGTACATGCTCAAATGGCTTTTTTAGACTTCTTGGGCTTGGCTTGTTTGCAATATTGCCCTCTGTTCGATCCTGAGCTTGTTGTGTTCCATGCGCGCCCTCGAATACTGTACCAATTGATTCAACAGAATGGTTCCGCCAATCGTTTAATTCATGTTTATTTTCAACCACCTTCGGTGAGTAACTGGCATCATTAGGATATTTTTCCCGCAATTGAGTGGCGGCTTTGGTTAGCACGCCAACTTTATGAATCAGTGTTTTTGTATGAAAGAAAATCCATTCAGTGTCTGAATCACTTCGGTAAAAAAACAAATAATCATCAAACTTGGGGTCAACCTTGGGGTTAAATATTTCTGGATTTTTTATAACCATTGCACTACTCCGATACACTGAATCTGATGATACGGTTGTTTTTTTTGAGCATTATTTCGTTGTACAGCAACTGATTGACATGCCACCCTTGAATGCTTGAACCTTCAACCAGAGTCAAACGTTTACCATCATTAAAAACTATCGCTCTGGCGTGCCGGCCTGAACCAATAATGCTTTCAATATGTATAGAAGGATCTACCTCATGAATGATGGGATCGATTTCAGGTTCAGTCGTAATTGGTTGAATCGGGAGATTCAAAATTTGATTGATTTCTGGAGGTTGCTGAGGCGGCGTTGTGAGTGCTTCATATGCAATATTAGCTTTCAATCGCGCCCGAAGGTACGACTCCCTTGCTTCTTCATAACGCTCTTTAAACCCTAAGTTAAATACAACTTGTTCACAGTTGATCTTATCTTCCAGAGTATTTAATCGTTCACAGTTTGCCTGAGCAGAAACAGAGCAAAATATCCCAACCAAGAGTATCATTCTAAACATTTGTCGGTCCTTTTATGGTTAACATATTTTTTTGGACATGCCAGGTAAGGGAGTCAAAATACCAGCCCTTAAGGCGCTCCAAATTAAAAAAATCTATTGAAATTTCATAACGCGTCCCATGTATTTTCATTTTGGGAATGGCTGTTCGAGTTTGTTGTGCAGGCTCCAATGTGTTCAGAGTCAGCTCAAGCGTTAAGGTTTTATTCGAGCTGCCATTTTCATAGGTTACTACACATTGTGGATTGCATTCAATGGTTGTAAGTCTTAGATTTTTGGACCACAGTGGTAAGGTCAATAGATCCTTAATTAGATCGGTCGAAATTGCATTTATCCTTAATGGTGGGGCAGATACAATTTTTTCTTCGAGTGGTTTTTGTTTAAATACATTCGGGATTATGCTCATGCCTGCCCAAAATGATACAAAAACAAAGAAAAGCATCAGGATTTGAATGCGACTGTTTTTCTTTTTAACTTTTTTCATTCTTTTTGACGTGATGCCATCAAAGAAGTCCTCATCAATTTTGATAACCTCAAAGCTTTTTAGGTCAAAATTGCAATAAATCGTATAATTTTTACTAACGTCGTTCTGCACGACTTTGAGATCGTCAACTAATTCCGCTTCATTCTTATATGTGGCGTCTAATTCAATGTTGTGTTCTGAAATGATACACAGCCATATCAAAAAATCTGATTTGACAATATAAATCAGCGCATCATCATCATTGGCATCTGATAATATTATTAGTGCCAAGGCTGGTAAGCCATAATTCTGAACCTGACTGGTCTTTCCATGAATATAGCTTTCTGGGCCTCTTTTATAGACAATTTCACCTTCGTTAATCTTTGGTTTCGAATCTAAAGATGTCCATTCAAGCGCAACAGCGTATTTTTTATTATTAATATCAATCATAGGATTTCCGCTGTTATCATAACGACCGCAATGTCTCTGGCTCGAATTTGACTCTTACCACCTCCTATTGCCCACAATTCGGGTTGACCAATGCCATTTTGAATCAAACTGGTTCTTTTAGAATCCAACCCTGAAAGGAATGTTGTTTCACCTGTTTTAACAACCACACGCTTCGCAATTGACCTTCGATTGATGGTGGGTGTTTGCACGATAGTACTCCCAAACGTTCGCAATTCAACTAAATCGGTTAGATCAAGCGCAATTTGCAATCCGATCTTATCTTCACTGACAATGGACGGAATGATTATGAGATTGAGCCCAATCTCAATAGTTCCAGGCGTTATGTCAAGGGTTGTAGATGAATCAGAGTTAACAGACACACTTTCAATATAACCAACCTCTCTTAAATTTTTAATTGGATATGGCTGATTGATCGAAGCGACGTCTTTGATTGATGTAAGTACAGAAACGTCACGATTTTCCGCAAGTGCATTGATCAATAAATCACCTGCAGATGGGTCACTGAGTCTAAGCGAAACTGGATTTGTAGCAGCTACGACGCTGGGCGCTGAAGCAGTTAAAGCAACATTTCCAAATTTTCCAAGCACGTTGCTGAGAACTGAAGAAAAGGACTCTGTATTATTTAAACGTAAGGACAAAACGCGAACATCAAGCCTAACTAATCTTTTAAATTCACGGTTAAGCCTCTTGATTTCACGTTCGATCTTTGCCAAATTGGGGGGGCGATCCCTCACAATGATTTGGTTATTAGCACGATTTAAATTTATTGAACCTGCACTACTCAAAAATGTTTGCAAACTTGAAACCAATTGATCCCACGTGCCATTATTAAATGAGATGGATAAATTTTGACCACTCTGCCCCTGCGAAGCATGTGAGGCTTGCATGGTTGCTTCACCAAACCAATCTAATGTGAAAGATTTGGTTTCATATTGATAAATGATGATCTTATTTTCTTCATATTTCCAGTAATTCCCTGTTCTATTGGTGAGTTTGTTCAGGGCTTGTTCAAGCTTACCGCTGAATGAAAAAGTGACAGGTGAATTTGATGCAGAACTGCTCACATTATCTACATCAACAAAAATTGGAACATCTGCATATTCACTGATCACATCTGCAATAACTTCAAGCGATTTATTAATGACTGATAGTTCAATGCGTTTTTCGAACATTTTCGGTACGGGTTCATCAATTTTAATTTTTTCACCCATTAGATATGGGATGCTCTTTATCTCAACTGGTTTGAATGATTCAGGTTCAATTTTTAAAATTGAAGTGACCGCTTCTGTACGCTCTTTGATTTCAGTGGGCTGTGACGAGCAAGCGCCTACAATTAATAGGGTCAGAAATACTATTGACCTATTCATTGATGAACCTATCGATTTTTAAGACTTTTGAGCCGTGCTCACTTGATTTATATATCACCGCCCTGTATGGCACATTATTGGCATAAAGGTGCGCAAACAAAGCATTGATGACCGTAATGAAGTCTCCATAATAATTTGCGGAAGAAGCTATGGTCATATCTTGATCGTCTGACCAAGCATAACCATAACCGGCCGCTTTTGCCCATGTGTATAAATTCTCTCTGAGTGTTCGTTTATGTGATAAATGCCATCGACGATTAATTTGCCCGATTGGTGAAGGATTTGAAAGTAATTTTTCTCGGATAGGCTCTGAACGGATGCTATTGTTTTCGCGTTCTATGCTTTTTAGATAATATTCAATTTTTTCTTGATCAGTTGCAGGTTCAGAAGCCAATATTGGCACGCTAACCAACAGCGATATGAGTAAACTAAATTTCATGATTAGGCATCCCGTTTAATCACTTTGACGACTGACTTATGAACATATTCATTCGATTGTAATAACCACCAATCCCCTCTTTTTTCAATCGCAAACAAGAGCGTGTTCTTATCCACCTGACGACGCTCTATGGACTGATGTACACTCGGGATTTTTCGAATATTAACTCTTGTAGCTATAGTGATTAATGAAATGAGGAATGGGTTCTTAAACTGTGCTTTACGATACCTAATTGAGTCCAATTCAGACAAAGCTTTAATATTTGAATCTATGACTTGGCTAACAGCACGACTCAAGAGCTTGTATTCTTTTTCCTGTACTTCCTGCACAGATGTGCAGGCCACTAAAAATGGAAAAAGCATTAAAACAACACCCGTTCTCATGACAATGCGCTTTATTTTTGAATTGATGTGAGTACTGACCTTAGTTCACCGGAAATAACGTTCTCGGGAATTTTGCCTTTTTTCTCAAGAGCCTCAAATGCCTCTGCAGCACCGGCTTTATGTTGGGTACGCGTTACACCAGATATTTTGCTTATCCGCGCCAGCTCAAATAAATAGCGAATGGGTCTCTCGCCATTTGACCGGATCATCGTTTCATAAGTTTTACGCGTGATCATGGAGTTTAACCTTAAGGCCATAGCACGAACATTCATCTTGTCAAACTGGGCAATCAAACGTGCACCCATGCGACCGTATTCATTTCCGAATTTCAACGGTAGAGTGGCTGGATTTATGCATTTGGCAAAATTGATGTGATAACCAAGATATTTAGCCCGCTCCTCTATCTTTATGATTTTTTCAAGCTGTTGGTTGATTTTCTGGTCGCAGATATCCATTTGTTTTTCGATCTGGATTAATGAATAATCGGCATGCGGGTCATCTGCCATTACCGCGTCAATCAAAGAATGACATGTCCGTGAAAAATACGTCAATGGCGGAAATGACTGTTTATCTGGATCTCGTTGTCCCTGAAAGAGTATTAGCGCTTTGTTCGTATGGATTTCTAACGTTGACGTTAAATCCATGCGAATGTTTTCAGCAGGCAGTGTTAGGTCAATGTTTACTTGACCTTCTAGGTTTTGTATATTTTGGATCATAAGACCTCCCTAAATAATCGAGAGGGTACTTTAGCAAACTAAAAATTTATAAATTGAAACATTGATGTTTTAGTTTTTTGCCTATAGTTTTATCCATGAAAAACCCCGTCGTAACGGGGTTCGGTGTTTAGAATGATACCTAGATTAAAGTTGCTGGTTTATAAATATGAAATCATATATGAAAACCAAACCCATCAATCATAAAGTTGATGGGTGATCCAGCTAAATATATTAATAACCCTTTTGTCAGTTTTCAGCGGTGCGCTCTTAAGCTAGTTGCTTATGCGCTTGCTTTTCTGAAGGATTCTAATTTTTGAAACCTCATAACGAATCAGTTTATCCGTTATGGGTAGGTTCATGATTCGCGCTGTTTTAGTTGCGCCCCTAAACAGAGTTTATCTAAAGGCTATAAACCTTTAGATAAACTTAAGGTTGAGATTTTAATTTCTTCCCCTTTCAAAGGCAATCCACAGGTGCTTTGACTTGATCTACTTCAAAATGACAATCACCTGAGAACATAAACAATGCCATCTGCTTTAGTCCAACCATTTCTGACTCTGTTTATGCGCCTTTAAATTTCACTTAAAGCAATATTCATCAAACTATATCTTGAAATCCCATCATTTAGTTTCTCTTGATTGGTTTGTCTAAATTGGACTCTAAGTGTTCGTAAAATCTCAATGTTCTGCAATAATCGCCTAAGTTAAAACTTGCCAAAGACCGTTTTTAATATATGACCGCATCCATTCTGTCGGGAAATGCTTTATAGTGCACATGGTCATTGATTGTCCATTACCGTTGCACCTATTATCATTAGCCCACAGAATATGCGCTTTTGCCATAACTTAAATCAAGCGCCTGCACTCTCAAAATCCGAATTATGATGTAATAAACCCGTTCGAGAAAAACAGACGCTTGAACCATACAAATTTTTAATAAAATCTGTATGGCAAGCTAAGGGAAATCTGACTAGCATACGCCATCACTCAAAACTTGACAATGTCAAATAATGGTACATATTCTAGATTAGATTCCGTTTTCCAAGAAATAAAGCCAATGAATTTATAAAATTTCCAATTGACTTACTTGTATAGGTCGACGTTTCATAAGAAACTTAAACAAATAATTGATATTGACATCTTTGAATTTTCCAAATTTTTCATTCAACTGAAGTAAAACATCAATCATCGTTTCCTTTTGAGCGTGAGCCAAATCAAAAGCTTTAAGGATATTCTTTTTTAGCTCCTCATCTTTAACGATTCGTGGTCTGCCTGTTTTTCTTGGATTGGTAAACGATAATCCAAGTAAATAGCTAAATCGTCGTTTACTGATCATAGGGTAAAAATAATTTACAACACCGAACTCCGAACCTGCATTTATTAGATTATGCACATAGTCCGGCTTCACTGTTGCTATGGTGTCAAGATAAGCTTGCTCATCGAAGTTTATACTTATGAATGGTTGCCCATAACGCATAAGTAGAGCTAATTCACCAACGCCACGCTTCATGTATTCCTGAATAATATTGATTCCAATACCCGATTCAGAAATCACTTCAGGTGATTTGTTACTCAGCTCATTTAGAAGTTTAATGCTTATCCTGTTAAGGGTTAAATTGTCTAACTTAACATGTTTACTTGCCATAGTTATTAAAGCGCCCCTGGATGATAGCGCCTCCTCCATAAAAAATGTTTTGATTTAATTTGAGTTGATCAACCGTATCACAAAACGCAACAATCAGTTGCTTAAGTTCATACAAGTCAATAAACCCCTTTCTAAAAAATTCAGTCAGGTCATCAAACCCAACTGTTGGTTTAAAGGTTTTTTTCATTGCGAAATGGTCATCAATTGGATGGCCACTAAAAGGCTTTATCAGCAAAATGTCTGATATCTGAAAATCATCTTTTCTGGTAATGGATGATCTAGACGCACCTTTGATTGCAACAATACGAGAACTAGTCTTTCGTCTCGTGCCTTTAATTTGTTGATTTACGTCGTTCATTTAATTACTCCTTTTCATGGTTTAATTAATTTACTTAAAATAATCCCTATTTGAAGCTCAATTTTGAAACTGTCGTTTATTCCAGTTAAATTTGAAACATTAAATCTTGAAATTATTTTCCCAATGATATTCCCACATACGTCTAGGATGTTTTCGCCGCAATTGACGTGAAAATACCTTAACAATAAATATCTTAAGCTTTTACAAGCCCTCTCGATATGATTCGGCTCAATTACTAAATTTGTTTTATTAGTTTGACTGTAGGAAAAGTTTTTGTAAAATATCCACAGGGATTTGAGAGCAACCATCTTGAAATTTATAGATGATTGATGTCCTCCAAATGATGCGCAGAGCTTTTTTTAATAGTTAAAAACAAATCAAAAAATAAGACACTGCCGAGGTGATAAAATTGTCGGCAGCCTTTAATCTGCCTGTAGAAAATGAATAAATCCATTCCCTCTGAGGAAAATTATACACAAAATATGTGAATTTTCAACTTTTATTTAATTTTTATGAATTTATTTCGAATTATCCTGTTTGTTGGTGATGCAATCGCATTGCGCCTGATGATTATCTAATTGGGCGGATATTGCTTTATTGTGATGAGGGGATAAGCGATTCGTATCGCTGATCGGTTAGGGTGTTGAAGAAGGCGATCAAGTCGTTTATTTCTGTGTTTGTTAGCTGAGGCATATTTAGATTGGCAAGATTTTGGTTCACTTCAGGAGGACGCCAAGGAATGCCAGTTTCAGGATTATTCGGTCTTCGGCGAGCGTTTGCTCTGAAATCATAAAACTCTAATACGGTACGCAAATTCTGAAAGACCCCATTGTGCATATAGGGGGCGGTTACGGAAACATTCCTCAATGAGGGTGTTTTGAATCTACCAGCTTGATTGCCCGCTGTTACCGCGGGGTTATTTAATACGCCTTGGTCGATCACTACACCTTGACCATTTGCCATTCTGGCGGCATTTAAGACGGTATTTGCTGGGACGCCAATGTTTTCGTAATTAAAATCTGAAAACAATTCATTTGCGGTGTTTACTGTGTTGCTGAGAGCATGACAGGTGACGCAGTTTGTTTGTTGACGGTTAAAGAATAAGTTTCTGCCACGAATTTCACTGGCAGTTAAGGTTGCCTGCCCTCTGATTGAGCGGTCATATTTTGAATCAAATGTGGCAAATTGCGTGCTTAGTTGTTCAAACGTTGCCACGCTTTGTTCTAAAGCTGAATAAGCCAGTGTCGTTGAACTGAAAATTGCACTTCCAAACAATGCTGTAAATGAAGCCACATAGGTGCTGTTCTGCATAATGCGGGTGATCACAGCCGCTCGATTCTCCAGTTGCATCTCAACCGCATTGATAAATGGTCCACCCGCTTGAGCGGATAGTGTTGAAGCCCGACCATCCAAAAATT
Source organism: Gammaproteobacteria bacterium (assembly GCA_965277625.1). Taxonomy (GTDB): domain Bacteria; phylum Pseudomonadota; class Gammaproteobacteria; order CAKMZV01; family CAKMZV01. Next base: position 456,193 of record OZ255827.1, on the reverse strand, counting down.
GCCCGCCAACAGGATTACCCCTGACCAAGCTGAATGTGGGAATGCGGTTCGCATAATTGATTGAAGGCGAGTTTCTGGTGCCCAATACAACACCATCTTGACCAACCGATGCGGCTTTTAAAACCGTATTGGTTCTTGTGTCAATAAAAGCATGGCCGGGATCGTGGCAAGTCGCGCATGATTGGTTGCGATCTCGAGATAAATTCACATCATGGAAAATAAGTTCGCCCAAAGCTGCCATTGAAACCGCTTGACTCACCACTGCAAGAACGGTCACTGTGACACTACTATTAGTGGTAGTTTGCCCATCACTGACCGCCAAATGGAAAGTCAATTGTGTGCTGCTGTTTAATATTGGTGCCGTTACCGTTGTGACGGAAGATTGTGCGTTGGTTATGATTGCTGGCGTGCCCGCTGGTTGGGTCCATAAATAGGCCAAGGGTTGACCTTCAGCATCAGAACCGGAGCCGATCAATGTAAAAGTTGCACCACTGGCAACTGTGGCTGAGCTGATTGTTGCGGTTGATGTTGGGGGTGTATTGGGTGGTGCAGGTTGTGGTAATAGCCGAACACTCACCGTTTTGACCACTGTTGTTTGACCATCACTCACTGCAAACTGGAATGTTAAGGTCTCAGTGGCACTGACTGAGGGTGCTGTCGCAGTCGTAATAGGCGCAGTTGCATTTGAGAGGGTCGCTGTTGCGCCGGCTGTTTGCGTCCATAAATAGGTCAAAGTTTGACCTTCTGCATCAGAGCCAGAGCCTGTGAGTGTGAATGTTGAACCACTGGCAATTGTGGTTGAGCTGATTGTTGCAGTCGATGTGGGTGGGGTGTTGGGTGGTGCAGAGGCTGGTAATAGACTAACAGACACCGTTTTGACCACTGTTGATTGACCATCACTCACTGCAAACTGGAATGTTAAGGTCTCAGTAGCACTGACTGAGGGGGCTGTCGCCATTGTTACAGTAGCAGTCGCATTTGCAAGGGTGGCTGTTGAGCCCGCTGTTTGAGTCCATAAATAGGACAAGGGTTGGCCCTCTGCATCAATGCCTGAGCCTGTGAGTGTAAAAACAGAACCACTGGCAACTGAGGTTGGACTGACTCTTGCTGTCGATGTTGGGGGCGTATTGGGAGGTGCAGGTTGTGGTAATAATCTAATACTCACCGTTTTGACCACTGTTGTTTGACCATCACTCACTGCTAGCTGGAATGTTAAGGTTTCAGTGGCGTTGACTGAGGGTGCTGTCGCCACTGCTATAGAAGCAGTTGCATTTGAAAGGGTGGCTGTTGAGCCCGCTGTTTGAGTCCATAAATAGGTCAAAGTTTGACCCTCTGCATCAGTGCCTGAGCCCGTCAGTGTAAATGTTGAACCACTGGCTACAGTGGTTGAGCTGATGGTTGCGGTCGATGTGGGTGGCGTGTTGGCTGGTGCTGCTAATAGCTGAACACTTATTGTTTTGACCACCGTTGTTTGACCATCACTCACTGCAAACTGAAATGTTAAGGTTTCAGTCGTACTGACTGAGGGTGCTGTCGCCACTGTTATAGAAGCAATCGCATTTGAAAGCGTTGCGGTTGTGCCTGCTGTTTGAGTCCATAAATAGGTCAAGGTTTGACCCTCTGCATCAGTGCCTGAGCCCGTCAGTGTAAATGTTGAACCACTGGCTACAGTGGTTGAGCTGATGGTTGCGGTCGATGTGGGTGGTGTGTTGGCTGGTGCTGCTAATAGCTGAACATTTATTGTTTTGACCACCGTTGTTTGACCATCACTCACTGCAAACTGAAATGTTAAGGTTTCAGTCGTACTGACTGAGGGTGCTGTCGCCACTGTTATAGAAGCAATCGCATTTGAAAGCGTTGCGGTTGAGCCTGCTGTTTGAGTCCATAAATAGGTCAAGGCCTGACCCTCTGCATCAGAACCAAAGCCGATCAGTGTAAAGGTTGCACCACTGGCTACTGTCGCTGGACTGACTCTTGCGCTCGATGTTGGAGGGGTATTTTCAGAAGGCGATGAGGAACCACCACAACCTTGAAGCAAGATTATTCCAAACAACAATCCAATAATTTTTATCATGAACGTTTTATCTTATCCTAAACTCGCAATGCCCATTAAACAATTAGAGATTTTATTCATTCTCGGTCTTGAGCCCAGCGTGTGAATGACCTAAGGTCGATTAACGATCCGTCCAAATAATGCACCTGTGATAAACATGATGATGCTATAGGTGACGGCGGGAATCGCCATGACTTCATTGCCGATGATTGAGCTTGCAACCACTAAGGCCAGCGTGCCGTTTTGTAAGCCCACCTCAAACCCAATGGTGATTTTCTGGGCTTGAGTAAGCTGCGCGAGTTGAGCCAAGGCGTAGCCTAAAATAAGCACACACACATTCAATGTCAGCGTGGCCAGCCCTGCCTGCGCAAAAAATGACAGCATGTCCTGCCTGTTTTTAAGGATGATTAGAACAATGATCAAGGCTAAAAATGCGATGGAAAACCATTTTAATACCTGCTCTGCTTTCTTCGCAAATCCCGCCCAGCGGGCTAAGACAATCATGCCCAACGTCACCGGTATGATTGTAATAATAAGAAGTTGGATGATGGTTTTAACAATGGGTAGCTGTATATCTGTGCCACTCCCTATGAAATACACCATGCTGGCAGCTATGACCAAGGGTAAGGTAAACGGTGTGATCAAGCTCACCACTGCGGTTAAGGTAATTGACAACGATACATCCCCTTTGAACAAATAGCTGTACATATTTGATGTGGCACCCCCTGGTGCGGTGGAGATGATCATCAAACCGACCGCTAATTCTGGTGGTAACCTAAACAATACTGCTAGTACAAATGCCACAAATGGCAGTAACAGTAATTGTCCTAAAATGCCGACAACAACCGCTTTTGGAGACAATAAAATTTGTTTGAAGTCTGCCCGAGTCAAGGTGAGACCCAGACCAAACATGATTAAAAATAAAGAAAATGGCAATATGACTTGGGTTAATAAATCAGCTGACATGATGATTCCTCAATTGGCTAAGCGATTTTTTGGTTCAGAAATTGGCAGACGGTCATTCTGCCAATAAAACCATTCAAGGTGATTTTAATATACCGAGGCGATGACTTCCCCAGAATAAATCATTTAAACATTAAATAGGAAGTGAATAACATCGCCATCTTGGACGATGTAATCCTTGCCTTCTAACCTTAATTTGCCATTCTCGCGCGCTTTGGTTTCACCTTTGTAGGTGATGTAATCCTCAAAGGCAATGATTTCTGCGCGAATGAAGCCTTTCTCAAAATCATTATGAATTTTAGCAGCCGCTTTGGGTGCTGAGGTATTGACAGGAATGGTCCAAGCTCGAACCTCTTTTTCACCTGCAGTGAAATAGGTTTGCAAGCCCAGCAAGCCATAGCCTGCATTGATCAATTTATTTAAACCAGGTTCTAAAATGTTCATTTCTTCGAGATATTCTGAGCGTTCAGCCTCATCTAACATAGCAATCTCGCTCTCTAAATGCACGCTGATGGGTATAACAATCGCGTCATCTCGTTCGGCTTGTTGAACGACTTGGTCCAATAAGGGATTGTCTTCAAACCCTTCTTCAGAGACATTGGCAATGTACAACAGAGGCTTAAGTGTTAGCAAATTATACGGTGCTAATTGAGCGCGTTCGTCGGCATCCATTGCCATTGTGCGCAACCATCGACCTTCAGCCAAATGTTTTTGTGCGCGTTTGAGTAAATCCAGCATATTTAAAGCGGATTTATCGCCTGAGCGTGTTAATTTACTGGTGCGTTCAATGCTTCTTTCAATGCTGCTTAAGTCTGCTAGTGCCAACTCGTAATTGATGATTTCAATGTCTTGCAAGGGATCGATTTGTCCTGCCACGTGAATGACATTGTCATCTTCAAAACAACGGACAACCTCAATAATGGCATCGGTTTCACGAATATTTGCAAGAAACTGATTACCCAAGCCTTCGCCTTCAGACGCGCCTTTAACCAAGCCAGCAATATCAACAAACTCCATCACAGCAGGAATGACTTTTTGCGGTGACACAATTTGTGCCAGCTGATTTAACCGTTCGTCAGGGACGGGGACGACACCCACATTGGGATCGATCGTACAAAAAGGGTAGTTTGCTGCCTCGATCTGCGCATTGGTCAGAGCATTAAACAAGGTTGACTTTCCAACATTCGGCAATCCAACTATGCCACATTTAAAACCCATTTTGTCTCTCTCCTATTGAAGTATGATTTTATTCATCCGTTTTGGTGTGGATGGTATTCATGAACGATCCATAGTCGCCTTTTATCAATAGATCAAGCAATTGAGTCACCTCATAGATGCGATGGTCAATGGCTTCCCTATCTTTAGCAGGCGGTTTTGATAATACGTAAGGGGTAACATCATCGGCATAGCCCGGATGATCAATGCCGATTCGTAAACGCAGAAATCCATCGCCCTGAAGGTGTTTGATGCAATCGCGCAAACCGTTGTGCCCCCCATGACCACCCCCAACTTTCAAACGAATTTGACTCGTTGGAAAGTCGAGCTCATCGTGAGCAATTAGGATGGCGTCGATGGGTATTTTAAAAAAACGAGCGATTTTTGCCACACCGAGTCCATTGGCATTCATGTACTCACTGCTTTGAAAAAGCAAGACGCGACCATGGGCATGTTCAAACACACAATAGGCACCGTCAAATCGCGACTCAAACTTTAAGGTTAAGCTGTGCTGACGAAGCAATTCATTGATGAACCAGACGCCCACATTATGTCGTGTCGCCGCATATCGCTCACCTGGATTGCCTAATCCAGCAATGAGTTTTACCGCCATATTTAAAATACCCTGTGGTATTCTAACGAAGGATTACGTACGTGCTTTACCCAATACGACAACGGCGTGATTGTACTCGTCACCGCCTTTTCTTAATGCTGACAACACCACGCCTTTGGGCAATGGAATTTCAGACATCTTCAAGGAATCACCCGCATTTAAATTTGCACAATCGATTTCAATCCGATCAGGCAGATTCTCTGGCAAACAATACACATCTAAGGTTTGCATCAATGGTGTCAACAAAGCCCCGAGCTTAACGCCAGGTGATTTGCTCTTGCCAACAAAGGCTAATGGTACGCGTTTGGTGATGAACTGGTTTTTAGTAATGCGTTGAAAATCAACATGAAGCAACTTATTCGCATAAGGATGCCTGTGTAAATCTTTAATGACCACCTGTTCAGATTTGCCTGCAATTTCTAAATCTATAATTGATGTAAAAATGCGCTCATCTTTGGCCAAAACATTCCATAAGGTATTGTGTTCCAAAGTGACTGAGGTTGGGGTTTTGTTGCCCCCATAAACGATTGCAGGAACGAGCCCAGAATGACGTAGGCGGCGGCTCGCACCTTTCCCCACATCTGATCGGACTGTTGCTTGTAAATTAAATTCTGACATGCTCTACTCCAAGGTAAAAATAATTGATAATTGCTTTACACTTGCGACCAGTGTAAATCGGGCTGGCATTGTAACGTAAAATACCCACCTTGATATTTCAAAATTCACCGACTTTCCTTATTATTGCTATCAAAAGCATCAAAAACATGAATTCGCTCGTACAATCAGTCATACCCATGTCCAAATTTTTTGCCAATCCATCGAACCTTCACCTCTCTTTCCATTTTTTTCTGCCCAAATACATCATTCAAGGTGTGGTCCTGGTCTTTTGTGGGTTTATATTTAGTACTGCGAGCGCCCAAACGCCTGTTTCCATTGATTCACTGGTGGCAGATTCGCCGCCTGGTGAAGTCAAACTTCAGTGGTTGCAGAATGAACAATATCGCTACACCCTTTACTGGAGTACACGCTCGACCACGGCGGATGCTCTAACCAATTTTTATCGCCTAACTGAACATGACACAGACATCGATTCGCCTTACTTTTTTGGTCCATTCCCTCGTGAAACCACGGTTTATTGGTCATTATGGGCGCATAAAGATGGTCAGCCATACCAACACAGTACTGGGCAAACTTGGGTTTCTGAAGATGGTTTAACAATTGAATCAGCCAATGTGGGTGGTCCTCAATGGCACTTATTCAAACCCATTAGCATCACATTTACCCAAATCATCCAATCGTTGGATACGGGGACATTGACCATCCAACCGACTAAAGCCGACTTTAGCAACCAGTATCAATACAGTGCAAGCGCTTTCAAAGTCCTCGCCAGTAGTGGATTCATCCGGATAAATAATCGAACGCTCAGCATAAGCCCAAACGCTTTTTATCGCAGTGGTGTCAATCGCATTGGCACCAACCTGCGTTTTGACACCGAGTACGAAATACGTTTGGATCGCTTAATTGCCGGCGCCGCTAATCAGGCAAAAATGCACGACTACAGGCTGATCACCTTTAGAACGCCGCCCCTCAGCTTGTTCAGTTCGCAAACCCTACAAATCGAACAAGGCGTTGCAACCATTGACCCTGCTTTGGGGCCTGATGAAAAACAACGTTTAGACTATTCGCGCCAGCAACACAAAAAATATGTGCTCGATCAACAGCTAAGAACCTTCAGAGGTCGTGGGGTGAACATTGCTGTCATGGATGAAGGCATCCTAAAGCGCGATATAACCAATCATTCTGTTGCTTGGCGGCTCAAACAAATTGATGACCAATTCTTGCGACCCTTAGGGCAAAGCCAACCATACAATCACGGCACACTGATGGCTCGGTTTATGTTGGATTATGCGCCTTTGGCGACCTTACTCGACTTTCATATATTTGCAGGTCCAGCGCATACTCATTATTTCATCCAAAAGCAATTTAATGAACTCAATATCCCGCCCTACTTCTATGCCAATTTAGCACGATCTTTGGGCGCTGATATTTTAAACGTTTCGCTCATCAGCCCACAAGTGAGCCATCGCCTTGAAGATTGGGCAGAAGCCATCCACGATGGTTTGGTCGTCAGTAAATCTCTCGGTAATAATTTTGATCATCCCAATGTGTGGCACAAGCAACAGTGCTTAGATCCAGCCAATTTACTGCCTTATTTTTATGATCTAAAATCCGCTGACGGCGCCATTGTCACCCTTCAGGCTGCTTATTTTAACAATGTGGAATACAAAACCATTCGCGCCCGTGCGGACGATGCCAAAAGCTACACTTTGACTGTCTTAGAAACTGGATTAGGCGCAACTTCACAAGCGGCTGCAACCTTCTCTGGCATATTGGCAACCTTAATGGAAGCCAGCCGTTACTACAACCGCTCATATACCCCCAAACAAATTGTCGCGCTGCTATTTGAAACGGCCATTGATATTGGGGAACCTGGGGTTGATGACTTATTTGGACATGGTTTGATCGACTTAGAAGCGGCATTGGTGCGCATTGAAAACGGTCATGCGCCTTCAAGCTATTTATACCATTCACTCAGCCCGCACCACCCCTTCACAAATTTCCGTTGTAGCTCCCCGCCCCCTTCTTAAATCTATACAACAGCGCATCTTGTACGGACCTTAAAACACGGTGTAAATTGTATAGATGACAAGGGATCGACTGCCTGTTCCTTCAAATCACCTGTGCGCATAACCCACAAATCCCACATTTATAATCGTTATGTTTGATAGAATATAACGCTATGAATGCAATCGCCCCTCCATCAGCTCCCAAAATCATTGACCCTTTCAATCGAACCATCGATTATTTAAGAGTTTCAGTCACCGATCGTTGCAATTATCGTTGTAATTACTGCATGCCTGAACGGGGTTATCATCCAGAAGGGCACCACAGCGAATATCTCAGCTTTGAGGAGCTCCAATTTATCATTGAATGCTTTGTTGAATTAGGCTTGAAAAATGTTCGCATCACTGGTGGCGAGCCCCTTGTGCGCAAAGGGCTTGAAGGCTTCATCCAAAATCTTTCTGGCATCAATGGGCTGAACGAAATTGCGCTTTCAACCAACGCCCATCGTTTAGAAAAGCATGCGGCTGGACTGGCACAAGCTGGTTTAGATCGCGTCAATGTTTCAATGGATTCGCTCATAGCTGAAAAATTCAAAGCCATCACCCGTGGTGGTGATTTAAATGCAGTGCTCTCTGGTGTATATGAAGCCCAACGCGTGGGACTTAGCCCCGTAAAAATCAATTGCGTGGTCATGAAAGGGGTTAATGACGATGAAATTGAATCCATGGCTGAGTGGGCAATCAATCATCACATCGACTTGCGATTTATTGAGATTATGCCCATCGGCACATCTGGCATTGAGTTAATGAAGCAACATTATCCATCCGATCTGATATTACAGCGCATAGAACAGCATTTTGGTCAATCTCTCTCCCCCACCACTGCCAACAAAGGCAATGGTCCGGCTCGCTATTACAAAATCTCCAATAGCCAAAATAAAATTGGGGTGATCTCTGCTGTCTCACAGCATTTTTGTGAAACTTGCAACCGAGTCCGATTAACCTCCAAAGGGGTATTAGCATTGTGTCTTGGGCAATCGGACAGTGTCAATTTATTAGAACCATTACGCCAAAACGTGTCTAAAGAAGTCATGAAAACAATCATATTAGAGGCGATCAAACGCAAACCTGAACGTCATTTCTTTCGCGAGAACGTCCACAACATTGAATTTCGCCAAATGGCATCCTTAGGAGGCTAAATGATACAAGTTAAATTTTTTGCCTCAGTTCGAGAACAAATGGCGTGTGAAGGACTACAAATCGAAGAACGATTGCAAACCGTCGCCGATGTCAAACATTGGCTCAATGAACATCATCACCCATTCAAAAAAATCAACCAAGACCAGCTCTGCTTCGCCGTCGATCATCAGATGGCTCAATTAGATACACCGATTACAGCGCACAGTGAAGTCGCTTTATTTCCTCCTGTGACCGGCGGATAGCCATGCTAAGCGTCGATGAAGCCATCGAGTTGTTGCTGGCGCAATGCCCACCACCGCCACAAGTTGAAACAGTCCCCTTAGCGGCTTTACATGGGCGCATTTTGGCGTCAGACGTTTGTAGTTTGATCGACTCACCGCCGATGAACAACAGCCAAATGGACGGCTTTGCCTTACGCCAAAGCGACTGGCAAAAACAAACTAAAATGCCCATTGCCATCACTTGTGCTGCTGGCGAACCGCCAAAAGACCTCCCTCAAAATCAGGTGGCACGCATATTCACCGGTGCTTTAATCCCCCATGGTGCAGATTGTGTGGTTATGCAAGAAATTTGTACAACCGATGCTAATGGGGTGCAAATCGCTGAAAAACCAACCTTGCATCAATTCGTCCGCTTCAAAGGAGAGGACATCAAGCGCGGCGCGGTGATTGGACGCAAGGGTGATAAGCTGTCTGCTCAACACATCAGTTTATTGGCGTCGAGTGGCTTAACCGTAGTCCCTGTTTATAAACCCTTAAATATCCATGTTATTACCTCAGGCAATGAACTCATTGCGCCTGGGGAACCCTTAGAACTTGGACAAATTTATGATTCCAATACCCCCTTAGTCGTACACCACATGCAGCAATGGGGCTTTAACGTAACCCGCGCGCATGTGATGGATGATTTAGAGCAGACCAAACAAGCCTTACTTAGTGCGAGCAAGCAGGCAGACTTTATCATCACCACAGGTGGGGTATCGGTGGGCGAAAAAGATTATATGCGCGCCGCCGTAGAATCCCTCGGCGAGATTATCGCCTGGAAAGTTCTAATGAAACCAGGCAAACCCATCGTTATGGGTACCATTGATTTAGCCAAATACATTGGCTTACCAGGCAATCCCGTTTCAGCATTTGTTACGCTTCAAATATTGGCCAAGCCCCTACTCATGAAAGCACAGGGATTGGCAGAGCCAACCGCCCCACCTGCATTTGCAATAGCGGATTTTCAACGAGATAAAGCCAATGAACGCCGCGAGTTTTTACGGGCGCGCATCCAGAATAAGCAAGGGCAGTTGTATGCAACCATACACGACAAACAGCAATCTAACGCTTTGAGTGCCACCGTTTGGGCCAATGCCTTGATCGAAATCCCAGAAAACTCAACCGTCGCTCAAGGAGATTTATTAAAATTTCATCGCCTAGACTGAACACTGCATAACCGACTACATTTGTCGTCTGCACCGTATCGACGATACTGAATGAACAGAAAATTTCATGATCAACAAAAATGACCAATGAAACGATTTGGAAAAAGTCTGAGTTTACAACGAACTATTAGAAAATCAAATGGAGGCAAAAGTGGCAATCGGAATTCTAGTCAAACACCACATAGAAAAGATATTTCAATATTGTGAAGATCAAGATCACGGTGAACTCGAAAATCTTGCTGATAAAGATTATTCAAAGGAAACTTTTGGAATATATTTTCCATTCTACAAAGAATCCGCTTTGATTTCTGAAGAAGAAGGGGTAAGGTATTGGGCGGATTTGTATCATGTAAGAGGAAAGACGGTACGAGCCTCAAGTCAATGGTTCCTTAGAAATAGACAACGATTCATCGATTATATTGTCAAAAAGGGCATAGCCGATCAAGATTTGATCGATAGTTTAAATGCGGCTGATAATAATATTAAGAATCGTCCTAAATCAGTCACTCGAGTTAATAGTAGGTTCAAAGGAAATGCCATTGGAAATGCTCAAAACAGCTTAATAAGAACGATCTTAAGCAACCTCGGCGAAGAGTCGTTTAAAAAGAAAGATTGGGAAAAAACAAAAGCTTATTTTCATAACAAATGTGCATATTGTGGCTCAGATAAAGAAATAGTCATGGACCATGTGGTGCCTATCAACAGAAAATCGTTTGGAGAACATCGACTTGGCAACTTGGTTCCAAGTTGCAAATCATGCAACAAAAATAAAGGGAGTAAGGAGTACCAAATCTTTTTAGAAGGTCAGGAAGATCGAATCAGTGCCATTAATAAATATATGGAAGACAAAAACTACAAGCCATTAGGTGAAAATGAAGAGGTGGCAAAATTACTTGAAATGGCCTATAAAGAGGTCGCCATTGTTTCGGATAGATATATCGAAATTCTAAATACAATATTGCATAACAAGTAACTCCAGCGGATAGCTACACCGCCCTGATGCGGGGCGTTAAGGTTATATAAACCTTTAAAAATCCAAATTACGTTAACAAACGACACATCGTTGTAAAATTGGCAAATGAATGAATAATCATGGCGACGTGTGAATATGTCGCTGCGACTTAGAAATTAATCATATACATAAATGAGATCAATCAAAATGAAGTACGCGATTTTAGTTTTGTTAGCACTTGCGCTACTCGGATGTGCTACAGCAAATAAACTCAACCATGTCCAATTAGGCATGACTAAACCAGAAGTCATCGCTGTTCTCGGCAAACCAACGAGCAAATCAGCCAAAGGCGACAAGGAGTATCTTAACTACCGATTTTCTGAAACAACCGGCCATGCCTTTAAAGGATTCACAGACCCGTACTACGTTCTCTTAATCAAAGGTAAGGTGGATTCATTTGGGCGTGCTGGTGATTTTGAAGAAAGCAAAACGCCCACCGTTCGAATAGAAATAGACGACAAAATAAATGACAAAGGTGATAGAAATTTGCAGATTGAACTTAAAAAGCTAAAAGAGCTATTAGATAATGGCATCTTAACTGATGAAGAATATCAGGCACAAAAGAAAATAGTGCTCAGTAAGTAATTTAAGAAAGAAAAGACAAATTAATCGGTGACGCGAGAGAGGTCATACAAGCCAATGGTTATTGGCACAAGGCAATCGGTTCGTTTGGCTTTTTTCAGATTAATATTTTCATACATTAAATAAGGAGTTTGTAATGAAAAAAATTCTAATTGCATTTTTTGTGATTGCTTTTATAGTAGTGATTGCCGCTGGTTTTTATTCATCGAATAAAACGAAGGAATTGTTTTACCGTGGCGTGGCTATTACTAATGATGCCTTGCAAAAAGAACAGCCCATCGTGACAATGAAGATCGGATCTTACGAAAAAGGTCATCTTACCAGTCGAGCACGAACGATCTTAGAATTTGACGACTCTGGGCACCCAAAACTCGACGCTGTGAAAATTGGCCTTATCCATGAAATTTATCATGGCCCATTTATGATAACTCCTGACGGCTTAAAAGTTGGTGCTAGTTATATTGTGACCAAGGTCGATCAAAACGAACTTAGCCAAAATGCCAAGAAATTTCTAAATACCCTATTTCACAGAAATGAGCCCATTATTGCCACTGTGCATATTGGTTTTGGCAATGAGGTTAATTTAGCTTTTCGGGTTGAGGCTATCAATCTGGATTCGAAAAAGATGGGCCAATTAAGTCACTCAAGCAGCTCAGATTTCAAACTGGATTTTGATGGACTCACGTTTGAACTCTCACCCAATGTTGGCGCAACAGACGTAAACGGTGAGTTAGAAATTGGTGCGATCAATATTGAAGTCCGTGAAGACGCCGAGCAGATATTTTCTCTTAATAGTAAAGCCTCTACCGTTAAATTTGATATTGACGAGTTATATAAAGGTACAATTTTGCAAGGGAATTTTGTAATGAATGTGCCAAGCCTGACGGTAAAAGGTAGTAGCGACATTGAAGCAATACTAGAGTCTATAATCTTTTCAGTGACTTCTTCTGAAAAAAGCGATAAATATAAAGGAGTCATGCAGTTTAGCATTGGGAATTTAATACTGAAAGTACCGCAGTTAGGTGCTGAAATTCCTAATTTTCAGTTTGATGCTCAATCACAGTTATCTGGTATAGACATTGCTGATTTGAAAAATATAATTGATGCGGATAGTACGTTAAATCAATCACTTATTTCAAGGTTAAAAGACTCGAATCCAAAAGTCTCTGGTGATGATTTAACCCAGCAGTACATTGACTACATTAAAAATATTGGTGAATCAATAAGGCCAGGACTGACATTTACTAACCAAATCGAGTTGAGCAATAGTGACGGTAAATCTCGAATTGATTCAAATCTTTCTTACAGCAGTCAGCAACGTCTGATTGAGCTTAATACACTGATGGATCTTGTCTCGTCTATTGATGGACAATTAAAAATAAGTGTTAATAAAAAAATGATAGAGAACACGCCGTTTGTTAATTTAATCGGGTTTCCAGTATCAATGGGCATTGCTGTAGTCACCAGTGACTCTTACGAAGCAACAGCCGCATTAAATGATGGTATGTTAAGTTTAAACGGAAATCCGTGGCCCTTGTTTCAGATGATTGACTTAAATTTGAATCAACCTCTACCGTGGAAAGTTAAATAGGACTTAGCTATCGCAAAAAGTTGAACCTGTCCCTATTTGACGACGATATTCAACAAGCGGCCAGGTATATAAATGGTTTTAACAATGGTCACATCTACTAAAAACTTGGCGACGTTCTCGTTTTCAGAAACAATTTTAATCAAATTTTCTTCCTGTTCATTAGCATCCACTGTGACTCGACCTCGAAGTTTACCATTGATTTGAACGACTAATTCAATGTGACTTCTTTGTAAGGCTTGGACATCGACCTCTGGCCAAGACGCTTCCATAATCAATCCTGGGTGTCCCAATGCAGACCATAATGCTTGGGCAAAATGTGGCACCACGGGCGATAACACCAAGACGCAAATGTTTAACCCTTCCAATAAAATGGTTCTGTCTTGAACATTATTGACTTCAAATTTGCTGAGGGCATTGAGCAATTCCATCATCGCAGCGATGGCTGTATTGAAGTGATGACGCTCACCAATGTCTCTGCTGGCTTTTTGCAGCGCCGTATGGATTTCAAAGCGCAGCATTTTTTGCGACTCAGTTAAGTCACTAAGAGGTTTGGTCTCTTGCCCGACATTCATCTGGGTTATGCGCCACAGGCGACCAAGGAATCGGGATGCCCCTTCTACCCCAGCATCTGACCACTCCAAAGATTGTTCTGGTGGGGCAGCAAACATGGCAAACAATCGCACTGTGTCTGCACCGTATTGATCAATTAAACGCTGTGGATCAACCGTGTTACCCTTCGATTTTGACATCTTTTCACCGTTTTTAAGCACCATACCTTGAGTCAACAACTGCTTGAATGGTTCGTTACCCTCAACCATGCCCCTATCGCGCATCAGTTTATGAAAATAGCGTGCATAAAGCAGATGCAGTATGGCATGCTCAATGCCGCCAATGTATTGATCCACTGGCAACCACGGCTTGGCGTGTTCGTCTAACATGCCTGTTGTATGATCACGGCTACAAAAGCGCGCATAGTACCAAGAAGACTCAAAAAAAGTATCTAAGGTGTCGGTTTCTCTTTCGGCTGGCTCACCGCACTGAGGGCACGGCGTGTCAGTAAAGCCCGCCATTTTTTTCAATGATGATCCTGAACCATCAATTTGTATGTCTTCAGGCAGTGTCACAGGTAAATCGGAATCAGGGACTGGTACATGCCCACAAGATTTGCAATGAATGATAGGAATGGGGCAACCCCAATACCTTTGCCGTGAAACGCCCCAATCGCGCAACCTGAAGTTGACCCGCTTCTTACCCCGCCCTTGCGCCGTCAATGCCTGAGCGATGGCGTCAAACGCTTGAGAGAAATCCATGCCATCAAAGGCGCCACTCTGGCATAAGATGCCATGCTCGGTATAAGCCTGTGCTTGAATGTCGATGTCTTCACCATCGCTTGGTTTAATGACTTGGACAATTGGCAACTGGTATTTCAAAGCAAAAGCATGATCGCGAACGTCGTGGGCAGGTACGGACATGACCGCACCCGTGCCATAACCCATCAACACAAAATTGGCCACCCAAATTGGCATTTGCTCACCCGTTATAGGATGTATTGCTGTGAATGGCGTTGCCATGCCAGTTTTTTCCATGGTCTCCATACTGGATTCAGCCACATCCATCTGGCGACACGTTTGAATAAAGGCTTCTAATTTGGGATCTTTAATGTCTTTTAATAGTGGGTGTTCTGGCGCAATCGCTAAAAATGTTGCCCCCATTAAAGTATCAGGGCGTGTGGTGTAAACCTGAAGTTTTTCGCTGTTCTCGGCGACGACAAAATCAATTTCAACGCCTTCAGAACGACCGATCCAGTTGCGTTGCATTTGAACCACCGAATTTGGCCAATTAAGGTGATCCAATTCATCAAGCAATTCTTGGGCATAGTCGGTAATTTTCAAAAACCACTGCAAAATTTCGCGTCGCTCTATAATCGCCCCTGAACGCCAACCTCTACCATCGATCACCTGTTCATTGGCTAATACCGTTTGATCGACCGGATCCCAGTTGACCACACTTTTTTTACGATAAACTTGCCCGCTGTTAAACAATTGGATAAAAAACCATTGTTCCCATTTATAGTAATCAGGATGGCAAGTGGCGATCTCTTTTGACCAATCATAAGCAAAGCCCAGTCGTTTGAGTTGGCTGCGCATTTCGTCAATATTTTTGTATGTCCACGTTGCAGGATGGACTTTATTTTTAATGGCCGCATTTTCCGCAGGCAGACCAAAAGCGTCCCAACCCATCGGTTGAAATACATTCTTACCTTGCATTCTCTGAAATCTTGAAATCACATCGCCGATGGTGTAATTTCTGACATGGCCCATATGTAATTTCCCTGAGGGGTAAGGGAACATGGACAAACAATAGTATCTTGGCTTGTCGTCGGCAAGATCAGTCGAAAAACTGTCCTGTTGATCCCACAATTTTTGGACTTCTGATTCGATCTGTTGCGGTTTATATTCGGCGTTCATGGATTTTGGGTCGGCTTAAAATGAGGCGGAATTTTAACACGTTGAACCGCCTTGGAATGGCAATATGGCTTTCATCAAGCGGTAATTTAGGTGCTTATGATTGCGCATCTAAAAATGGTTGAACAATCAATGGGGTGTAACATTCTATATGCTTCAACACTTCGGCCTTTATGGCTTTTGCATCCAATGACTTTTTGCTGGCATACCACAATGCATTGTATGGGTCATCCAAATCCCCGAATCCTTTGTCAGTGGATCGCACAAAAAAATCATTGGGTACGATATGTTTATTTTCAGGCTTTTGTTTCGCCCATTTAAAACAGGTGTCGGGAAAATAAGGCATTGCCTCATTCAGCCCAGTTTGGCTGAGTTCAAAAAGATGTTGTAATTGTTCTTTGGCGTCTTGTTGAGGAATCGCATTAAGCCTCAATGGCGATTGGGTGATGGACTCAATGACAAAATCGGTGTTTTTGCCTTGAGCACAACAGAAAAGATGCCAAATCCAGGCTTGTGTTTTTTGTCGAGCATGCGGCTCCTTCATGACAAGCATCATTGGCTGTCCGTCCTGCAATAATTGGTCTTGAGCGTACAAACATACTTGGTCATCAAGCCACAATCGTTCAAGCGGTGAAGGCTTTACCGTATCTAATTGGCCAAGTTTTGCAACAATCTCAGCCATCCGATTCTCAACCACCATCTTATCGACCGGGTGAAACATGGCATTCAACGACTTCATCGCCGCATCTTTGGGAAATTGTTGCAATAAATCCAGCGCTTCACGAAGCCATTGGCTGTCGTACATTGATTCCCACAGATAATGCTCTACCTGACGTTCTTTAGACCAAGGGATTTGAATGCCCTGATTGATGAAATAACTGCGCAATGGGTTTTGCCAAAACCGCACGAGTCCCTCTAAAGGGAACAGCGACTGGTTCAATTGTAGCGGATTTTCCTCATCGGTAACCTCAGGTATAACAGTAGGCTCTTCAATAGTTTCTGACTTTACAACCGTCTCGTCAATAGACGCATTTGCACCCACATTAGTCTGTGAATTAACGCTTTTATCTTGACTCAGTTGTAACCATTGTGGCGGCATTATCTGCAGCAAGGGGTGCATGATTAGATTGATTTTATCCTCAGCGTAGCTCAGTATTAATTGATTCTGTGTGGCACACAACACCTGCAATAGACAACTTTCGGCAGAATGGTTTTTGGCCGCGTCCGTCATGCGTGGATGATGTCGCCTTAAATCAAATTGTTTGGCATGACGCGTCGTTCTCAGTGCCGTACTTCCGATGCCCAGAACCATTTGGAAAGGCCTTGGAATGCCCTGAACATTGCTCAAATCGACAAAGGCGAGGCGACCTGAATTGGCTCTAAATTGTGGTTTTTGTTTGATAAAATCGGCTAATCCATTGACCACACATTCCCAAGAAATCAAAGGAAGCGCCAGGTTCGATGGGAAGCTTGAGCTCCACTGATCAATTGTGGCTGTAAAAGATTCCACCAAGATTTTGTCTTCACCATAAACTGTTTTCACTAACGTTAACAAAGAAGACTGCCAATCACTGAGACTTTTGGGTTGGTTTGACTGCTCAACCCATTGAATAAGTTTCTGGATGAAAATACTCAAATATTGAATATTTTCAAAATCGTTGACGTTCTCTGGTAATGCCATAATATTGTCTGCAATGGGTTGACGTTCTTGAGTCAACAAACCCGCATACAGACTGCTAAGCCCCTGACGCCAACTGAGACCATGCGCATCTTGCAGCGTATTGACGCCCGAACGCACCCCCAACTCAAACAACTGCTGCAATAGCAACTTCAATACGCTGTTAGAACATTTCGTTTGCTGTTCTAACAGTGGGTTCAGTAGCCACAATTCCCAATCATTAAAGCGACCAGCAGGCGTCTTCAAAAGCTGTAACAAGGTCATGAAATGCAATGATTCCTCATCATAAGCCTGCTGATTTATCGAGTATTCAACATCATGAAAAACCGCAGGAATCAATGGCGCGTACTGCTCAACATTGGCTAACACAATTGCGCAATCATGCAAAGCGCAGTGTGGATTTTCAGTTAAAAATGCACTGACCTTGATGCGTGCAACCTGCAATTCATCATAGGCGGATTGAGCACGGATGAGTTGCAGCGAATCATCTGGGGCAAAAGGCTCATCAATCGCCGTGTCCGCCATAATGGATCTTTGTAATTGCGCCAAGACGGCGTCGCCTATGGGTTCATCTGACACAGCATTGTCATCTGCGCCCAGTTCAATGAGTTGTTCAACAAACAGTGCCGTCTCGGACCCCCACGCCGTTAAGATTGGGTTATTGAGGTAAATGTGTTGCTCAGGATTATCTGTAAATTGATTGAGCCGGCTTTGGCGCACGCGATCTGACCAGTATTCTTGTGAGGGATTAAATACAAATAGTACAACCTCCAATGATTGACTTAATTGATTCAACACGTTCAGAACATCTTTCTCCATATTGGCCTCAGCCACCACAAGGAGGGTGTTACCAAAATTCGCAACGAGCGCGTTTTGTTGCGCCTTGGTCAATTGCGACATTTTTTGATTTAATTGCTGCATTTGCACAAATAATGGCACTGAATCTTGTTCATGCTCAACCAAGTGTTGCCACAATTTTTGCTGCCATGCCTCATCATCACCCAAACCTAAGCGATTCCCTTTTTGCCAACACAACAGCCAATCTACACGTTCCTTTTGATAGCCATCAAATAGCGCAGCAAGCTCACTCGATAGCAACCAACACTGTTCCTGAACGTCCCCGCCTCTTTGACAATAGTCAGTTAATTTTTTTTCATCAATGCGATTCAAATAATCAAATATTCTCCAGCGCAGAATCGGCACAGAATAATTTGTACTCTTAGGGACTTTTAACAACTGACTGAGCGTGTCAATGAGCGTGCTCTGATGCAGCCTTTTGGTATTTGCTAACACCGATAATCGCTGGCTGAGCGCATCAGACAACCACTGCTCAACAAACATGTTGGGCACAACTAAGTTCAATGGCACCAGAGGCGTTGTGGTTTTGCGAGACAACTGCTCTGCCAAACCATCGGCCAATGAAACAAAATTATTGATGTAATGAATTTGCATTTTCGCTATGTCAACTTCACTAGCGATTCGGTGAATGGAGTGCAATAGGCTATCATTTGGATTGATACCAATCTGCAATCAATTCCACCAATTCTTCAGCGTAAAAATCGCGAAAAAAATGATCAGCACCGTCTATGATTGCCGTTGGGTGATGGGGACTCTTTTCTGCCAACCCCTGTGGGAGAGCTTTAGCTAAGGGATCCTCATTGCCATAAACCACCAGCACAGGTTTTGAGATTTCTGCTAAAAGGGTGGGCGTGTCTTTGCGTTTATCGTCTCCTAAATACGACATCACAGATTGCGCAGAAACCTGCGTTTCACCACAATGGAGGAATGCATCAACAGCCTTTAACGCCTGCGGGTTGCCTAATGTCACTTGCTGCTTCGCCCATTTTAATTGTTTGGCTTGAGCTGCATTCAACTGACCCGAAAAGGTCAGGGGCGCAATCAAAGCAACTTTGCCATGGATGGCAGAATGATGCTCAGCATAGAATTGGGCGATTTGATTCCCGCCTCGCGAATGTCCTAAAAGATGGATTTTCTCAACCCCCTGCTTTTTCAACCAGACCATCCATTGTTTTAACTCTGCTTTGGCATCCTCATGCTGATGAAAGTGCTTGCTGTTACAAGCAAATGGGCCTTTGCGATCGTCTTGTTCCAAAGATAAGTTAATCGACAGTGAGTTCAATTCATACTCAGCAAGTAAAACCTGTAATTCTGAAATGATTTCAGAATCATAATGCGAGAGCGTGCCATGTAAAAGCAATACAACGGCATTGCCTGGCAAATGCTTATTATCTGTAAGCATGACCTTGCCGCTCAATGTTAGATCTTTATAAGGGAGGGAAACAACAGTCGAAGATGCCCAAGTCAATGGGGACAATAAGATGAAGAAGATCAGGATTAGGCTTTTCATCTATGTACTTGAATTATTAGACCAACGAATAAAAGGCAACCCCGTGCCAGCCCTTACTAATAAACAAGAACGACAGACTGAGTCAGAAAATAACAAGGCAGACACCGACATTGATCGCGCACATCTGGTGCACTCAATGATTTGTTGAAACTATGCTTGTTAAAAACTGTAAAACCAGCAGGTGGTGGAAACAGATCCGCGTCTTTACGCCATTGCTTTTAGGCGACCGTGTAGCCGTGAAATGTCGCGAGATGCTTTGTTGTTTCTAAAAATGCCTTTAGCACTGGCTCTTGACATTTCAGATTGCGCCAACTTGAAAGCCGATTGCGCTTCATCTTTTTGACCTGCTTCAATGGCAACGTCTGTTTTTTTCATATAAGTTCTCACCCGAGAACGAATGGTTACATTGTGTTGGCGTCTGATTTCCGCTTGACGCGCCCGTTTAATTGCTGATTTTATATTAGCCACTTTGACTTACTCCTGCCTGTTATTCATAATTCACCGACCCGTTCCAACAAAGCTGTCCGACCGAGGGAAGGTATTGATAATGGGCGCTCATTATACATTAGAACCCCTGTTGAATGGCTGGATGATAACGAAGCATTAACAAACCTTTTTAAGCTTACAAATGATGATTTTTTGATCATCAAATCATATTGGCTCATTCATCTCGTGGAGAGGGCTTTTAGCGCATCCTTATCTCGAGCAATGATCTTCTTGGCAATATCCTTTGCATTTGCAATTGCTGGGTTATAAGGTGTTAAAAGCAAGCCACGAGCCGTTTCTACCCCGTATAGCGTATCACCTTCTCCCACTCGGATTTTTTGAAGCACTTCTTTAGGAAAAGTTGTGCCAATTGAATCACCCATTTTACGAAGTTTTAAAGTTTTATTCATAGACAGTATCTTATTAAATATGCCCCATTTTTGCAAGTTATTTTTTATTTGTTGAGCTTGTAAAAACAACTCTTATGGTTCTTTAGATATTATGGGCGACAATGACTATTTAATCTGATTATTAATTACCTTTGATGACTCCCTTTCAGACATAACTCTACTCTCTTGCAGTTTCAGCTATGTTGCCCATTACGGCTCCTTATGCAATAGGGCTTATCTAATCACAGTAAGGTCTGCTGTTTAATTATATTCCAAATCTAGATTTCAAAACCTTAACCATGCCTTTTGTTTCAGGATCAAAACCTTCAGGGAATAGGGTTTCATCATCGTATTTTGCTTCTAACAAGTCGGTTCTATCACTTAATTGAGCACTTCTTAAGTCTGCACCTCTTAAATTTGCATCACTTAAATTTGCACCTCTTAAGTATGCACCGTTCAATTTTGCATTGCTCAATTGTGCACCAACCAAATTTGCATCACTTAAATTTGCACTGACCAATTTTGCAAAGAACAAATTTGCACCACTTAAATTTGCACTGTTCAATTTTGCACTACTTAAATTTGCATCAAATAAAATTGCACTACTCAGATTTGCACGAATTAAATTACCATCTCTAAAATTTGTACCCCTTAAATCCATGTTTTCCAAAGTTGAGTCCATGAATAGAGACGATTTATGTTCTAGGGGGGAGGCACTCTTAGATAAAGAGGCGCCTTTTGATACAACAGTTGATAGATCAAGGTGGCGTGTTGAAGCATCAATCTGAGCATCAAAATCTTTGGTCTGTTTTTTTAATTGTGCTAATTGGATAAGACCCATTGCACGTCTTTTTAGATCGTTACTTGTAATCATATCCAAAGCATGGGTCAACATGCTTGTAAGGGTGTTGTTCTGGGTTGTTTTTATCTGCTCACGCGTGTCAAATGTTCTGAATATCCACAACAATAACAATGTCGGTAAGACAAGCAACAATGTAATTAGACTTAAGTCTAAATCTGAGCCCTTGTTATCCTCAAAAATACCAATTGATTCTTTTAAATTAACAGTTGTTAGTGGAAAGCATCCATTCCACGTAACCCAACAACCTCCCAGTAAAATCCCAAATAATGCTGCTAATATTAAAGACAGTAATCGATTATCTAGTAACCATTGATTGATGCTTTTGATTTTCTTTATAATTATTCTGAATAATCGCAAAAATAGCAATAATAGTAGGACAAGAAGCAGTGTTATCAGGCCTATATCTAACCATTTACCCTGTTCTATACTGATAAATTTGTTATATGAAGCGATTTCTTCAAAAAAGAACCATGATACAGAACATTCTCTATCAGAAAACCATAAAAACGCCAGAACAATTCCTAAAATAGCTGAGATTAACAACAACCATTCACGATTATTTACTATACGTTGCCAGATGGACAAATTACTCTTATTTGTCTTGCTTTCATCAGCTTTATTTGGTTGGTTGGATTTATTCATTTGGATTTTCTAATGAGCGGTGTGTCGGATTTTCACGATTATTGGAGTTGTCAACTTTCATAAAGTTATTTTATACAGTTAGTCTCAGATGCAATGTGTGAAGTTTAAAACAATCACATCAAATTGCACATAAATACTGCATCTCCCCAAATAGAGAATTAGTCCTCTGACTGTTTTATCGTCTACGCCTTAATTGTCAAACTTAATCATGCCTTCGACTTCAG
The DNA here is from genome assembly GCA_965277625.1 of Gammaproteobacteria bacterium. Classification (GTDB taxonomy): domain Bacteria; phylum Pseudomonadota; class Gammaproteobacteria; order CAKMZV01; family CAKMZV01. Next base: position 433,797 of record OZ255827.1, on the reverse strand, counting down.
GATTAAAACCTTTGGGAAAATCGGTTTTTTCATTGTATTTTGCTCTAGTAAAAGTTGCATCTGTCAAATCTGTATCTTTTAAATATGCTACACCTCTCACATTTGCTACACCTTTCAATTCTGCTTTCCCTCTCAAATCTGCACCTCTCAAATCTGCGCCAGTCAAATTTGCACGTTTTAAGTCAACACCTACCAAGCTTGCATCCGTCAAATCTGCATCTGTCAAATCTGCACCAGTCAGAACTGTTAGCACCAACTTTGCACTTCTCAAATTTGTAAATCTTAAATCTGCTGCTGTTAAATCTGCTCCGCTTAAATCCATCCTATTTAAATGCGTTTTCATGAGAAAAGCCATATGGTCAACACGTGACCTGTCTACTGATTCCAGGACAGGTAGCTTAAGATTGCGAGTTGCAGCATCAATCTGATCATCAAAATCTCTAAAAGCCTGAGTCTGCTTTTTTAACTGCCCTAATTGGATGAGGCCCATAGAACGTCTTTTATAATCTCGATCGGCGATCATATCCAATGCATGGGTCAAAATATTTGTGAGGATATTATCACGCGTATCGTGTGTTCTGAAGATCCACAAAACAAGTAATGTTGGTACGGCAAGAAGCAACGTTATCAAGCTTGAATCTAACCCTAAACCTTTGGTCCACTTATTTATACCAATTGTTTCTTTTAAATTAAAAGATGTGAATGTAAAGCATCCATTCCACTTAACCCAGCAATATCCCAATAAAATCCCAACGATTGCTGCTCCTATCAAAGACCAAAATCGATTTTCTAATAACTTGTGTTTGATGCGGTTGTTTTTCTTTATAATTTTTATGAATCGCCAGAAAACTAACAATGTTATTAGACTCAAAAATAAATATATACTCAGTTCAGTGCCGATAGGTTTTGTATATGAAGCAATTTCTTCGAAAAAGAACCATAATACTGAACATTCTCTATCAGAAAACCAAATAAGCGCCAGAACAGTACCCAAAATTGCTAAGAATATTAACCACAACAATTTACGAGTGTTTACTTCTATTTGTCTTGTTTTTCTCTGTTTTTTGGTTTGGTTGGATTTATTCATTTGGATTTGATTTGGAGGATGTACATTGAACGTTCACGATTATATTATTTATAGTATTTAAAGTATAAATTTATTTATCAGTATTACAAAATGGGCGTTCTATGCACATTCACCCAAATCTTAAATAGATCAAAAAGGTTGTGGTCATTGCAATTCTGAAACTATCCATTCCAAACCAATAGCTCTCATATATTCAAAAATAAGATATTTTTACTTGAATATAATTTGATATTACCTATAATTAAAACCTTAGATTTGAAATAAGTCGGATCTATTCAACACATAAGGAATATTATGAGTGAATCATGTAAAGATAGCATAGGGCATACTTGGGAAATCTATAAAGATAAAGCAGATGAATGGCGCTGGCGTAGAACGGCATCTAATGGGAATATTGTTGGAGCTTCTACCGAAGGTTATGCCAATAAAGGTGATTGCATAGCAAATGCAAAACTTCCTGGTATGGACTGCGACGCAGATTAACCAGAATTAAAACCTTTAACGAAGGCAGGATTTGATTATTTCAGATTCTGCCTTTATTGTATGTATCAGCTGTATGCGAATTAATGTGGAGGGTGCTGATGTACTTTGATGCAGTCAAGGAATATGGGATTGAGCTTGATATGTGGAAGGTTGGAGGAATGCTGGGTTGATCACTATCGATGATGGTGCCTCCTGTAGGACTTGAACCTACGACCAATCGATTATGAGTCGACTGCTCTAACCACTGAGCTAAGGAGGCTTGAAGGTGGCTATTATACCCAATCGAAAGCGGATTTCCGTGTCAATACGGCGGTGAGTTGAGCGGTTGCCATGTTGGTATTGCCCTTGGCTTCTGTGGGTTCATATTGGGAGAAAGGACATTGACGGCTTTTACAAAAATAGATTAGAATAAATTGTGCTCAGGGATACGCGATTGCCTCAAAATCAACGTGTTTTTGCCTGGTCTGTTGACCTTAACATCAATTATTGGAATGCCCTATGAATGACAATGTCTTGGACTCAAATCTCATTGAAGAGCGGATGTTCCCGCCGTCAGAAGCCTTTAAGAAACAAGCCAATTTAAATGAAGCTGCATTACAGAATCTTTACGATCGGGCTGCAGCGGACCATGAAGGTTTTTGGGGGGATTTGGCCAATGAGCATTTAGATTGGATCAAACCTTTTTCACAGACCTTAGATGCGTCCAAAGCCCCGCACTTTTATTGGTTTTCGGATGGCACTATGAATGTATCGGCCAATTGCATTGACAAACATTTGCCTCAAAGAGCCAATCAAACTGCCATTATTTTTGAAAATGAAGCAGGTGAGTCAAAGGTTTACACTTATCAACAACTTCATCAAGCTGTGTGTCGATTTGCAAACGTTTTGAAAAAGCATGATGTGCGTAAAGGTGACCGAGTGGTCATTTATATGCCCATGACGGCTCATGCAATATTTGCTATGCAAGCATGCGCTCGAATTGGGGCTACGCATTCTGTGGTGTTCGGCGGGTTTTCAGCCGAAGCATTGCGCGATCGCATTGAAGATGCGGGTGCAAAAGTTGTGATCACGGCGGATGGCAGTATGCGTGGTAACAAGCTGGTTGAGTTGAAGGCTTCGGTTGACGCTGCCTTAGCCAAAGGCAACACTTCGGTGACTTCGGTGATTGTTTTAAAGAACTCCCAGAATGTGATTGAAATGCAGCCCGATCGCGATGTCTGGTGGCACCAAGCTGAAGCGGGCATCAGTGAAGATTGTGCGCCTGAAGCGGTTGATGCCAACCACCCGCTCTTTATTTTATATACCTCAGGATCAACAGGTAAGCCCAAAGGCGTTCAGCATTCCAGTGCGGGTTATTTATTGAATGCCAAGCTGACTATGGAATGGGTTATGGACATCAAGCCTGATAGCGATGTATTTTGGTGTACGGCAGATGTGGGTTGGATTACCGGACATTCTTATGTGTGTTATGGACCTTTGGCCTGTGGTGCAACTGTGGTTATCTACGAAGGCGGACCAACGGTGCCTGATGCAGGACGATTTTGGCAAATTTGCCAAGATCGGAATGTCAGCATTTTTTATACAGCCCCTACGGCCATTCGTGCGCTCATGAAGGCGGGTGAGCATTTTCCACGCAGCTATGATTTATCCAAAATTCGGTTATTGGGCACGGTCGGTGAGCCTATTAATCCCGAAGCTTGGATGTGGTATCACCAAGTTATTGGTCAAGAAAATTGTCCCATTGTGGATACGTGGTGGCAAACAGAGACGGGGGCAAATATGATCGCACCCATTCCTGGCGTCACCGTTACCAAACCAGGTTCGTGCACGCGACCCTTGCCTGGAATAGCCGTGGCCATTGTTGACCAACAAGGGCAGATGATAGATCAACCCAATCAAGGCGGTGCTTTGGTGATTATTAAACCGTGGCCATCGATGTTGCGAACGGTTTACAAGAATGATGATCGCTACATTGACGCTTATTGGTCGTTATTTGACCAACGCTACTATGTCGCTGGTGATAATGCCCGTTTTGATGAAGCGGGCTATTTCTGGATAATGGGTCGTATGGACGATGTCATGAATGTGTCTGGTCACCGCTTAGGGACGATGGAAATTGAATCAGCATTGGTCAGTCATACCAACATTGCCGAGGCGGCTGTTGTGCCTCGACCCCACGATATTAAGGGCGAAGCTGTGATGGCTTTTGTTATTCCGATTGGTCCACGCCCTGAGGGACAAGCAGCAACTGATTTGGCTGCTGAGCTCAGAGCCGTTGTCACCAAAGAAATTGGCGCCATTGCACGCCCAGATGAGATTCGATTTGTGGATAATTTACCCAAAACCCGATCAGGTAAGATCATGAGAAGACTGCTTAAAACGGTGTCCAAGGGCGAGGAGATTCAATCAGACACTTCCACCTTAGAGAATCCAGACATCATTGATCAAATGCAATCAAAGGGCTATTGATTGAACATCTATTTACTCGCTGTTTAGTTTGCGGGGCGCGTAATATCTAACGTATAATTAAGTTATGAGGCAGTATTTCATACCAGAATTTTTTAAACGACAAGGTTTATTAAACAGCAGAACAATCTTGTCTTTTATGCTGTTTTTGCTGTTATTTTCCAATGTCACTCCCCTTAATGCCCAAACCTGTCATTGGGTCAGTTATGATCAGAGCATGTCCGATGATAATGTCGCTCCTTGCCATGACACAGCTGAGGTCACCTGTCAGTGTCTGCTTTTAGCCACGTTTGATTATCCTGGCACCATGACACTTGCCTTACCCAGTGCGCCTTCCTATAATCGCGGGGCTTTAATCGTCCCTGACGATGCAACCATTGATCGCGCTATCCGCCCTCCCATCGCATAAATCCAATCTGTTCTAGGACACTGGTGTGTCCATCCTATGCCTTAATCTTGTTAGGCATCTCAAAACATTTGACAAAGGATTATCATGAAAGGATTATGTGTTGTGTTGCTGTTTTTATTAACAGCGTGTTCACTACCAAACAAACCTGCTGAAAAAGTTATACAGCAGACGATTAAAGAAAAACTGGATGGCGAAATAACTTGGTGGGCTGGTGATCAACCTCCCCCAGAAGTACGTCAGAAAGTGACAGAGCTATTAAGCGATGACGTACGACTGGCAGATGCCATTCAAATTGCCTTGCTGAACAGTAAAAAGGTTCAGATCATTCTGACCGAGCTGGGTGAAAACCATGCGCGAGCGATGCAGACAGCTTTGCTGTCAAACCCTGCATTAGATGCGACTTTCATCAATGGTTCAGAAATTCGGCAAGAGTATGAGGTGACTTGGAGCTTCACTTCATTATTAACTTTACCGGCACGCCAAGACCGAGCAGATGCCATGTTTGACCGCAGTCAAAAACAAGCCATAGAATCGTTATACGATTTCACCTATGAAGTTAATCGGCAGTGGTTTAAAGTGGTCTATTTGAAGCAAAAATTAGGCATAGAATCTTTGTCACTTGAAGCCATTGAAGCGACGTATAAAAGTACGGAGGAAATTTATCGCGCTGGCAATACGTCATTATTAGAATTAAATGCAAGCAAAATTGACCATCAATTGGCTGATATTCGCTTTGGTTTATTACACAATCGATATGTCTCAGAAAAGGAGCAGCTGGCTATCCTACTCGGTGTTGACGTCGATACGTTGTCGGTGCCCGATTTTTTACCAAAATTACCGATAATTGCTTTGAATGTGCCTGATATTGACACGCAAGTTATTAACAATAATTTGCGCCTTCAAGCCTTAAAAAATTCTGAAACCGCACTGGTTAATGCCCTTTCAGAACAGCAAACAAAACGAACCTTTCGCGATTTAGAAGCAGGCCCTGTGGTCGATATTGATGGCGGTACTACCGACTATGGCGCGACGCTTGAGTATGAAATTCCCATTATTAATACAGGTGGGACGTATCGAGCGGAACTGAGACACAGCTTGCGTAAAAATCGACTGATGCAAGCTCAAGTCACTATAGAACTTCAAAGAGCCGTAAAAAAAGCCCAGCGTAATTTAAAAATTGCACGTGAAACGGTCGATACTTTGCTGACAGAGGTAACACCTGCTCAAATAGAACTGGAGACAGAATCTTTCAAGTTCTACAATGCAATGCAGTTTGGCATTTTCAAACTACTCAACTACTATAGACAAGGCAACGAACGCAGAATGGGATTCGTCTCCATGCTTCATCAATACTGGTTAGCACGAAGCCAACTTGAAGCCTTAGTTTTAGGCATTAACCCACAATCATCCATGGAACCTGAAGCCACCGAAGGGGTGGCTGCAAACACAGAAGGAGAGCACTAATCATGTCAAATAATAATCGACGTTTATTCCTAAAATCAGCCTTGACAGTCTCAGCAAGTGGGTTAATTTTAGCGCCACAAATTGCCTCTGCGAATGAAGCCAAAATCAACACAAAATGGCCCAAATCGTCCAGTGGTCGATACACCAATGTCAAAGGATTGAACCCTGGCGTGCCTGGCAAAGATTACACGCCAACGATTACACCTGGTGGCAGCACCTTACCATTTAAACTTGTTGAAGGTGTAAAAGTCTTTCATTTAATTGCGGAAGAAGTTGATCATGTTTTCAGCAAAGGATTAGAAGCCAAATGCTGGGGCTACAATGGTCAAGTACACGGTCCAACCATTGAAGCTTGTGAAGGCGATCGGGTTCGCATTTACGTGACCAATCGCTTGGATGCTCCCACTACCATTCATTGGCATGGATTTTTCCTGCCAAGTGGCATGGACGGCGTTGGCGGCGTGAGTCAACGTAGTATTAGAAAAGGTGAGACATTCAAGTACGAGTGGACGATTCGTCAACATGGCACCTTTATGTATCACGCCCACCATGATGAAATGACCCAGATGAGTATGGGCTTGTTGGGCATGTTTGTGGTTCATCCCAGAGGTGTGACTCGATCTCAGCGTCCTGATAGAGATTTTGTTATGATGCTGAGCGAATGGAAAATCAATCCAGGAACACGACGACCCGATCCGAATGAGATGCTTGATTTTAATCTGCTCACCATCAACGGTCACTGCTTTCCAGGCACTGAAAATTTGGTCGTTAAGCAACACGATAAGGTGCGAATACGCATTGGTAATTTATCTGCCATGAGCCATCATCCCATTCACTTACACGGCTACAGCTTCAACATTGTTGCCACCGATGGGGGTGCCATTCCTAAAGCAGGGCAATGGCCAGAAACCACGGTTTTGGTACCAACAGGCAGTTCTCGTGACATTGAATTTCGGGCAGATGCTGAAGGAGACTGGGTAATGCACTGTCATATGACGCATCATGTTATGAACCAAATGGGACATGACATTCCCAATGTCATTGGCACGGATCCTAAAGTGTTTGAAAGAGCGGTTGCTAATATTTTCCCTAATCTCATGGCAATGGGAGAATCTGGCATGGGGGAACACGGCATCCATATTGAACGAGGTCATATGCAACCACCCGCTAATTCGATTCCAATGGTCGGCGCTTGGGGCGCTCACGACTATATTACCATGGGCGGATTGTTTACCATTCTGAAGGTACGTAAACATTTAAATAGTTATGCAGATCCTGGATGGTATAAAGTTCCTAAAGGCACTCAAGCTGACGTTGCTTCAAAGGCAGATTTAAACAGGGATGGCATTGTGGGTTAAATTCAGCCAAAGAAAAAATAAGATGACTGGGTGGAATGGCTGTGATTTGTGATATTATTATGCAATAGGTCACAGAGCATTTCAGGGGGGATTATTGCGTCTATAATACGCATATTCTGGAACCCCCAAACCCTATAAACATCACATTTACGGAGACCAAAACCCATGAGAGTTACAGTTTCAAATCTGTCAGTTTCACAAGATTTGTATCAATTGATCAACGAAGAAATTATGCCAGGCACAGGCGTTAAAGCCTCGCATTTTTGGTCTTCAATGAACCGTTTATTGCAAGACTTCATGCCGCGCAATAAGGCTTTGCTTGGCAAAAGGGATGAGCTACAGCAACAAATCGATGCTTGGCATTTAAGCCACCCTGCTCCGATTGATATGGCTGAGTACAAGCAGTTTCTTAGTCAAATTGGTTATATCGTACCCAAGGGTGAGGCATTCAAAATTGACGTTAAAAATGTGGATGAGGAGATTGCTGAAATCGCTGGACCTCAGTTGGTCGTCCCAGTCAGCAATGCTCGATACGCGCTCAATGCCACCAATGCGCGTTGGGGTTCACTTTACGATGCCTTATACGGCACGGATGTCATCGATGAGGCAGAGGGCAAAGAACGTGGCTCTGAATATAACGCTAAACGAGGTCAAGCCGTTGTTGATTATGCCAATGATTTCTTAAATCAATACCTGCCCTTGGAGCAAGGTGGATACCAAGACATCACTAATTTCAAAATACAAGGCGGCCAATGGTTGGTCACCCTATCTAATGGCCGAAGTACCCAGCTACAAAACGCAGAGGCTTTTGCGGGTTATAAGGGGTCTTTGGATGCGCCAACCGTCGTTTTACTGAAGCACAATCATTTACACATTGAATTACATTTTGACCGAAATCACCGCATCGGCAGCCAAAGTCCTTCTGGCTTAAAAGATGTGGTTTTAGAATCGGCCATTTCAGTCATTCAAGACTGTGAAGATTCAGTTGCGGCGGTTGACGCTGAGGACAAGGTGGGCGTTTATCGAAATTGGTTGGGTTTAATGAAAGGTGATTTAACCGCAAACATTGACAAAAATGGCACAGCCTTTGTCAGGCGATTGAATGAAGACCATCATTACACATCTCCAACAGGCGATGATTTGACGTTGCCGGGCCGCTCCATGTTGTTGGTGCGCAATGTCGGACATTTAATGACGAACTCTGCCATAACCACGGCAAATGGCGATGAAATCCCTGAAGGCATCATGGATACAATGGTAACCGCTTTGGCGGCCATGCATGATGTTAAAAACAAGCGTTTAAATTCGAGAAAAGGCAGTATTTACATCGTCAAACCAAAAATGCACGGTCCAGAAGAAGTTGCTTTTTCTGTGGATCTATTTGCGCGTGTTGAACAGATTCTTGGTTTGCCCGAATACACCCTAAAAATCGGAATTATGGACGAAGAGCGCAGAACAAGCGTCAATTTAGCCGAATGTATCCGCTTGGCCAAGTCGCGGTTGATCTTTATCAATACAGGCTTTTTGGATCGCACTGGGGACGAGATTCACACCAGCATGTTGGCAGGACCCATGATCCGTAAAGGGGAGATCAAAAATGCCAAATGGATCGCGGCCTACGAAAACAATAATGTTGATACAGGATTGGCTTGTGGATTGCAAGGACACGCTCAAATTGGCAAGGGGATGTGGGCCATGCCCGACGAAATGCAAGCCATGATGGCAACCAAGGCAAGCCATCCTAAATCAGGCGCCAATACCGCATGGGTCCCTTCGCCGACGGCGGCCACTTTGCACGCCATACATTATCACGAAGTGGATGTATTCGCCGAACAAGCAAAACTGAAAAATCGGACGCCCGCTGCCATTGATGATATTTTAACCATCCCCTTAGCCCCCAACACCGATTGGTCCGCTGCGGACATCCAAAATGAAGTGGAGAATAACTGTCAAAGTACTTTGGGCTATGTGGTGCGTTGGATAGACCAAGGCGTTGGTTGCTCAAAAGTTTTGGACATTAATAATGTGGCTTTGATGGAAGATCGTGCCACCTTGAGAATTTCTTCTCAACACTTAGCCAATTGGATTGACCATGGGATTGTTAGCGAAGCCGAAGTCTTAGCCACCCTTAAACGTATGGCCAAGGTGGTTGATGAGCAAAACAGTGATGACCCGCTTTACCAAGCCATGGCGCCTGATTTTGATGGCGTCGCTTTTCAGGCGGCTTGTGATCTCATTTTTAATGGCAAACAAGAAGCCAACGGTTACACAGAACCGCCCTTGCATCGACGTCGCATAGAGCGCAAAAAACAAAACAATTAGGAATGTAGATGACACACCAAACATATAGAGGCAGTTGCTTATGCAATGGCATTCGCTATGAAGTGGATGTTATACAAAGTCAGCCAGGTCCTGGGCATTGTCATTGCTCAATGTGTCGAAAATTTCATGGTGCCGCCTTTGCAACTTACGGCGCTGCGAAAAAATCTGACTTTCGCTGGGTTTGTGGGCAAAATTTATTAAAGAGTTATGCCGCTGAAAATGGCACTATCCGCCAGTTCTGTAGTCAATGTGGCGCCAGTTTGATATTTGCAGATTCCGCTGAAGCCATGCACGAGGTCGTTGAATTTGCCTTAGCAACCTTGGATGACCCTATTGAGCTTAGGCCAACAGGACACATCTTTACGCGCTATAAAGCCAATTGGGCGTCCATAGAAGACGGGCTGCCTACGTTCCTTGACGGTCGCCTCAACCAATCCCCTGAGTAACACAAATGATTCTACTAAAACGTTTTAGACTTGGTCTAATTTTACTTTTACTGACCTATGTCTCTGCCAGTTCGGCTCAAAGTTACAGCTGGGAAAGTAAATACTGGTTTGTTAATAGACACAATGATGAAATTCGGTTCTACACCTCTGGCAGAACGATTTTCCCGCAAAAAATTGGATTCATCAAAAAGATCTCAAACTGCAATAAAAATTATTTTTGGGCTTTCTATAAAACAAACGATCCTGAGCTGAAATTAGACAAAAACGTTTCGGTAAAAATGGATGTCCGTGTTAAATCGCAACGATTTACAGTACCAATTGAATCGACGTCTCTGGCGATCCAAATACCAGATTTCAACATGTTATCAGCTATGAGTCGCTCTGCCCTGCCCAATAAGTTGGATAAAAAATTGATTCGAGCCTTTAAAAAAGGCAACCATGCGATCATCACAATCATTCCACCGAAATCCTTACGAAATAAATTAGAATTGTCGCAGGACATATTTTCTTTAAAGGGGTTTACCGCGGTTCATAAAAGGGCATTGCAGTATTGCAGACGCTTGAAAAAATCACTCTAATTGTTTGAATGTAATCTTTATACGACATCAAACGCACCATCATGAACGTTATCATACTCCAGCACATCCCCATTGAAGACCCTGGCTATATTAAAAAATTGATGGAAATCGATGGTTGGCAATTAACCACCATTGAATTGGACCAAGGCGAACGCATTCCTCAAAATCTGCAGGATTTTGATGCCATGCTTTGTATGGGTGGGCCGATGGATACTTGGATGGAAGAGGATCATCCATGGTTGATACACGAAAAACAGCAAATCAAAGAGTATGTCGTCCATTTAGAGAAGCCCTTTTTAGGATTTTGTTTGGGCGCGCAATTGTTAGGAGAGGTTGTGGGTGGTCAAGTGGTTCGGTCAACGACCCCTGAAATCGGTGTCCTGCCCATCCATCTCAATCCAATTGCAGAGAACGATGCCCTATTGCAAGGCATCCCACTAGAAATACAAACGGTGCAGTGGCATTCGTATGAAGTTCAGGGCTTAGAGTCTCATCCTGATGTACACGTGCTCGCATCTTCAACCGAAACCAAATTTCAAGTGTTTCGCTATAAAAATCATGCCTACGGCATCCAATTTCACATTGAAGTAAAACAGGATACTGTGCAAACGTGGGGGGAAGTACCCGAATACAAACAAGCTTTGGAATCCAGCCTTGGATTAGGCGCGATTCACAGCTTTGATCAACAAGCGCAACAACAGCTCACAGAAATGAACAAGCATTGTAAAATTATGTACGATAATTTTAAAAAAATGATCACTGAACCGAGGAGATAATTATGTCATCCAATCAAAACATACCGAACCAAATGACCGCATTATTGCTGATGGGTCATGGTGGTTTAGACCAGTTAAACTATTGTCACGATGTGCCTGTGCCGCAGATTTCAGATGACGAAGTCCTGATCCAAGTACACGCCGCAGGCGTTAATAACACGGACATCAATACCCGCATTGCTTGGTATTCAAAATCGGTGACGACGGCGACCAATGAGGGCGGAGATTCAGGCTTCAATGAAGCCGATGAAGAAGATGGCAGCTGGTCTGGTGAACCACTTCGTTTTCCGCGCATTCAGGGCGCTGACTGTTGTGGAACCATTATTAAGGTTGGGGCAAATGTCGATGCCAATCGCCTTGGAAATCGGGTCATGGTTCGCCCAATGCAAGATCAAGGCGCGCCCTTTTATTGTTCAACCTTTGGTTCTGAAATGGATGGCGGTTTTGCCCAGTTTGCCAAAGCACAAGCCCATGAAACTTATGATATCAACTGTGATTGGAGCGATATTGAATTGGCTTCTATTCCCTGTGCTTATTCAACGGCTGAGGGCATGCTTCATCGGTCAAATGCAGGCGCTGAACGCATATTGATCCGAGGCGCCTCAGGTGGTGTGGGTTCGGCCGCCATTCAATTGGCAAAACGACGTGGGGCCACAGTCGTTGCTCAAGCAGACCCTTCAAAAGCTCAGCCATTAATCGCCGTTGGCGCGGATATGGTGGTTGACCGAGACGCTGACTTAGTCAAAACATTGGGTTCTGATAGCATTGATTTGGTCGTTGATTTGGTCGCAGGCAACGATTGGCCTGAGCTGTTAAAGTTGTTAAAACGCGGGGGGCGATATGTGGCATCAGGTGCCATTGCTGGACCGCTGGTTGAATTAGATGTCCGAACTCTGTACCTAAAGGATTTAACATTATTTGGTAGCACTTACCAAGAACGGGTGGTTTTTGAAAATCTTATTCGCTACATAGAAAACGGTGAAATCCAACCTTTGGTCGCAAAATCCTACCCGCTCAGTGAATTTGCTCAAGCGCAGCAAGACTTTCTGGCCAAGAAGTTTATCGGTAAACTTGTACTGGTACCACCCGCGTGAAAATAGTCAAAATAGCCGTTTATCAAGTTGATTTGCCTTATTCAGGTGGGGTTTATTTGCTGTCGAATGATCGCGAATATCACAGTTTTGATGCCACACTTGTCTGCGTTACCACCGATACAGGTCTGCAAGGCTGGGGCGAATCTACGCCTTTTGGATCCACTTACATCGCAGCCCATGCGCTCGGAGTACGTGCGGCAATTGCCGAAATGGCACCGCAGATGCTCGGCTTGAACCCCTGTCATTGCGACCGCATTAATGAGGCAATGGACCAGGCCTTAGTCGGACATCTTGCGGCTAAAACCGCCATTGATGTCGCTTGCTGGGACATCTTTGGTCAAGCAGTGTCTATGCCCGTGTGTGATTTATTGGGTGGGCGCATTCATCAACCTCTGCCAGTGATTTCATCTATTTATGCAGGAGAGCCTGAAGCCATGCGTCAGCGCGTACAAGCCCATCGTGCCCAAGGTTATTTGGGTCACTCAATCAAAATAGGCGCGCACGATGCCGAAGGCGGCCCCGCCTTAGACGCTGAAAGAATCCGCGCTTGCTTGGCGGATCGAGTCGCAGGCGAATTCTTTCTGGTCGATGCCAATGGCGGCATGACCGTTGAAACGGTTTTGCGTATGCTACAACTTTTGCCCAAACAATTGGACTTTGTGATTGAGGCGCCTTGTGCAACCTGGCGCGAGAATATGTCATTGCGTAAAAGAACCCAGTACCCGATGATTTTTGATGAATTGGCCAATAGTGATGCCTCCATCATAGACATCATTGCGCAAGATGCTGCTGAGGGCATCGGTTTGAAAATTTCAAAAGCAGGCGGACTCACCAGAGGACGACGCCAAAGAGATATGTGCCTTGCTGCTGGCTTAACCTTAAGCGTACAAGACACCGTGGGTTCTGATATTGCCTTTGCTGCAGTGGTGCACTTAGGACAAACAGTCCCGAGCAAATTTTTACGCTGTGTTTTAGACACCCGCGATATGGTTAGTGCTAGCACGGCGCAATTTGATGCCCCCATAAAAGATGGTGGCGTTATTGCACCAGATGCCCCTGGTTTGGGTGTCACGCCAGATTATTCGGTTATAGGTGAGCCTGTTGCCGTTTATGCTTAGCAAAATGACAAATCTCAATGAGTCATTCGTTCTCATTTATATTTGCAATTGAAGGCGAATATAAAAGCAAATATTTGCAATAAATTGTATAAATAGCCTCAGAATTGTATGACCTTGTTACCATGAAAAATTGACGACATAATCATTGAGGGTCATTGGGCAAAGCGTCTTTTACCCATCTATTGGCACAAGCCTCAGCATTACACAAAATGAAACTTCAACCAGCAGTATAACACCATGCAAGATCAAATAATTACCCGCACAGACTCTGAAAAAATCAGCACACTCACACTCAACAGACCTCAAAAATATAATGCCTTGTCAGCACAAATGCTGAGTACACTGCAGCAACATTTGGAAGCCATTGCTGAAGACAAAAATGTTCATGTGGTGATTCTTGCTGGCGCAGGAAAATCATTTTGTGCTGGACACGATTTGAAAGAAATGCGATCGCATGAAGAACAAGCATTTCATCAATCGTTGTTCGATCAATGTAGTCGGATGATGTTAACGCTTCATCAATTGCCTCAACCTGTCATTGCCCAAGTGGATGGCATTGCAACGGCTGCTGGTTGTCAGTTGGTCGCTAATTGTGATTTAGCCGTGGCTTCTACCAAAGCAAAGTTTGCCGTTTCAGGCATAAATGTGGGTTTGTTTTGCTCAACCCCTGCTGTGCCACTGAGCCGCAATATCAGCCGAAAACAAGCCATGCACATGCTTCTGACTGGTGATTTTATTGATGCCGATCGAGCCTATCAAATGGGTTTGGTCAATCAAGTGGTTGAATCGCCAGATCTCCAGTCTGCCACCCATGCCATGGCATTGAAAATCGCCCAAAAATCGCCTTTGGCCGTGCGCTTGGGTAAAGATATGTTTTATCAACAGCTGCCTTTGAGCATGGAAGAGGCTTATGCCTTTGCCAGTAAACGAATGGCGTGCAACATGAATTCTGAAGATGCACGCGAAGGTATCGATGCCTTTTTACAGAAAAGAACCCCTGCATGGAAAGGGCAATGAGAATGGTTGACTAACAACGATGCTTCAGCCCTTTGTCCATCTCCATCTGCATTCTGAATATTCGATCATTGACAGTACTGTTCGCATCAATGCCTTAATTGACGCCTGCATTGCTGAAAACATGCCCGCCGTGGCAATAACGGACGAAATGAATTTGTTCGCCATGGTCAAATTCTATCAAGCCGCCTGCAAAAAAGGGATTAAACCCATTATTGGCGCAGATATTTGGGTGTGCGAAGCTGGTGGTATCTGTGGCAAAGTGACCCTATTGGTGATGAATAAAACGGGTTTTTATAATCTTTCACAGTTGATTTCAGAAGGTTGGCTCAGACCCAGGGTGAATGGCAAAGTTGCGGTTTTAGAAGACCAACTATTGAGCAAACAAGAAGGTTTAATTCTCCTCGCTGGCGGACATCAGAACTATTTCCAAAACTTAAATATCAATCAATTAAGCGAGGTATTAGAGCATTGGAAAAATGTTTTTGGTGACCGCATATTTTTAGAAATTCAACGGTTAGGTCGCCCTGAAGAAAACCAATGGATTCAACAAGCCATTGATGCAGCAACGCAACAAGGTGTGGGGTTGGTTGCAAGCAATGATGTGCGATTCATCCATGCAGATGATTACGAGGTGCACCAAGCGCGCGTCGGCATCAATCTCAATGAAAAATTGGGATCAGAAGTATTAGACCATTTGTACACCAATGGTCAATCTTTTAAAAGCATCAAAGAAATGAATGCTCTATTCTCCGATATCCCCAGCGCCCTGCAAAATACTTGGGAAATCGCCCAACGCTGTAATTTAGAATTGACTTTGGGTCAACCGCAATTGCCCACTTTTCCCCATAGCGGCAACTTGTCAGAGGCCGACTACTTATGCAAAAAATCCTTAGAAGGTCTCAAGGCACGATTTGAGACCAGCGCCATCCCTACCGAGCAACAAGATCAATACGTTGCCCGCTTGAATGCTGAGCTTGAAATCATTCTCAGCACCCATTTTGAAGGCTATTTTTTGATCGTTGCCGACTTTATTGGCTGGGCAAAAGATCAAAACATCCCCGTTGGGCCTGGCCGCGGTTCGGGTGCGGGCTCCTTAGTGGCGTATGCACTTAATATCATTGACATTGATCCTTTGAAATATGGGCTACTCTTTGAACGATTTTTGAACTCTGAACGAATTTCCATGCCGGATTTTGACATTGATTTTTGTATGGAACGACGCGACGAAGTCATCGAGTATGTGGCCAAACAATACGGCGCGGATCAAGTCTCTCAAATCATCACCTTTGGTACCATGGCGGCCAGAGCGGTGGTCCGTGACAGCGCCCGCGTTAGATCTTTAGCGCCTTTTGTCGGAGACCGTATTGCCAAGATGATCCCCAATACGCTGGGCATTACCTTAGAAGTCGCCAGCGAGCAGTCAGATGCGCTTCGAAAAGCGCTCGCCGAAGATGACGAGATTCGCGGTGTTATGAATTTGGCCACTCGATTAGAAGGCTTGGTACGCAATGCGGGTAAGCACGCGGGTGGGGTGGTCATCGCACCCACCACAATCACAAAATTTTCACCCTTATACAAAGACGAGTCTGATGGTGAAGGCACGGTCACCCAATTTGATAAAGACGATGTCGAAACCATGGGCTTGGTCAAATTTGATTTCTTGGGCTTACGCACATTAACCATCATCCAAAAAGCCGTCGATTCGATCAATCGCCGAAAAACGGCAGAAACTCAAGCCATTGCCATTGAGCACATACCATTGGATGACCCAAAGGCGTTTCAGATTTTAAAGAACACCGATACCTTGTCTATATTTCAATGTGAATCAGCAGGCATTCGGAGCTGGATGGGTAAAATGCAACCCAACTGTTTCGAGGACATCATCGCTTTAGTCGCATTGTATAGACCGGGCCCACTTTCCTCAGGGATGATTGATGACTTCATCAACCGAAAAGCAGGCAAAGAAACATTCTCCTTTCTTCATCCAGATTTAGAACCCATATTGAAGGAAACTTATGGTGTTTTTATCTATCAAGAACAAGTCATGCAATGCGCTCAAATATTGGCTGATTACACCCTTGGTGAAGCTGATTTGTTGCGCCGAGCCATGGGTAAGAAGAAACCCGAAGAAATGGCTCAACAAGAATCCATATTCTTAGGCCGCGCCATGAACAATGGCGTCAATGAAACAACGGCGAAAAAAACCTTTGATTTTATGGCCCAATTTGCTGAATATGGCTTTAATAAATCGCATTCTGCCGCCTACGCCCTTATCACCTATCAAACCGCCTGGTTAAAAGCGAATCATCCCATTGATTTTTATATGGCGTGTATGAATGTCGTGCTTGATAATCTTGACAACATCAGGGAGCTGGTCAAAGATGCAGAGCGTCGAGGCATCAAGGTTCGACCGCCCAATATAAATGATTCGAAAGTTCAATTTAGCATTTCAGATCGCCAAGAGATTATCTGGGGCTTAGCCGCCATAAAGGGATTTGGCCGAGGGCCTGCAACCATCATTGAGCAGGCTCAAAATCCAGAGCAGCCCTTCTCAGATTTATTCGATTTTTGCCAGCGCGTGCCTGTGAATACCATAGGACGAAAGGGTTTAGAATACTTAACATTGAGTGGGGCTTTTGATTGTTTCAAGCAAGATCGAGCGGTTTTAATGGAAACCTTGCCCGCTGCATTTAGAGAGGCTGAACAACAACATACCGACAATCAAACTGGTCAATCATCTCTGTTTTCAGGCGGGACGAGTCAGCTTACTAAATTGGAGTACAACCCTGCACCGCCTATGTACATCATAGAAAAGTTGAACCAAGAAAGGGCTTTAACGGGCAGTTATTTGACGGGTCATCCCTTTGACTATTTTGCCGAAGATTTAAAATTGTGTCAATGTTTGACCATTCAACAGCTTCAGCAAAAATGTCAAGATATGCGCCCAAATTCGCATCAACAAGAACTGAGTGTTGTTGGCGAAATTGAACTGATTCGAATGAGAAATACCAAGCGAAATAGGGAAATCTGTGAAATATTAATTGCCGACCAAAATGGCAAATTAGAGGTTGTTGTCGATCAGTGGATGAATCTGCGCGAAGAAGGCGTGCTAAAAAAAGGACAAATCTTAGTGTTCACGGGTACACCAAATTTTAATGAACGCCAAGGTGGCGTACGCTTACAAGTTAATAAAGCAATGACCTTAGCAGCAAAACGCCAAGAATGCTATGCACACATTGAAATCATTGTCGATCCAGCAAAAATGACGCCGCAACAGCGAACATTCCTTGTGGCATTAAAGTCCGATGAAGAAGGCATTGCATTACAAGTTCGCTATCAAACAGAAACTGTTCAGGCCATGTTTCATTCGCCCTATAAACTACCATATTTGGATAAACCATGGGTGATATTTCGACAACTCTTCCCCAAATCCTATCGTGTTCATATTAAATAATCTCCAATCCACTGCTGTCGTATAGATGAAATTGACTTACTATATCGTCAGGCAAATGATGGTGTTTTTTGTCATCATCAGCGGCATATTTGTTGTCTTAAGCATCGGGTCGCGCGCATCGGACATACTGGGGGGGTATATCAGTCGCAACTTGCCCGTAGAAACAATATTGCCTGTGCTTTGGAGTTTCGTGCCTGAAACATTTTTGGTCATTTTTGGCTTGGGCATTTTTCTCAGTGTGATCCTCACTTTAACGAAGTTAAACCATCATTCTGAAATGCCCATTATTTTTAATAGTGGGTTATCTTCTGGGTTTTTAATGCGCTGCGTTTTATGGTTTATACTGCCGTGGTTGCCCCTAATTTTGTGGTTGTCTTTATCCTATGCCCCTGAGGCAAAAATTTCGGGCAAAAGAGCTTTTGAACGGGCCAGTGTCAGTTTAAATTTGGTTTTTGAACCAGGCTTATTGCAAAATTATGGGGAAAGTATGTTGTACGCGAGCGAACAAGGAAATCAAGAACAAATCGGATTTGTTGCGCGCTTTCTGGAAAATGGCAAACCATATATCATTTCTGCCCAAGAATCACAAAATTTCCAAAAGGATGGGCAAACTTGGATACGATTTAACAAGGGTTTTCAATTGGTTGATTCAACCAATGGTGAAACGACTGAGCTGATGCACTTTGAAACGCTTGAGTTAACCTTACCACAATCATCGGGCAGGCTAAGCAGATCGGCGTGAATGACCCTAATTTTGCCCCCTTTGCTCAATTGTTGGATCAAGCGGATAATCAACAAGCACGCACAGAAATTCACTGGCGTTTCTCTTATGCGATCAGTGCCCTATTAATGGCATTATTGGCGGTATTCTTAGTGCCTTACAGGCCCCGTGGCGGGCGTTTTATCAGTGTGGCAGTAGGTCTGGTAATTTTTGTCTTTTACGCCACCTTAGTCACCACACTGAAGCGGCTGTCTGAAGAAGGCACATTGAATCCAGACATGGCTTTTGGCGGCTTGTACGCGTTGATCGTCTTGTTAATTGCCATCGCATGGATGAACCATCAGCGACTATTTCAACTAAAGAAAAAGGTCATTCAATCACAATGATTACCCAATACATCACTAAAAAATGCTTGCTGGCGGCATTGCTGATTTTTATGGGCTTTTTAGTCTTCTTTTTGATCATTGGCTTTGCTGCAGAATCGAGCGCCGTCAAAGATGATTATGGATTCCTTAGCGCCTTGTTGTATGTTTTTTTGAATACGGGCAACCTATTTTCAACCATTATCCCCATCATGGGGTTGTTTGTTTTTTTGTTGGTTTTTGGTGCATTGGCTGGTGGCAGTGAGTTAATTGCATTGCAAGCCAGTGGTGTGTCATATCATGCCATACTAAGAACAGCCATCATTGCTTGTATGAGTGTGTTTTTCCTGCTTTGGGGTAGCAATGAACTTTTAGCCCCTGTTGGACACAGCACGGCTGAAGTATTCAAAGCTCAACGTCTAAATAAACCCATTATTACCGGTAGCCAGAATGTTTGGATCAAGAAGGACAACTATTTTCTTTTTATTAAAAATTTGGTTAATTTGGATGTCTTAAGCGACGTTAAAATATATTATTTTGATGATCAATCCCGTCCTGTTAGAGTGCTACAAGCCAAAAATGCCAATCGCACCGACGAGGAGACTTGGACCTTGTATGACGTCAAATCCTTAGACATCAGTCATGACGATCAATTAACCAATCTAAATGCGCACCGATCAACGCAGTCTGAACTTAAGATTGCACGGCTGATTGATCGCGACCGAGTGCGCTTTATTTCAGTGGCTTCTGAGTCGCTGCATCTTTGGCAAATATTCAAGCAACTGCAACATTTATCCAAAAATGACCTGACGGATCCTGCTTTGTCGTTGGGATTTTGGCGAAGAGCCTTCTCACCCATATCTATGCTGGGCTTTATATTGATATTATTACCCCTATTTCTCGGTTCTACTCGACGCCGAGGTGTGGGAGAACGATTGCTCATTGGCTTAATGATTGGCATTCCATATTTTGTACTGACACAGCTCAGCCAAAACATCTCAATCGCTTATAACATCCCCCCATTTATAGCCACAGCATCAATCCCATGCGCCTTGCTGTTAGTTGGACTGCTGCGGTATTGGCAAATGACTAAGCCCACGAGCACATAATTTCCTGCCCTTCAGTAAAGGCATAAAACGAATCAAGTTGGTTAGGGTGTTTGCGCGCAGCGGAAGCCAATGGATCCATAGATGGATCTGCCGCTGACTGGTGGCTTGACATTACGAAAGGATGAACGAAGATTGCTTTTGTTCTCATCCCAAGACCCGCCTCTGACCACGCGTTGACGGCCTTTTTCAGGTTGATCCAATTGACCTTTGGCGTAATATTCTGTTATGGCACGGGGCGCATACCAGTTCATAGTCCATTCACCAGCATTGCCGTGCATATCATATAAACCTAAGCCGTTGGGCGCTCTTGAGCCAATCGCCCAAGTCCGATCTTCACCGCAACCATCGGGCTCGTTTGGCACTGAACCAAAAGTTTTGCCATCATCCAAAATGGCATTTTTGCATGTAACCGATTGACCCCAAGGATAGCGTGTGTCACTGCCCGCCCGCGCTGCTTTTTCCCATTCTGCCTCATAAGGCAAACGCTGACCTTTCCATTCGCAATAGTCTAAGGCCTCTTGCCAATCCACACAATTGATGGGGTGATTGTCTCGACTTTGCTCACCATGATTGCAGTATTTATTGCGCTTAAAATCTTTGGGTTTGGTACAACTGCCTGCTTTGATACAAGCGTTATATTCAGCCACAGTGACTTCATGGACGTCGATTTTGAATGCAGGCACATGGACTGATACGCCACGTCCTTCGTCTTTGCCGCAATCGGCATCATTTTTAGAACAACCCATGGTGAATGCCCCAGCTGGGACAAGAACTTGCTCAGCAGAGTGCGCAGAAACGAAGGGGAAAGCAATGAGGAAAGATAGAATAATGAATGAACGCATAAGCCTATAAATTTAAATATTTTAAAAGTTAAACATAAGGGTTTAGAGAGCACTCAGTATAACACAGCCCTTATAGGCGCTGATAATTATTGATTCAAAAAAATCTGACAGTTTGCTGTTCATCATCAAAAACGGGCTATTTTACAAGCATGTTAGTTGCTCAACAACGGACACGATTATTGACTCTATGCCCCAACGAAACACCGTATTGTCTAATAGCCCCGTTGTAAAATAAACCCATGAAAACAGCAAAACGTGTTGGAGAGATTGTAAGCAATGGTCTATGTATTGGTTGTGGTTTGTGCGAAGCACTGACCAATGGTCGGGTCAAAATGAAAATGACTCAAAATGGCAGCTTGCGACCCACGCCTTTGGCGAATATGACGGCAACAGAAGCGGCAACCATTTTGAGCAGCTGCCCAGGTGTGCATGTTGAACCCAAACATCAAAATCAGCCGCATGATGATTTGATCTGGGGTAATTATGATTCCATGCAACTAAGCTGGGCCAAAGACCAAGACATTCGCTTCAAAGCCGCAACTGGAGGTGTTTTAACCGCATTGGGCGTTCATTTGTTAAAACAACAAAAAATCCAGTTTGTGTTACACGTTAAAGCCGATGAACACCAACCTTTGCACAACCAGTGGTGTATCAGTGAAACACCTGACGCCGTTGTTGCAGGCTCAGGTTCACGCTATGCGCCAACGGCCCCATTGGCTGGGCTACTGATCGCCTTAGAACGAAACCAACCTTTTGCTGTGATCGCCAAACCTTGTGATCTGAGTGCCATTCACAATTACGCCAAATGCGATCCACGCATCGATGCATTGTGTCTTTATCGCCTTGCTTTGGTTTGTGGCGGGCAATCTCGATTAAATAAATCAAAAGCCTTATTGGCTGAAGCGGGCATAGCAGAACAAGATTTGGCGCTATTGCGATACCGTGGGCACGGCAACCCTGGCAAAACACGCGTAGAATCAACCAGTGGCGCTGTGCTTGAAAAAACCTATGCCCAAGTGTGGGAAGATGAATCGGGATGGGACATTGAAACACGCTGTAAATTTTGTCCCGATGCACTAGGTGAGGCCGCCGATATTGCCGCCGCGGATGTTTGGCCCAATGCGCTACCCACTGGCGAGGATGAAGGATTTAATGGCATAATTGTACGCTCAAATAAGGGCACATCGCTGATAGAGTCCGCGGTGAATAGCCAAGATTTGGTGTTAGGCGAGTCCATCAACGTTACACAATTTAACGATTATCAGCCCCACCAGGTCAACAAAAAACAGAATTTATTGGCACGTTTTAAAGGCTTAGAAAAAGCTGACCGACCCGCGATACAAACCAAGATGCGCTTAGAACAGATTGCCCAAACAGTGGAGAAAGCCACTTTTGATGCCGAAGTGGCAGCGACTTATCAGCGTGCTCAAGCCAACCGATTCAAAGAGTAAAACGACGACGTTCACTGGCTAGACGTTGCAAACTCGTTGAGCGCCATTAACCAGCAGCTTAGGCAATCAAATCAGCTTTGTTCTGCTTTGTCGCGCTTTGCAAACTTGGTGGTGATTAAAGACCAGCCGTCTTTTATTTCTTGCGGTTTGATCATTTTTATCAATAACATGCCGATCACCATCAGCACAAACAAGGCCAATTTAATCAACCATTCGAGCCAACCTTCTATGGGCAACTGGTTTGCTATCAAATAGCCCGCACCCATCATCGCAAATCCCACAGCATATCGTCCCCACTGAAAAGGCACATAATAAAACCTTTGGCTCAAAATCATCCATATTGTGATATGCGCCAACGAGCCCATCACTGTGGCAATAACGACGCCGATCAACCCCCAGATTGGGATAAAGATGAGATTAAGGGTGACGTTAATAATCAATGAACTGGCTGTAATGAGCACCATGTATTTTGTTTTTTTAGCAACCCCTATGCCCACACCAAAAATATAGAATTGTGACAATAGAATGGCAATGGTTAATGGCATCCACAGCGGTAATGCCGAGCTGAATTCTTCGCCAATGATGACGCCAATAATTTCTTCACCGAAAAGCCCAATGACCATTAAGACGGGTAATACCAACGCCAACATGATTCGGAACATGGTTTCGACTTTTTGTGGTGTATCTGGCAGTGCATGATAACGATAAACCAAGGGGGTGATCGCCATGTGAAAACCGAATACCACCACACCGCCAATACTCCCCATTCTGTAGGCAACAGAATAAATGCCCAAATCGTTCAAACCCAAAAATTGATTGATCATGATTCTATCTGTCCAAATTGCCAACAACCCACCCAATGTCGCTGGAATGAGTGGCAATGAAAAACGCAACATTTGTTTCAATGCTGAAAAATCAAAACTGATTTTATAAAGGTGTTTGACTCTGGGCCAGCTAATAATCCAGGCAATGACATAACCGACTGCCAGCATCAACAGAAATTCAGCCAATCCCCAATTGAGGTAGAAAATGCCCAATGTTCCCACAACTACGCCTAAAAACACCTGGCACAAATTAGCCCAGAAATAGCCAATGGCTTGTTGAGTCCACCTCAAATAGATCATTTGCACATTAAAAAACATCAGCGTCACGACAAAGAAAATGACGATCCACCAGAAGGTGATACCCATAGATTCAATGCCCAATAGATTGAGCCACCACTGTGCGCCTACCCCTCCGACGATGATTAGCACGATGGCGCTGAGGACAAAAAACCAAAAATTGGTCGATGCCAATTGCTGTTGTTCCTCTATTTTCAAATCGACATTAAAAAAGCGTCCAAAACCGGACGCAATTTCTAAACTGATTAAAGGGGGAAGAATGGCACCCATGAGTAATACCATTTCGAGTATGCCAAAACTGGTTGGCGAAAGATAACGCGTTAGAATTGGCAGTGCCAAGAACCAGATAAGGCGAGTACTAACAGACATTGCGCCAAATATCGCACTGTCTTTAAAAAATTCACGCAACATTGATGTCAGGCTTTATAGGGCGCTTTGCTCATCTTGTAAAAACGCCAGCCGTTCCAAGAACATATTTGCTGAAACAGCCCACAGTGCCAGATTAGTCTCAACGATGACTGTGGGCATGGCGTTATTTTTGTAAAAGTGAAATCACTCTGCCTTTAAGTACCGATCAGCCATATATGCGTCAGAATACTGGCGGCATAGCCCAGTGCAATCACAGGTGTCCATCTTAGGTGACTGCCAAAGGTGTACATGCCTCTGGATTGACCCATCAATGCCACCCCAGCTGCGGAGCCAATAGACAGCATACTGCCGCCAACACCTGCGGTTAATGTGACCAGTAACCATTGTTCATGAGACATTTCTGGATTCATGGTTAGGACGGCAAACATCACTGGAATATTATCAACAATTGCCGACAAAATACCGACCATAATATTGGCATAGGTCGGACCCCAATCGGTGTACATGACCTCAGATACTAAGCCCAAATAACCGATAAATCCAAGACCACCGACCGACAGAATAATACCAAAGAAGAACAATAATGTATCCCACTCAGCACTGGCAATCTTCTTAAATACATCAAAACTGAAGTTTCTTTGCTCAAATTCAATCCCGCCCAAGCTGATTCGGGCGCCGTCCATGGTATCCATGCCCATTTTTTGGGTGCTCGACATCCGTAAAAAGTAGCTGTAGAACTGTAAATAAGCCAAGCCCAACATCATGCCAATTGTTGGCGGCAGATGAAAGAAATTATGAGCTGATACCGCCGATAAAATGGTTAGACCAAACAAAATCATCACGCCGACGCCACCGCGCAAAATGACCACTCTTTCATTAGTGCTGACTGGCTTCTCATTGGGTACAGCAAAATGCATAATGGCTGCTGGGATAATGAAATTCACAACGGACGGGACGAATAAAGCAAAAAACTCTGTAAATTGAACAATGCCTTTTTGCCAAACCATCAGCGTTGTGATATCCCCAAACGGACTGAAAGCACCACCCGCATTGGCGGCGACAACTACATTAACACAACCAATTGATATGAATTTTTTATTGCCTTCTGCTACAGCAAGTAGCACAGCACACATTACCAATGCCGTTGTTAAATTGTCTGCAATGGGTGAAATAAAGAAAGACAAGATCCCTGTGATCCAAAACAACTGCCGGAAACTGAAATTATGGGACACCAAATAGCCTCTGAGGGCATCAAATACGCGTCGCTCGGTCATCGCATTAATGTAGGTCATAGCGACCAACAAGAATAGCATCAATTCAGCAAATTCCAATATGTTGTGCCGAACGGCAACTTCAGCCGCGTGCGGTAAGCCGTTATTGCTATAAACCCAAGCAATGGCAAACCAAATAATTGTCGCTGAAAGAATAACGGGTTTAGACTTCTTTAAATGGATCACTTCTTCGAGCATTACCATAGCATATGCGATGACAAAAACAGCAATGGCAAAAAAACCAACTGCATGGTTCGTTAAGTCTAATGTTTCTCCAGTTGACCCAGCCGCCCACGTCAACTGTGGCAACAATACACAACCAGCGACAATTAATTTTAAGACAAATAAGACGTAAGACATTGAACATCCCCCCTTGGTTAATAGAATTTGATGTCGTATTCTATCATACACAATTATCCAAACTGGTTGCAAATGCATACTGGAGGTTGACTGACAAAATGGTTAGGTTTTCTACACTCAATGACGATGATGCCATGCGCTGATCAATAAAAATACTTAGGCATTGTCAGGTCATACAGGAAATGTCATTCTAATAACGCCTGCCTTTCTTCAACTGAATTCAATTTTCAGACATAACCATAATCCAAAGCACATAGGATAGATTTGGCTATTTTCAGTGGCCCGTTTATGCCTTTGTCATGAATTTTGAAGCATGCCAACTGAGGTTTCGAGCGATTGTTTATCTGGACCAAGTTGCAGAATAGTCAGTATGATTTTATTGTTCCAATTGAGCAAACTATTTAATGAAATTTAATGTTAAACGCATCCAATCGACACACTTTAGCTTGGTTCATGATGTTAAAAACTCGCCAAATAGATTTATTTTCTTATACAATCAATCGCTTATTGTGAAAATTCAATTGAATAAGACTTAGATTAGAGTATTTTTATTACCATTTAAAACTGACCATTATGTCTATATTATATTTAAAACAATGCACGCGATATTCTGTCAAATCATTGCTCCGAGTGAGCATTGTTTGTCAAATCATACTTGCTCTGTCGAACGCCATCAAAAAACTGAATCAGCGCACGCTACGGACACTTAGCACAACTTTGGTGCTATCCATATTATTATCCGCTTGTGGTGGCGGCGGTGGCGGCGGTGGCACTACTGCCGATGGTGGTAGTGGCGGTGATACTCCTGTCGGTGGCGGCAGCACACCCGCTCCTAACTCAAACATCACACTTTCGGTGGGCAGTAGTCTTTTACTCGTCAATGAAGATTTCGTTGGCTCCAGAGTCATTGCCAATGCAACCAGTGCAACACAAATAACCGTGACTGAATCCACCACAGGGGTCGTTACTGTAACAACTTCAACCACAGCAGTTTCTGTATCAAGTATAGAGAATGCGCATGGTGAAACTATCTTAACCATTATCGCCAGCGATGGTGTGTCGAGTATGACCAACCGAGTAACGGTGCGGGTTTCGCCTGATAATGACCCACCAACCCTAAGTGTTTCAACAAACAATATTTCAGCCCTTGTTGACTTCTCAACCATCACCATTAATACCACTGCGAGTGATGTTGAAGAAGGAGCTTTAACATTTACGGTACAAGCCTCCCCTCCAGGCGTGGTCAGCATAACCACCTCAACCAATGCCATTGTTTTAAATGCCATTCCAGGTGCAACAGGCCAAACAAATTTAACCGTCCGCACAGTTGACAATTCAAATACGACTGGGATGCAAACCATCGTTGTCAATGTGCTCCCACCCCCTAATGTCCCACCTGTACTGATCGTTTCTACTAATCGCATCAGTGTACAAGAAGATTTTAATGCGTCAGTCATCATCAGAACCACTGCCACCGATGCTAATGGTGATGCCATAACCCTTTCAGTGAGTTCATCATCGCGTCTTGTGGATGCGGCCATATCGGCACTAAGCAATGGCATAAGCACCATCACCTTGACTGCGATTGAAAATGCCAATGGGACGGCAACATTGAACGTTCAAGCAAGCGCAAATGGGCAATCTGTTTCTACAGATATTATCGTAACGGTTGCACCCATCAATGACCCACCAACCCTAAGTGTTTCAACAAACAATATTTCAGCCAATTTTGACTTCTCAACTATCACCATTCATACCACTGCGAGTGATGTTGAAGAAGGGGCTTTGACTTTTTCGGTACAAGCCTCCTCTTCAGGCGTGGTCAGCGTAACCACTTCAGCCAATGCCATTATCTTGAATGCCATGACGGGTGTTTCAGGTCAAACCACCTTAACCGTCCGTACAACTGACACAGATGGACTGTCAACTTTGCAAACCATCGTTGTCAATGTACTCCCACCCACTAATGTCCCACCTGTATTGATTGTTTCTACTAATCGCATCAGTGTACAAGAAGATTTTAGAGCGTCAGTCATCATCAGAACCACAGCCACCGATGCAGATGGTGATACCATAACCCTTTCAGTGAGTTCATCCTCACGTCTTGTGGATGCAGCCATATCGGTACTAAGCAATGGCATAAGCACCATCACCCTGACAGCGATTGAAAATGCCAATGGGACGACAACCTTAAACGTTCAAGCAAGCGCAAATGGGCAATCTGTTTCTACAGATATTATAGTGATGGTTGCGCCCGTCAATGACACACCAACCTTATCCGTTTCAACCAACAATATTACAACTTTGGGTGGCTTTTCACCCATCACCATTAACACCACTGCGAGTGATGTGGATGAAGGGACTTTGACTTTTACGGTACAAACCTCCAACTCAGGCGTGCTCTCTGTCACAACCTCAGCCAATGCCATTATGTTGAATGCCATGACAGGTGCTTCAGGTCGAACCACCTTGACTGTCAGTGTGGTTGACAACTCGGGGGCAATGGTTACTCAAACCATCGCTGTTAATGTCATCATTCGACCCAGTGTAGCAACACCTGTGGTAACAGTTTCTACAAATCTGATCAGCGTGCAAGAAGACTTTAGGGGTTCTGTGGTATTCCAAGCCACAGCCACAGACGCTGATGGGGATACCATAACGCTTTCAGTGAGCCCATTAACCAGCCTTGTGAATGCAGCCATATCAGCACCCTTCAGCGCTAAGAGTACCCTCACCAACAGTATCACCTTGACTGCGATTGCCAATGCGAATGGCACAACAACCTTGACTGTGCAAGTGGGCGATGCTGGTGGGCAATCTGAATCTACAGAAATTGTCGTTGTGGTGGCCGCCGTTGAAGATACGCCAACCTTGACTATTACAACCGCGATATTAACAGTCGCAGAGGATTTCGCAGGTGCCACAACCCTTGCCACTGCATTTGATAATGATGAAGGGGATAGTCTCAGCTTTAGTGTGGTTGAATCCACGACTGGCGTGGTCTCTGTCACAACCTCCGCTTCAGGGGTTCAAGTAGAGCGCATTGCCCATGCCAATGGTGTTACAACGCTCACGATTACCGTCAGCGATGGCACATTAAGTGCCACAGCTCAAGTGGTGGTCACAGTCACCCCTGTCAATGACCCGCCAAGCCTAAGTGTTTCTACAACCGCTGTGACGCTCAATGAAGATTTTGCATCGATTGCCCCAATCACTCTAACCATTGGTGATTTAGAAAACGATCCATTGACTTTAACCGTGACTGAATCCAACACAGGGGTGGTCACTGTCAGAACCACAGTCACAACCACAGCTCCAACCATCCAACTTTCAAACATTGCCCATGCTAATGGCGTTACAACGCTCACGATTGCCATCTTCGATGGTTCTGTGAGTTCTACGGCGCAAGTTGGGGTAACAGTCCTTGCTGTCAATGACACACCAACCCTAAGTGTTTCAACAAATAGCATTTCAGCCAATGTTAACTTCTCAACCATCACCATAAACACCACTGCGAGTGATGTCGAAGATAACAATCTATCTTTTGCCGTAACAGCGTCACCAGCTGGGATCGTCAGAGCAACCACATCAGCCAACGCCATTGTGTTAAATGCTATTACTGGTGCTTCAGGTCAAACGACCTTAACCGTCAGAGTGGTTGACAGCTCAGGGGCAACGGTTACTCAAATCATCTCTGTCAATGTCATCATTCGACCCAGTGTTGCAGCACCTGTGGTGACAGTTTCTACAAATCTGATCAGCGTGCAAGAAGACTTTAGGGGTTCTGTGGTCTTCCAAACCACAGCCACAGACGCTGATGGGGATACCATAACCCTTTCAGTGAGTTCATCCTCACGTCTCGTGGAGGCCGTTATATCAACACCCGTCAATGGTAAGAGGATTCTTACCAACAGTATTACCTTGACTGCAGTTGCCAATGCTAATGGCACAGCAACCTTGACTGTGTTAGCGAACGATGCGGGTGGGCGATCTGATTCTACAGAAATTGTCGTTGTGGTAGCCGCCGTTGAAGATACACCAACCTTGACTATTACAACCGCGACATTAACAGTCCCAGAAGATTTTGCAGGCGCCACAACCCTTGCCACTGCATTTGATAATGATGAAGGGGATAGTCTCAGCTTTAGTGTGGTTGAATCCACCACTGGCGTGGTCTCTGTCACAACCTCCGCTTCAGGTGTTCAAGTAGAGCGCATTGAAAATGCCAATGGCGCAACAACGCTCACGATTACTGTCAGCGATGGTACGTTAAGTGCCACCGCTCAAGTGGTGGTCACAGTGACCCCTGTCAATGATCCGCCAACCTTAACTATTACAACCGCGACATTAACAGTCCCAGAAGATTTTGCAGGCGCCACAACCCTTGCCACTGCATTTGATAATGATGAAGGGGATAGTCTCAGCTTTAGTGTGGTTGAATCCACCACTGGCGTGGTCTCTGTCACAGCCTCCGCTTCAGGTGTTCAAGTAGAGAGCACGACCAATACCAATGGCGCCACAACGCTCACGATTACCGTCAGCGATGGCAGATTAAGTACAACCGCTCAAGTGGTGGTCACTGTCACCCCTGTTAATGATCCACCCGCCCTAAGTATTTCTACCACTGCTTTGACGCTCAATGAAGATTTTGCAACAACTGAAGTCATCACTGTAAGCAGAAACGATATTGATAGCAATACCTTGACATTTACTGTGTCTGAATCCGCGACTGGGGTAGTCACTGTGACAACCACAGACGCAGGCGTTCAAGTGACAAACATTCGCAATGCAAATGGTGCCACAACACTCACCATTAGCCTCAGTGATGGCGATTTAACAACCACGACTCAAGTGGTGGTCACTGTCACCCCTGTTAATGATCCGCCCGCCCTAAGTATTTCTACCACTGCTTTGACGCTCAATGAAGATTTTGCAACAACTGAAGTCATCACTGTAAGCAGAAACGATATTGATAGCAATACCTTGACATTTACTGTATCTGAATCCGCGACTGGGGTAGTCACTGTGACAACCACAGACGCAGGCGTTCAAGTGACAAACATTCGCAATGCAAATGGTGCCACAACACTCACCATTAGCCTCAGTGATGGCGATTTAACAACCACGACTCAAGTGGTGGTCGCAGTCAACCCTGTCAATGATCCGCCAACATTGAGCGCCTTTATAAACCCCATCAATAGTACAGAAGACTTTCAAAATTACCTATTACCAATAATAAGAGACGATGTAGATGGCGACACTGTCACTATAACAGTGTCAGAATCCACCACAGGGGTGCTCAGTGTTGCAGCTGAACCTATTAGCATAGACGTAGGCATCGCTATAAGGAGTATAGACCATGCCTTTGGTAATACCACCATAACTGTTACTGCTTTTGATGGCACAACCAGTACTTCAATCCTAATCCCTGTGACCATTGCACCGGTCAATGATCCGCCCTCACTAAGTGTTTCCACGACCGCTTTGACTTTGAATGAAGATTTTGCATCAACTGAATTAATCACAGTAACCAGAACCGATATTGATAGCAATACTTTGACTTTAACTGTGTCTGAATCCGCGACTGGGGTGGTCACTGTGACAATCACAGACGCAGGCGTTCAAGTTGCTAACATAACCGATACCAATGGTGTCACAACACTCACCATTAGCCTCAGTGATGGCGATTTAACAACCACGACTCAAGTGGTGGTCACAGTCAACCCTGTTAATGATCCGCCAACCCTAAGTGTTTCAACGACCGCTTTGACTTTGAATGAAGATTTTGCATCAACTGAATTAATCACAGTAACCAGAACCGATATTGATAGCAATACTTTGACATTAACGGTGACTGAGTCCAACTCAAACATAGTCAATATATCTACATCTGCCGCTGGTGTCGTCATAAATAGCATTGCTTCTGCCTTTGGACAAACCATCTTAACCATTTCCGTCAATGACGGCAACATCACTACCTCAACGCAAGTGCGGGTGACTGTGATCGAAATCAATAATACACCAACCCTAAACGTCTCAACCACTGCATTGACACTCATTGAAGACTTTTCAACAACATTTTTAATTACTATAATGAGCAATGACATTGATAATGATCCACTAACTATATCCGTGACTGAGTCCACGACTGGCGTGGTCAATGTCATACCATCGGCTTCAGATGTTCGAATAACAGCCATTGCACATGCCCATGGACAGACCACCATAACCATTACCGTCAATGATGGATCAGTATTAACCTCAGTCCCAGTGCTGGTGACGGTCAGTCCACAGAACGATCCCCCAACCATAATTAGCATTTCAACCACTGCATTGACGTTCTCCGAAGACTTTAATACAACCGCTTTAATCACAGTAACAAGCGATGATGCAGATGGTGATACACTGACAATAAGCGTTTCTGAGTCCAACTCAGGCATAGTCAGAATAACAACTTTATCTTCAGCTGTCCAGCTTGTAAGCATTGGCAATGCAAATGGGCGAACCGTTTTAACCGTCAACCTTAGCGATGAAGGCGGGTTATCTGTTTCAACAGAGGTTGTGGTGGTGGTGACTGTAATTAATGACCCACCAATCTTAACCGTCTCAACCAACATTATTTCAACCATTGGTGGTTTTACACCTATTACCATAGACACAACAGCAAGTGATGTCGAAGATGACGTTATAACATTCGCCGTTCAACAATCCCCCTCAGGGGTGGTTAGGGTAACCACTTCAGCAAATGCTATTGTTTTGAATAACATACCAAATGTCTCTGGTCAAACCACCTTAACCATCCGTACATCAGATAGCAGTGGGTCCATGGCTGTGCAAACAATCGCTGTGAACGTGGCCATAAACCCTAGTAGCACACCTGTGCTAACTGTGTCCACCAGCTTTATCTCTTTACAAGAAGATTTTAATGGCTTTGTGAATATCGGAACCACGGTTACAGATTCTGACGTGGGTGGTTTTGTAACCCTCTCAGTCCGTTCATCCCCACGTCTTGTAGATACAGTGATACTCCGACCTAGGGTGGACATAATTGCACCCAATCAATTCGATCGTAACGCCATCTCTATTTCTTCAATTGAACATCTAAATGGAACAACAACCTTGACCGTACAAGCGACCGACTCAGGGGGGCTATCACATACCACAGAAATTGTGGCGGTGATCCATCCCGTTAACGATCCAATATGGTTCACCTTCCCTTCCACAATCGTCACCCTGACTCCCTTTGGTGATCAGATCAACCGCAACGTACAAAGCATCATCATCAACAACCCAGGCAATGAAGCCGATCGGGTCCAGCTTGGGCTTACCCATAGTGGAGACCCTATTTTTTCAGCCAATCCAGCCCCTGTAACGAGCTTTACCACCAATGCCTTGATGACCGTAACCACACTGACCTCAACTGTATCCACGGCGCAATTGTATTTCACAATCGCGCCTAACCAAACAGGTACGGCCACTCTGACGGTGCATCTGAATAATTTAACAGATTTGAGATTGTCGACACGAACCATGGTGGTGTCTGTCAGTTCGCCAAATGTTCCCGCAACGATTGTCCCAGCCAACCCAAGCATTACCAATCTTATTGTTCATGGTGGTCGTCTTTACGCCAATGATGCGAGTGTGTCTAGTATTGGCAACGCCAGATTTTTGACAACGGCAAGAGCTTTGGGTGGACATTTGCTGAATATCAATTCGGTCGAAGAATATTCTTTTGTGCTTATACCAACACTTAGTGGATTAACTGCTGCTGAGTCTTGGTTAGGCTTGGTATTGCCTGAACGAACCTTCCCAGGTGAGCTATCTTGGATTACGCACGACAGCACCATTGCCTACGGCTATTCCTCTGCTAATGATTCCGTTAATCTCAGGGTCTATCCAGGTCATTACCCCTTGCCTTGGGATGCTGGGGTGAATGGACTGCGTGCCAATAGAACTGGCCGCACCACCACCATGTTCAATTGGACAATTTATGCTTCTGGAAATGGCGGTGTGTATTTCTTGGTTGATGATAGTGGGGATGGGATTAATCGCAATGTGATTTATGAATTTCCCCAAGGTTTAACCCCAACTTCTATTAACCCAATATCCTTAAATTCTGGAACAAATGCTAACTTGAGCTTGACAGGTTTTGATTTGAATGGCGATACGATAAACACGAATGATTGGTCTATCACAGACCCTACTGGTGGCTCAGCGATATTTAACCATACTGCTGGAAGCACAGGCGTTCAGACGGTAAATATGATTTATACTGCGTCAACGAACTTCGATGGTCAAACAACGGTTGTTGTCAACTTACAAGTTAATGGTTTGACTACCACTTATGCCATTTCATTCATAGTGGATGGCCCGCCCATCATCGCATTGTCAACCCATACCATAGTGTTAGACGAAGACTTTGGCTCCTTTGTTATAGGCACCTCTGTGACCGATCAAGAAATGAGTGTCAACGTGCCATACGCACTTCAAGCCTCATCTACGAATATAGTGACCATTTCCACCTCAGCCAATACCATTCAATTAACGTCCGTGCCTCATACCTACGGCATGGTCACTCTAAGGATTCAGACCACAGACTCTGCCTCTCAAGTAGCTTCAACACAGGTCGTCATCTCAGTACGATCAGTGAATGATACCCCAACCTTGACCTTTTCAACTGACAACATCACCACCTTAGGTGGTTTTACACCTATAACCATTGACATAACAGTGACTGATGTGGAGGATGTCACCTTGCCTTTCTCGGTAAAAGCCTCAACCACTGGCGTTGTGTCTTTCACCACCTCTGTCAATAATATTGTTTTGTCCTCGATTCCGAGGGGCTCGGGTCAAACCACCTTAAGCGTCACAGTGACCGACAGCTCGGGCACGGTGGTCATCCGAACCATCGCGATCAATGTCATCGTGGTGCCGGGCACAACACCTGTGTTGAGGGTTTCCGCTAATCTTATCAGATTGCAAGAGGATTTCGGCTCTGTGGTGATAGGAACCACTGCAACCGATGCTGATACGGGTACTTTGGTTGTCACAGTGAGTTCAACAACGCATTTGGTTAATACGGTGATTTCAACCCATAGTATCACTTTGAGTTCAGTGGCACATCTTTTTGGCACCACCACCTTAACTGTGCTCGCAACCGATCCTGGTGGCTTATCCGACTCGACTGAAATTGTCGTTATTGTGCAGTCTGTAAATGACACCCCAACCCTAACCGTCTCATCAAACACAATTTCATTGGGTTCAGACCCTTTTGTGCTCGACGTTTCAGCATCCGATGTGGAAGATGGCCCAATATCTTTCAGCGTATCAGCGGGTCGTGGCATTGTTAACACATTAATCACCTCAAGAAATTTGACTATAACCCGTTTAAGTTTGGATGGAAATCAAATTGTGTTGGCCATCAGAGCGGTAGATAAAAATAACAGTATTGTTTCAACCAACGTGACCGTCATCTTACCAACACTGTTAGTTATAACCACTGGTATTAAGACCCTTGATTTTTCTTGGGGTGCGATTTCAACGTCATCGCGTTATCAGTTGCAAAGCAATCCAGATGGCGTCGCAGGTTTTTCAGACTTGAGCACTACAGGCATTGTGATCAGCCCTAATAGCACCAATATTCAGCAGACAACGGCGCAAGGATTGGTGTCGTTACATCGTTACATCCCAAGCGTGAATAATCCACAATATGCAGTGCGCACCTGCACTGCAACAGCTTGTGAGTCTTCATTCAGACACAACACAGTTGCTTTGACTCAAGCACAACTGAACAGTATGATTGGTGATTTTCAGGGCAGTAACACGGCTGAAACCGATGGATTTGGATTTTCTGTGGGTTTGAGTGGTGACGGCAACACCCTTGCGGTAGGCGCACCAAGTGAAGATAGCCCAGGTACTGGAATCAATGGCGCGCAGGGTGATGACATAGCTAATTTTGTAAGTGCAGGCGCGGTGTACCTATTTCGACGCAATGGTGGTGTGTGGTCACAACAAGCGTACATCAAAGCTTTAAATCCAGGTGTTTTCCAGGCTTTGGGCGCTGCTGTGGACTTAAGCACTGATGGTAATACGCTTGCTGCGGGAGTGCCAAGAGATAATAGCGGACCAAATAGCGCATCGCTAGGTGCTCTTAATTCAGGGGCGGTATTAATTTTTCGTTTCAGTGGCGGTGTTTGGACACAACAAGCATTCCTCAAAGCATCAAATGCGGAAGATTTTGATGTCTTTGGTGGGTTTATCAGTCTGAGTGATGATGGCAATACGCTTGTGACGGGTGTGCCAAATGAAAGCAGCCTGAGCACTGGAGTCAATAATTTTGCTTCGAATGGTGTTGCTCAAGAAGTAGGGGCAGCATATGTATTCCGCTTTAGTACAACCACCAATTCCTGGTCACAACAAGCGTATATCAAAGCTTCAAATGCGGAGGGTGGCCCTCCAGGTACACTTGGCATAGGAGATCAATTTGGCCGATCTATAAGTCTAAGCGGGGATGGCAATACCCTTGCAGTGGGCACACCAGGAGAAGGTAGCGCGTCAACAGGGATCAATGGCGCGCAGGATAATAATAATGCGATAGATTCAGGGGCAGTGTACCTGTTCCGCTTCAGCAATGGCAACTGGAGCCAACAAGCGTACATCAAGTCATTAAATTCGGAGAGAGGCGATCAATTTGGTATTTCTACGAGTCTAAACTATGATGGTCATTTGCTTGCGGTGGGCGCAAGTCGTGAGGACAGCGTGTCAACAGGGATCAATGGCGCACAAGATGATAATACGCTTCCAGAAACTGGGGCGGTGTACCTATTTCGCTTCAGCAGTGGCAGCTGGACCCAACAAACTTACATCAAAGCATCTAGTTCGAACCCAGATGATCGCTTTGGTTATTCTGTCAATTTAAGCTCTGACGGCAACACGCTTGCAGTAGGTGCACTCCTTGAGGATGGTTCTTCACCCGGAGTTAACGGAACAGTTAATAATGGTGTTCAAAATTCAGGCGCCGTCTTTCTACTCGAATTTGTCAATGGCGCTTGGGTCCATAAAGCTTATATTAAAGCCCCTAATCCTACAACCAATGATGGATTTAGTAGTAGCTTGAGTTTAAGCGATGATGGCGGAGCGCTTGCAGTCGGCATTAGTGGCTTTAATGGGAAGGGCGCTTACTTGTATTGATTGTTTAACTTTCACTCATTGACGCTGCTGTAAAAAGCGCTGAGTGTCCTTCTGCAAACATCACTTCGAATTTTATTTCAGCAACATGATTTTCTGGATGCACGAATTTATGCATTTTTAATCCATAAATTTGTATAATGCTTAGTACTTTCGAAAATTCCAATCTCTATAATTTTTAGTCATGTTACTTAAAATTTAAAAATATTATTCCTATGTATCAATCATCCAAAAATAAATCATTCCAACGCTCTATACGTTCAATTTTCCAGAGGCACTCAGATAATCCTATTTTTTTCACGCTCTTTAAAAATATTATGAACGCATTCAAAACAGTGCACCAGCGTGTTCTAACTTCACTTGGCGCTGCCTTAGTACTGTCCGTATTTTTATCTGCTTGTGGCGGCGGTGGTGGTGGCGGTGGTAGCACGCCCACACCTACACCCACGCCTACACCTACACCCACACCGAACACAGCACCCACACTGACGATACCGAATTCTAACTTGACTTTCAGTGAAGATTTTGCAACGGCTCAATTAGTGGCCACTGCAACCAATGCGACAGGCATAACGGTCAATCAATCCAACACAGGCGTGATCAATTTCACAGCTTCAACCACGGGCGTTTCTGTGGAGAGCATTCTTAATGCCCATGGGCGCACCATCCTGACCATCACCGCCACCAATGGTTCACTCAGTTCTACTGCGCAAGTGGTCGTCACTGTAACCCCTGTCAATGACACACCAACCTTAACCGTTTCAACCAACAATATATCAGTAAGTGCTGGCTTTTCGACCATCACTATTAATACAACCGCGAGTGATGTTGAAGATGCCGTTTTAACCTTCGCCGTGGATGAATCACCCTCTGGCGTGGTCAGAGTGTCCCCGTCTGCGAATGCCATAGTCCTTAATGCCATTGCTGGTGTTTCAGGTCAAACGACCTTAACTGTCAGTGTGGTTGATAACTCGGGTAAAAGGGCCACTCAAATAATTTCTGTCAGAGTTGTGCCTTTACCGAATGTCGCACCTGTATTGACGGTCTCTACCAACCACATCAGTGTGCAAGAAGACTTTAGAACTTCTGTGGTCATCAGAACCACCGCCACAGACGCTGTTGGTGATACCATAACACTTTCAGTGAGTTCGTCCTCGCGCCTCGTGGATGCCGTTGTATCAGCACCTATCAGCGGTACGAATGCACTCACCAACAACATCACTTTAACGCCCATTGCCAATCTTAATGGCACAGCAACCTTAACTGTGATAGCGAGCGATGCTCATGGGCAATCTCAATCTACTGAGATTGTTGTCGTCGTAACAGCTGTTGGAGATACCCCGACTTTAACCATCGCAACCGCTTCATTGACTGCAGTGGAAGATTTTTTGGGGGCCACAACCGTAGCCACAGCAATTGATGCGGATAATGATCCGCTTACTTTCGACGTGCTTCAGTCCAATACTGGCGTGATTACGGTAACGACTTCCGCCTCAGGGGTTCAAGTAGAGGTCATAGCCAATGCCAATGGCGCAACAACGCTCACTATTACCGTCAGTGACGGCTCATTGAGTTCAACTGCCCAAGTGGTTTTCACCGTAACACCCGTCAATGATACACCCACCATTAGTGTTTCAACAGCGGCCCTGACGCTTGTTGAAGATTTTGATTCAATTGTTTCAATTCCCGTTAGTCGTGCCGATATTGACAGCAACACACTAACTTTATCCGTGGCTGAATCTACGACTGGGGTGGTCACTGTGACGACATCGGCTGCAGGGGTTCAACTAGAGCGCATTGCCAATGTCAATGGCGTTACAACGCTCACGATTACCGTCAGCGATGATTCACTCAGCTCTTCTGCTCAAGTGGTGGTTACTGTGACACCTGTTAATGATACCCCGACCTTAAGCGTCTCAACCAACAGCATTTCAACTTTGGGGGGCTTCAGACCAATCACCATTAACACGACTGCAAGTGATAACGAAGATGACGTTATAACATTCACCCTGACTCAATCCGCTACTGGGGTGGTCAGAATAACCACTTCAGCCAATGCCATTGTTTTAAATGCCATTCCAGGTGTTGCAGGTCAAACCACCCTAACCGTCCGCACAACCGACAGCGATGGTCTCACGGCGATACAAACAATCGCTGTCAATGTAAGCATAGTAAGCAGTGTTATACCTGTATTGATGGTTTCTACCGATCTCATCAGAGCGCAAGAAGATTTTAGAGCTGCAATAGTCATCCAGACCACAGCAACCGATGCTGATGGTGATACCATAACGCTTTCAGTCAGTCCATCCATGCGTCTTGTGAGTGTGGTGGTGTCCACGCCAATTAATAGCATAAGCCCCCTCTCCAATAGCATCACCCTATCTGCGATTGCCAATCTTAATGGTACAGCAACCTTGACTGTGCAAGCGACCGATGCGGGTGGGCAATCTACTATTACTGAGATCGTTGTCGTGGTGACAGCTGTTGAAGATGCGCCGATCTTGACTATTCCAACGGCAACATTAACAGTTGCAGAGGATTTTGCAGGTGCCATAACGATTGCTACCGCAATGGATGATGATGGAGATAGTCTTAGCTTTAGCGTGGTTGAATCCACGACTGGGGTGGTCACAGTAACAACCTCAGTCACGGATGTTCGAGTTTCAAGCAGAGCAGATGCCAATGGCGCCACAACACTTACAATGACCGTCAGCGATGGCACATTAAGTTCCACAGCTCAAGTGGTGGTTATAGTCACTCCTGTCAATGATCCGCCAACCCTAAGTGTTTCAACAACTGCTGTGACGCTCAATGAAGATTTTGCAACGATTGCCCCGTTTACACTAACCATTGGCGATTTAGACAACGATACACTGACTTTAACCGTGACTGAATCCAACACAGGGGTGGTCACTGTCACAACCTCAGCCACAACCGTCCAACTTGCAAACATTGCCCATGCCAATGGTGCCACAACGCTGACTATTGCCATCAGCGATGGTTCACTGAGTTCGACGGCTCAAGTAGGGGTGACAGTCCTTGCTGTCAATGACACACCAACCCTAAGTGTTTCAACAAACAATGTTTCAGTCACTTTTGACTTTTCAACCATCACCATTCACACCACTGCGAGTGATGTTGAAGAAGGGGCTTTAACTTTTTCAGTACAAGCCTCCTCTTCAGGCGTGGTCAGCATAACCACCTCAACCAATGCCATTATCTTAAATGCCATTTCAGGTGTTTCAGGTCAAACCACCTTAACCGTCCGCACAGTTGACAATTCAAATGTGACTGTGGTGCAAACCATCGTTGTCAATGTACTCCCACCTCCTAATTTCCCACCTGTACTGATCGTTTCTGCTACCCGCATCAGTGTACTAGAAGACTTTAGCGATTCTGTGGTCATTAGAACCACAGCTACCGATGCTAATGGTGATACCATAACCCTTTCAGTGAGTTCATCATCTCATCTTGTAGATGCAGCCATATCGCCATTAAGCAATGGCATAAGCACCATCTCCCTGACAGCGATTGAAAATGCCAATGGGACGACAACCTTAAACGTTCAAGCAAGCGCAAATGGGCAATCTGTTTCTACAGATATTATAGTGATGGTTGCGCCCGTCAATGACACACCAACCTTATCTGTTTCAACCAACAATATTACAACTTTGGGTGGCTTTTCACCCATCACCATTAACACCACTGCAAGTGATGTCGAAGATAGCAATCTATCTTTCACTGTGATTGAGTCCAGCACTGGGGTTATTAATGTAAGCCCATCAACAAATGCCATTGTGTTAAATGCCATTTTGGGTGTTTCAGGTCAAACCACCTTGACTGTCAGAGCGGTTGACAATTCGGGGACAACGATTACTCAAGTCATCACTGTTAATGTCATCATTCGACCCAGTGTGGCAGCACCTGTGGTGACAGTTTCTACAAATCTGATCAGCGTGCAAGAAGACTTTAGGGCTTCGGTGGTCTTCCAAACCACAGCCACAGACGCTGATGGGGATACCATAACGCTTACAGTGCGTCCAGTAACGAACCTTGTGAATGCAGCCATATCAGCACCCTTCAGCGGTCAGAGTTCCCTCACCAACAGTATCACCTTGACTGCGATTGCCAATGCGAATGGCACTGCAACCTTGACTGTGATAGCGGCCGATGCGGGTGGGCAATCTGATTCTACAGAAATTGTCGTTGTGGTGGCCGCGGTTGAAGATACGCCAACCTTGACTATTACAACCGCGATATTAACAGTCGCAGAGGATTTTGCAGGCGCCACAACCCTTGCCACTGCATTTGATGATGATGGTGATAGTCTTAGCTTTAGCGTGGTTGAATCCACGACTGGCGTGGTCTCTGTCACAACCTCCGCTTCAGGGGTTCAAGTAGAGCGCATTGCAAATGCCAATGGCGCCACAACGCTCACGATTACCGTCAGCGATGGCATATTAAGTGCCACAGCTCAAGTGGTGGTCACAGTAACACCTGTTAATGATCCGCCAAGCCTAAGCGTTTCAACAACCGCTGTGACGCTCAATGAAGATTTTGCATCGATTGCCCCAATCACTCTAACTATTGGTGATATAGATAACGATCCATTGACTTTAACTGTAACTGAATCCAACACAGGGGTGGTCACTGTCACAACCACAGCCACAACCGTCCAACTTGCAAACATTGCCCATGCCAGCGGTGTTACAACGCTCACGATTGTCATCAGCGATGGTTCGCTAAGTTCTACGGCGCAAGTTGGGGTAACAGTCCTTGCTGTCAATGACACACCAACCCTGAGTGTTTCAACAAACAGTATTTCAGCCAATGTTGACTTTTCAATCATCACCATCAACACCACTGCAAGTGATGTCGAAGATAGCAATCTATCTTTTACTGTGACTGAGTCCAGCACTGGGGTTATTAGTGTAAGCCCATCAACAAATGCCATTGTGTTAAATGCCATTGCTGGTGTTTCTGGTCAAACCACCTTAACCGTCAGAGTGGTTGACAGCTTAGGGGCAGCGGTTACGCAGATCATCACTGTCAGTGTGACCATTCCTGTCAATGTCACACCGGTATTGACGGTTTCAACCAATCTGATCAATGTGCAAGAAGACTTTAGGGATTCTGTGGTTATTAGAACCTCAGCAACCGATGCTAATGGTGATACCATAACACTTACAGTCAGTTCATCCTCGCGTCTCGTGGATGCCGTTGTATCAACCCCCGTCAATGGTCAGAGCACCCTCACCAATCGTATCACCTTGACTGCAATTGCCAATGCTAATGGCACAGCAACCTTGACTGTACAAGCGGCCGATGCGGGTGGGCAATCTGAGTCTATAGAAATTGTCCTTGTGGTGACCGCCGTTGAAGATACGCCAACCTTGACTATTACAACCGCGACATTAACAGTCGCAGAAGATTTTGCAGGCGCCACAACCCTTGCCACTGCATTTGATAATGATGATGGGGATAGTCTCAGCTTTAGCGTGGTTGAATCCACGACTGGCGTGGTCTCTGTCACAACCTCTGCTTCAGGGGTTCAAGTAGAGCGCAGAGAAAATGCCAATGGCGCTACAACGCTTACGATTACCGTCAGCGATGGCACATTAAGTGCCACAGCTCAAGTGGTGGTCACAGTGACCCCTGTGAATGACCCGCCAAGCCTCATCATCCCAAGTGCAACATTAACAGTTGTGGAAGATTCTGTCGGTGGCGTGCAAATTGCCCGAGCAACCGATATAGATAGCAACACACTCACTTTTACTGTGGCCGAATCGACCACAGGGTTGATTCGAGTAACCGCTTCAACCGCAGATGTCAGCATAGCAACCCTCGCTGAAAGGAATGGCGTCACAACACTTGTCATAACCGTCAGTGATGGCAGATTAAATTCAACCGCTCAAGTGGTGGTCACTGTCACCCCTGTTAATGATCCGCCCGCCCTAAGTGTTACAACCACTACTTTGACTTTGGCTGAAGATTTTGCAACGGTATTGATTGGCACAACCAGAAGCGATATTGATAGCAATACTTTGACTTTAACCGTGGCAGAATCCGCGACTGGGGTAGTCACTGTGACAATCACAGACGCAGGTGTTCAAGTTTCAAACATAACCGATACCAATGGTGTCACAACGCTCACCATTAGCCTCAGTGATGGCGATTTAACAACCACGGCTCAAGTGGTGGTCACAGTGACCCCTGTCAATGATCCGCCCGCCCTAAGTGTTTCAACCACTGCATTGACTTTGAATGAAGATTTTGCAACGGTGTTGATTGGCACAACCAGAAGCGATATTGATAGCAATACCTTGACATTAACCGTGGCAGAATCCGCGACTGGCGTAGTCACTGCCTCAACCACAGATGCAGGTGTTCAAGTGGCAAACATTGCCAATGTTAGTGGGCGAACCACCCTAACCATCCGAGTATCCGATGGTGATGGAGGATTGAACACAACAGATGTTGTGGTTGTGGTCAATGCGGTTGAGGACACACCGACCTTAAGCTTCTCGACCACTAATATTACAGCGCCTGCTGGCTTTTCAGCCATTACCATTAACACCACAGCCAACGATGCCGAAGAAGGCGCTTTATCCTTTGCTGTACAAGTATCGACTGCAAATGTGGTCAGAGTGACAACTTCAGCCAATGCCATTGTTTTGAACGCTATTGCTGGTGCCTTAGGTCATACCACCTTAACGGTTCGTACAACGGACAATACTGGACGGACCGCTATGCAAACCATCGCTATCAATGTGGTCATTGCAGTAAGCGCCACACCCGTGTTGACGGTTTCCACCAATCTCATCCT
Organism: Gammaproteobacteria bacterium; assembly: GCA_965277625.1. Lineage (GTDB taxonomy): Bacteria > Pseudomonadota > Gammaproteobacteria > CAKMZV01 > CAKMZV01. Next base: position 390,106 of record OZ255827.1, on the reverse strand, counting down.
TGTTGATGAAGATTTTATCGGTCCTGTGGTCATCAGAACCACTGCGACGGATGGTGATGGTGATACACTCAATATTTCAATTAGTTCATCCTCACGTATTGTCGATACAGTAATATCCGCACCAAGTAGCGGCGTATTTACCATCACCTTAACTTCCATTACTAATCTGAATGGCACAGTAACCTTCACTGTACGTGCAACCGACTCTGGGGCGCTTTCCGTTACTGAGCAAATTGTCGTGGTGATCAATCCTGTAAGCGATGCCATACCATTTACCCTATCAACCTCTGCAGTCAGCCTGTCTGTCCCTGGTAGCCAGCTTGACCGCATCGTAAGCGCCATCAGCATCAGCAATCCAGACAACAAAACTCTAAGGAGTCAGATCCAGGTTACGACAAGTGGTGACAATATTTTTTCAGCCAATCCAGCCCCTATGGTGAGTTTTACCACCAGTGCATTGACGACCAATACCACGCTGACAGCAACCACTTCCACAGCACAAATGTATTTTACAATCGGGCATAACCGAACGGGCACAGCCACCCTAACCGTAGAATTGACCAATCTGGCAACTTCAGATATTTCGCGACAAACCATTGTGGTGCAAGTTAATTCAGTCGATGTGTCTCCTGTGATTACCAGTGCCAGCCCAAATCTTCAAAATCTTATTGTTGATGGTGGTCGTATTTATGCCAATTCTTTGATACCAACGACCGGGACAGTTAACCCTTTCTTGGCAACAGCTAGGACTTTGGGTGGACATTTAATCAACATCAATTCGATTGAAGAAATTGATTTTGTGCGTACAGTTGCAAGCGGCTTAGTATCTCAGAATGCATGGTTTGGCTTGGTTTTACCGAAGCAAGTCTTTCCTGGTGAACTGTATTGGATTACAAATGACAGCACCACAGCCTATGGATATGCCAGTGGTAATCTCGTCGCTAATCTCAATGTTTATCTCGGTCATTTCGACCTGAACTGGCACCCTGGCTTTGGACTGATTGCTCATAGACGAGGAAACCCTGACACCGTATTCAATTGGGCCACATATTCCTTTAACGCACAGAGTTATTTCTTAATTGACGATGTGGGTGATGGGAATACGCGTCATGCGCTTTATGAATTTCCCAATGGATTAACCCAAACTTCAATCGGACCAATAGCCACATCAGCCAGCTCAAGCGTCTCCATACGTTTGACGGGTTTTGATTTGAATGGGGATACGATAGATAACGTAAACTGGTCGATTTTGGATCCAGCCGGTGGTACAGCGAGCTTTACCAATGTTGCTCAAAGCTCAGGGATTCAAACGGTGAATATGGTTTATACGGCTCCAGTAAATTTTGCAAGTCAAACAACGGTTGTGGTTACCTTAAACGTGAATGGCCTAAGCAGTACCTTGGGCATTATATTCGAATTGGATGGACCGCCCAACATTGCCTTGTCAACCTATGCTCTTACGCTTGATGAAGATTTCACCAATTTTGTCATTGGCACCACTGTGACCGATCCAGGTTTTAGTGGCATCTTGCCGTTTATCGTGCAAGCCTCCTCTACTGGGATTGTGAACATAACGACCACAGCGAATTCCGTTCAATTTTCAGGCGCACTCAACTTCAACGGTACGGTCAATCTGACTATTCAGGCCACAGATTCAGACTCGCTAAGTGCTTCAACACAGGTTGCTATCACTGTACTAGCAGTGAATGACCCGCCAACATTGGCCGTTTCAACCAACAGCATTTTTGTTCAGGGTGATTTTTCGGCCATTACCATTGACACCACAGCCACTGATATTGAAGATGGCGACATTTCTTTTTCTGTGTTAGATTCAAACCCAGGGGTGGTCAGTATATCCACATCAGCTAATGCCCTTGTTTTGAACAAAACGCCTTCTGGTTCAGGTCAAACAACTTTGACGGTTCGTACAATTGACTCTGGCGCAATGACTGCTACGCAAATAATCACAGTCAATGTGATCGTTTTAACCAGCACAACACCGGTATTGACTGTCTCCACCAATCTCATCCGCATTAATGAAGACTTTAGCAGTCCTGTGGTTATTAGAACCACTGCGACGGATGCTGAAACAGGTACTTTGGTTGTCACAGTCAGTTCATCGACGCATTTGGTCAATACTTTGATTTCAACACACAGCATTACATTAAGCTCGGTCGCAAATCTCAATGGTATCACCACTTTAACCTTTTTTGCGCTTGATGCTGGTGGCTTATTTGACTCGACAGAGATTGTTTTGACAGTCATCGCCCTGAATGACACACCAACACTTTCAATCCCAAGCGCCACTGTATCCTTAGCAGAAGATTTTGTCGCTCAAGTCGTTGCTACAGCAAATAATGTGGATGGCGACTTGCTAACCATACGCGTCATTGAATCCTCCACAGGCGTGGTCACTGTAACGACATCGACAACAGGGGTTCAGTTGACGAGCATTGCCCATGTTAATGGCATGACAACCCTCACAATTTCCGTCAGTGATGGCTTTCTAAGTTCAACTGATCAGGTGGCGGTCATAGTCAGACCCGTTAATGACCCGCCGACCTTAACTGTGTCAACCAATAATATTTCATCCAATGCTGGTTTTTCACCCATTACCATTAATACAACGGCAAGTGACATTGAGGATCGTAATTTGCCTTTATCCGTACAAGCATCCCAAGCTGGCATCATTACAGTGACTACATCAACAAACGCCATTGTGTTAAATGCCGTTGCCGGTGCAACAGGTCAAACCACACTAACGGTTAGCATAACCGATAGTGGCGGAATAACAGCAATGCAAACAATTGCTGTGAATGTGGCCGTTGTAACCAGCAGCACACCTGTGTTAACTGTTTCCACCAACCTCATCCGCGTGGACGAAGATTTTATAACGCCTGTGTCCATCATAGTAAATGCTACGGATCTAGATGGGGATACAGTCACCCTTTCTATTAGCTCATCCATCGCTCTTGTTGATGCAATGATATCCACTCTAACCAATGGTATGAGCACCATCACCTTAACTTCAATAGCCAATCTTAATGGCACAGCAACATTAACCCTACGAGCAACTGACTCTGGTGGCATCTTCGTGTCTGAACAAATTGTGGTGCTCGTTAATGATGTTTTCGATGCTTTAACCTTATCGACTTCTGTCGTCATTTTGTCTTCGCCTGGTAGTCAACTTGATCGCAATATAATAAACTTCAGTATTAGCGATCCGAACCAGGAATTCCAAAGCGCTCAAATTCAGGTGTTGAGCAGTGGGGACCGTATCTTTTCAGCCAACCCAACCCCAGTGGTGAGTTTTAGAACCAATGCAATGACAACCCGTACCACGCTGACTTCAGCCATACAGACTGCGCAATTATATTTTTCAATTGCCCCAGATCAAACAGGGACGGCTACTCTAAGCATACAGCTTTCCAATCCACTTAGTTCAAAAATGGTGCAACAAACCATGGTCGTACAAGTCATGCCAGTGAATGTGCCTCCAGTGATTACCCAAGCCGATCTTTCTTCACTTATTAATCTTGGTGTTTTTGGCGGTCATCTCTATGCCAATTCATTGGAAGATCGATCATTTAATATATTCACTTTTCTTGGTGTTCAACTCCCAAGTTTAGGTGGGCATTTTGTCAATATAAATACGGTTGAAGAGTTCAATTATCTACATTCAACCTCAAATGGTTTTGACACTGATGAATCATGGTATGGCTTGACCGTTCTCAATCCAGGATTTCCGGGCGAATTATTTTGGAGGACGACGAATAACCGCACCATTCCCTATGGTTATGCCACTGGCAATGGACAAGATAATCTCACGGTTTACCCTGGTCATTATGCCCTGAATTGGAACGATTCTTCGGGGCTGATATTCAATAGACCAACGCAGCATCGTGCCATTCACGGCAACTGGGCAGTTTATCACCAAGCCTCAAATAGTTTTTTCTTACGAGCAGATACGGGTGGTCCAACGTTTCGTCGGGCGTTTTATGAATACCCAACCGGCTTATCATCAGCTCGTATTCCAGCAGCGCGCGTATTAGCCAACTCAGTAACGTCCATTCCCCTAACGGGATTTGATTTGAATGGTGGTACGATAAGCAATGCAAATTGGTCAGGAACGGATTCAATTGGTGGCACAGTGCGCTTTAACAATGTTTATCAACATCAAGGCGTTCAAAAAGTGAATATGTTTTATACCGCGCCAGCCATGAGTAATGTTCAAACCACCGTTGTTATTACTTTAGAAACGGATGGACTAAAATCCACCACGGGCATTTCATTCACAATAGATGGACCACCAAACCTTGCCTTGTCAACAAATGCCATTACGGTTGATGAAGATTTTAGCAATTTTGTTATCAATTCCACAGTAACTGATTTTGGGGCTAACGGCGTTATTAGCAGCTTACCTTTGTCAGTACTACCCAGCTCTACTGGCATTGTGAGTATAGTCGCCTCGACCAATGCCATTCAATTTTCGGGGGCGCCCAACTTCAGCGGATTGGTCACTTTAACGGTTCAAGCAACAGATGATTTAGCACAATCCGTTTCAACACTCGTTGTGGTTACAGTAAAATCGGTGAATGATACACCCACACTAACTGTCTCAAGCAATAGCATTTCAACACTCGCAAATTTTTCGAAAATTACTATATTCACCACAGCCACTGATGTTGAGGATAGCACCTTGTCTTTTTCTGTGCTTGACTTAAACCCTGGGGTGGTCAGAATAACCACATCAGCTAATGCCATTGAAATACTCCCCGTTTTCCGGAGTTCGGGTCATACTACTTTAACTGTTCGTACAAATGACAGTAGTGGCGTCACATCAATACAAACAATCGTCATAGATGTTACTATCATTGGTAGCACCACACCCATGCTGACTGTTTCCACCAACCTTATTAGTCTGCAAGAGGATTTTGCTAATGTTGTGATCGGTACCACTGCTACAGATCTTGAAAGTGGTATTTTGACCGTCACATTAACTTCAACAACTTATTTAGTCGATACGCTGGTTTCAACAAATAGTATCACTTTAAGTTCAGTGGAAAATATCTATGGCACCACCACTTTAACCCTTTATGCGAACGATAATGGTGGCCTTTTAGTCACGACAGAAATTATAGTGATAGTGGCGCCCGTAAACGACACGCCAACACTGACAATCCCGAGCGCCACCTTATCCTTAACTGAAGATTTTGCTATGGTTCAAACCATTGCTTCAGTAAGTGATATCGAACCTGGCATCCTGAATTTTAGCATCATTGAATCTTCCACAGGCGTGGTCGCTATAACGACATCATCTACAAGTGTGCAGATGGCAAGCATTCGCGAAGCTTTTGGACAGACCACCTTAACCATCCGAGTTTCAGACTTTGGCGGACTGTCTGACACGACAGAGGTTGTCGTTATGGTGACTGCAGTTAATGATACGCCAACCATAACCATCTCAACCGACAACATTACAACCAATGGGGGCTTTACTACGCCCATAACCATACACACAACGGCAAGTGATGTCGAAGATGGCACCCGACCCTTCATAGTGCAAGAGTCCCTCACTGGCGTAGTCAGAGTGACCACATCAGCAAATTCTATTGTTTTGAATGCCCTTGCGGGTGCTACAGGTCAAACCACCTTAACGATCCGTACAACTGATACTGGTGGCTTGACTGCAATGCAGACAATTTCTGTGAGTGTGGCCGTTGTAACCAGCGCCACACCCACGTTAACTATTTCCACCAACCTCATCCGTGTGGACGAGGACTTTACAACCCCTGTGTTCATCGTAGTAAATGCTACGGATAGCGATGGGGATACAGTAGTCCTTTCTATTAGTTCATCCACGCATATTGTCAATGCAGTTTTGTCCACACTAACCAACGGCATGAGCACAATCACCTTAACTGCAATGAAAGATCTTAATGGCACAACAACATTAAATGTGCAAGCAACTGATACTGGTGGCCTGTCCGTTTCTGAGCAATTTGTTGTGGTTGTCAATGCAACTCGTGACCCCCTTACGTTTACCTTATCGACCTCTGCTGTTAGCTTGTCTTTACTTGATAGTCAGCTTGACCGCATTATTAGCACCATCAATATAAGCAATCCAGAAAATCAAGTTGTCAGGGCACGATTCCAAGTTTTGAGTAATGGAAGCCCCATCTTTTCAGCCAATCCAGTACCTGTGGTTAGTTTCACCACTAATGTTCAGACGTCTGAACGCACGCTAAGTTCGACCAGCCATACGGCACAATTGTATTTTTCAATCGCGCCTACTAGTCAACCAGGCACAGCCACCCTAACAGTACAATTCAACGATCTGACTCATTCAGAAATGTTTCAACAGACCATGGTGGTGCAAGTCACTTCAATGGAGGTGGCGCCCGTTATTACCCAAGCCAGCACAAACCTTCAAAATCTTAGAGTTTTTGGCGGTCATCTTTATGCCAATTCAGTAACAAGGGCATCAGGATTGATTACGCCGTTTTTGACTGAAGCTAGGGCATTGGGTGGGCATTTGCTTAACGTCAATACGGTTGAAGAGCAAAATTTTGTGCATTCACCCACAAGTGGTTTTATCACAGATTTTGCATGGCTTGGCATGACCTCAGGGCGCGTCTTTCCAAGCGAATTGTCTTGGGTAACGAATGATAGCATCATTCCCTATGGTTTTTCCAGAGCTCTTTACACAAACAATCACACTGTCTATCCAGGTCATTACACCCTTCCCTGGCATTCTGCAGGGTTGTATGCCAATAGAAACAACAAAGCCATAAATTCAAACTGGGTCGTTTATGATCTAGCCTCTCGCACTTATTTCTTAATTGAGGATATCGGCGATAGTGCGGAGCGTTATGCGCTCTATGAGTTTCCCAATGGTTTAGCACCCGCTTCTATCAATACAATAATACCCATATTAGCCAGATCAAGCACCTCTGTGCGCTTGACTGGTTATGATTTGAACGGTGATTCCATAAGTTTATCTAACTGGACTTCATTGGCAACAACTGGCACAACGATTATTAGCAATGTCAATCAAAGCGCTGAGGTTCAGACAGTAGATTTGGTTTACACCGCTCCAGCCAATTATGATGGTCAAACAACGGTTGTGGTCACCCTACAAGTGAATGGATTAAACACCACCACAGCCATTGTATTTACAGTAGATGGCCCACCCAGCATCGACTTGTCAACCAATACCATTGTGCTTGCTGAAGATTTTACCAACTATGTCATTGGTACGACTGTGACCGATCAAGGTGTGAGTGGCAGCTTACCCTTTTCAGTCCAAGCGTCCTCTACTGGCATTGTGAACATAAGCACCTCAGCGAACACCATCCAATTTTCGGGCAATCCTAACTTCAACGGTGTGGTCACCCTGACTGTCAATGCAATAGATTCCGCCTCGCAAACCGCTTCAACACTCGTGGTGGTCACTATACTTTCGGTGAATGATACCCCAACATTAACCGTCTCAACCAACAGCATTACAACTTTGGGCGGCTTCTCCCCCATATTCATTGGCACAACAGCCACTGATATAGATGGTGATTTGCTGACTTTAAACATTGCAGCATCTACCACAGGCATCGTTTCCATTACAACACTTAATAACACCATTATTTTGTCCCCCATTTCAGGTGGATCAGGTCGAACCACCTTAACCGTCAAAGTGAATGACCAGGCATCAACTGCGGTGCAAACCATCGTAGTCGATGTGAGGATAAACATCAGCACAACACCCGTACTGACCGTTTCCACCAACCTTATCAGTCTGCAAGAGGAATTTGCAAATGTTGTACTCTATACCACTGCTACGGATGCCGAAACAGGCACCTTGATCGTCACAGTGAGTTCATCAACACATTTGGTTAATGCCGTTATTTCTACCCGTAGTATCACTTTAAGTTCAGTGGAAAATCTCAATGGCACCGCCACATTAACCGTTCGTGCGAGCGATGATGGTGGTTTATTTGTCTCAACAGAGATTATTGTCGTAGTGATGCCCGTTAATGATACACCCACATTCACCATTCCAAACGCCGCCCTCTCTCTATCAGAAGATTTCGCAACACGCTTAGTTGCCACAGCAAGTGATATTGATGGCGACACGCTTACCATAAGCGTCACTGAATCTTCTACTGGGATCGTCAATGTGACAACCTCAACGACAGGTGTTAATATTGCGAGAATCCTCAATGCCAATGGGCAAACCACATTAACCATTACGGCCAGTGATGGTAAGCTCAGTCGTTCAACCCAAGTAGCCATAGCGGTGAATCCTGCTGACGACGCCATTTCATTTTCCTTACCGAACTCCGTTGTCAACTTGTCTGTGGTTGGTGGTCAGTTTGACCGCAACATACAAATCATCACTATAAATAATCCAGACAATCAAGTTATGAGGGCACAATGGCAGCTTACGAGTAGTGGTGATCCCATCTTTTCAACCAATCCAGCACCCGTAGTGAGTTTCACCACCAACGCCTTGACGAATGTAGCCATGCTGAATTCATCAGTGGAAACAGCACAGTTATATTTTACAATTGCGCCTAACCAAATAGGCGTGGCCACCCTGACTCTACAACTCACCAATCTGACGCGTTCAGAAACGACGCAACAAACCATGGTGGTACAGGTCAATTCAGTGGATGTGCCTCCAATGATTACCCGAAACAACACAAATCTTCAAAATCTCATCGTCAATGGTGGTCATCTTTATGCCAATCCAGCATCAAGGGCAACAGGACCGATTACCCAATTTTTGACTGAGGCCAGGACTTTAGGTGGGCATTTAGTCAACATTAATTCAGTTGAAGAATTCAATTTCTTGAGTTCACCCACAATCAGTGGATTGAACGCGCATGAGGCATGGATTGGATTGGTTTTACCGAATACATCTTTTCCTGGTGAGTTATCTTGGGTAACGAATGATAGCACCATTGCCTATGGTTTTGCCAATGCCAGTGGCATATCCAATCTCACTGTTTATCCAGGTCAATACGCGCTGAACTGGCACACAAATGGACTGAATCCCAACAGTCAGATTTTTAATTGGGCAATTTATGAAGATAATGCCTTCGATCAATTCTTCTTAGTCAGTGATGCTGGCAATACTATCGCTCGAACTGCGATTTATGAGTTTCCCAATGGCTTAGCACCTGATTCTAACAATCCACGCATTCTTGTTGGTTCAAGTACAACCATACGCTTGTCGGGTATCGATTTGAATGGTGATGCGATAACCACAGCTAATTGGTCTGCAACGGCATCGATTGGCACAGCAAGCTTTCGCAATATTTCTCAAAGAACCGGCGTTCAAACTGTGGATTTAGTCTATACCCCTCCAACCGTACTTAGTGAACAATCAACAGTTGTTGTCACCCTACAGACAAATGGCTTAAGCACATCCACAACGTTTGTATTTTATTCAATTGCTCCAACATTTACCTTGGCTTCGACCTCAATCGTCCTCATCGAAAACAGTTCTCAGACCATTCGAAATCAACAGCTAATCAGCAATATCCGTTTATCAGTATCTGATGCTTCTACAATATCGAATTCAGGTTATGAATTGCGTGTGACCCATAGCGGTGATCCCATCTTTTCACCAAATCCAGCGCCTGTGGTCAGCTTTACCACCAATGCCTTAACCACCACAGCTAATATTAGTTCAACCGCGCAAACCGCACAATTGTATTTTACAATCGGCCCGGACCAATTTGGCACGGCCACATTAACTGTACAACTCGCAAGCTTAGGCGATATAGGTGTGTCTCAACAAACCATGGTGGTACAAGTCAATCCAGTGAATGCGGCTCCAGTGATTGCTCGAGCCAGCACAAACCTTCAAAATCTTAGAGTTTATGGTGGTAATCTTTATGCCAATTCAGCAACAAGAGCAAGAGGATTGGTCACCCCATTTGTGAATGAAGCCAGGGCATTGGGTGGACATTTGATAAACATCAATTCGGTTCGAGAGTTCAATTTTGTGCATTCACCCACAAGTGGTTTTATCTTAGATTTTGCATGGATTGGCTTAGCCTCAGGGCGAGTTTTTCCGAGCGAATTCTCTTGGGTCACCAATGATAGCACCATTGCCTATGGTTATGCCGCAGGCAATGGTATAAGCAATCTCACTGTCTATCCAGGTCATTACAACCTGTCCTGGCATTCTGCAGGGTTGAATGCCAATAGAGCCAACACCGCCATGAATTCAAACTGGACCGTTTATGATCTAGCCTCTCTTACTTATTTCTTAATTGAGGATAGTGGCGATAATGCGCCGCGTTATGCACTCTATGAGTTTCCCAATGGCTTAGCCCACGCTTCTATCTTCCCAATATCCATATTAATTGGATCAAGTGCGACTATAAGTTTGACAGGAATTGATTTGAACGGTGTTACGACAATCTACACCTCTGATTGGTCTGCAACAGCAACGACTGGCTCTGTAAGCATTAGCAGTGGAACGCAGTATTTAGAGAGTCAGACCGTGAATATACATTACACACCGCCTTCGGCTAATTTCATTGGTCAATCTACGGTTGTTGTCAACCTACTGGTGAATGGATTAAACACCACCTCATCCATTCAAATCACAGTCGATGGACCTCCTGTCATCGCCTTATCAACTTATGCTATCACGCTTGATGAAGAATTCACGAACTTTGTTATAGGGACCACTGTGACCGATATCGGTGTGAGTGGCAACTTACCCTTTTCGGTGCAAGATTCACCTACTGGCATTGTAAATATAACCACCACAACGAATGCCATTCAATTATCAGGCGCGCCCAATGGCGAAGGTACAGTCACTCTTACGGTTCAAACAACAGATTCTGCCATGCAAACTGCTTCAACACAGGTCGTAGTCACAGTACGAAATTTGAATGACCCCCCAACTTTAACCATTTCGAGCGATAATGTCACAACTTTGGGTGGATTTTTCCCCATTACCATAGACTCCACAGCCACCGATATTGAGGATGGTATTGTGCCTATTACAGTGCAAGCCTCCGTCCCAGGCGTGGTTTCCGTAAACTTTTTTGACGGTATTATTATATTGTCTCCCGTTGAGACCGGATCGGGTCGAACCACCTTAACTTTCACAGCGACAGACATAGCAAATGCTACAGCGGTTCAAACCATGGCCGTCAATGTCATAGTGACCCCTAGCGCAACACCGACATTGACGGTTTCCAACAATTTCATCAGTGTATTAGAAGACTTTAGCCCCAATATACTCATTAGAACCACTGCGAATGACGCTGATCAAGCTACTTTGGTCATCACTGTGAGTTCATTTACTCACGTGGTGGATGCTGTGATTTCATCACAAGGCCTCACTTTGAGTCCGGTGTTAAACCTCTTTGGCGCCACAACCTTAACTATTCGTGCAACAGATGTAGGCGGACTGTTCGCCTCGACAGAGGTTGTTGTTCTTGTGCAGTCTGTTAATGATCCGCCAGTTTTAACAATCTCAGCAAACGCAGTCACTCTACCTTTAGCTTTAAACGCCCCCCCAGATGAGCTGAGTATTTCAGCGATCGATGTCGAAGATGGTCCCTTGCCTATCGTTGTCTCAACGGGCCACGGTGTTATTGATATAACAATCACCAGCACACGATTGAGTGTCGCTCGAAGGGGGTTTGGCGACTACGCAGAAACAGCTGGACCTCAAGTGGTATTGACCTTAAGTTCAATCGATTCTAATGGTACAGCTGTTTCAACCAATGTTACCGTCACAGTGCCAGCATTGTTTGTTGTAACGACTGGGACTAAAACCCTTAATTTGGCTTGGACTAATTACGCTGATAGGCTAGTTCCCCTTGGCTTCGGCGCTTTTGTTCGTTATCCGGCCATATATAGATTAGAAGTTAACATTGATGGTGTTTCAGGATTTGCGATCTGGAACAGCAACAACGATATTAGATTCTTTAATGCCAGTCGAACCCAATTACAAGGTTTTGTGGCCTTACACCGTTATGGTCCAAAAGCGAACAATCCACTGTTTGCACTCGCCACCTGCAGAAGTAGTTGTGGTAGAAATTTTAGTCACTTGCATAATAACGTTCGATTCACCAATGCAGATCTGCGAAGCTTAATTGGTCGTTATCAAGCGAGCAATCCTGATGCAGATGATAGATTTGGCTGGTCTGTGAGCTTAAGCGATGACGGCAATACGCTTGCCGTTAGTGCAACTCGGGAGCGTAGCGGATCAGCTGGAATTAATAGTTTACCGAACAATTCCCTAATATGGGCTGGGGCGGTATATGTATTTAGGAATATTGGTGGCGTGTGGTCTCAACAAGCTTACATCAAACCATCGAACCCTGAAAATTTTGCTCAATTTGGCGATTCTATAGCCCTAAGCGCTGATGGCAACACGCTTGCAGTAGGCTCATTTGAATATGGTAACGTCAGAGTCGGTCCTAATCGTGATTCACAGTATGGGGCAACCTATGTTTATCGCTTTAGTACAACCTCTAATACTTGGTCAGAACAAGCGTTTATCGTAGCACCAAATCTTACCTCAGAAGGTGAATTTGGTAGATCTGTGAGTCTAAGCGCTGATGGCAACACCCTTGCAGTGGGATCACCTGGAGAAAGTAGTTCAACAAAAGGTGTCAATGCGGCGCTAGGAAGAATTGTTGCTTTGGCACGCAATTCAGGGGCTGTCTTTCTTTACCGCTTTAATACGAGTTCTAACGCTTGGTTAGAACAAGCGTATATCAAATCTTCAAATTCTGATCCCAGCGATGGTTTTGGCAGCTCTGTGCGTCTAAGTGCTGATGGTAATACCCTTGCGGTAGGGGCGCCTGGAGAAGATAGTTCATCGACTGGCGTCGGTGGGGCACAAGATAATAATAACGCTAACGGTTCTGGAGCCGTGTATGTTTTCCGCTATGCTGCGTTTTTTAACACCTTTTCCTGGGCACAACAAGCTTACATCAAAGCTTTTAATACTGGGTCAGGCGATGGTTTTGGCGGATCTGTGGACCTAAGCGATAATGGCAACGCGCTTATAGTGGGCGCAATTGGAGAAGATAGCGGATCAACTGGCATCAATGTAGCACATGATGAAAGTGCCCCTGATGCAGGGGCAGCCTATTATTTTGGCTTCAATAATGGGACTTGGTCACAACAAGCTTTCATCAAAGCCTCAAATACAGGATCGCTCGATGTATTTGGTGCTTCTGTGAGCATCAGTGGTGATGGTGCAACCATTGCTGTGGGATCAATAGGAGAAGACGGCTCAGCCGCTGGGTTTGCTGGCACCATAAATAATAATACAGCCGATTCTGGAGCAATCTATGTATTTGAATCCAACAATTCAATTTGGACTCAAATTGGCTTTATAAAATCTAAAGATACCCCTGTCACAAATGATTTATTTGGTAGATCAGTGAGTGTGAACCGTAATGGTGATTCAATTGCGGTGGGCGCATATGGGGCACTTTCTACTAGCGGTGTTGTTTACTTGTATTAAACAGTTGGCGCATTGATTCCATGACCGCCATGGGGCGGTTATGGACGTTTCAGAATGACTTGATGAACTCGCAATCTATCAAAAATAAATCTGCATCTTTTATGGTTGTATGAACTTAGGATATTCATTGAAAACTGTTGCTCTGTCTCGGTAATATTAAGTCAGGTATTGTCATAAAATCCAGTACAATTTAGCCCTATGAAATATCTTCTAAACATCGGCTCAATCACCCTCCTATTTCTTGTAACTTTTAGCCATGCCAAACCTGCTCTGGTTGAAGGCATTGTTGCCACAGTTGATAAAAAAATCATTCTGTTCAGTGAACTCCAACAACGTAAAGAACAGACCTTGCAAACTTTACGCCGCCAAAGAATTGACCCGAATACCATCAGCAATTTAAATGAGAGAGTTCTAAACGGATTAATTGAGGAGGCTCTGGTTTTCAATATTGCAGACAAACAAAACATCCAAATCAGTGACATTGCCATAAATCGTGAAATCACAGCCATCGCTCAAAGGAATAAAATGACTGTGTTCGAACTTAAGAACGCCGTAACAGCAGAAGGCAGAGAATGGGCAGATTACCGTGAAAATCTCCGAAAAACCATGTTGTTTAATCAGATTAAACAACAATTCTTGAGCCGTAAAATTCAAATTTCTGAACAAGATGTCAAAGACTTTCTGGGTCGTGAACGCCTGCTGAACGATAACTCTGAATACAATATCGCTCAAATATTAATTCCCACCGAAAGATCAATCTCACAAAGAGCGCGCAGCCTCATAGAGGTTAAGCGCATTTATGAGCAACTAAAATCTGGCGCCATTTCATTCAAAGAAGCGTCTGCTCAGTATTCTAAAGCGTCAAATGCCCTCGAAGGTGGCGACTTGGGATGGCTCGATGCCGGTAACCTACCCGATAGTTTTTTAATTGCCTTACAGAATATAGATGGCAGCCAATACACCCCCCCTGTTCTGTCAAATTTAGGCTATCACATTCTCTATTTAAAAGATAAACGGCTTAAGCAGTCCACCACCCTTAAGCGCTATAAACTCCAGCAAATTGTGCTTTCACCATTGACTCATTCAGAAGATGAAGCGTTGAAAATTCTTAAAGAAATCGCTCAATCACTCAAACAATCTCCTGAAAAGTTTGCTGATTTGGCAAAAAAATACTCAGATGACGCCAATTCAGTGGCTCAAGATGGCAAAACGGGCTGGTTGGTTCAAGGACGATTTAGCTTTGCGCTTGAACAGCAAATTAACACACTGTCACTCAATACATTAAGCCCACCAATCTATACCAATAATGGTTGGTATTTGGTCAAGGTGCTCGAAGCAGAAACCTTCGATGCCACCGCTATGGTTCGCAAAGAAAAAGCATTGGAGTTTTTGACAAACCAACAGTCCCAAGTGCAATACAAGATTTTCATAGATGATTTGAAAGAGAAAGCGGCCATTTTGATTGAACAAAGCCTTTTGAGTCAAATTTAGCGACCCGCCTTTTTGTGCGCACCATGTCGAAGCCCCTTGCCTTAACACTTGGAGAACCGGCTGGCATTGGTCCAGACATCATCCTCACACTCGCACACCTTGACCAACTCCCTAATTGCATTGTCATTGGCTGCGCTGAAGTCTTAGATAAGAGAATGGCCCAGTTGGGTATGACCGTCAATATTGACGAATGGCAGCCAACCTATCAATGGACGAACAAAAACACCATTGCGCTCATAAACCATCCCACACCAGCCCCCGTAGAAGCGGGTCAATTAAATCCAGATAACGCTGTACAAGTCATTCAATGCTTAAGTAGCGCATATCAACTCATCAAACAACAACAGATCGCTGCCATAGTGACAGCCCCTGTCAACAAAGGATTAATTAATCAGGCAGGCATTGCCTTTACTGGACATACTGAATTTTTTCAACAGTGTAGTCAAACCGATCATGTTGTTATGATGCTCGCTTCTGAGCAATTGCGCGTTGCTCTTCTAACCACACATATTCCGCTTGCCCAAGTGGCTTCACAGGTGCAACCAGAGCGGATTAACAAAACCATTAAAATCATACATAAAGCATTAGTACAACGTTTTAATCTGGCTAAACCGCGCATTGGCATCCTCGGCCTGAACCCACACGCTGGAGAATCAGGCTATTTGGGCAACGAAGAAACGACCATCTTACAACCAACCATCGATGCATTGCGCACCGAAGGTTTTATATTGTCAGACCCCTTGTCCGCTGACACCGCATTTCAGGCAGAATCATTGCAAACTTATGACATCATTCTAGCCATGTACCACGATCAAGGGCTTATTCCGATCAAACAGAATTACTTTGGCAAAATTGCCAATATCACCTTAGGGTTGCCTTTTGTCCGAACATCGGTTGATCACGGTACAGCTCTATCGATTGCTGGAACGGGTCGAGCAGATCACCAAAGTTTGGCTTATGCCATTAAGATGGCCCAAATCATGGTTCAGAACTCACCCCAACCATGAACCTAACAACACTGCTGCTCTGCTAATGTCTAAACAATGGGTGAAACCCAAGCGAGCACTTTCCCAAAATTTTCTGGTCAGTCCGGCCATCATTCAAGACATTTGCCATGCCATCAATCCTCAAAAAAGTGATCATTTTGTTGAAATTGGCCCAGGAGAAGGCGCTCTAACTGAGCAATTAGTCGATCAATGCGCCCATTATTCAGCCTTAGAAATTGATGATCGCCTGATTCCTCTGTTACAGCATAATTTCGGTCATGCCGCCCATTTTCATTTACACCATACCGATGCCCTGACTTATGCTTATAAAACGCACCCAGCCAAACCATACCGCATTGTCGGCAATTTGCCCTATCACATCTCCTCGCCTTTAATCCTGCGCTTTATTGAAGCGTGGAACGTCGTTACAGATATGCATTTGATGTTCCAAAAAGAGGTGGCGCAAAGCCTCTGCGCCAAACGTGGAAAATGCCGTAGCAGACTCACTTTGATCGTGCAGTTGTTTTGCCATTGCGAACACCTTTTCGACATTCCACCAGACGCCTTTAACCCTGCACCCAAAGTGACCTCGTCCGTGATTCGATTAACACCAAGAAAACAACTTGCCATCAATGCGCAACAGTTAGACGCTTACCGCGCCCTGGTTAAACTGGCATTTGCCCATAAACGAAAAACGCTTTCAAACAACTTAAGTAAAATAATTGACAAACAAGCACTCATACATTTAAACATCGATCCAAAATCACGCGCTGAGAATCTCTCTGTGGATAATATCATCGCCATTTTAAATGCCCTCACACCTGAGGCAATACAACGACTCAAATCACCCCATGGCTAAATATATTATTGGCGATGTACACGGTTGCTTCCACAGCTTGATGCGCTTGTTAGAGAAATTGGGCTATAGCGACAGTGATACACTTTGGTTTACTGGTGACTTGGTCAATAGAGGGCGATACTCGCTTGAGGTTTTAACTTTTGCCCAAGGCCTTGGTGGCCGTTGCCAGTCCGTTCTTGGCAATCATGATCTGTATTTATTGGCCGTTTATCATGGACACGAGCGATACCATGATAAAGATGCTTTTGGATCTGTGTTGCAGTCGCCTCATTGTGATGACTTGATGAGTTGGTTGGCACAACGCCCTTTCTTGATTTGCGATCAAGTCGATCCACTGATATTGGTTCACGCGGGTTTGCCCAATTGGCCTCTTGCAACACTGACAGAACGCCACCAATGGCTATGCCAGCGATTTGCAGACAATGCTTGGCTGAAAGCGTTTCTATTGGATCAATTGATGGGGAATACGCCTTTAGTTTGGCACGATGACCATAGCAGTTTTGCGCGCGCGCGGTTATTGGTGAATCTGTGGACCAGGATGCGCTATGTTAATGCTGAAAACGTCATGGATTTTGCCTTCAAAGGCATTCCTAATGAAGCACCAAATACCATCCGACCTTGGTTTACGGGGATAAATGCCGATATAGCGCAAAGCCGCCGTGTGGTTTTTGGGCATTGGTCGGCATTGGCCGATCAGCCAATAACCACGCCGAATGTGACCCCACTTGATACGGGTTGTGCTTGGAAAGGTCGGCTATCAGCTTATGAAGTGACAGCAGACGTTTTGATTTCTGATGAAATCATCAGCGTGCCCTATCATCCTAAGGACATCGCTTAAAAGAAGTTTGCAGACTTGATTTTACGCCCGATTAGGGCTTTAATCGGTATAGAAGTGTGAACTGAAGCGTAAATATGATGGTGGCCATCAACAAATGTAAAGGTTGTACCAGCATGGGGAATCCTAAGTGATTTAAACTGGCACCTGAGAGCACCCCAAAGACAATCGCACTCACCAAGCCTATGCCCATGATTGTTAGCAAATGTAGTCGCCCAAAACATTGATATATTTTCCAGACAAACCAAGCATTTGCCGCAAGAACGATGAGCGAAAAACTGCGATGAACCTTAAAAAACCACGGCAAAGCATCGACCCACTCAGATCGATCGATTTGAATGTCACCATTTGCAATGGTATCAATGATTTCCCGAACCTGAGTGCCCAAAATGATTTGCACTATACTCAAGGAGATGATCACAATGCTCCATCTAAATAATACACTCTGCTGTTGTAAAACCTGAGATGTCCCTTTGTGCTCATCGTACAAGCTCATGAGCGTATAAGTGATTAAGCCTATGATCAAGAGCGCCATCAGCATGTGCACCGTAATGATGCCTGGTGAAAGTTGGCTGGCAACCACTTGCGCGCCGATCCACCCCTGCAAACAGACGGCAAATAAACTGGCCCACGCGCTTTTAAATGCCCGACTGTGCGAACGTCTGGCAGGTATGGAAAACAATGCCATAAGGAGAATGATCAATCCAACCAATACGCCCGCTAAGCGATTTAAATATTCAGTTAAAGTTTTGGTTAAATTAAAACGCGTATCGGCGTATCCGCGATCTGCATAAATTTTTTGATAATCGGCTGGTAATGCCGCTTCGCTCATTGGCGGAATCCACTGACCAAAGCATTTTGGCCAATCAGGGCAACCCATGCCCGCGCCTGAAGCCCTAACGGAAGCGCCAATCCAGATCAGAATTAAAACCGCAATCAAAGCCATCCAAGCAAACATTCGAAAACGGGCAATACGCTTATCACTCATCATATTCACATTGAGTTGCGAACCTATATTCGTTACGCTTTATCTATCATGGTTTAACAAACTGGAGCAAGACAGGGATGAGACCCTTGAACAAAGACGGCGTATTTATAAAAATTACTGCTTAATCCGTTTCATGGAATCAAAAAATTCAGCATTGGTTTTAGTGGAACGCATCCGATCCAATAAGAATTCCATCGCTTCTATTTCATCCATGGTGGACAGAAGTTTACGGATGACCCACATTTTTTGCAACTCATCTGGCGTTGTCAAAAGTTCTTCGCGACGCGTGCCTGAGCGAATCACATTGATGGCAGGAAAAATTCGACGGTCGGCCAAGCGACGATCTAAATGGATCTCCAGATTGCCCGTGCCTTTAAATTCTTCATAAATAACTTCATCCATTTTCGACCCAGTATCGATCAATGCTGTCGCCAAAATGGTTAAACTGCCCCCTTCTTCAACGTTCCTTGCAGGTCCAAACAAACGTTTGGGACGATGAAGCGCTTTGGCATCAACCCCCCCTGTGAGAACCTTACCGGATGAAGGGGTCTCGGTATTATAAGCTCTGGCTAAACGTGTGATGGAATCCATCAGAATAACCACGTCTTGTTTGTACTCCACCAAACTCTTGGCCTTTTCAATGACCATTTCCGCCACTTGAATATGACGACTGGCTGGCTCATCAAAAGCTGAAGAGACCACTTCACCTTTGACCGTTCGTTCCATTTCTGTCACTTCTTCAGGGCGTTCATCGATAAGTAATACCATCAGATGACACTCGGGATTATTCGTAGTAATCGAGTGCGCTATTTGCTGAAGCAATATGGTTTTACCGGCTTTTGGTGGTGCCACTATAAGCCCTCTTTGCCCTTTGCCTATAGGCGCTGCAAGATCGACAATTCGGGTTGTTAAATCTTCTGTTGTACCATTGCCCAACTCCATTTTCATTCGCTCATCAGCGTGTAAGGGTGTGAGGTTTTCAAATAAAATTCGACGGCGCGAGAATTCAGGTTTTGCCCCATTGATTTGTTCTAAAGCCGACAGTGCAAAATAACGCTCACCTTCCCTGGGCGCTCTGATTTTGCCTTCTAAGGTGTCGCCCGTGCGCAATCCAAAACGGCGTATCTGGCTTGGTGAAACATAAAGATCATCTTGTCCTGCAAGATAGGACGATTCAGCGGAACGTAAAAAACCAAAACCATCGGTCAATATTTCTAACACGCCTTTGCCAAAAACGTCTTCGCCTTTGCCTATTTTGGCTTTGAGTATGGCGTAAATGATGTCTTGTTTGCGGATGCGATGAAGGTTTTCAATATTGAGACCCGACGCGATGTCGTGAATTTCCTTTGCAGAAAGTTTTTTCAACTCTGATAGTAGCATAATTATTTAATTGTGGGGTGTTGCTTTGAATGGCAACGGGTGATGGATTATAGGTAGAAGTTTAAAGGGATTGGTTTTATGATGAAGTCATGGGGTCTTTACAAACTATCATCCAAAAATTGAATGAGTTGTGACTTGGTTAGCGCGCCAACTTTTGTGCCACATGCTTCACCGCGTTTAAATAAAATGAGGGTTGGAATGCCCCTGACTTGGAATTTTTGGGGGGTTAAGGGGTTTTCATCAATATTGATCTTCGCGACTGTGACTTTATCCGCATATTCTGTTGCAATTTCTTCAAGAATGGGCGTAATCATTTTACACGGGCCACACCATTCTGCCCAAAAATCAACCAATATGGTTTCTTCTGAATTGAGCACTTGTGCTTCAAATTCATCGTCTGAAATGTGTCGTATATCTGCCATGATCAACTCCTTTTTAATTTTAATTGCGCTTGTGTTTTAAAACGTCTTACGATTTTAAAATGAAGAATTACCCTCAATCAAGAAATTTTAATAAATATTAACTTGGATTTCTACTTGCATCAGTAGTATTGCGAAATGATGTAAGCTATTTTAACGGCTTCAATAAAAAAATGCGAAGTTAATTTATAAAAATTTGCACCCTTGTCCAATCGGCCCATTCACACGATCTATGGAATGGCTCATAGAAAAAAATATTCAGGCGGTTATCGCTTTCAAGTCGCGCCTTATTTGTTCTTTAACGCGCCAAAACAGCTTAGCCCCTTTTCAAGCCATATTTAATTGCATGGATTTTTCAATTTCTGCTGATTTCCTAAACTTTGACTTTAACAGTTTTAAGGCAATCAAGAAGGCTTTTTGCCTTAATTTTTTAGCTTGATGCTGCCCTCTACGAGATTCAAATCCAAATTATTTTTCAAATCTTGCAATACTGGATCCGACGCCATTTGCGCATTGGCCTGATCGAGTTGACTGTGCTTCACACTGTTTGTGACTTCGTTGGCCGCTTCTATTTCAACCTGTATTGAACGCCCAAATGCACTTTTAACTTGATCAATCAATTGTTGCTTCTGCTGATTTTGGCACATATTAAAGTGCGATTGACCCAAGCCGATCACCAAAACCTCATCCGAAAATTGATTAAATTGCGAATTCCTTAAATACTGCCAGACAATATTAGAAAAATGTTCGCGCTTTTGACTCAACCACTGATTCCACAGTGTTTTCTCAAAAGGGTTTGCCACTTCTGTCATTGGCGCTGGTGGGGGCGTCGCTGGTTTTAATGATTCTGCATCAGGACTTTGAACGGCGCTCGTCCCCGATTCGGCATTTGGAGGGCTTTCAACGGGACTCGAATGTGGGGGTTCAGGCGGCTCAATGGGCACTGGTGAGGGCGTCTCTGCTTTCAGTGATTCAGCATCAGGGCTTTGAGCGACGCTCGTCACCGACTCGGTATTTGTAGGGCTTTCAGCGGGACTTGAATGTGGGGGTTCAGGCGGCTCAATGGGCGCTGGCTTTTGCGCGCTAACAGCCGCTGGAACTGGCCGGGATTGCTGTGTGGTTGGTTGTGCCGCTTCTGTGGCATCGACTGGGCGGAAAGCAATTAAGCGCAACATTAACATTTCAAATGCCTCACGCTTATTGGGTGCAATGTTTAGATCATTCTGACCTCTCAACAATAAATCATAGAGCAATTGAATTTCTTCCGCGCTGATGGTTTGAGACAAGGTTGTCAAAGTGTCAATGTCCGTGATGCGTGCATGCTGGTTGGCGTCCTCACCCAGATACTTGACCATCGCCAACTGATGCACCCATTCAATCAAGCCGGTCAGAGTATATTGCAAATGACTGCTTTGTTGCGCCATGCGCCTGCTTTGATCTAAGGTTTGAGCCACATCCTTATGCAGCACAGCGGTTAGAAGTTTGGCAAGTTGTACAGACTCAACCGCCCCCAACATGGTTTGAACATCCGCCAAGGTGATTTGACCCGACCCCAATGCAATGGCATGATCCAGCAAGCTCAGACCATCTCGTACACTGCCATCGGATGCTTTTGCCAAAAGACTGAGTGCACTTGGGTCATCGACCGCAATTTGATCGGTCGCTAAAATATGTGCGAAATGATCGGTCAATGTTTCTTCATCGACGCTTTGCAGGCGTAATTGCAAACAACGAGACAAGATGGTCACAGGCAATTTTTGCGGATCAGTCGTCGCCAACAAAAATTTGACGTGTTCGGGTGGTTCTTCTAAGGTTTTTAGTAAGGCATTGAAACTGGCGTTTGAAAACATGTGAATTTCATCGATCAAATAGACCTTATATCGACCCGTTGTCGTTGCATACTGGGTGTTTTCTAAAATCTCTCGGGTATCATTCACCCCTGTTTTTGAGGCTGCGTCAATCTCAATCAAATCAACAAAATGCCCGCCCATAATACTGCGACAAGCATTACACTCATTACATGGATTGGCACTGACCCCTTGCTCACAATTTAAGGCTTTGGCAAACAACCGAGCCAGCGTCGTCTTGCCCACCCCTCTGATGCCGACAAATAAGTAAGCATGGTGCAGTTTTTGCATCTCTAAAGCATTTTCTAAAGCCTGAACCACTGTGGCTTGACCGACCACGGTAGAAAAAGATTGGGGACGCCATTTTCTCGCTAATACTTGGTAACTCATAGGGTGTTTATTTTAAGCTGTGCTTGATTGAAGGGGTTGTAATAAGCGGCATTTCTTGCTCTAACGATTCAATGTTGAATCAGCTCGTTGGTTTGCTAAAGACAACAAGGGAATCACCTCATCCAACTTTTGTAAAACGTGCGTTGCCTGACTGTTCTCAACTTTGGCTTGTGTGACCAGAACGCGACGCTTTATTTTAGCGGCATGGGCCGCTTGGATGTCGCGCTCGCTATCACCAATTAGCCACGAGGATTGTGGATCAATATCGTGCTCTTGAATGGCTTGCAAAATCATACCCGGTTGCGGTTTGCGACAATCACAGGCTTTTAAATAGGCGCCTTGAGCCTTGGTGGGATGATGTGGACAATAGTAAACGCCGAGAAAATGGATGTTATGTGCGTGAAATTGTGCCAACATCCAGTCGGTTATGCGCCAAAAGTCTTCCTTGCTGTAATAGCCCCGCCCAATGCCTGATTGATTGGTGACCATAATCAATTCGTATTGTTGTTGTCTGAAGGCTTGTGCCAATTCAAATATGCCCGTCACAAATACACAGTCTTGAACACGATGCATATAACCAATGTCCTCATTGATTATGCCATCCCGATCTAAAAAAACCGCTTTTTTCTGCATGTGCTTTATTCTCAAAAAATGTATTCAGGATCACTTTCAGTCAGACATTTGAACTTGTCGTCTTTTAAACGGTCATTTTATCCTGCTTTACGGCGATTAAGATAAACAAATAACACCAACAAAATGAAGGCAAATGAGAACCACTGCATGGCATAGGCACGGTGCTTATCAGGATTACCATAGACTACCGGCCATTGGCGAAGCAAGCCATCTTCATCGGCACTTTTCCATTGAATGATATGATCGGCAACGGGTTTTTGAAACCACGGTTGCGTCTGAGTGGTTTTAAAAACTTGGACCACCTTAGGCCAGCCCTGCTCAACGGGACTATCTCCCAAACTAAATCGCCTCAGTGGTTGCGCTGTGCGCCCTTCAATGCGCACAGGGCCTGTGGCTAATATCGGCAATTCGGGTATGTTTTTGACGCCATTAAGCCAGGCTTTCCAACCCCGATCAACCCATACGATGGTGCCACTGTCTAAAGCAAATGCGGTCATTACGTTGAAACCGCTCACGCCATTTTCTTGGGTCACATTATCTTGCAGCACGGTTTTTTCGCTTAGCCAACGCCCTTGTGCAAAAATTCGTCGTTGATTGGGCAAATTCGAGGTAATCGCCTCGTTAAATGCCACGGGATTGGCTTGGTTGGCCTCGTAGTAAGCGATGATCAGCTGTTCTTTTTGTTCTGCGCGATTGATCTGCCAATTGCCTAAGGCGCAAAATCCAATAAATCCGATGATAAAGCCCCCCCACATAAGACGTGTTGGCGCAAACACCTTGGATTTCAGCTGCCAACGAATCGGGCGGGCGTTCAACCACTCCATCTTCGTTAAAATCCAGCAGAATGCGGTTGAATCCAGCCCATGTAGGATCCAAGAATTAAGATCAAGAACAGCACGACTGAAAGCCCGACTCTGAACGTCAAAGCGCGTAAGGTACGCTTAGAACCCGACCCCCCTTCTTTGACCAAATAAAAAACCGCGGATCCTAAGGAGTAAAGGATGGCAATTAATATTCCAACGACTACTATTTTCATAAGTCAACCTACCGTTTAAGCACCAAATTGTCTTTATGGATCAATTCATCCTGCCCCGCATAACCTAATACAGATTCAATGTCTTTGCTGCTCACACCACAAATGCGCATGCTCTCATAAGCGCCGAAATTGATCAAGCCGCGGGCAATTTCATTGCCAGCATACTCAATGGCGACCAGATCGCCCCGTTTGAATTCACCCGACACAGACAACACCCCTACCGATAATAAACTGCGTTCAGCATTCAGCGCCCTATGCGCGCCCTCATCGATGGTAATTCTGCCCATCACCCGCAATTGTCCCAAAAGCCAACGCTTTCTGGCACTGATTCGAGTCTCATTGGCCACGGCCAAGGTGCCAATGTTCTCACCTTTTAAGACTTTGAGGATCACATCTTCGGTCATGCCATAAGCAATGACGGTATTTGCCCCTGCCTGGGCACATTGCCGAGCGGCTTTGAGTTTGGTCAGCATGCCGCCTGAGCCAAGCACCCCACCCGTTGAGTCAATGGCCACATCCAATCTTTCATCAAAAGGGTCAATGCACTTAAGCAAGTTTGCGTTTGGATAGAGGCTTGGATTTTTGTCGTACATCCCTTGCTGGTCAGTCAAAATCAATAACAACTTTGCTTCTACCAAGGTGACCGCCAATGCCGCCAAAGTATCATTGTCACCAAACTGAATTTCATCATTGGCAACGGCATCATTTTCATTAATGACAGGTACAACGCCCATATCTAATAGAGTCAGTATGGTGGTTTTGGCGTTTAAATAACGCTCACGGTTTGACATTTCTCCATGCGTCAATAATATTTGAGCCGTGTGGAAACCATGCGCTTGAAATTTCTTTTCATAGGCATGGACTAAGCGCATTTGGCCGATGGCAGCCAGCGCCTGTAAAGTGTGTAATTGTTTGGGTCGCGCTTTGAGATTCAACGTTCTCAGGCCTTCAGCAATTGCGCCTGAGGATACTAATAATACTTTGATGCCTTGCTTGAGTAAGGCTGAAATTTGACGCGCAACGGCATCAATCAATGCCAAATTTAACTGATTATTTGAGCCCCTAAGCAGGGCACTGCCAATTTTAATGACAACAATGTCCGATTGCACCAATGGCTTAGGCATCGTCCTCTCCATAAATGGCTTGCTTTAAAGCTTGTTTGAGTTCAGGCAAGCCTTCGCCATTGATTGTACTGACCAAGAATACTGGCTGTTTTATGGGTTTGAGTGTCACTTTCAATTCGCTCAACTGCTCTGGCGTCAGCAAATCCACTTTATTAACAACCAGCCAACGTTGTTTGCGATTGAGGTTATGTCCAAACGAGCCAATTTCATTTTCAATAACGGCCACTTGCGCCTGAACGGACGTCTGTTCGGCGGGTAAGCAATCGACCATATGTAACAACAACTGAGTTCTTTGCACATGTTTGAGAAAACGTATGCCCAAACCAATCCCTTCGCTCGCGCCCTCAATAATGCCAGGAATGTCCGCCATGACAAATGCTTCACCCGGTTGCACGCTGACCATGCCCAAATGGGGTTCTAAGGTTGTAAATGGATAGTCCGCAACCTTGGGTGTGGCGTGGGAGAGTCGTCTGAGCAAACTGGATTTGCCTGCATTGGGCAAGCCGAGTAAACCCACGTCTGCCATGACCTTGAGTTCCAATTTAAGTCGGCGCGTTTCGCCTTCTGTCCCTTTTGTCGCCGTACGAGGCGCTTGATTGGTGCTGCTTTTAAAATGGATATTGCCCAAACCATATTGGCCACCACGCACCACTTCTAAGGGGGCATCTAAGATGGTTAGATCGGCTATAAATTCTTCGGTATCGGCATCGATGATCACCGTGCCTTTGGGCACTTCAATGTACAAGTCTTCCCCGCTTTTGCCCGTCTTTTGGCGACCTGAGCCTGCTTCGCCATTCTGAGCTTCAAAATGCCGCTGATAACGAAATGCCATCAAAGTATTGATTGCTTCGCGAGCCACCATAAAGACACTACCACCCCGACCGCCATCGCCGCCATCTGGTCCACCTCTGGGCACATATTTCTCACGCCGAAAGCTGACGGTGCCATTGCCACCCTTACCAGAGACAACTAAAATTTCAGCTTCATCAACAAACATTATTTATACTCGGATTGACAGACTCAAGAAATTGTATCAAGTCTTGTTCTGCCTTAAAATAAAAATGCCGACGCAAGGTCGGCAATTTAAAAAATTCATGATTTGGTTCAATCTGCTAAGCTTAACAACCAAGCTCCAACCGATTAAGCCAAAGCGACAATGCTGACGCACATTCTTTTTTGTGCCCCTTTTCTTTGAAAAAGAACGGTTCCATCCATGGTGGCAAACAAAGTATCATCTTTGGCACGCATGACATTTTCGCCAGGATGAAATTTGGTGCCTCTTTGACGCACGATAATGTTACCGGCTTTGACGACTTGACCGCCGTATCTTTTAACACCCAATCTTTGGGCATTAGAATCACGACCATTTCTGGTACTACCTGCTGCTTTTTTATGTGCCATGATAACCTCTTATAGATTCTTAAGCTGAAATTGCTTTTATTTTAAGTTCTGTATAGTATTGTCTATGACCTTGGCGCGTCATTGAATCTTTACGACGACGGAATTTTAATACCACAATCTTTTTTTCACGCCCGTGTCCTAATACTTCTGCACTGACTTTTGCCCCTTTAACAAGAGGGCTACCGACTTTTAAATCCGATCCATTGCCAACAGCCAACACTTCGTTTAATTCGATGTCGCTGCCTGCTTCTGCAACGAGACTTTCTACTCGCAGAACATCGCCTTCCTTGACGCGGTACTGTTTACCGCCTGATTTTAATACAGCGTACATTGATTGCTCCATAAATCTGATTTGAGTCGTAACGATCGCTTATTTTCGTCACGCGACCTTTTATCGCAACCACTGCGATGAAGGGGCGCGAATTGTAGCACGAGATGCACCATTATTCACAATATTTTCAAGTATTAACGACATGCATAGGGGATTTTTTAAGCCCTAAGGTCTGACAGTGATGATTTGAGTGACTTAGAAATTGTGCAAATGCTATTTTGCCTTGCTTCTTAGCGGTTGAGCAAAATCTCTTCGTAAGGATAATCACTCAGAATCTCATGTCCTGTTTCAGTCACAAGCACTTGATTCTCAATGCGCACCCCAAATTCACCATCCTCTCGCCCGATCATGGCCTCGACACTTAAGACCATCCCTGGCTCTAACTCGCCATTGAATTCATCTTCATTCCAATCTTGAGGGTAGTATATTTGGGGCCACTCATCACATAAGCCCACACCGTGCATTTTACAACCGTAGCGACGACCCACAAATTCGTCTGCTAATTGATGTCCTGAAAAACTCAATGTTTTAAATGACACGCCAGGCTTTAGCAATTGGATATTTTGCTCAACGTGTTCCACCGCGTAACTGTAAATGCGTTTCATTTCAGCCGTCGGCTCACCATCGCCCAAAAACCAAGATCGAGACATATCACAACAGATGCCATAAACGCTGACTAAATCTGTATCAAAGGCCAATATTTCGTTATTTTGAACGATGCGAGGGCCACATTCTTGAAACCACGGATTGGTTCTTGGACCCGAGGCCATTAAGCGACACTCTACCCATTCACCGCCACGCTTGATATTGCCTGCGTGCAAAACCGACCATATCTCATCTTCCGACAATCCTGGGCGGGCGACGGCTCGCATTTCTGATACAGCTTGTTTGGTTGCATGGACGGCACAACGCATGGCCAGGATTTCTTCCTCCCCCTTAATAACCCGCGCTTTTTCGGTCAGTTCCTCGCCCTCAAATATTTCAAACCCCTCTTTTTCTAAGGCTTTTAATCCCGAAACCATGATTTTATCAACGGCCAGTCTTCGATTATTTCCCACGTGTGCGCGCATGATTTCATCGACTTCCTGACCTAATTTAGTGGCATAGGCAGCCGTTTTATCGCCGCCACCAAAATAAAACAATGATTGGCTATTGCGCATTTCTTTGATCAGTGGGTTAAACTCTGTTAAAAATGGGGCACACTTATAATCCCATATAACCATATAGCCATCTGCCGTGACCAAGCACGCTCGAAATGGGTTATGCATGTTCCACACCTGCATATTTGTGGTGTCGGTGGCATAACGAATGTTGATTGGATCGGTTAGCAACAAGCCACCATAATCGCGCTCATTGATGAATTTAAGCAGACGATCTAAGCGATACTGGCGCATTTTGGCCACATTGGGGCACGTCAGACCCGCCTCAGCCCATTCATCAAAAGCAATTTTTGTCGGCCCAATCTCAACCCGATCATTGTCTAATGGTGTGCCATCAGGGCGTTTTTTGGTAGGGTCAATTTTGCGACGATTAGCGTAACTGTTTTCCATCATATCCTCCTGAATCATTGGGCGGTGTAGCCGCCATCTATACTTAAGACAGCCCCTGTAATATGGGTTTCTTCGGCTAAAAAGTGTGTGGCGCGTGCCACCTCAATGGGATGGGCAATACGACCCAGCGGAATGGCATCAATATTTGATTGCCTCACCTGCTCTACGGTCACGTGGCTTCGATGCTCACCAAATAGCATGGGTGTATCCATGGCGCCTGGTGCAATGGCATTCACCGTAATTTGTTGTGGGCCTAATTCAACCGCTAAAGCTTTGGTGAAATTTACCACAGCCCCTTTGCTGGTACTATAAGACACCAAATCCGCAGCGCCACGATAAGAGAGACTTGAAGCAACATTGACAATGGTACTCCCTGCATTCATCACTTTTAACGCGGCTCGGGTTAAGTAAAATACCCCATCAACATTGGTCTCCATGATACGTTTCCATTCAGCCGTTGATGTGTCTTTGAGTGCTTCACGATCGATTGCGCCGGCATTATTAACCACCACATCTAAGCTGGAATAATGTTGCATGGTTTGATCCACACAGTTTTGGCAAAATACTTCATCGCGTATATCACCATCACAAAAAGCGACCTTGACATTGTATGATTGCACTTGCTGTTGAATGTCTTTGAGTTTGTCACGATTCCGCCCTACGAGCATCAAGTGCATGCCTGCATGCGCAAACACAGTGGCCAATGCCGCACCCAGTCCAGAACTGGCACCTGTGATCAACGCCGTTTTGCCTTGTAATGTTCTCTTGCCAATGGTTAAATCATTCATATAAGCCTATAAAGCGGGCAAGGGTAATTTTGCCATACGTCCACCGTCAATGCTAATCACCTGCCCGTTGATGAATTTCGACTGATCACTGGCCAGCCAGACCGCCAGCTCTGCAATGTCTTGTGGTGTGCCTAATGCCCCAAGGGGATGGAGCGCATGGATTTCATTCAGTGCGTGCTGCGGATCAGAAAACTGTTGAATCAGGCTCTCATTAAATGGCGTATTGATCCAACCTGGGGCAATGGCATTGCAGCGAATGCCATCTTTGCCATGATCAATGGCAATATTTCGGGTCAAACTATGCACAGCCCCTTTTGAAGCAGCATAGACCGAATGTGTGGGGTTCGCGCCCAAGCCTTCAATTGAACCCATGTTGATAATGACGCCTTTGGTCGGCTTGGTTGGGTTCTGCTGCATTTGTAGAATGGCATATTTTGAACATAAAAAGACGCCGGTGACATTGACATCCATCACCTTTTGCCATTCATCCAGACGCATGTCTGAAAATTTTTTTTCAATGACCGTGCCCGCATTATTGATCAATACATCGACACAACCAAAACGTTGCTCAATCGTTGAGAATAGATTTTTGACACTGGCTTCTTCAGTGATGTCTGTTTCAATAAAAATCAGATTTGGCTGTTGGGGTGGGTGAATATCTGCAACAATCACCTGCGCACCTTGTTCAGCAAACTTGAGGGCAATGGCAAGCCCAATGTTTTGGGCTGCCCCTGTCACAACAACCGTCTTTGACATGGTCAACTTACCACAATGCCACGACTTTGGCGTTTTGCTCACCCAAGCCTTCGACGACCAAGCGCAGGCTGTCTCCAGCTTTCATATAACGCGGCGGTTTCATACCAAAGCCCACACCAGGGGGGGTGCCCGTGGTCAAAACATCCCCAGCTTTTAAGGTGGTGTATTGAGAAATTCGATGCACCAATTCAGCGACCCCAAAAACCATTTCTTGGCTGTTGCCCCTTTGCATCAGCTCGCCATTTAGCCACAGTTTTAAATCCAAATTTTGTGGGTCAGGCACTTCATCTTTGGTCACCAACCAAGGTCCCAAGGGGGAGAAAGTATCGGCGCTTTTGCCTTTGGTCCATTGTGTTCCACGCTCTAATTGGAAGGTGCGTTCAGAGACATCATTTGAAATCGTATAACCAAACACATAGGACATGGCGTCGTCTAATGAGACATTTTTAGCATCCTTAGCCATCACAACGCCCAGCTCAACTTCCCAGTCTGTGGTGGCACTGCCCAATGGCAATTCTATGTCATCATTGGGTCCATTCAGGCCCGACGTGGCTTTTAGAAACATGATGGGTTCTTCAGGGATGGGCAATCCCGCTTCTTTGGCATGGTCTTTGTAGTTCAAACCTATGCCCACAATTTTACCTATGCCATTCAAAGGCACGCCCAATCGGGTGTTTTGGTCAACCTTGGGTAAGGTCTCCAAGTTCATACCCTGTAGGGCTTTACAACCCTGTTCAAAGGATTGTGGTTGCCAATCAGACACCCATTGACTGGCGTCTCTAATATTGCCTGTTGAATCAACAAGCCCTGGTTTTTCTTGCCCCTTGGGTCCAAATCGAACGAGTTTCATATCAGATTTTCCTTTTGTAATATTGCGCGTTATTCCTCAGACATTATAGAATCATTTGATGTCAGCAATGGTTAATTTCTTTTGTTCAATGAGGTGCTTGAAGCGCGAAATGGTTGCTGTTATACCCGCTTCTAAAGGCACTTGTTCATAAGCGCCAATATGCGCCCGCAAAGGCGCATTCGACATATTGGATGGAAAGGGCAAGGCCTCGCCAGTCACAGCAATATTGCTTTGGGGCAATTGCTTTTTGACGCATTGGACAAACTGCGCAACACTCGCTTCAGTGCCATTTAAATCAAAAACAGTCGCACCTGATTGAGGGCGCTTCACGGCTTGAATAAAGGCCGCCGCCGCTTCTTGCGCATAGACAAAACCAATGTTGCCAGAAAAACCAATGGTGAAAGGTTGATTCAAACAAGCGGCTAAGATGGCAAGGGTTGGCAATGCGCTCATGCCTTGATCGCGTGCCACCCCATAAATCACACTCGGCCGAATACAAACGCTGGGGACCGACCAATCGTTCCAATACACTTGCGCGCTTTGTTCATTACATAATTTATAAGCACCATACAAGGTTTTGAGCCAAGCCGTTTGCTCGGGCATGGCAGTGGCAGCGACTGAGCTGGCGTAAGCCAATCGTTTGATGCCCGCATGGCGGGCAGCTTCAAAAATATTAATGCTCCCGACCACATTGACTTGGGCGCCTAAGGTGGGATCGTTCTTGCAAAAAGGCACTTGTAGCGCGGCCAAATGGATGATTGCATCGGGCTGGTGTTTTTCGACCACCGTCATCACCCGCGCACGATCAATAATGTCGCCAACTTCCCACGGCACAGACTGTGCTTTTTCGTCCCCCACAAGTAGGCTCAAACGTCGGCGATCATCCGAAACATCAAAGGCAACAGCATGTTGCCCCGCCTCTAGCAACTGTTTGATCACCCATGCCCCAATGCAACCCGCGCTGCCTGTGACAAGGACGGTGCTTTTGCTCATGTTGACGAGATTTTCAACTGTTTAAGCTGGTTGGAGTAGTGTTGTAGCTTGGCAATGGATTCATCGAGTTTTTCAGTGATCTCGCTTGCGTCCGCCTCCAATTCAAGGTTGTTGATGAGGTTTTGCAAATTGCCCTGTGCCGTCCACGCTTGATAACGTGCCAGTTCGGTCAGCATCCCTGGGTCGCTCCAATTCATCATAACGTCGGTATTGGTGTAATCAAGTTTTGCTGAGTCCATCACCGAAAAAGAGGGAATGAAAGTAATTCTTTCAGCTTTTTCCAACAAACGACAAGCCCGATGAAAAACCATGGTGCCCTGCTGTAAACAACCATAACCGGCCGAAGGGAATTTCATTGAAACCACACGGTCTGCTGGCAATTCTTTATCGCTCCCATGCTCCGCCTGAATGCCAAGGATTTCACTACCCGCTTCTTTGGTGCCTTTAAAATATTGAAATTCGCCACCTTTGAGCGTTGCAGGGTCAACCAGCATCATGACCAGGTCAAAAGAAGTCGAATCAACGTGCCAGCTATCGACTGCTTTGCTAATGTCATCGGGCGCATAATTTAATGCGCAAGCCACTGAGGGTAAGGCATGCGTCCCTAATCGCACTTGAGCCAGATCCGACAGAAAATCACACAACACCTCTGAAGCACACAGATCACGAATAAATGTTGAGCGGTAACCAGCGCCTCTTATGTAAGAACTACCTCGACTCTTACCCGTGCCCCCGACTTGATTTTTATTATTTTCCATTTGTTTGGCCAGCTCATAGAAGGTGGCCAAGCCTTCATCTGATAAAACCCTAAAAGCCGTGGTAACGCCTAATTCCGAAGGCATCTTAGAGATGGTTTCATCATCATAGCCTAATTCTTTCAAGGTGGTAATGGTCACAGGACCTTCTAACTGAAGGTGTTTGTTGGCATCAAAAACGGGTTCATTTTTGAGCTTAATATAAGCCGCTGGCCGTTGGTTTGGCATGGGTAGTGGGATTCTTAATGTGGACATAATTTTCTCCAATGATTATTGAATGCGACAATCAGTCGCCATTAAAACTTTACAAAGGATAAAAGTCAATACATTGAACATCATTTCAAACATTTGCCCAACTCGAAATGAAAAACACCTAAGCCATTCCTACGCCAATGACTGAATTTTTATAAGCACCGCATATTGGGCTTAGGGTTTATGTGATGATTGTAAGAATGGTTAAATTGAGCGACCGCACAAGATTTTTGCTAAAACCGCTTCGATGGCATCAACGACGGCCGCGCATTTATCAGGGTCAAGCGCATCAGGATGCGGTGGTGCAAATTGTCCTGAATCATTATCAAAATATTGACCAGAAGCTGTGGCGAATGTATCAGAAAATGCCGCCTGAATCAATATATTTGCCCCAATGTCAATATCATGTCCTGCGACCCCAAAGCCTTCTTTAACCATTTTGGTGGCCAGAAGCGAGCCAGGATTAACGGCAATAATAACGGGCGCTGGTGCTGAATTTGCCAAGTTGAAGGACCACATTGTGATCGCCAACTTACTTTGTGAATAAGCGCCCATATCTGTCAATTGCACAGGCCCAGCAAGCACTTGTAAATCAACCGATGCTTGTGCGGCAGAGGATAAATTTATCACCCTTGAAGACGCTTTTAGCAAGGGCATCAATCGTTTGGTCAAAAGATAAGGGGCGATGGTATTCACAACAAATCGCACATCAAGCCCATCTTCAGTTGAAGGTTCTGCGGTTTTTAATATGCCCGCATTATTAATCAAGACATCGATCTTATGGTGCGCATGGGTGATTTCTTTTGCCAATGCTGCCACTTCAGCCAAATTTGATAAATCTGCCACATAGCACTCAGTCCGTTCGGGCAATAAGCGTTGTAATTTATCGAGTTTTTCGGCACTGCGGCCATGTAACAGCACATGGTGACCCATTGCCACCAAACGTTTTGCTGTGACCAGCCCGATACCATCCGTTGCACCTGTCAATAAGATGGTTTTTGGATCGGTCATTGGATGAACCTTGCCATTTTCATGACTGGTTTCATACCGTTTTCTGCGCTTCTAAGACGGTTTTTATTTGCTGATAAGCAATGCCTTTTTTAAGGGCGTCATCATAATTACCAAATGGGTAAGCATGAACTCCAGCAATCACTGACTGCTCAATGAGTGGGCGTACGAAGCTGTCACTATTGTAGGAACCAAAGAGTTTGATGAGGTTGTTTTTTTTAAGAAAACTGATGGCGTTATCGACGCCAACGGTTGTTGCAATTTTCAATAATTTACTGAATTTACAATCGGCAACAAAGCCCCCATGTAAGGGTGCTTCAATGCCATGTAACTTCAATTGATTGCCATGTTCAATGAACGATTGTGCATCAAAACCAATTTGGGTCATCAATCTGACCGCCATGCCTCGTGTCTGTGCCCAATCAATTTTTTTCTGCAATTCGGCGTGTTCATTTGCACGATCCTTCAAATAAAGGTGTCCATCTGGGAAAGTCGCAAAACAACAAGTATCGATGGTCAGTGCTTCAATCCACGAACTTTGTAACATCGTCCTGACACTGTCAAAATGGACAAACGTTCGGCTGTCTCCACCGAGAAACAAGAATTTCGTCAACTTTAACTGATTGATCTTTTGACTGATTTTATCCAAATCTTCGCTGGCTTGTAAATTTCTAACCGCCAAATGGGGTATGACTGAATAACCCTGCTCTAATAAGATTTCACAATCGCTCAATACATCAAGATACGCTGTGCCATTGATGTGTGGTACGAATACCTCAAACGATTGTTTGGGCAATTGATCTTCAACTTTTTGATGGGCACTCAGGAAATCAGAACAATGCGCTGGCAGGACTTCAATTGAATAATCCATTGATTTATACTCCTAAAAATTACTGATTGACTGAAAAGCCATTGCAATGGATCTTTAAAACAATTCAAGATGAACATTGACGCTCTCAACGAGAGGGTCATTATAAATGGAGGCCTTTGCCTTATGTCATGAAAATGAATGGTGTTGCGAACAATAATGACTCAAACAATTTTCAAGTTGACTGTCTAGAAATTTGATTCAACTTTGTTTTTTGCCAACCTTTATCGTCAAAATTCGCTGGATCTAACCAACGTTTAAATTCGGCTTTTATGTTAGGCCAATCAGAATCAATGATGGCATACCAAGCGGTGTCTCTATTTCGGGATTTATACATGGTGAGTTGACGAAAAATCCCCTCAAAAGTAAAACCCAAACGCAATGCTGCTGCATTGGAGGGCGCGTTTAAGGCGTCACATTTCCATTCATAGCGCCTATAGCCTAAGTCATCGAATACCCGAGACATCATCAGATACATGGTCTCAGTTGCCATACACGTGCCTTGCATGGCTGGTGAAAAGTGTATGTGACCGACTTCAATGGTACCAACTTCAGGATTGATCCGTAAAAAACTGGCCATGCCAACCACTTGCTCTGTACCTGCATCGATCACCGTATAAAACAAGGGATCATCTTGTAAACTGATTTGAGTGAGCCACGCATTAAATGCCGCAAATGTTGTGAAAGGACCATAGGGTAAATACGTCCAATTCTGGTGTTCTGTGTCCAAACAAAAATGCTCGTACAAGGATTTTGCATGTTTTTGAGGCTCTAATCCTTCTAATCGGCAATGTTGCCCAAGCATGGGTTCGGTTGAAGGGCGTTGAACGGGCTGCCAATCTTCAATTGGAAAACCGATGGGCTGATCGAGGTCGTTAAAATATTGCGTCATTAGCAGATACTCTTTTGATAGGTTATCCAGTGGGTCTTGTCTGATATTTTATCGTATAGACGGCGCGCACGATCATTATCCTCCGCGGTTATCCAGCGAATAAATGGCCATCCTTTGGCTTGAGCATCCGTCGTTAGTGCTTCATATAAGGCCTCAACCACACCAGTGCCTCTATGCGCTGGCGAGACGTATAAATCATCCAAAAAACCCACCGTTTTGCCGCGCAACGGCGAAGGCATGGCGCGGTAGTGCATCAGGCCAAGACCTTGGCCACTATGATTTTTTGCCAACAAGGCATAGAAAGCGGTTTGTTCGTCGAAAATCCATGTCCATACCTGGTCAAGTATGGTTTGATCCATGGGCACATGATAGAATTTGGCATAGCCGTGGTAAAGTGATTCCCAAGACGCCCTGTCGTTTTGTTGCAAGGGTTTAACGGTGATTGATGTCATAAACCTCCCAATAAAGTGATAGTCGTTTAGATGTTTTAAACGGTTGTCACAACCGCCTAAGCAAATGTTATCAGCAAAAGGATGGCACCTAAGCCTAAGCGATAAATAACAAAGGGCATCATGCCAAATCGTTCAATCGCTTTCAAAAACCACCGAATACAGAGCCAAGCACTCAGACCTGAAACAATGGTTGCCAATAAAATGAGCCCCCAGTCCACCTGACTCAATTGTAATAACTTTATGGTTTGGAGCAAACTGGCGGCCAAGATGACTGGAATCGACAATAAAAACGAAAATCGGGCTGAATCAACCATGTTAAATCCCATTAACAAAGCGGCTGTTATGGTGATACCCGACCTTGATGTGCCCGGAATCAAAGCCAAAACTTGAAACAGACCAATAATGATTGCCACCTTTAGGGTCATTGAAATTAAACTCTTTTGCCCTTTTTGCTGGGTAGCATAGCCCAACAATAGTCCAAACACAATGGTTGCCACAGCGATGACCAGTGTGGAACGCAGATGACTCTCAATCCAATCATCCAATAAAACACCGGTCAAGCCAACGGGGACGGTTGCAATGATAATACACCACGAGAGACTGACATCGGAATCAGATAAACGGGTAAAATTTCGGACCCAAGCAGAAAATAATCGCCAAATATCTTGACGGAAATAAAAACAAACCGCCACTAATGTGCCAAAATGCACCGCTACGTCAAAAGCTAAGCCTTGATCTTCCCAATCCGTTAATAATGGGATAAGAATTAAATGCGCTGAGCTGGAGACTGGTAAAAATTCGGTAATACCTTGAACGACTGCGAGTACGATTGCTTGTCCAAATTCCATGATTAAAACGATCCTATCATTAATAATTGTTGTTGTTTCATTTGCACCGCTTGCCAGTGCCGATAATTTATCCGCCCAAGTTAAATTTGCCTCAGATTATAACTTTCGTGGACTAAGGCAGTACTTTAACTTAGAAAACCAACCCATACAAAGATCCACTGTTCAAAGTGCGCTGGATTTTAACAGCGATACGGGATTTGTTGCTGGATTAGAAGGCATCTCACTGATCAACGATCTGGAACTTCGCCTAAAAGGCGGATTTAACCTGCCCTTTGAATCAGCCAAATTTGCGACAGTTTATCAACGCTATCAATTTGAAAATCGATCGGATTTTGAAGAGGTCATTTTCACTGTAAACACCTTCTCATCGTATTCGTTTCAATATGTATTGGGCATCGCTTCAGCAGGCAATGGCTATTCTACCAGCTATCAACCACAAATCAATGAGCGTTTAAGCTTGAATTTTGAAGCGGGATTTTATGCCCCTTCGGCAACGCAGTTGGGTCAAAACGTGGGCACTTTGAGCGAATATTATCGGGCTGGCCTACAACAAAATTACTTTGGCGTGACCATCGGCGTTGATTATTATTACCGTATTGGTACAGACAGCTTAGTTGTATTCAACATTGGCACTGAGTGGCTTAATCCCATTGGTCGCGAACAAGGCAGCTAAATGATTCAAACACCCACGCACAAAGACTGAGTTTAATCGTGTCTAACCATTGCAAACAATGGGCTCAGATGATTGAGCGCATCCGCCGCCACTTCAAACAGACCGATGTTATAGAAGTAAGCACACCGCTTGCACGAGCGCATACGGTGACAGATCCCAACATTGACAGCTTAGCGTGCCATACTCAAACGGGTCTTACATGGTTACAAACCTCACCAGAATACGCCATGAAAATGATTCTCATGGACATGCCAGAGCAGGCCATCTATCAAATTTGCAAAGCTTTTAGAGACGATCCTGTCGCGCGTTGGCATCGCCCAGAATTTACCCTATTAGAATGGTATAGACCGAACATTTCTCTGACAGACTTGATCGAAGAAACGCAAAAAATCGTTCAGTTGTGTCACCACAAATCGCTGAATGTTTCGACCATGACTTACCAATCCGTTTTTTTAAAATACCTTGGTATTGACCCTTTTATGGCAAAGGTGACTGACCTTCAAGCAAGTTATAGAGCGCACCATGGAACCCCTGTGGAAAAGGTGGGCAATGAGTCGGCCATTTGGCAACAGTTGCTACTAACGGAATGCATAGAGCCCCATTTGGCTCAGCATGAGCTCTTCTTCATTACCGATTTCCCACCACACGCTGCCGCTTTGGCGAAACTTGATGACCACAAACAGCCTCCGACGGCACAGCGATTTGAATGTTATTTTAACGGCATTGAATTGGCCAACGGCTATGTTGAGTTGCAGGATGCAGCGATTCACAGGGCGCGATTTGCAAGTGATAATGCCAAGCGTTCAGCGCAAGGGAAACCGACCATGACGCTCGATGAATGTTTTTTAACCCGCCTCGAAACCCACCCTCTGCCAGAATGTTGTGGGGTGGCATTAGGGCTTGACCGATTGTTTGCGCTCGCTCACGGCCATGACCGCATCGTGCATCCCTAATTCGTCCTAAACTTATGAGTGCTTTGATTACCGCCCATCATTTAACCCTACAATTGGGCAATAAATGCTTGTTGAACCAGGTTCAGTTTCAGATCAACAACCAAGATAAAATTTGCCTCATAGGGCGCAATGGCGCAGGCAAATCAAGCCTGTTTAAAGTGCTGCTTAATCAGCTTCCAGCCACAGATGGCGACATCGTTTTCAAACCCAACTTACGCATCAGCCTGTTAGAACAACCCTTACCTCAAAATGCCCAAATATCTGTCAGCGATTATGTGGCAACCGGACTAAAACAACAACAAATCTGGATTGATGCCTATTACAAATTGGTAAAGACGCACCCTGAAAAACTGACCGAACTCAATGTCTTGCATAGTCAGATTGAAGCGGGTGGCGGTTGGAACACAGCGATCCAAGTCGAAAAAACTTGTAGCGAATTGGGTCTGAATACCACAATGACATTGGGGGATTTATCGGGTGGCTGGCAAAGGCGCGCTGCATTAGCGCGCGCCTTGGTGAGCAATCCCGAATTGCTTCTCTTAGATGAGCCAACCAATCATTTAGACATCAGTACCATTGAATGGTTGGAACACCGTATTAAAAACTTTAATGGCGGCGTGATGTTTGTCACTCACGACCGCTTTTTTTTACAAAAAGTCGCGTCTAAAATCGTTGAATTAGACCGAGGCAAAATCACCAGCTACGATGGCAATTACCAACAGTTTTTACGCCACAAAGTGCAAGCTGATGCGGTAGAAGATGAACATCACAAGCAGTTTCAAAAACGCCTCGCCCAAGAAGAGGTTTGGGTGCGCAAAGGCATCAAAGCGCGGGGTACCCGAAACGAGGGTCGTTTAAAAACCCTATACGCTTTGCGTGAACAAAATCAAAATACAGTCAAAAGACAAGGGGTGGCGCATTTTCGTATTGCCGAATCAGAGCCTTCTGGGCGCAAAGTCATTGAAACTCATAAGATGAGCTTCCATTATGCTGGTCAGGCATCGCTGCCTTTGTTAAATCAATTTACCTTGCGCATTGCTCGGGGTGACCGCATTGGCATCATTGGCAATAATGGCGTTGGCAAAAGCACGCTATTAAAGTTATTATTAGGGAAAATCGCACCCACTCAAGGCACAGTGAAACTTGGCACCCACCTAAATGTCGGCTATTTTGATCAAAGCCAGACTCAGATTCAGTTCGATAAAAGTGTGGCGTATAACGTCAATGCAGGCAATGATTACATCGAATTTGGACAGAGCCAGATTCATGTGGTTGGCTATCTTAAAGGATTTTTGTTTGATCCCGAAAAATCCTTGGACAAGGCAGTGCACTTATCGGGCGGCGAACTCAATCGACTTCGCATGGCACAATTGTTTGCTCAGCCGACCAATGTCTTAATCCTCGATGAGCCGACCAATGATCTTGACATTCAAATGCTTGAAGTGTTGGAGCGTCAATTAAACCAATATAAAGGCACTCTGATTTTGGTCAGCCACGATCGTATCTTTCTGGATCGAGTCGTGAACAAGACGATCGTATTTGAAAAAGATGGGCAAGTGATCAGCCACGCAGGGGGCTACAGCGATTGGTTGAAAAGAGGCCGCCAACTCAGAACCAACAAACAGGAACAAATAGAACCTGAAGCTGATAAATCTGATTTGAAGGTGCGAAAGTCAACAACCAAGAAACTCAGTTATAAACAACAACGTCAATTTGATTTGTTGCCCAACAGCATGGCTGAAACTGAAGCACAAATCAAAATATTAACCGCTGAAATACAATCCCCTGAATTTGCTGAACGCTCTTATGTGCAGCAAAAACCCAAACTCAATGCTTTGACCGAATTACAAAAACAGTTGGACGCACAAGAGAATGAGTGGCTGGTCTTGGTTGAATTGATTGACAACTGACCCTAAGCTCAAATATTCCAAGTCATCTAAGGTTCATTGCACGCGTGCATTCTGCTTGTAATCAATGACTGTGCTACTGACAACCAGGTTGATTTAGTATAGGTAAACGGCCGCTTGAGTGAGGTCCTGTCGTTGATCAATCTGAGTTCCCCGAGCCCCTACAGCGAGCGTTGCCCCATCATGATTTAAAGCCACGGTTTGGCCAAATTCATCTATGACGTTTAAATCATTGGGTTT
The DNA here is from genome assembly GCA_965277625.1 of Gammaproteobacteria bacterium. GTDB lineage: Bacteria > Pseudomonadota > Gammaproteobacteria > CAKMZV01 > CAKMZV01. The sequence goes on along the minus strand of OZ255827.1, from coordinate 349,091 downwards.
GATGTAGGCTTTCTGTAACCAAATACCGTTACTAAATTCAAACACATAGGCGGCACCTGATTGGGCGCCCAAACCGCTATCGACCGTATTAATGCCCGTCGATGAGCCATTCTCATTTGACGCGCCGACGGCGAGGGTGTTGCCATCTCCACTCAAGCTGACCGCCCGACCAAAACTATCATTTGCCCCCGTATTAAAAGCTTTGATATACGCTTGTTGTGACCAAACATTTGAGCTGAATCTAAACACGTAAGTCGCACCCGAAGCGGTGGATGAACCCATATCTACACCATTAACACCTGTTGAGGCGCTACCTTCAAGGGCGGCGCTTACCGCAAGCGTATTGCCATCGGCACTCAAGCTTAAGGGCCGACCAAATTGATCGCCTGCCCCTGTATTGTGCGCTTTGATGTACGCTTGTTGTGTCCAGGCGCCCGAATTAAAGCGGAATATATACGCTGCACCCGACGCGGTGGATGAACCCACAATAACACCATTAACCCCTTTTGAGGCGCCGTTTTCTACAAATGCGCCCACCGCTATGGTATTGCCATCTGCGCTAATGCCCACAGCACCACCAAAAGCATGACCCCTCCCATTATTCAACGGTTTGATGTACGCCTGTTGCGCCCAAGCGCCTGAATTAAAGCGGAATACATATGCTGCACCTGATTCCATGGACGTAGAATCATCCGCACCATTAATCCTCGTTGATGCACCATCCTCAAAAGGCGCCCCGACGATGAGGGTATTGCCATTCGCACTCAGGTTGACTCCACCGCCAAAAAAATCACCTATCTCCGCGTTTAACGCCTTGATATAAGCTTGTTGTACCCAAACACCGCCACTGCGTCTAAATACGTAAACTGCACCTGAAGCGGAGGAAACATTATTTATACCATCCTCTCTGGGCGCACTCACCGCTAGGGTATTGCCATCGGCACTTAAGCCCACATCAATCCCAAAGGAATCTTCCGAGTCAGTATTAGACGCTTTGATATAGGCCTGCTGTAACCAAGTTGCCCCGTTGCGTTGAAACACATAAGCAGCACCTGCATTCGTGGCGCCATCATTCTCCGCTGCGTTCACTCCAGTTGATGAGCCATCTTCATCTGGTGCACCAACAACCAGGGTATTACCATCGGCACTGATACTCATAGATTGTCCAAAGTTATCATCAACATCGGGATTAGCCGCCTCTAATCGGCCCACCATGCTGAGCAAGTATGCATTTGTCAAACCGACCGTATTATGCGTAAATGATGCTCCACAAGACGCTGAATGACACGTGTTCACCCCATATTGAGGGTTGCTCACCCTTGGGATATAGCGATGCAAAGACACCCATGCTTGTGCAGTTGTCCGGCTTATGTTGTTGCTATTTGGGCTTACCACTATGCCGTTTGTACTTAAATCGATAAAGCCTGAAGTGCGATCGGGATTACTTCTTAACTGATAATGGCTTGCGCCTGGAATCGCCCCCCAAGAAAATTCAAGGGTTTTGATGCCCGTGGTTATTCTAAATGCAGGTTGAAGCATCACAGTGACCGTGGCAGAGGCGCTCAAACCGCCTGAATCCGTCGTCCTGAGTGTCAAGATCACTTGACCCGAATCTACGTTTAAACGCGATAAGCTTAGGCGACTGGTTGTAATGACCGTCCCCACAGCCCCTTGCCCTGTTGAAACACTGATAGGCAATGTGCTATCTTCTGGATCGGATAAGACAATGTCCACCTCAATTGGCATAGCCGTCAATGCGACGTTGCTTGTTGAAACGCTTAGAAAAGGTGGATCATTGACCGCACTGACCACAACCAATATCTGCGTTCTGGCCGATTGTCTATCTGAATCTTGCGCTTGTACCGTCAAAGTGGTTGTGCCATTGGCATTGCCAATCGCAGTCAAACTTATGGTATGAGTTGTAATGGTCACATTGACAATGTTCCTTGATTGCGTCACTGTCGTCCTTAGTGTGCCATCTTCTGCATCTGTGGCCGTGGTTCCGATGGTCACAGTTGAGTCAAAATCTTCTTGTAAGCTGATGACCGCTGCTGAGATTGACAGCAAAGGCGGCGTGCCTTGTCCGATGGTCACATTGATGACAATTGTTTGGGTGGCAGTCAATCCACCGCTGTCGCGGGCAACAACGGTTAAGGTGGTCCGACCAGAACGGTTGAGTCTGCTGTTTAAGACAATGGCATTGACCGAAGTGCTGACACTGATCACATCAGCACTTTGCGTCACAACAAACGATACAGTAGAATCTTGATCGTCGGTCACCGTTGTTCCAATGGTGATCGGTAAGAAATTGCCACCTGTGGTTATTTGATTGCTTGAAACGGTTAAATTCGGTGGATCATTAACTGCATTAACCACCACCACAATTTGTGTAGAAACTGATTGCCCACCTGTATCTGTCGCTTCAATGGTCAAAGTCTCTGTGCCATTCGCATTCAATAGGGCGGACAAAGTAATGGTATGAGTGGTCCACACTGGATTAACAATGCCCACAGATGAACGCACTGTGAAAGTTAAAGTGCCATCTTCTAAATCTGTCGCAGTCGTTCCAATGATCACAGGCATCATAAAATCTTCTTGCACTCTGACCAAGTTAGTGGATACGGCCAGGGTGGGAAGGGTACTTGTGCTAATACGCACACTTATAACGATATCTCTCGATACGGTAATCCCCGCATTATCCGTCGTACTGACGGTTAATGTCGTTTGACCCATGGCATTCCGTATTGAAGTGATGACGATGCTGTTAGTGGTCGTACCAAAATTTACCACACCTTGGTTGGCGTCTTGAACGAGAAAGGTTAATGTGCCATCAGTTAAATCTGTGGCAGTTACCCCAATCATTATGGGTGCGAATCCACTAATGGCTGAAATGCTTTGACTAGTTAGTTGTAAAGTCGGTCCCGCCTCTGACCGCACCCTAACCAATAATGAAGTGCTTAGCCTGCCATCGCTGACCGTTATAGTTACCGTTGTGATTCCATTGGCTTGTGCTAAGTTTGTAACCAGAAATCCGTTCGTTGATTGAGCAACACTAACTTGGATTGGGGTCGATGCAGTCGCCGTAAACGATAGGGCGTCGTTTTCAATATCGGTTGCTGTGGTTCTAATCTCAATGGCGCCTTGTCCTAAAAGCAGGACATTACTGGTTGAAATGTTTAATGTCGGTGGGTCATTGACCGCCATCACTCGCACTGACACTTGAGCAGTGGTAATGAGCCGACCATTGCTGGCTGAAATGGTTAAAGTTGTTTGACCACTAACGTTAGGTATGCTCGATACACGAACACTCGTGGCTGAAGTTGTCACAGTGACTACCCCTGTATCGGACTGACTCACCGTTATAGTTAGGATATCTTGGCCCAAACTCATTGCTGTAGCAATCGTCGCCGTTGCAAAATCTTCATTAAAAGTAAAAGCAGCGCTCGAGAGAGTTAAAGTTGGTGTGTTATTAACCCCCGTAACCGCCATCACTTGTACTGTCACTTGCGCTGTTGAAATTAGTAAACCGCTCATGACTGAAATGGTTAAGGTGGTTCGACCAATGACATTGGGGATGCTTGATAATGCCACACCTGCTGCAGAAGTCATCACAGTGACAATCCCTGTGGTTGATTGAATCACCCTAAATGTAATTGGATCACCTTCCACATCTGATGCTGTGGCAAGTGTATGAGTGCCCGTAAAATTCTCGTCCACAACTAAATTCGTTGTTGTGACATTTAGCATTGGTGGGTCATCAACGGGTGTTATTTGCACCACCACCTGGCTGGTTGCGCTAAATCGACCATTAGTCGCGGTAATGGTAAGGGTTGTTTGACCATTGGCATTCAGAATACTTGCAATGCTGACGCCTGCTACCGAATTAGTATTAGTCACTGTAACGACCCCAGCGGTGGATTGAGTAACCGTTAAACTGATTGCATTGGTTGCTGTGGCAATTTGGATGACTCCTGCAAAATCTTCCGTGAATGTCAAATTGCTCGAAATTGTAATTGTCGGGGTTGTATCTGTCGGCGTGGGCGTGTTATTTCCATCACTGCTACTGCTACTGCCCCCGCCACCGCAAGCGGTTAAAAAAACAGCCAATAGTAGAGGCAACATACGCCAACGCCCAATCACCAACTTCAATGCGCGATCAATTAAATGGCTGGCATTGCTGAAAACATTGAGCCAAATTGATTGCTTAAATATGGGATTTATAAATTGATGCATGATGGATACCCCTTTTGTCATTTACCAGAAATTTGATACGCCTCTATAGGCAAAATCTCTTGAATATTATACTTTTTTTAGCCTTTTTATGCTTTTTCGTTGTTTTTTGAAACGAAAAAAGGGGCGTTTGGCTGATGATCAACCATTCGCCACAAGACGCGACTCACAAGACAAGCGTAATCAATCTTGGATTACGCCTCAGCAGAGCGCATCGTACTTTATAATTGGTTGGGATTAGAAAAATTGCGGTGACTAAATGAATAGAAACCGTCATCAGTCAGCAAAATCTATGCGCTTTTATCTTCATGTGCGGCTTGTAACACTTGCTTCAACTCGCCTTTTTCTGCCATTTCAACCACAATGTCACCGCCACCAATCAGCTCACCGCTCACATAAACTTGAGGGAAGGTTGGCCAATCGGCGTATTGCGGTAAATGCTCAAATACTTCTGGATCAGAGAGCACGTTGACATAGGCGAATTGCTCACCCGTCCCGACCATCGCTTGAGCAGCTCGGGCCGAAAAACCGCAAGAAGGCAGTTGTGGCGTTCCTTTCATATAGATCACCACAGGATTGTTTTTAACTTGATCGTCGATTCGTTTTAAAACTTCATTCATAACATTCATATTTTAACTAACTGAAGGATTTAGGCATTTAAATATTAGACAGACCTGCTATTATAATAGATGAATCAATGTCAATTAAAGAGTATCTCATGAGAATTGTTGCAGATTGTCATATTGTTGGGCTGTCAGAATTTTTCTCCAATTTGGGGTCCATTCAGGCGCTACCCACTTCTGACATTCATCCCCATAGCCTAAAAAATGCCGATGTGCTTTTGATTCGATCAAAAACAAAAATTGATGCGGCATTGTTAAATAATACCGCCATTCAATTTGTGGGCTCATGCGTCTCTGGCACAGACCACATTGATTGGGCATGGCTTAATCGAACCGACATTAAACTGGCGAGCGCCAAGGGATCCAATGCCAATGCCGTCGCTGAATACGTGATGAGCGCCCTAATTCTTAAGTGCGAACAACTCAATAGACCCTTAAACACCTTATCCTTAGGCATTATTGGTGTCGGCCATGTGGGTCGCCGACTCAGTCAGATTGCCACTTTATTGGGTATGAAAGTCGTCGCCTACGACCCGCCTTTAGCGCAACGAGACGATCACTTCCACAGCGCTACATTTGCACAAGTATTGGATACAGACGTCTTGAGTTTACACGTCCCACTGGTAAAGAACGGTGACCATGCCACCCAAAATTTACTCAATCAACGCGCCCTACGATCGACTAAAGCCACCTTTTTAATCAATACCTGCCGTGGTGAAGTGGTTGATGAGGCCGCCTTACAACATAAATCTTGGGATTTCTTAGCGCTCGATTGCTGGCAAAATGAACCCGCCATTAACCCACATTTATTAGACAATGCCGACTTAGCAACCCCACACATTGCAGGACACTCATTCCAAGGTAAATGGATGGGCACACAAATGATTGCCGAACAACTTTATGCACATCTGAACCGTTCCGCTGAATATAAACCACTGCCACCCCCTATTGAGCGGCAAAAGATTCGCTTATCTTTAAAAAACTTCAGCCATGCGCAACAGGCACTGGCGTTTTTTATAAAATCGGTTTACAACCCTTGGCAAGATCAATTGCCCACTTCAAACGCTGATCTTATTGCCAGCACCTTTCTAAACAAACGAAACGACTATCCCATTCGCTCAGAATGGTGCAATGCAGACGTTCAAATTGAGACTGACTCAACGATTACTTGGGGCAATGATTTTATTTGTTTGCTTAATCAACTGGGGGTGCGAACTCAACACGTCGATTTCAATCGATCCGCCAGTGGATTCTTGGCAAACACAAGCAACCAAAACAAGGTGCCCATGAAAGGTGGGTGTTAGCCTCTATTCACGCTATTTTCACCATGTTGCAAACGTAGGACAAAAATTCGCCATTTTTCAAAAAATTAAACAATGGCATCAAAAATGCGGGACAGATCTCAGCCAAATGACGCTCAATTGGGTATAATCGCGCTTCCAAATATTTAGACATTTTTTAAGAATATACAGATGAATACAACCATACTCAAATTTTGGATTCTTTTAATAGGATTAAGCTTAAGCGCTGTTGTCTTTGGCGCAGAAGACGTTCAATATCCCTCTGGCAAAGAACACTATCAAACCAAATGTGCTTTTTGTCACGGCGCTGCAGGCGAAGGCGTTGGCATTTTTCCAGCGTTAAAAAATTCAGAAAAGGCAGAAGTGATGGAAAAGCTCACCCGCTATAAAAATTCTAAAAGAGTGGGTAAGTACAGTTCTCTGATGTACGTGCGCTCTTCTGGTTTGAGCGAAGGTGATATAAAACAATTATCCGAATTCATCGCCACTTTAAAATAATTTTATTTTTTACTCAATGTATGAGTAGAATAAGAAGTAAACCACCCATTATTTGGAACATTCAATGGTACCTATAAGCGCTGGCATTCGCTTCCATCAAGCCGTCACAGAAGCACCCATATTACAAATTGTTGGCACCATAAACGCTTACACCGCACTCATGGCTGAACGCGTTGGACACCGTGCCATTTATCTTTCGGGGGCGGGTGTTGCCAATGCTTCTTATGGGCTGCCTGACTTAGGCATGACCTCCTTAGACAATGTGCTTGAAGACGCCCGACGCATAACCGATGTCATTGAAATGCCTTTATTAGTTGATATAGATACAGGTTGGGGTGGCGCTTTTAACATTGCTCGAACCATCAAAGAAATGACGCGCGCAGGTGTCGCCGCTGTACATATTGAGGACCAGATTGCCCAAAAACGTTGTGGCCACCGCCCGAACAAAGCCATCGTTAGTCAAAACGAAATGGTCGATAGAATAAAAGCTGCGGTTGATGCCAAAACTGACCATGATTTTGTGATTATGGCCCGGACCGATGCCTTAGCTGTAGAAGGGATGTCCTCCGCGATTGATAGAGCCTGTGCCTGTGTAGAAGCTGGTGCTGATATGATCTTTCCTGAAGCCATAGAAAGCCTTGAACAATATCAAACCTTTGTTCAAGCGGTTCAAGTCCCTGTGCTCGCAAACATTACCGAATTTGGTACAACACCCTTGTTCAGCGTGGATGATTTACAAAACGCTGGTGTCAAAATGGCGCTATACCCCCTGTCTGCATTCCGCGCCATGAACAAAGCGGCTTTGAACATTTACCAATCTTTGTACAATGATGGCAGCCAAGCTGGGGTCGTTGACCAAATGCAAACTCGTAGTGAACTTTATGATTTTTTAAATTATCATGCCTACGAAGAGAAATTAGATGCTTTATTTGAAGGAGAGAAAAATGGCTGAAAACACTGCTGGATTAAGAGGCGTTAGCGCCGGAGACACCGCCGTTTGTACCTGTGGCGTCGCAGGTTCGGGATTGACGTATAGAGGTTATGATGTAAAAGATTTAGCCCAGAATGTTTGCTTTGAAGAAACCGCCTATTTACTGGTCTATGGTGAATTGCCAAAGCAAGCTGAATTGGACAACTTTAGCAAAAGACTGGCAAACCATCGTAAATTGCCCAGTGCGGTTAAAAATGTCTTGCAAAAAATCCCCGCCAATGCCCACCCAATGGACGTGATGCGAACCACTTGCTCCGTACTTGGTGCGATTGAACCCGAAGGTGACTTTGAAAATCAATACCTTGTGACCGAGCGTTTATTAGGTCTATTCCCTTCGGCTTTGGCTTATTGGTATCACTACGCTTATCATACGCAAGAGATCGATGAGAGCACCGACGAAACTTCCATTTCCGCCCACTTTTTACATCTGCTACATCAAGCCCCTCCAAGCGCGAATCAACAAAAAGCCCTGGATGTGTCACTCACCTTATACGCTGAACACGAGTTTAACGCTTCGACATTTACGGCTCGGATCATAGCCGCGACCTTGTCGGATTTTTATTCAGCCATCACGGGCGGCATCGGCGCTTTAAGAGGTCCTTTACACGGGGGTGCCAATGAAGCGGCCATGGCATTAATAGAGCAGTTCAGCACCCCTGAACAAGCCGTTGCTGCTATGAAAATTAAATTGGCGCAAAAAGAAAAAATCATGGGTTTCGGTCATGCCGTCTATAAAATTTCTGATCCGCGTAATGAAGTGATTAAAAAATGGTCAGAAAAGCTCCATCATGATCACCCCAGAGGCTACTTATACAATGTTTCAGAAGCCATTGAAAAATTCATGTGGGATGAAAAGAAATTATTTCCAAACTTGGACTTCTTTTCGGCATCTTGCTACCATTTCATGGGCATTCCAACAGAATTATTTACCCCGTTGTTTGTCATGAGCCGTGTATCAGGTTGGGCGGCGCACATCATTGAACAACGCGCCAATAATCGTCTCATCCGTCCAAATGCAACCTATGTTGGCGTGGCGAATCGCACAGTTGTGCCCATAGCAAATAGATAAAAAAAACCGTTCACCCAAGGAGATCATTGAACATGAGCCAGCAAGTTTTTTCTGCCCAAAGACCCGAGTTTGATCCATTACTCAAATCGATCACAGACTACGTCACAGAGTATGATGTTAGCCAAAGTGATTTGGCCATGGAAACCGCTCGCTATTGCCTCATGGATTCAATTGGCACGGCTTTTATGGCACTGAAATATCCTGCTTGCACAAAACTTTTGGGACCTTCTGTGCCTGGGGCAAACATGCCCAATGGTGGTGCAAAAGTCCCTGGTACCGCTTACCAGTTAGACCCTGTACAAGCGGCTTTTAATTTTGGCGCCATGATTCGGTGGTTGGACTTTAACGATACTTGGTTGGCGGCTGAATGGGGACACCCCTCCGATAATCTCGGCGGTATTTTAATGGTGGCCGATTACGTCAGTCGAAGGAATTTAGCCAAGGGCAAAGCACCCTTAACCATGAAATCGGTTTTGGAAGGCATGATCAAAGCCCACGAAATTCAAGGCGTACTTGCCTTAGAAAACAGCTTTAACCGAGTTGGGCTGGATCACGTGATGTTGGTGCGAATTGCCTCAACGCCTGTGGTTTCTCAAATGCTTGGCAATAGCCCAGAGCAAACGTTGAATGCTGTGTCTCATGCTTGGATCGATGGTTGTTCTTTGCGCACTTATCGCCATGCCCCAAATACTGGCTCACGAAAAAGTTGGGCGGCAGGGGATGCCACGGCTCGAGCCGTTCGCTTAGCCCTCATTGCGGGCAAAGGTGAAATGGGCTATCCATCGGCACTCTCCGCCCCCATTTGGGGATTTGAGGATGTGCTATTTAAAGGCAATGACCTCGTGGTGAAACAACCCTTTGCCACCTATGTGATGGAAAATGTCTTATTCAAAATTTCATTCCCCGCTGAATTTCATGCTCAAACCGCTGTTGAAGCCGCTGTAACCTTACACCCGCAAGTGAAAGATCGATTGGCCGACATCGAAAAAATCACCATTGAAACGCAAGAATCTGGCCAAAGAATCATCAATAAAACAGGGGCTTTAGACAATCCAGCAGACAGAGACCACTGCATCCAGTATATGGTGGCTGTGGCGCTCCTCAAAGGCGGACTAACGGCTGCAGATTACGAAGACAAGGTGGCCCAAAACCCCGCCATCGATGCATTGCGCGATAAAATGCAGGTGGTTGAGAATACAAGTTATTCCATAGATTACCTTGATCCAGACAAGCGATCTATTGCCAATGCCATTCAGGTATTCTTTAAGGACGGTTCAAGTACAGAAAGAACGGAAGTCCATTACCCTATTGGCCATCGAAGCCGTCGTGCCGAAGGCATCCCAGTGCTTAAAGCCAAATTCAACGCCAATCTTGCCGATCAACTCAGCGCGCATCAAACGGATTTGGTTCAAACGCTGTGCGATAACCAGCAAAGTTTAGAACAAATTGCTGTCAACGAATTTGTTGATCAATTACACCTTGGATAAGACTTAAAACCATTCATCCTCGACGAGGATTTTGGGATTTTAGAAAACCTTGCTCTAATGCGCTTGGGCCCAATTATTGCCAGATCCAACCGCAACGGTCAAAGGCACATTAAGCTGGGCGACCTGTTCCATGGTCGTTGTAATGATTTCAGTCCATTTGTCCTGACTTTCTTGCTTCACTTCAAACAGCAATTCGTCGTGAATTTGTAAGATCATTTCAATGTCCTGTGCAAGCTTAGTTTGCTCATAAAGCTCTAACATAGCCATTTTAATAATATCCGCTGCCGTTCCTTGAATGGGGGCGTTGATTGCCGCCCGTTCAGCATATTGTCTAACCGCATGATTTTTAGAGCGGATGTCGCTCAATCCAATCTTTCTGCCGAATAAGGTTTCTACATAGCCATGCTCATGGGCAAAATCTTTTCTCGATTGCATAAAGCCTTGTACATTGGGATAACGTTCAAAATAAGACTTGATATAGCTTTCTGCCTCGCTACGAGGAATCCCCAATTGATTAGACAGGCTGAATGCCCCCATGCCGTAAATCAGTCCAAAGTTAATGGTTTTAGCATACCGTCTTTGGTCAGAACTCACGTCTGAAATAGGGCAATTAAATACGTCGGCAGCGGTTGCCGTATGTATATCCAGACCTTCTGCAAAAGCCTGACACATGGATTCATCTTCACAGTAATGCGCCAAAATGCGCAACTCAATTTGGGAATAATCTGCTGCCAACAATTGATACCCCGGCCGCGCAATAAAAGCTTCGCGCAAGCGCTTGCCCTCAACGCCCCTAATGGGAATATTTTGCAAATTGGGATGGCTAGACGACAGTCGTCCAGTATTGGCCACCGCTTGATTAAATCGCCCATGAATTCTTTGATCCAAAGGATTGATGTGTTTGACAAGGCCGTCGGTATAGGTTGATTTTAATTTCGCGTCTTGCCGTCGCTTGATGATAATCGCGGCAATTTCGTGCCCTTTGTCCGCCAAATATTGCAAAACCTCCTCATTGGTTGATGCTTCGCCAGAGGCGGTTTTTTTAATCACTGGCAATCCCATTCGCTCAAATAGCATTTCGCGAATTTGCTTTGGCGAATCTAAATTAAAGGGCTCTTGCGCTTTTTCAAAAGCCTGAGCTTCTAACAACTTGATCCTTTGTTCCAATTCTTTGCTGTACTCACGCAATGCGGTCTCATCAACCATAATACCATTTTGCTCCATGTGCCACAAAGCCGTCGTCAATGGCATTTCAATTTGATCAAACAGCCGTTTGAGATCTGTGTCTGCTAGCAATGCAGATTGCAAATCACGATGCACGCCAGTGTAGGCAACCGCCAGAGACCGAGCTGTACTTTTCCAATCTTCGGTTGAAACCGCTGTGCTGTCTTGTTTCCCACAAGTTTGTATAATCGCTTGCAGCTGTCCTTCCAATTGAGGCGCATACTGGGTACAAAGACTGTAAAAATCATGTTTTCGATTGCTATGTAATACATAGGAGGCAATCATTAAATCAAATGGTCTATTGGTCACAGGCTGATTGGTATTGTGCAGCCATTGCTTGTAATCATGACAATACCAATCTTGTGCCGATTGCAGGCTTTGAATCAGCGGGGCACACGTTTCTATCCAATCCGCTTGTTGACAGGGCAATACCCCTATTTGGCTATGATCTCCAACAAATAGGGCGTGGATTTCTAACTGATCGGACAAGGGATTGAGTACCAATGAATGCACCCAAAATGGCGGCTTGAGCCGATCTATAAAGGGGGCACTGGATGCCGCGTCTAACAGTTCAACCGTTTGCGTCTGTTCTGGTTGCGCCGAATCGGTCGCCTCAGTGATGGTGTCTAATGCTTTTAAAGAAGCGTTAAAGCCAAATTTTTTATACAGCTCTTTAAGTGTCTCAACCTGCATATCTGCCACTTTTAAGTCTAAGACCTCATGACCTAATTCTAAGTCACACATAATGGAAGTGAGTTTACGTAATAGGGGAAATTGATCGATATGGTCCCGAATGGATTGCCCGACTTTGCCACTGATTAAATCAATGTTTGATACTACGCCTTCAAAGTCGCCATATTTTTGCAATAATCGCGCCGCCGTTTTTGCACCCACCCCTGGTATGCCTGGAATATTGTCTGAGGCATCCCCCATCATCGCTAAGTAGTCCACAATTTGTGTTGGTAACACGCCAAAACGCTTTTCAACGCCCGATATCCCTGTTTCGACTATGTCATTTTTGATATTATTGATCAAAGTCACCTTGTCTGTCACCAGCTGTGCCATGTCTTTATCACCTGTGGCAATTTTGACTTCAAAGCCCGCTTTTTCAGCCTGCACAGCCAAGGTTCCTATGACATCATCTGCTTCCTCACCTTCCTTAACAATGCATGGAATGCCTCGGGCTTTGATGATTTCCATCAATGGGGCAAACTGAACGGATAAATCTTCTGGCGTCGGTGGGCGATTGGCCTTATAGCTTTCTAACCACTGGTGACGCCGTGTTTTACCCCTAGGGTCAAAAACAACCACAAAATATTCGGTAGGGTACAAGCGCTGTATTTGATCAAGCATTCGATTAACGCCGAACATGGCGCCTGTGGGAAAACCATCAAGGGCTGTTAAGCGTGATAATGCTGGGGCATGGTAAGAGCGATACAAGAAAGAAGAGCCGTCAATTAAAACAAACGGTTGATTGTCCTTTGATTTTGTATGGGTCATATCAGTCGGGAATTTTATTCGGGTCAGCCAAGAGATGAATGTGCAAATGAAAAACTTCCTGACCACCGCCTACGCCTGTATGAATTTGAGTTTTAAAATGTTCAGCAACCCCTAAGAGGGTCGCAATATCATTCAGTTTTGCCATCAAATAGCCCATCAATGCAACATCGGTTTCCTCAAGATGTGCCAAAGAAATGATTTCTTTTTTGGGGATCAGCAACACATGAATGGGCGCGCGCGGATTGATGTCTCGAATACAGATACAGACTTCATCTTCATAGATGATTTCTGCAGGTATTTCTCTTTGAATGATTTTTGTAAATAAAGTTGCCATAAATACTCCAACAGTGCAAAGAATTGGTGGTCATTATCGCACCTTCAATAAAGTTTCGCTCACGACACATTGCCTCCTTACAACAATAAATCGTATTACGATCTCCTAAGGTCAATCAGCTATTTTCTATCGTTCTTTGCCACAACATCATCCATTCAGTGACAATAGTGGGCGAGAAATTTCAATCATTACGAGAATGACTAGGTTAAATCAATTTAAATTCAATACGCCACCTATGATGAAAGGGTAAAATTTGCGTGCGCAAAAAATACCAACTAAGTACTGTAATGACATAAATTCTACTGTCCATTAAAAAGCTTTAGCCCCATGTTGCCTCATTCATTGCCCAGAAAAATTAATGTAAGTGTCGTCCAATTCGTTTTGCTTTGGATTATGTTCTTCAGCTTACCGCTATCCTCGTCAGCCACAACGATTGCGGCTGGTATATTTATGATCGTTTGGTTTTTCAGCGGTCACTTATTAGATCAATGGCTGTATTTAAAAAAATCCCCACTATTTTGGGCATGGCTGTCGTACACAGCCATCTATCCCATATCATTACTTTGGACCGAGAACCCTACGTGGATTAATTGGCTCATAGAACGACATTTGTATTTCTTGATTTTCCCATTTATGTTTACAACCATCCGTAAAGATTGGGTCATTCCTTTGACTTTGGCCTTTATATCCGCCATGGTCCTTGTCGCAATCTATGCCAATCTGGCGTATCATTCTATGTTTGGTTTATCTCCCCATGATGGACACATTATCGATCCAGTCCCAATCCCGCCAAATGTTTTCGGTCGTTTTATCTATGCACCTATGCTGGCTTGGGCCATTATCCTTCTCACTTATTATTGTCTTTTTTATGCTGAAAAGCGCACATATAAAATCATAGGATGGAGCCTCATTGCCTTGCTTAGCATTCATTTGTTTGATACAGGAGGACGATCGGGTTGGTTAGTTTTATTTTTACTTATCCCTCTTGCCGTCACCCAATATCTTGCAACCAGGTTTTCCATTAAAAAAGCATTATCCATTGGTGCAGTTTCAAGTATGGCACTTATTATTGGCATAATGAGTTTTTCGAACCCTCTACAGAAAAGAGTTTTGGAAGGATTTAAAAATCTAAACAATCCGACAACTTCCTGGGGGGCACGTGTTTACTTTGCAACAAACACCCTCAACATGGTCAAACATAACCCCATTTTGGGCGTGGGCTTTGGTGACTTTCCCGAGACATTCGATAGATATAGGGATAGAACAAATTTTTCAACCGAACTACAAAAATTAAAATTCGAACAGGGTGAGTTTGTATTGAAGCCTTTGCCTAAGTATTTTTTTCAGCCTCATAATCAATTTATATATGATTTAGCAAGCATTGGTATTGTTGGTTTCTCAATGTTAGTCGCCATCATTATGATTCAACTGTGGCAATCTTTTAGGCGTCCTGTTGTTTCCCATCCATCTTTAGCGGCTGGATTTGCTTTGTTCTGCCCTTTGTTTTTATTTCCCGATGCGCTGTTAATATACATCGATTGCATTTTTACTTTTGTTTTATTTAGCGCCATCTTGTTTGGCAACCGCCATTCCGAGACACCTAACCATGTTACGTAACCTCATCTTGCGTTTTTTTTGGAAAAAACGTTTTCACTTGGACAAACCGCCCCTGAATCTTAATGACATTACACGCGTTTTATTTGTTCGTGAAGATGCATTAGGTGATTTAATCGTCTCACTCCCTTTCATCAGATTTTTACAACGGCAATATCCACAGATGCGCGTGTCCGTTCTTTGTAGCCCTCGCAATGCCCATCTATTAGATTTCGACTCAAGCATTGAAAAAATTGAAGTGCCTTTTCGCAAAAGCGGGCTGCGTTTGTTTCTCAGACTTTTTCGTCAAGCTCGTACGAATCGATTTGATTTATTGGTGGACCCGTTTGATCAAAGAATTTCCAGAGCGTTGCTAATTTACTACGCCATAAAGCCTCGTTATTATGTCGGTTTTACCAAAAAACAAAAATATGGGTTTAATGAATCCCATTACCAACTGATGGATTACCAAATGCCATTAGATCAAAATTTAACCTATTTTGAAAGTTTCCGTCAATTGGCTGAACAGCTTGCCCATGCCAAAATAGACCTTGCAAGCTATAGAGATTTATCGACCATTCCGGTTTCAAATGAGATTTGGTCACGTTCAAAAAAATTCATTGACACAATGCCCAAACCTTTTATTTATTTCCACACCGATGGTGCAGATGCCATACGAACACTGCCCTGTGAAATTGTTAAAACCTTTGCTGAGCGACTCATCAATAAAGGCTACACTGTACTGCTGTCTGGCAGACCTGAAACCCTTCAATGTCTAAAACAACAATATCCTCAATTAGCCGCACATTATCTGTACCCTGAAACCACCATCTTGGACATATACTGTTTATTAGAAGCTTGTGATTACGTTGTAACGACCGACACGTCTATCTTACAATTGGCTTCCTTGCTCAATCGCTCGCTCATCGGATTTTACTCTCAAAATCCCAACCGTCCGATAGGCGATCATTATGTTATGTACGAACCCTTTTCCGATCGCTTCAAGGTCATTTATGAACAGTCATTTTTAAACGACTGGGGACCACAACAAGCAACAAAAATAATGCCCATAATTGATGCGTTTATTCTCGATACGACCAAAGATGCGCAATTGGTTTAAAAATTACATTGATGCGTATCTATTCAACCAAATAGAACGCACCATTCCCCCCTTAGATCAATTAACTCGCATCGCCATCTTGCGCGATGATTCCATTGGCGATCTGATCATGATGTTTCCTCTGATTAGAGGATTGCAACAACTGTACCCTCACTTAGAAATCACAATTATTACCAGCACCATAAATCAACCGCTATTGGCACAAGACCCTTCCTTAAAAAAATTCACCCTCCCTGCAAATATCAATGGCATAGCGCTCTATTGGCATCTAAAAAAATTACGCAAAAAATCTTTTGATTTACTCATTGACCCTTTTTATCGCAGACGCTCTAAGTCACTGTTCATCTATTGGGCCATCCAAGCCCAGTACATCTCAGGATTTCATAAAACCGATCATAATTTTGTGTTAGATGAGGCTAAAAAGCCTACAAAAGCACTATATTTTGATTGGCATAAAACCCATTTTGAAAACTATCGCCTATTATTGAATCGCCTCTCCAATCAATCTATCGAAGCCGTACACTTTAAAACCTATTGTTCGCTCAACTTACCTCAAAAACACACACCAACAAAGCAGAATCAATCGGGCAAAACATTGTTATTTCATGTGCACGGTTCAACACCAGCCAAAACCCTGACACCACACTTGGTGGCAATTTTGTGTCAAGAGATCCGCCAATTTTCATCCATGAACATCCTACTGAGCGGCTCAAAATTAAAGACTTATCTCGATCATTTGGCTCAGACACCTCTAAAAGACAGCGTGCAGGCCATTGATGAAAATACTTCTATCACTGATTTATTCTCTGTCATAGCTACCGTTGATTCGGTTTTAACCATTGATACCGCCATCCTTCATATAGCCGCGCTGTACGACAAACCGACCGTCGGTATCTATCTGAACGACAAACAGTCCGATTTTCCTTTCTATACGCACTCAGCGTGTTGTCAAAGAATTTATGCACCCCCTCTAAACCAATTAACCGATGATGCAAGCAAGCAATTGCTCACACAAACATTAGAAGCAGTAAAAAAGCAGTTATAGAAATGCTTTGCCGTTTAGCCATCAAGACCAACTTAAGCCTACAGCCTCATTTGCCACAATCCTACTCAGTCCTACCGCTTGATGGATGTTGCGTTTAATGCCTGTTGCTGCTTTAGCGATCTCGCTTAAAGAATTATGACACCAGAACGATTCAACAGTCGCACCATCCATAGAGGTCAAACGCTGCTATGGCCACTGCTATACAATGACACCTTGTAGTTGATCGATATAAAGGTCACAAAAACGATTGCAAATCCACTTCTAACCGAAACACCATTCTTTCAAAGTGTCCAGACATTCCCATAGATTTAAACAATTGCGCCATTGTTTTGTTATTTGGCAATGTATCGTCTGCTTTTTGTTCCCTCTTTCAAGCGCCTATGCATCCACCGGTCAACCATCGCTCAATGCGGCCGTCGCGAGCAATTTTTTTGGTGTCTTCAAATCCCTAAGTGCTCACTATGAAAACACATTCAACCAAACGGTTAAACTTCAGCAGGGGGCTTCGGGACTTTTATACGCGCAAATTCATCATGGATTAGCAACTGATTTCTACTTCTCTGCAGACGAGAAGCGGCCACTCGAATACATAAAAAAACACCCCCATGACTACTGCAAATACTGGGTCTATGCTCGTGGTCAATTGGCTTTGGTGGGTGTAACTGCCACACAAGGTCGATCTGCCCTGCAACAATCTGCGCGCTTGGCATTGGCCAATCCAAAACTGGCGCCCTATGGCAAGGTCGCTCAAGATTGGTTGAACAAGCAAGCTTTTACAGGCACACGCATCTATGCCAATAATGCGGCAGGGGCCTTACATTTTGCCCACAGCAAAAGCACTGATTTGGCAATAACAGCGCTGGCATTGGCAAAAACGCAATCCTTGCCTTACTGGGTGATTCCCCTCGATGAATACCCGCCCATCGAACAAGGTGCCGTGTGGTTGAAACGCAAGGGGCAATGCTCCACAGCCGCAAAGCGGTTTTGGCGCTTTTTGCAATCTGCTGAAGCACTGAACATCATTGAACAACAAGGTTATTTAAAACCATGAATGCGCTTAGTCTCAGCGTTTTGTTAGCCACTTCTACAGTCGTTGTGTTGTTGATTTTCGGCGTGCCATTGGCTTGGTGGTTGACCCGAACCCAAAGCCGATTCAAACCCTTTCTAAAGTCCATCATCATTCTGCCGCTCGTCTTGCCACCCACAGTATTAGGCTTCTATTTGTTGATCCTCTTATCCCCCGTCGGCTGGATAGGTCAACTGATTGCATCCATGGGTATTGACCCATTGGTTTTTAATTTTAAAGGCTTGCTCATCGCCTCCATCATCTATTCCCTGCCTTTCATGATACAACCTTTGTATGGTGCATTTAGTGCCGTCCCCAAAGCACAATTAGAAGCGGCACAAACTTTAGGCTACACCACATTCAACCAATTTCGGTTCATTGTGCTGCCTCAATCACAGGTGGGCTTGATGCAAGCGGTGATTTTCACTTTTGCCCATACCATAGGTGAATTTGGCGTTATATTGATGATTGGCGGGAATATCCCAAACGAGACTCAAGTGTTATCTATCGTCATCTTTGAAGCGGTTGAAACATTAGACTACGCCAAAGCCCACATTTACTCCGCTGGATTACTGATTATGTCATTCACTGTCCTTTCACTCATGTACTTTTTTGATCACAAAATCCAAATAATTCGATGACATTACAAACGCATATTCAAGCGGCGCTGCCATCCTTAAACATTGATATGCGATTTGAATGGTCTCAAGGTGTGCTGGGCATTTTTGGTGAAAACGGCAGTGGCAAAAGCCACCTCCTTCGTTCAATCGCCGGATTAGAAAAACCACAAGGTCACATTCTATTTGGCGACCAAACATGGATGGACCAATCTACTTGGATCCCGACAGAACAACGGCGCATTGGCTGGGTGAGTCAAGCCAACAGCTTATTCAGCCATGCCACTGTTGCTCAGAATTTAGATATGGCTAAGCGTTATGCGCCTTCGCCTTGTCCAATCGACTTAGAAGCTCTATTACATTTAACGCCCTTATTTAATATTTCAGCTCAACATTTATCAGGCGGTGAAATCCAACGTGTGAGCATCGCTCGTGCTCTAATCAGTCATCCCCAGCTACTGTTGTTGGATGAACCTTTCTCATCGCTCGACTTAGTCTCGCGCAAACAATTGACGTTTCAACTAAAGGCTATATTTGGACAACTGGCCATCCCAATCTTATTCATTTCACATGATTTAGAGGACCTTGAACAATTAGCCGACAGTATTTTATGGATTAAACAAGGGCAAGTTAAACAATTACAACCCTGCTCAGCTGCACTCAATGACATTCGCAAGTGGGTTGAGCAAAGAGCGATACTCCCCCACTCATGGTAACACCCTATGATTAAAAAGAAATTACGCCTTATGTGTCGCAGAGGCAACAAAGAACTCGACTTATTGACCACCCACTATTTGGAACACCACTACGAACACGCCAGCATTGCAGAAAAAAATTGGTTTCAACGATTGTTGCGCTTAGATGACCCAGATTTATGGGACTTACTCCACAATCAACCCGTTCAAAATGACCATGGCGTTGACCTCATCCACCATTTAATTCGCCAATCCTTAAAAAACAAGCACAACATCAATAAAAATTTGACTTAATACTGAAAAAATCAAAATTCAAAAAAAATCAAACCGTTATAATACACCGCAACAAAAGGCAGACTCATAAAACGTTGCCGACATAGCACAATCGGTAGTGCAACTGTTTTGTAAACAGTAGGTTCGCGGTTCGAGTCCGTGTGTCGGCACCATTTTCGCAATGAGTTGTTCTGCCCTTAACATCATCAATGTTGCTATGCCTCTATGATGGAACGAGTGGCAACTTCTATTTCAAAGATTGATTATTATTTCTAAAGTGCTTTAGAGAAATGCCTGTGATCTTGGCTATGATCAGATCAATCAATTCATTCAGCCGTCATCAATAAATTTTTAATACATGCGACTGGACCAAGCCTTGATGCAGGCCGTTGCAGCATATAAACGAAATGCCGCTCATCTAAGGTGATTAAAACACTACAATTGAGGGAAGTGTTTATACAACGATAAAGCTATACGAGTAAGATCCGTGGCAGTCTCGAGGTTTTACGGTGATTTAAATTGTTTGACTGGCTTTGACCAGCAACGATGAGCATTTAGAAAAGCAATCACCAGTTTTGGCAATCGATCATCTGTTTTATGGCCAAAAACATGAACGCTGTTTGATTATTGATCGTTACAAACTCAACTGTTGTTGAATTCGAAAAACTGCACTGGGTCTTTTGAATTTGACCCAGTGCAGTCGTTCATGCGAGTCTGATAAGTTGTTGCTATGCCTCTATGATGAATAGCGGTGTTGTGTCATTATTAATACAGATAAACGACACCTGTACGGAAACCAGTAGAAATTGGATTTGACCCATTTGCGCCCACAGCAAGGGTTTGACCATCGCTGCTTAAACTCAAAGATGCACCAAATAACCCCTGAGAAGTAGGGTCAGAGGCTCTGATATAGGCTTGTTGAACCCAAGTGCCATTGCCCAATTCAAATACATAGGCTGCACCTGTTCGACTAAGACCCGTATCAGGGCCAGCAAGGCCTCCAACCTCAGCAGCGGAACCATTCCTTAATTGCGTTCCAGCAGCAAGGGCAGTGCCATCACTACTGAGGCTCACACTCCAACCAAATAATTCGCCTGAATTGATATTTGATGGTTTGAAGAACGTTTGTTCGGCCCAGGTGTTTGTATTTGTGCTAAAACCGAATACATACACAGCCCCTGAATTGCCTAAAAAGTTATTAGGCAGAGGAGAAAGAAATTGAGTATCCTCACCAGTTGCCCCAACAGCCAAGGTATTGCCATCATCGCTTAAACTCACCGATCGACCAAATTCAGAATTCAATCTCGCATTGGATGCTTTGATGTACGCTTGTTGGCTCCAGGTGCTAGAGCTAAAGCGATACACATAGACTGCACCTGCACCACCGGCAGAATCATTCTCAGCCCCATTGACGCCTGTCGATGAGCCATCCTCACGAACTGCGCCAACTGCCAAGGTATTGCCATCACCACTGAGATGCACTCTTTCACCAAATTCATCAATATCACCTGGATTGGATGCTTTGAGGTACGCTTGCTCGGCCCAGGTACTTGAGCTATAGCGGAATACATAGACTGCGCCAGTATTCGTAGAATTATTTGTTGATCCATCCTCTAAATGTGCGCTAACAGCCAGGGTATTGCCATCATTGCTGAGGCTCACAGAACGACCAAAAAAATCGCTTGGTCCAGCATTGGATGCTTTAATGTACGCTTGTTGGGCCCAAGCGTTGGTATTTGTGCTAAAGCGGAATAAATAGGCTGCTCCCACATTTGACCCTGCAGTCACAGCCTGTGACCCATTGACGCCAGTAGAAGTACCTCCATCACCAGGTGCCCCAACAACAAGGGTATTGCCATCGTCGCTTAGGCTCACAGAATAACCAAATCCAGCAAAAGATGACGCATTGGATGCTTTAATGTACGCTTGTTCGGTCCACACACCGCCATTGCGGCGGAAAAGATAGACTGCTCCAACTCCACCTGCATTATCTGTTCGCATGGCAGGATTGATTCCAGTACCAAGACTTTGCTCACCACGTGCCCCAACAGCAAGGGTGTTACCGTCACCGCTCAAACTAATAGCCGCACCAAAAGCATCATTTCCACCAGCGTTACTTGCCAGTAAACGACCAATCATGCTATCGAGCTGTGCCTTATTCAGAGTAACCGTATCATGACGGAATGAAGTACCACAAGATGTTGCATCGCAACTATCTACGCCATACTGTGGATTGGTAACATTTGGTATGTAACGGTGTAAGGAAACCAGAGCTTGTGCCGATGTCTGACTAATATTGGTGCTATTAGGACTGACCACAACGCCCCGAGTACTCAAGTCTGTAAAACCAGAACCACTCATGGGCTCGCTTCTCAAACGATAATAGGTTGCAGAAGAGACCGCATCCCAAGCAAAATTAAGCGTCTTAATACCAGTGGTCACAGCTAAGACTGGCCGCGCCACAACCGTAATATTGGTTGAAACCGATGCACCAGCTGTATCGGTTGTTCTGAGGCTCAACACCACTTGGAATGACATGATTCCTGTTCGACTTATGGTCAAGCTCGTAGTCGTGATCACTGTGTTAACAAAACCTTGCCCGCTTGAGACACTAAAAGATAAGGTGGTATCCTCTATATCAAAGGCTGTGACATTCACCACAAACGGTGCTGAACCCAGTGAGACCATGTTTGCTGAGACGGATAGGGTTGGTGTGTCATTAACAGGCGCCACAATAACGACAAGCTCTGTTGACACAAATAGCCCACCATCATCCCTTGCGCGAACGGTTAGGGTGGTGGTGCCAAAAATATTTGGCAATGAACTCAAAGTGATACTACGGGTTGAAATCACCATATTGACCAAATGCGTTGTTGAACTCACTGTAACAACCAAAGTGCCCGTTTCAGCATCGGTCGCCGTGGTACCAATCACCACAGAGCCAAAATCTTCTTGCAAATTGATTAGATTCGTGGAAACCACCAACACAGGTGCTGTGCTTGAGGTCACCATAACGTTGACCGCTATGGTTTGAATACCTGTTTTACCTCTGTCGTCAATTGCACTGACAGTTAAAGTGGTCCGTCCTGAGCCCCCGACTGTGGGAGACAACACGATGGTATTGGAACGAGTGCTTATGGAGACCACACCTTGAGGTGAGGCTTGTACTGTAATAGGTAATACTCCCTGCTCAATATCAGTGGCCGTCGTGTAAATCGTAATGGGCGTAAATCCACCCAAAATCGAAATACTGTCGCTTGAAACCGTTACTGTTGGGGTGTCATTGACCGATTGGACTATGACCACAACCTGTGTTGAATTTGCGATTGAGGCTGAATCTATTGTCCGAACCGTCAAAGTGACCGTACCACTGACATTGGATACAGCTGATAATTGAATGTTATTGGCTGAGGTGCTTATGGTCACAACGCCACTCGTTGAGGCTTGCACCCAAAATGGCAAGCTCGTACTGAAACCCTGTTCCGTTGCAGTGGTCGCAATGTCGAAGGTACCGAAATCTTCATCAAGCGTAATAGCATTGGTTGACAAGGCTATGGTCGGTGGTGGGGGTACGATAAATGTTTTAGCAACAGTGGTGCTTAAACCATCGACCGTCAAAGTAACGACGACCGTTGTTTGCCCACCAAAATTTGTTGGTGGGCTATAGGTCATACTGACTGATTGGACGCCTGTGCTAGAAGCAATAGGGTTAAAGACCACTGAGCCGCCATTAGGATCTGTACCGCTCCAATTTGTTGTGTTTATAATATCTGTGCCATTCAAATCATAACCCGTAAATTGTACGGTTGCAGTTGTGGCAACATTTATGGGTGTTAAATTGGTTGCAATTGGTAGGCCTTGAGGAAATTCATAAATCACATCGCGAGCACGCGGTGGAATATCCCCCCCATTATCAACCAAGTAAATAACACCGCCACTACCATCAGAAAAAATTGGCCAATTGGAAACGGTGGTAGTGGGTCCAAATCTATTGGCCAGCAGTCCAATCCCAGCATTAACAGGCGCCCAGGGCAATGGGTAATGACCAGGATAAAGAGTGTGATTAGTGATACCATTAGTAGAGGAATAGCCGTAGGCAATGGTGCTATCGTGCGTTATCCAAGACAGCTCACCAGGGAATAATCGTTTCGGTAAAACCAAGCCAAAATAAGACTCACGGGATACTAAACCACTACTTGCTGGTGAACGCACAAAAGAATATTCTTCAACCGAATTGATATTCAACAAATGTCCACCCAAAGCGCGTGCAGTGGTCAAAAATCTGGAAATACCTATTGTAGACGGAGTCACATCATTGGCATAAAGACGACCACTGAAAACTGTGAGTCTGGTGATGCTTGAGATGGTTGGGACAATTGTTGGAGGCACATTGACTGAATTGACTCGTACCACCATGGTTTGTTGCGTCATTAATGAAGTGTCTAAATCAGTCAGTTGTACAACCAGCGTGGCTGTACCAGTTTGGTCTGGCCTGATTGTAAAATACAGCTGCGCCGTTGATGCAGCTGATGTCAGTGTCGCTGTGGTTGTTAGAGCATTGGTGGTAAAGCTCACCACAGGGGCTGGATTGGCTGAAAAAATATTGTCGCCGCTCGTCGTAACCTGGATCTGTGCCCTAAGCGTTTTGTTATCTGGATTGCTGATGCTGATGGCAGTTACGATGCGATCAAGCTGGCTGCCAGGGACAGATAGGGTGATTGCAGAGGTTGATAGGGCAGATGGTATGCCACTATCAACCGCATTGACCACCACCACAATTTGCTGTGTCGTGGCAATACCACCTCCATCAATCGCTTGAACGGTCAATGTTGTTATACCACTTAGGCCGCTCAGCGCAGTTAGGGTGATCATATTAGTGATGGAGCTGACACCACTGACGGGTACACCACTGACGGGTGTGGAAAGCACGGCATCGACAATGTGTGAGGATGAGCTAATTGAAATCATGAGTGCATCACCATCAGCATCCGTCGCAGTGGTTCTGATGACCACTGGACTGCTAAAGTCTTCATCAACACGAATCAGGTTGGTGGAAACTGTCAACACCGGTGCGGCGCTTGCTGCAATGACCACATTGATAGCAATGGTTTGCATAGCGGTCCGTCCAGTATTGTCCGTTGTACGAACCGTTAAGGTGGTTCGACCTAAGGCACCAGCAATAGCGTTCAAAACAATGGCATTGGCTGAAGTTGTCACTCTGACCACATTAGCGGTTGATACTTGTACAGCAAAGGATAAAGCGCCTTCATCAGCATCATTGGCTGTGGTGTTAATGGTAATGGCTGTAAAGCCAGCAGGGGCTGTAATATTAGTGGTTGAGACACTTAAGGTCGGTGTGTCCTCAACTGCATTGACCACAACCACCACATCTGTAGAGGCAAGTCCACCATCACCATCGGATACTTGAATGGTTAGGGTGGTTCGCCCATTGGCATCTGCAATGTTTGTCACTTGAACACCTGCATCTGTGGTTGTAACAGTGACCACTCTAGTCGCGGATTCCACCACGGTTAATGTCAAAGTATTGCTATCAATATCGTTTCTGCTTACAGTGATGACTTCAGTTGTTGAAAAATCTTCATTCAAAGTCAAAGCGGTCGTTGAAACACTTAGGGTGGGCGGATCATTGACAGGGGTGACTGTGACCACCACTTGAGTCGTAACCGTTAAATCGCCATCACTGAGGCTAATGGTGAGTGTTGTAACACCATTGGCATTGTTAATGTTTATCACTTGGACGCCTGCGGCTGTGGTTGTGACACTGACCACACCAGTCGCAGATTCCACCACGGTTAAAGTCAAAGTATTGCTATCTATATCGCTTCTGTTTACTGTGATGATTTCAGTTGTTGCAAAATCTTCATTCAAAGTCAAAGCAGTGGTTGTAACACTTAGAGCCGGTGGATCATTAACAGGGGTGACTGTGACCACCACTTGAGCCGTGGTCGTTATATCGCCATCACTAAGGCTAATAACAAGTGTTGTGATACCATTCGCTTCCCCTAAGCTTGATATACGAACATCTGAAGCTGAGGCTGTTACTCTAATCACCCCTGTGGAAGATTCGATCACAGTAATTGTGAGTGTGGTGCTGTCTATATCGCTAGCTGAGGCAACGGTTATAGCACCCGTAAAATTTTCCGCTCTTGTTAATGTTGCACTTGGAATGTTTAGACTTGGGGGGTCATTAACAGGCGTGACATTAACCACCACTTGAGCCGTTGTATCTTGGTTGCCATCATTGACAGTAATGGTTAAGGTGGTTTGACCATTGGCATTGCCTATGCTCGACACAGATACCCCAGAAACTGAGGTTGTGACCGCGACTATGCCTGGGTTGCTTTGAACCACACTTACATTGAGTGTATCACCATCGGCATCACTTGCTGTGGCAATGGTTTGAATACTTCCAAAATCTTCTACGAGGGTTAAAGTCGCCGTTGGAATGTTTATGGTCGGTGTATCTTGAACAGGCGCTACCACGACAACAATCTCAGTAGAATGAGATTGCCCACCTGGATCTCTTGCAACCACAGTCAAGGTCGCCGTACCATTGGCATCGCCAATTGCAGTCAAGGTGATGCTATTGGTGATTGTGCTGTGACTGTTGACTGTGCTCTGACCACTGACTGGTGTTGAAATAACAGCAGTCACAATAGGCCTAGATGCACTAACTGAGACGGTTATGGTATCACCGTCAGCATCGGTGGCTGTGGTTTGGATGATGACGGACGTTCCAAAGTCCTCTGACACGCTAATCAAATTAGTAGAAACGGTCACCACCGGTGCGGCACTGGCCGTAATGGTCACATTGACTGTGATGGATTGAGTCACTATTGTTCCTGAGCTGTCAACGACTCGGACGGTTAATATGGTTTGACCCGAAGCACCAGGAATGTTATTCAACATAATGGCATTGGTTGATGTGGTGACTCTGACCACCCCTGTGGTGGTAGGGATCACAGTGAAAGAAATATTGGTATCTTCTACATCACTTGCTGTGGTGTAAATGGTAATGGGTGAAAAACCACCCAAAGTGGCGATGCTGTTACTTGAGACGGTTAAAGTCGGTGTATCATTAACGGCATTCACAGTGACCAACACTTGGGTAGAAGCACTGGCTTGGCCATCACTGACCGTAATGGTTAAGGTGGTCTGACCATTGGCATCGCCAATGCTGACCACTTGGACACCTGCAGTAGATGTACTTACACGGACGATATTAGACATGGACTCAGCAACACTCAGTGTTATGGTGTCGTTCTCTATATCAGAACGATTGACTGTGATTAGCTGAGTTGTTGCAAAATCTTCATTGAGCGTCAAGGCAGTCCTTGTGACACTTAAGGTTGGTGGGTCATTAATGGGCGCCACGACCACGACGACTTCGGTAGAAACAGATAGTCCAGCGGTATCCATTGCCTGAACGGTTAAGGTCGTTGTGCCATTGGCATTCTCTATGGCAGATAAGGTGATGTCGGCCGCATTTGTTCGTGTGGATATAACTACATCCACAAAACGCGTGGTAGAGCTCACAGAAATCGTTACGGTATCACCATTTAAGTCAATGGTTGAGATATTAATCATTCCTGAGGCCACAAAGTCCTCTTGTAAGCTGATAAGATAGGTGGAAACTACTAAAATCGGCACACTATTGATGACATTAACAGAGATTGTCTGAGTCACTATTGTGCCCGAACTGTCAATCACTCTAACAGTTAAATTGGTTTGACCATAAACACCAGTATTCAAATTCAAGTTTATGGCATTAGCTGAAGTCGTCACAGTGACCACACCTGCGGTGGACGCAGTAACAGAGAAGGATAGAGTACCATCTTCAATATCACTTGCAGTGGTGTTAATGGTTATAGTCGAAAATGAACCGAAAGTCGTAATACTGTTAGTTGAGACAGTTAGTGTCGGTGTGTCATTAACGGCATTCACTGTGACCACCACTTGGGTAGAAACACTGGTTTGGCTATCACTCAACGTAATGGTTAAGGTCGTTTGACCATTGGCATTGGCAATGCTGACCACTTGGACACCTGTAGATGATGTACTCACACTGACTATACCAGAGCTGGATTGAGTGACACTAAATGTCAATGTATCGTTCTCTACATCGGAACGATTGACGGTGATTAGTTGAGTCGTATCAAAATCTTCATCTAAAGTCAATGCTGTGGTTGAGACGGCTAAAACGGGTGGATCATTAACCGCTGTGACGACTATCACCACTTGAGTGGTTATCGTTTGGCTGCCATCACTAAGCGCGATGGTTAAAGTCGTTCTGCCACTCCTTTGATCAATGCTGGATACAGAGATGCCTGAGGTCGATGTCTGCACTGTGACCACTCCAGTGGCGGATTCAACCACGGTGAATGTCAAAGAGGTGCTATCAGCATCGGTTCTGGATGTTGCGATCAATACCGTTCCAAAATTTTCAGCCAAAGTTAAGGCAGTGGTAGAAACCATTAAGACCGGTGGATCATTAAAGGCTGTGACGTTGATCACCACTTGAGTATTAGTTGTTAGATCGCCATCACTGAGTGTGATGGTTAAGGTGGTTCTACCACCCTGTTGGGCTATGCTGGATACAGAGACACCTGCAGTCGTTGTCTGCACTGTGACTATCCCAGGAGCCGATTCAGACACGGTTAATGTCAAGCTATTACTATCAATATCGGCTCTGGTTGTTCCAATCAAAACCGTTCCAAAATTTTCAACTAAAGTCAATGCGTTGGTTGAAACTGTTAAGAATGGTGGGTCATTGACAGGCAGTACTGTGACCACCACTTGAAAGGTTGAACTCCTAAATTCACCATCACGGATGCTAAAAGAAATCGTTGTGACACCATTCGCATTCTCTATTCTGGCCATTTGAAGTTCGAAGGGTGAGACGTTCACATCAACAATCCCTGTGTTCGATTCATCTATTTCATAATTCACCCCAAAGTTATCCACATCGTTCCCTATGGCAAGCGCAATAGTACCCAAAAAATCTTCTCGTACGGTTACATTCGTCGTTGTGACATTAATGGTTGGGGGGTCATTGACTCTTGTGACATTGACCACCACTTGAGTGGTTGTACTTTGGTTGCCATCACTGAGCGTGATGGTTAAAATGGTTTGGCCATTGGCATTTGGAATATTTACAACCTGAACACCTGCGTCTGTGGTCGTGACAGTGACTATCCCAGCAGGGGAATCAACGACAGTTAAAGTCAAAGTGTTACTATCAATATCCGTTCTGGTTGTTGCGATCAAAACCGCTGTAGAAAAATCTTCAATTAGAGTCAATGTATTGGTTGAAACGGTTAAAGCTGGTGGGTCATTAACAGCTGTGACGTCGATCACCACTTGAGCGATTGAAGTTAATAGGCTATCACTGAGTGTGATGGTTAAGGTGGTTCTGCCATTGGCATTTGGAATGTTTACAACCTGAACGCCTGCGTCTGTGACCACGGCAGTGACCACACCAGTAGCTGATTCAGCCACGGTTAAGGTCAAGGTTGTGCTATCAATATCGGTTCTGGTTGTTGCGATCAATACCATTGCAAAATCTTCAGCCAAGGTTAAGGCAGTGGTAGAAACGCTTAAGCTTGGTGGATCATTAACGGCTGTGACTTCAACCACCACTTGCGTGGTTGTACTTAGTCTGCCATCACTCAGGGTGATGGTTAAAGTGGTTTGGCCATTGGCACTTGGAATGTTTACAACCTGAACGCCTGCGTCTGTGACCGTGACAGTGACCACACCAGTAGCTGATTCAGCCACGGTTAAGGTCAAGGTCGTGCTATCAATATCCGTTCTGGTTGTGGCGATCAACACCGTTGCAAAATCTTCAGTCAATGTCAAGGCAGTAGTAGAGACGGTTAAGACTGGTGGGTCATTAATGGGTGTGACGTCAACCACCACTTGAGCCATTGAAGTTAAATCATTATCACTGAGGGTGATGGTTAAAGTCGTTCTGCCATTTATATTCTCTATGCGGGTTACAGATACGCCTGCGTCTGTGACCGTCACAGTGACAACGCCAGTCGCTGATTCAGCCACGGTTAAGGTCAAGCTAGTGCTGTCAATATCCGTTCTGGTTGTGGCGATCAACACCGTTGCAAAATCTTCGTCTAAGGTCAAGGCAGTGGTAGAGACGGTTAAGCTTGGTGGGTCATTAACTCCTGTGACATTGACCACCACTTGAGCGGTTGAACTCACTATATTACCATCACTGACGCTGATAGAAAGCGTTGTGACACCATTCGCATCCCCTAAGCTTGATATGCTAACATCTGAGGTTGTGACGGTCACTCTGATAACCCCTGGGGCCGATTCAATCACTCTAAATGTCAGCGGGTTGCCATCCACATCACTTGCTGAGGCGACCGTAACACCACCCACAAATTCTTCTGCTCTACTTACTGTTGCATTTGGAATGGTTAGGCTTGGTGGGTCATTAACAGGTGTGACCGTCACCACCACTTGGGCCGTTGAACTCAATAAGCCGTCACTAACCGTAATGGTTAGAGTGGTTTGACCATTCTCATTCAAGACGCTTGATACAGAGACGCCAGCGGCTGAAGTACTCACTGTGACCAATCCTGTCATTGATTCAACCACACTAAATATTGGCGTGTCACCATCAATGTCAGCGGCTGTGGCAATCGTATTGTTCACTGAAAAATCCTCGGACACAACCAAATTGGCATTGGGGATGGTTAAGGTCGGTGTATCGTTCACGGGCGCGACCACCACCACAATCTCAGTCGAATTTATTAGTCCACCAGCAGATTCTGCTTGGACAGTCAAAGTCGATGTGCCGTTGGCATTGTTAATCGCTGTCAAGGTGATGGTGTTGGTGATTGTACTCATACCACTAACTGGTGTCGATACGACCACAGCCACAAGTGATGAGGTGCTAACCGAAAGCGCAATAGATCCGCCATTAGAGGCTGAGGCTGAGGTTTGGATAACCACAGAAGAGCCAAAGTCTTCTTGAACATTGATGAGATTAGTAGAAACCAACAATGTTGGCGTGGTCGCATCCGTCACATTAACAGCGATGGTTTGCATGGCTGACAATCCAGCACTGTCGGTTGTACGAACCACAATGCTCGTTTGACCAGTAGAGCCCGCAACAGCGCTCAAAATAATGGCATTGGTTGATGTGCTCACTGTAACCACACCAGTATTAGAATTTACCACTGAATAAGATAAGGTACCATCTTCAACGTCACTTGCTGTGGTGTTAATCGTGATGGTTGTAAAATCAACAACGGCTGTAATATTGTTGTTTGAAACAGTTATGGTGGGTGTGTCATTGACTGATGTCACTGTGACCACTACTTGGGCGGTCGTATCGACACTGCCATCATAAACCCTAATGGTCAAAGTGGTTTGACCACTGGCATTGAGGATGCTCGCTACTTGAACACCTGAGGTAGAGGTCATTACTGTGACCACACCAGTGGTGGATTCAGCCACAGTTATTGTTAGGGGGTTGTTTTCCAAATCCGTGGCTGTGGCAATCGTAACCGTCGTTGCAAAATCCTCGTCCACCACAACATTGGTGGTTGGGATGTTTAGGCTTGGCGCATCATTGACCGCATTAACTATTACAGCGACTTGGGTTGTCGTATCAACCCTGCCATCATTGACCGTAAAGGTTAAAGTGGTTTGACCATTGACGTTGAGGATGCTCGCTACTTGAACACCGGCGGCTGTGGTCGTTACTGTGACCACACCTGTGGCGGATTCAGCCACAGTTAAAGTCAAAGTATCGCCATCAACATCGCTTCTGGTTACTGTGATTACTTCAGTTGTTGCAAAATCTTCATTAAGTGTTAAGGCATTCGGTGAAACGCTTAAGGTCGGTGGGTCATTCACAGGTGTGACGGTTACGGACACTTGGGTTGAAGTACTGGTTGTGCCATCACTGAGACTAATGGTGAGTGTTGTGGCACCATTGGCATTGTTAATGGCGGCCACAGAGACACCTGAGACAGTGGTCGTGACTGTGACCACACCAGTGGTGGATTCAGACACAGTTAAAGTCAGGGGATCATTGTCTATATCTCTTCTTGTTGCACTGATCACAACCGCTGTTGAAAAATCTTCAGCCAAGGTCAAGGCGCTGGTTGAAACGCTTAACTCTGGTGGGTCATTTACAGGGGTGACATCGACCACCACTTGAGTGGTTGAACTTAATGTGCCATCACTGACACTAATGTTCAAAGTGGTCCGACCATTCATTTCGGCAATGGCTGCAACAGAAACACCTGAAGCTGAGGTCGTTATAGTGACAACTCCTGCGTTTGATTCAGTGACAGCCACTGTCAAGACATTGCCCCTATCCACATCAGAGAATGTCGCCACTGAGCGGACGCCATCAAAATCTTCTAAGACAGTTAAAGTGGCAGCTGGGACTGTGATGGTCGGTGTATCATTAACAGCTGCAACCACAACCACAATTTCAGTAGAATTGGTTTGACCACCATCATCTGTGGCGCGGAAAGTCAGGGTCGCTGTGCCATTAAGATTCGCAATGGCTGTTAAGGTAATGGTGCTCAAGTCGTTGGTTCGGGTGGATATTGCAACGGTAACAAGACGCATTGAGGGTGTCACTGTTAAGGTTAAGGTCGCACTGTCAGAATCACTCGCAGTGGTTCTGATGGCCACAGAGCCAAAATCTTCTTGCACACTGATGCTGTTGGTTGAAACCGTCAGCACGGGTGTAGCACTAGCCGTGACGGTCACATTGACAACAATGGTTTGACTGACGGATGAACCAGAACTGTCAACCACGCTAACGGTTAAGGTGGTTATGCCTGAAGCACCAGCAATGGTGTGGAGAATAATGGCATTCGCTGATTGGGCTACTCTAACCACTCCAGGGGTGGATTCGGTCACGGTCACAGTCAAATTGGCATCTTCTACATCACTTGCTATGGTGTTAATGGTGATGGGCGTAAAACCACCCAAAGTAGAGATATTGTTGGTTGAGACGCTTAAGGTTGGCGTGTCATTAACCGCCGCCACTGAAACCGCTACTTGGACTGAAGTAATGGTTGTACCATCACTAAGGCTAAGGGTTAAGGTGGTTTGACCATAGGCATTGGCTAAGTTCGAAACTTGAACACCTGAGGCAGTGGTTATCACAGAAACCACACCAGGGATGGATTGAGACACGGTTAAAGTTAAGGTGTCACCTTCTACATCGCTTCTGGTGGTTGCAATCAATACAGCCGTTGTAAAATCTTCAATCAAAGTCAAAGTGGTGGTTGAAACAATTAATTCTGGCGCGTCATTAACTGCATTGACGACCACAGCGACTTGGGTTGAAGTATTGGTTGTGCCATCATTAACCGTAATGGTCAAGGTGGTTTGACCATTGGCATTGGCTATGTTCGCAACTTGGATGCCTGAGTCAGTGGTTATCACTGTGACCACCCCTGTGGTGGATTCAGTCACAGTTAAAGTCAAGGTATCGCCTTCCACATCGCTTCTTATGGCATCAATTGAAATCTGTGCAAAATCTTCATCTAAGATTAAAGCAGTGGTTGAAACGGTTAAGAACGGCGGATCATTGACCGGTGTGACGTCAACCACCACTTGAGCCGTTGAACTCAAGTCACCATCACTGACACTAATGTTCAAAGTGGTACGACCATACCTATTGGCTAAGCTTGCGACTTGAATACTTGAAGAAGAAGTTATCACTGTGACCACCCCTGAGCTTGATTCAGTGACTGTCACTGTCAGGGAGTCGCCCCTGTCCACATCAGCGAATGTCGCCACTAAGCGGTCAATATTAAAATCTTCTAATACAGTTAAGGTGAGGGTTGGGACTGTTATGGTTGGCGTGTCATTGACCGCCGCGACCACCACCACAATATTCACTTCTGTCGATTGACCGCCAAAATCTGCCGCAAGGACGGTCAGGGTCGCTGTGCCATTGGCATTGGCAACCGCTGTTAAGGTGATGATATTGGTAATGGTATTGGTGGTTGTAGTAGTGGTCGTAGTGGTTGTGGTATTGGTGCTGAGGATTGATGTGGAAATAACCGCATTCACAATACCACTTAATGGGCTCACTGAAATCGTTAGGGTATCACCGTCAGCATCTGTGGCAGTGGTTCTAATGACCACAGAGCCAAAATCTTCTTGTTCGCTGATAAGTATAGATGAAACAGACAAGGCTGGAGTAAATGTACTGGTCGTAATGATAACATCAACAGCGATTGTTTGAGTCACTGTGCTGCCAGAATTATCACTCACTGTAATGGTTATATTGGTTTGACCTGAGGCATTAGGAATGTTACTCAGAATAAGGGCATTGGTCGCTGTGCCCACTCTAACCACCCCTGTGGTGGATACAGTCAAAGATGTATTCAAAGTGGTATTATCTACATCGGTTATTGAGCCGGTAATGATGATCGGCGAAAAGCCACCCACAGTTGAAATGCTGTAGCTTGAGAAGACTACGGTCGGTGGATCATTAACAGCGTTCACTGTCACAGTCACTTCAGTTGTGGCAGTGAGCGTACCATTGGTCGCCGTAATGGTTAAGGTGGTGCGCCCGTTGGCATTAAGAATACTCGATACATTAACTTGTGCGTTTGTGTTCGTTACAGTGACCACCCCAGTATTAGATTGACTCACCGTAATTGCTGTGGCATTGGATACAGAAGCGACAGTCCGAGGTCCCCCAAAATCTTCATTAATACTAAGGTTATTGCTTGATACTGTAAAAGTGGGGGTTGTGAGAGCTGTTGGATTATTAACAGCGTTCACGGTCACAGTCACTTGAGTTGTAGCACTGAGCGAACCATTGGTCGCCGTAATGGTTAAGACGGTGCGCCCAGTGGCATTAGCAATACTCGATACATTAACTTGTGTTAGTGAATTCGTGACAGTGACCACCCCAGTATTGGACTGACTCACCGTAATTGCTGTGGCATTGGATACAGAGGCGACAGTCCGAGATCCTGTAAAATTTTCATCAATACTAAAGTTACTGCTTGATACTGAAAAAGTGGGGGTTGTTGGGTTTGTGGGTGCTGGCGCAGGTGTGTCGCTACTGCCACCGCCACCGCCGCCACCGCAAGCAGACAATAATGCAGATAGCATCAAGGTTGTACCTATGGCACTCAACGCGCGTCGATTCACTGCTTTGAATGCGCGTACAATGCCACTCATAAAAGCGAATATAGATAGAATGACAACGCTCTCAAGAAACAATGAAGCGGTCGTATATTTTGTTAGAAATCTTGTAAATACAGTAATCATAATAGTCTATTTAAAGTTAAAAAATTGAATGTTCAAATGCGGATTTGTAAAACCAGCCAGTAATTATACTAAATTTTCAATAAAAGTATATTTTTTTTCACCCTATACGTAGAGTGTGTACCAGAACATTTGTCAGTCAAAGCGTCTTCTTTATTAAGAGCTTCATTGTAAACTCGATAAATACAACGGAAATAGGGTCAGGCTCTGATTAAACGGACAAAATCCAAATGATCCAAAATCGATACATTTCAATAAAGTTGTTATTAGAAGTTATCGCACCATTCAGCGGATCAGACGCTCCATACAGTCGGTTTTCAAAATTTATGTTGATTTTGAGCGATCCAAAAAGAAATCGTCGTTATCCTCTAATGATTGAGCGATTGTTTGTTTTTGTACAAAGCATCAAAGTTGACTGGGTCAATAAGCAAAGGCAGGAAGCCACCTTTGGTGGTTAAGTCAGCGACCGCCTCGCGTGCGAATGGATACAATTGAGCTGGGCAATAAGCGCCAAGAACCATATCCAATGATTCTGAATCAAAGCCTGTGACGGTGAAAATGCCAGCTTGTTGCAACTCAATCAGAAAAATGGTTTCGTTATCTTGTTGTACAGACACCGTTAGATGGAGCACCACTTCATAAGTGTCCTCGGTGATTTTATTAACATCAACATTTAAGTCAAAATTACTGGACGGCTGAAAATTTTCAGTAAACACTTTTGGAACTTTGGGTGACTCATACGAGAGATCTTTTAAATAAACTTTTTGTATGTGCAGTTGTTGTTCGGTTGTCTCATTCATCACTTCACCTTTAACCATTTGTAAAATAAAAGCATTATCCTTGTTTTGTTAGCAAAGCGTCTAGTCTGCCTTGCATTTCTAAACTTCTTAGATCGGTAAATCCGCCGATCAACACATCATCAATAAAGATTTGTGGAACCGTTTGGGCGCCTTGAGTGCGTTGTTGCATCTCCTCCCAGCCTTCGGGGTCATTATCGATCACCTTTTCTTCATATAAGACGTGTTTGTCATCAAGCAATTGTTTTGCCGCTATACAAAATGGGCACATTGCCCAAGTGTACATCAATACTTTAACCATAGGTTCTCCGAACTTTAATGATTCTGGTTGAAGGGTTTTTTTAATCACAAGCCCAGGTACAGATAACTGCAACCGATGCCGAATAAAACTAATCATCTTTGACAGGTTTGGCCTTTTTAGATTGCTTTGCCTTGGCTTTAGCGGGTTCTTCTTTGGCTGGCTTTTTAGTTCGTTTGGCCGCTTTAGACTTGGCTGAGTCCTTAACACCTGATTTAACCGTGGGCAAGCTCGCCGTTTGCCAACCATTTAAACCCAATTGCAAATGATGAATATTTTCAAAGCCTTTTTTCTTCATGGCCGCACAAGCTTTTGAAGCAGTTGTTCCAGCCTGACAGTAGATCAAATATTTTTGACTAAGATCAAAGGTGTCTAATTGTTGTGTAAGCGTTTCAAATTCGATGTTTTTTGCATCAACGATATGCCCTTTTTTAAAAGCTTCTGAGGGCCGAACATCTATGACCTGAGCGCCCTCATTCATCAACACCACGGCCGCTTCTGGTGTGATTGACTTATAGCCTTTTAGAACGGAACTAAAACCATAAACGACCATGATCGCTGTCACGGCCACTGCTGCTGCAATGGGCCAGTTTGCATATAAAAATATTTGTAAATCTTGCGGAGACATAGGGCTAAATGGTAAAGTCTGATTGTGATCTTTGTGTTATTTTTGCAGCCTGCTTGTTTAAAAAAACAACTAGGCCGTTGGTTAATATTCATTATACTTGATTAGCCAAAGCATTGTTATTTGCTGATGCCTTAGACCCCTGCCAAAGTATCTACAAAATTGAATTTTTATGGTCTAAAATAAATGTCTTAGAAAATTTCAAAAAATCAAGGCTTTCTTTTAAAATAATAATCCCCATATAAAGCATACAATAGCCCATTGATGACAAAGAGGAATATATGACAGTTAAACTAACTCAAGATGCAGCCGAACACGTCAACATCATGCTGAAAAAAAGAGGCAGTGGTTTAGGATTGCGTTTAGGCATTCGGGTGAGCGGTTGTACTGGCTATGCCTACATCGTTGATTACGCGGATGAAGTTGGAGACAAAGACACCATTTTTGAGAGTCATGGTGTCAAAGTTGTTGTGGACCAAAAAAGCTTGCCGGTGATCAGTGGAATGACCGTCGGTTTTACCAAGCACAATTTATTGAATCAAGGATTCGAGTTCAACAATCCAAATGTTGAGGACAGTTGTGGTTGTGGCGAAAGTTTCAGTATTAAATCAGAGGCTTCTTAGACTCAGCGATCATTCAAGAAACTTCTTAACCGATCAATGCGCATGGGATGGCGGAGTTTTTTGAGTGCTTTTGCCTCAATTTGACGAATTCTTTCGCGCGTGACACTGTATTGACGACCCACCTCTTCTAAAGTATATTCTGTGGGCGTACCAATGCCAAATCGCATTTTGACCACATCGATTTCTCTTTTACTCAGCTCACCCAACAAAGATTCAACCATTTCCGTTAAGCCTTGTTTTTCAGCAGCCACTTCTGGTGAGGAAAGATTTTCATCAGCAATAAAATCACCCAATGAGGAATCTTCTTCATCGCCAATCGGCGCATCTAAAGAACTCGGTTCCAATGAAACTTTGAATATTTGCTGAATTTTAGAAGGCAGCATTTCCATGGTTTCAGCCAACTCATCTATGGTGGGCGTCCGTCCATGTTCTTGCAATAGCTTGGTTTGCATTTTTTTCATTTTATTGATGGTTTCAATCATATGTACTGGGACTCGAACGGTCCGAGCTTGATCGGCTATGGATCGCGTAATTGCTTGTCGAATCCACCAAGTCGCATAGGTTGAAAACTTGTAACCGCGCCTAAATTCAAATTTATCCACAGCTTTCATGAGACCGATGTTGCCTTCTTGAATCACATCTAAAAATTGTAATCCTCGGTTGCTGTATTTTTTGGCAATTGAAATGACCAATCGTAAATTCGCCTCTATCATTTGGTCCTTATAGACCTGGATTTGACTGCTACTATTGCTTAAGTTCAATTCCAATTCTTTCAGTTTGGGTATGCTAATACCGATCTGGTCTGGAATGCGATTTAGCTCCGCTTGGGCATGATTCACAAAATCAACATAGTATTTTTCGCTCTCGGATTTTATTTCTCTGTTTTTCAATAAATTTTCGATCCAATCGCCATATTTCTTTTGCTTGTTGTAAGCCTTAACCACTTCCTTGCGATCAAATTTCAATTTACTGATTAAAGTTTCACGAATAACCGATTCTTTCTGACGAATTTCTTGGGCAAATTTGGTCACATCTGCCAGCACTTTTATAATAAACACATTCGACAAACGCACTTCCCTAAGAATGTTTTTACGCGATTTGAGGGTTTTGGCTGAGACCACGCGGGCAACAAACTCATGTAATTGCGCCAATGTGAAGCTGACGACTTCGAACACATTCTCTTCTTCATTGGACATTTGTGTCAAATATTCTTCAACGGTGATATGATCTTCATCTGGCCATGCCAAACCTATGACAATATCCCCAACCTTGTGTTCTTGGGTTTTGATTCTCGCAAAGTCAACTTCTAACAAGTGAACCAAGCGAGAGTAGCCGTACAATTGTTCGTGTAAAACTTTTTTACTGGCTTCGATATTCCGCGCTATGGTAATTTCCTGGGCTCGAGTGAGCAGGCTATTGATGCCCATTTCACGCATGTACATTCTGGTCGGATCGGTTGTCCTGCCAAGCTCATTGGCAATGGCGGCCAAATCTGAATCTTGGGGCTCAGCTTCCGAATTATTTTGAGCGTGTTTTCTCGTGGTATTTTCGCCAAACATGTCATCGTGAATGGATTCTTCCGTGACAATAATGTCGTGGTCCTCTAAAAATCCAATCAAATACTCTAGAGCATCAGGATCACGAGGCATTTCTTCAAATTGAGACTCAATGTCTAAATAACTGATAAAGCCTTGTGCATTACCAAGCTCCACCAGAGCTTCTAATACGTTCGCTTCGATTTCTTCGGGTAAATCACTGGGTGATTCAAATATTTTTGACATGGGCGTATTTATTTAGGCGTTATTGAATTAAGTTATCTCTTGATACGTGTCGTTGCTTCCAAAACCACATTTTTTACCAAGAATTTTAGGGACGGGGATTATACCTGAAAGATGACAAATTAGCAGAGCGCCGTGTATGATCATTTTTGCGGCTTGAAATTCAGTCTGAGCACAATATTGTGTGGCATTCTAACCCCTCGCACAGCAAATCCTTCACTTGTGATCCATGGGTTGAACATAGGGCCTCAGCACAGATATTCCGGCTTGTTGGAGAAATTCACACACACTGAGCAGGGGCAGTCCCATCAGTGAACCGGGTTCTTCTTCGTGTAAAGTGGTGCATAAGGCAATGCCCAAGCCTTCTGATCGAAATGCCCCGGCACACGAAAGCGGTTGATCCTGTTCTATATAATATTCAATATTCGCCTGGCTCAATGACTTTAGCTGAATGTCTGTGCGCCTTAGGCACGACCATTGACGATCCTGATGAATGACGCACAAAGCGGTCAAAAATTGGATGTGGCAAGCTGACGCATGCAATAAATCCTCGATGGCTCTTTGTTTGGTGTGCGGTTTGCCTATGTGTTTTTGGGGGTCTTTATCCAGATTGACCATGACTTCATCGCTGCCAATTATTATGCTGTTGGGCTTGGCTTGGGCAATTTTTTGTGCTTTCTCTAAGGCTAAACGTTGAACAAAGACTTCTATGTCCTCGCCCACCCGACGAGATTCATCAATGTTCGCCGGCTGACAAGTAAAAGGCTGTTTTAACCTTTGTAATAAAGCTTTTCGAGCTGGCGAAGCTGAAGCGAGAATGATTTGAGTCATTTGGCCCTCACTGAGTTTGCGGTTGAAGCGCGCTTAGGGCCTCAACAAACTGAAGCACTTCTGATTCGGTGTGATTTGCCGTCAAAGTAATACGCAAGCGCGGCTGTGGCACTGTGGGTGGGCGTATGGCTGGCACCCAGTAACCCATTTGTTTGAGTTGGTTAGACAGATTTAGCGCCTGCTCGGAGTCACCAATCATGATCGGCTGTATGGCCGAATCTGAAGCCAATAAGGACCAACCTTGCTGCATTAATCCTTCACGTAATAATTGAATATTTTGGGTCAATCGGCGGCGTAATGCACAACCTTCTTCACCACGAATGATTTGCAATGACTTCATGGCCGCCACACTGAGCGCGGGCGGCATGGCAGTGGTATAAATCCAACTGCGTGCTTTTTGCCTTAGGACATCAATCATGGCTGTATGACCGCCAACAATGGCACCAGAAACGCCGACGGCCTTGCCCAAGGTCGCCATGTATAAAGTGGTTTCATCAATGGTTTGATTAAAATGCGCAAACAGTCCACGCCCCGCCCCATAAATTCCAAAGCCGTGTGCGTCATCCACATAAAGCCCTGCACTGGCGTTGCGCGCAATGGCAACAATTTTGTCCAATGCTGCAATATCACCATCCATTGAGAAAACCCCATCCGATACAATCCAAGCTTGTGCCGTGCTAGCAGCGAGCATTTTTTGTAATTGTGCCACGTCACTATGACGGTAACGTTTGGTTCGTGCCCCTGATAACTTAGCCCCATCAATGAGAGAGGCATGATTTAATTTGTCTGAATAGATCTCATCAAAACGTTCCGCCAAGCCACTCAGCACACCCAAATTTGCCATATAACCTGTTGAAAACAGCAAGGCTGATTCCACACCAATAAAATCGGCAAAAGCTTGCTCTAACTGTTCGTGTGCTTCGCTGTGGCCACTGATTAGATGCGCCGATGTAGCGCCTAAACCATATTGCTTGATGCCTTGTTGACAGGCAGAGACGACGGCTGGATGATTGGCTAAACCCAAATAATCGTTCGAGCAGAATCCCAGGTACGAACAGCCTTTGTGGATGATTTGATTGGTGTGTTGCCCTTGTCGAACATAGGTTTGCCTATAGAGTCCTTGGGCTTGTCGATCGGCCAGCCATTGCGCCTGCTTCATCAATGATGAGGTTGGCATTAAGCTGTTTTTACTGCCTCTTTGGCCAAATTAGAGGACTGCATGTACATGCCCAATTTGTCTAATAATGCTTTGTCTGCATTGGCTTTGGGATTA
This sequence comes from Gammaproteobacteria bacterium, assembly GCA_965277625.1. GTDB lineage: Bacteria > Pseudomonadota > Gammaproteobacteria > CAKMZV01 > CAKMZV01. The sequence continues at coordinate 307,897 of OZ255827.1, read as the reverse complement.
TCTGTGGTCAGCAATTGATCGCCATAAAAAATGGAATTTGCCCCAGCAAGGAAGCACAATGCTTGTGTTTGCTCGCTCATTTCATTACGCCCTGCCGATAATCGAACGCGCGACTGGGGCATCAATAAACGCGCACAAGCGATGACGCGAATGAATTCAAAAGGCTCTGTTTTATCACGCATCTTAGCCATGGGTGTGCCTTCTATAGGCACCAACAAATTGATTGGAACGCTTTCAGGGTGCGTGGGCAAGTTGGCAAAAGTACGCAATAATTCGGCCCGATCTTGGGGGGCTTCGCCCATGCCAATGATTGCGCCACTGCAGACTTTCATGCCTTGTTGACGAACGGCTTCTAAGGTGTCCAAACGATCTTGGAATGTTCGAGTCGTGATGACTTTAGGATAATAAGCTTCTGAAGTATCTAAATTATGATTGTAGTAGTCCAATCCAGCTTCATAGAGGACTTTAGCTTGCTCACTGTCTAACATGCCCAGTGTGGCACAAACTTCCAGATCCAAGGCTTTCACTTCTTTGATCATATCAACCACATCAACCAGCTGTCTCCCTTTAGGATTCCGCCACGCAGCGCCCATACAAAATCTGGTAGCACCCGCTTCTTTGGCTGATTTGGCTTTTTCAATAACCTCGCTCAATGCCATCATTCGCTCTTTTTCAATGCCTGTGTCGTAGCGCGCACTTTGCGAACAATATGCACAATCCTCGGCACAACCGCCTGATTTAATATTACATAAGGTGCTCACTTGAATTTCATTGGCATCAAAATACTGCCTGTGCACCTGTTGCGCAGAGAAAATCAAGTCATTGAATGGTTGTGAAAGCAGCGATCTGATTTCTGCGACAGTCCAGTCGTGTGCGACTACACCCAGTTGTCGCTCACCCATTAAGTGGCTAGACGGTTGTGATTGATTTAATGAACTGATCGTGGCTTCCATAGTCGCGTATTATACCTTGCTAAAAAATGTTTAATAAAAAACGTTCGCCGAGGCTCCGATGATTCGATTTTCCCATAAAGTGCCACATTTGAATTCATAGATCGTTGTACATCGCTTACAACAGGATGGATTAAGCGCGAACCCTTTCAAAGCAGGTAAAATCTCGTCCTCTTTTGCTGTTGAAAGGTTTGAGTACCCCCGCTGTTTGATAGTATAATTAGAACTAATATTGAGGCTTATTTCAAATCAGCCAAACCCATGCCAAATATGGCCAACTGACAGTGACCTTTCCATTAACTTTGTACATGCCTACCAACGCTTTAGTCATAACACTTTTTAAACACGTCGATGCATAACCCCTTTTAATTAATTGAATAAACACTACGATTCGAAAACGCACTAAACCCATGGATAAAAACCAATACCAAAACACCCTTAATTTACCGCAAACAGATTTCCCTATGCGAGGCAATCTAGCGGTAGCGGAACCCAAACAACTCGCGCGTTGGGATTCACAAAACATCTACCAGAAATTGCGCAAAAATCGCCAAGGCGCGCCCAGATTTATTTTGCACGATGGCCCGCCCTATGCCAATGGTGACATTCATATAGGACATGCGCTCAATAAAATTCTCAAGGACATCATTGTCAAATCACAATCGATGAATGGCAAGGATGCGCCCTACCTGCCTGGCTGGGATTGTCATGGTCTGCCCATTGAGTGGCAGATGGAAAAAAAATACGGCAAGGTCGGCAAAAAGTTGGATGAGAAAGCATTCCGCCAAAAATGTCGAGAGCACGCAGATGTACAAATAGAGCGGCAGAAGGCCGATTTTTTACGTTTGGGCATTATGGGCAATTGGCAACAACCTTACAAGACCAAAGATTTTTCATTTGAAGCCGCTGAAATTCGGGCCTTGGCAAAAATGCTCAAGAACGGCCATGTGCGTAGGGGCGTTAAGTCAGTCTATTGGAGTGTTGGCTGTGTATCGGCATTGGCAGAAGCGGAGGTTGAGTACGAAGATAAGGTCTCTAATGCCATTGATGTGGCCTTCAAAGCGCACCATCCAGAAGCCATTAAACAACAACTAAAAATCGATTTTACCGAGCTTTTTGCGGTTATTTGGACGACCACCCCATGGACCATGCCCGCCAATCAAGCCATTTGTTTGAATGCAGATTTAGATTATGTGGTAGTAGCCTACAAAGGCGCTTCGTACTTATTGGCAAAAGACTTGGTGACTGAATGCGCTCAGCGTTATGAATGGGATGAATCGGCTGTTCAAATCCAAGCCACATTCCTCGGTAAAGAAATGGAAGGCGTGTTGTTTGAGCATCCGCTATATGGGCGTACTGTGCCAATGGTATTGGGTGAGCACGTGACCACAGAAAGTGGGACTGGGTGCGTTCACACTGCGCCGGCACACGGTCCAGATGACTTTGACATAGGACTCAAATACGACTTGGACACCCATTGTCCCGTAGATGAAAACGGCGTATTTCTCAATGACGTCCCCTTATTTGGTGGACAATTTGTGTTTAAAGCCGAAGATGGCATCATTGAAGTGTTGCAAAAAAATCAGCGCTTGTTAAAACACGAATTGTTCAAACACAGCTACCCCCATTGCTGGCGGACCAAAACCCCCTTGATTTACCGTGCGACTTCACAGTGGTTTATTCGCATGGACAAATTGCGCGAGCCTGCGCTCGAGGCCATTGATAAACTGACCTTTACCCCGTCGTGGGGACGTTCACGATTAAAAGGCATGATTGAAAACCGACCCGATTGGTGTATTTCAAGACAGCGCTATTGGGGCGTGCCTATTCCATTGTTCACGCATAAAGTCACAGGCGAAATGCACCCCGATACGGCAGCGATTATGGAGCGGGTGGCAGAAGCGGTTGCGCTCAAAGGCATTGATGCTTGGTTTGACAGCTGCCCTGAAGATTGGTTGGCAAATGAAAGTGCAGATTATGAACAAACGCGAGACATCTTAGACGTCTGGTTTGATTCAGGCGTGACCCACTATGGCGTGGGCGATGTGCGCGATGAGGTCAGCATACCGGCTGATTTATATTTAGAAGGCTCTGACCAGCATCGTGGTTGGTTTCAATCTTCCTTATTAACCAGCGTGGGCATGCACGGCAAGCCTCCGTATAAAGGCTTGTTGACCCATGGCTTTACTGTGGATGAAAACGGCCGCAAAATGTCAAAATCCATCGGCAATGTGATTGCGCCACAAAAAATCTGTAACACTTATGGCGCCGATATTTTAAGACTGTGGGTGGCAAGCTCTGATTACCGCCAAGAATTGGCCGTTTCAGACGAGATCATCAAGTACACAGCAGATGCTTATAGACGTATTCGTAATACCGCCAGATTTATGCTGAGTAATTTGTACGATTTTAATCCAGAAACCGATTGTGTAAAACCCGATGACATGGTCTGGCTCGACCGTTGGGCCATGGACCTGAGCGCACACTTACAAACAAAAATCGTCACAGCTTACGATGACTACCGATTCCATTTGATCTATCAGGAGTTGCACAATTTTGCGACCGTCGATATGGGCGGATTCTACCTTGATATAATCAAAGATCGGCTCTATACAGCCAAAAAAGATGGCCTGGCTCGACGATCGGCGCAAACGGCCTTGTATCATATCATCCAAGCAATGACCCACTGGATTGCACCCATACTGTCATTTACTGCAGAAGAAATTTGGCGTCACATACCGAAGCAGAAAAGTGAATCCATCTTCCTCCAATCGTGGTACGGTGCCTTGACTCTATTACCCAATAACACGTCATTTGATGGCGCATACTGGCAGCAAATTCAAAGCATAAAAACCATGGTAGGCAAGCAATTAGAAGTTTTACGGCAACAAGGGCACATAGGCAGCTCATTGGATGCTGAGGTTGACCTCTATGTGACAGACGAATGGTTTGATCGCTTAGCCTTATTGGAAGATGAATTACGTTTTATCCTCATCACCTCTTATGCTCGTATCCATCCTTTGAGTGAGGCACCAGCTAAGACCAATGAAACAGAAATTGAAGGGATTCGCATTCAGGCTTTCGCCAGTCAATATGAAAAATGTGCGCGTTCTTGGCATCGTCGGGAAAGTGTCAATAAAAATCCAGATTACCCGCAATTGGATGACCGTTCAATTATAAATTTGAGTGGCTCGGGAGAGAAACGTCTGTATGCCTGATACAAAAATCGTGAAAAGCCGATACTTAGAAAGTGGTTTAGTTCTCTTACCCCTATCATTATTCATATCTTTATTGGACCAATTCACCAAGGGGCTGGCTTCTTTCTTATTTACCTACGCTCAGCCTTATGAACTCACGGCGTTTTTAAACATCTTTTTGTTGCATAACGAGGGCGCTGCATTCAGTTTTTTGAGCAATGCGGGCGGATGGCAACGCTGGTTTTTCAGCATTTTGGCTGTACTGGTTTCGCTTTATATTGTTTGGGTGTTACGTCAAAAACCTTGGCAGAGCCATCGTTTATTTTGCTTAGGTCTGGCGCTTATTCTCGGCGGGGCTGTGGGCAATGTAATCGATCGAATAGCCCTTGGATTTGTGGTCGATTTTATTGATTTTCATGCCTTTAACTGGCACTTCCCAGCATTCAATGTGGCGGACATTGCCATTTCTGTTGGTGTGGTGCTCTACATTTTGGATGCGCTATTAAATCCCGATCCAAAGAAAGCTGAATCAGCAGCTGAACCCGAGCAATCTAAACCCGAGCAAAGCTGATCGTCAACATGACGACCCGCCTCTGTTCAAAGGCGCTGTTGATAAACAAAGCCAAAGGGATTATTTCGTCGCTGTCTGTGCCTAGAGCTGTTATTTGATGAGTTGAGCAAAAAGGGCGTTCATGCGACGGACAAACTCGCCAGGATTCGGCAGTGAAGCCCCTTCAGACAATAGCGCTTGATCCAATAATAAATTGGACCATTCTGAGAAATTTTCATCCCCAGTGTGTTTTTCAATATGTTGTATGAGTTTGTGTTCAGGATTGATCTCTAACACGGGTTTAATCTCGTTCATTTCTTGACCCATTTGTTTTAAAATCTGTTGCATATGGTGGTTCATTTCGCCATCAGCGCTGATCACACAAGCTGGATATTGACGCAATCGATTAGATATTCTGACTTCTTTAACCCGGTCTCCCAACGCCTCTTTGACGGCGTCTAACAAACCTTGATGAACTTCATCTGCCGATTGTTCTTTGTCTTTGTCCTCGCTGTCATCTGGCTTTTTATCGCCGGGTAAAACAAGCCCCGCTTGGTTCGCGGCTTGTAGTTTTTTGCCATCGTATTCTGTGAGATGGGTGGTCACCCATTCATCAATCTTGTCGCTCAGTAATAAGACATCAATGTTGCGTTCTTTGAATACCTCAAGGTGCGGACTATTGAGCGCTGAAATTTTGGAATCTGCGCTAAGAAAGTAGATGTCATCCTGACCTTCAATTCTATTCTTGAGATACTCGTCCAATGACAAATCACTGTGATTTATCGAGTCAAATCTTAGGATTTTAGCGATGCGCTCTTTGTTGTCAGCATCTTCAATGATCCCTTCTTTCAGCACTTTGCCAAAGGTTTGAATCAAGGTGGCAAAAGCCTCGCCATTGTCCTTGGCCAGCGCTTCGATTTTGTCTAATATTTTTTTGACCAAGCCTGAACGAATGCGTTTAACGATTCGACTGTCTTGCAAGATTTCCCTCGAAACATTCAACGGTAAGTCGGGACAGTCAACTATCCCCCGAATGAAGCGCAAATAATTGGGCAACAAAGTGCTGGGGTCTTCCATGATGAACACGCGCTTAACATAGAGCTTAACGCCTTGCTTTTGGTCTCGCTCGTACAAGTCAAAGGGGGCACGATTGGGTATAAACAACAAAGCGGTGTACTCGGTCGTGCCTTCTACCCGACTGTGTATCCACGACAAGGGGTTTTCCCAATCCGTTGCGACCATTTTGTAAAACCCTTGGTAATCTTCATCGCTGACTTCTTTGGGATTTTTGGTCCAAAGCGCTTCGGCTTTGTTGACCGTCTCTAAGGGTTTTTTATCCGCTTCTTTGGGCAGTTGTACAGGAAAATTGATGTGCTCAGAATAGCGATGTACAATGCTTTTAAGCTTAAATAAATCTAAAAATTCGCTGCATTCGTCTTTGATTTTGAGGGTGATGGTCGTACCGCGGGTGGCTTTGGCTTTGTCGGCCAAGGTGAATTCACCATCGCCTTTAGAGACCCAACGAACGCCTTGGTCAGGACTGTCACCTGCACGGCGGGTATGAATTTCAACTTTTTCAGCCACCATAAAGGTTGAATAAAAACCCACACCAAACTGACCAATCAGATTTGAATCACGCGCTTCTTCAGCTTTTAATTGATCAAGAAACATCTTGGTCCCTGAGCTGGCAATGGTGCCGATATTGGCCAGCACTTCAGCCTCATTCATACCAATGCCGTTGTCGCTGATGACCAGCGTTTTTTTGGCTTTATTGGGGATTATTTGAATGTCAAAATTGCTGTCTTTCTCTAATAGATCATTATTAGACAAGGCTGAAAATCTCAATTTATCTAAAGCATCTGAAGCATTGGAAATGAGCTCGCGCAAAAATATTTCTTTATTGCTATAAAGCGAGTGGATCATGAGATCCAATAATTGGCTGACTTCCGTTTTAAAAGCGTGCTTTTTTGACTTTGACATGGTCTAACTCCTCAGTATGGGTGTCGTTTCTGAATGATTTAAAATATAATTAGTGGATTAGAATGCTAACATCTATTGGCTATATATATACCGATTGACTCATTTCAAGATTAGAATTCCACATAAATATGTTTTATCTTCAATATTGCTTGCCTAAGAAGTGCCTGACTCGCGCTGTGGCTGTGCTTGCGCAAAGCCGTCAAGGGTGGATAAAAAACAGACTGATCCAATGGGCCATGCGCTATTTTGGCATAGGCTTAGATGAAGCAGAGATTCAATCAATTGACCGATTTGAGCATTTCAACGCCTTCTTTACGCGGGCGCTCATTGCAACAGCACGACCCATAGCACCCGCATCAAATGCCATCGTTGCTGGCGCAGATGGCGTGATCAGCGAACAAGGCATCATTCAAGCACAGCGCCTGTTTCAAGCCAAAGGACGGCGCTATGCATTGACTGATTTATTACAAGATCAAGCCCTGGCCAAAGAATTTGAAGGTGGACTTTATTCAACCATTTATTTATCGCCCAAAGATTATCATCGGGTGCACATGCCTTTAGACGGGCAATTACTAAAGAGCGTGTACGTGCCAGGCACTTTATTTTCAGTCAACGAAAAATCAACCCTCGCCATCCCTCAACTGATGGCGCGAAATGAACGTTTGTATGCCATATTTGAAACGGCCATTGGTCCCATCATCATCGTCTTTGTCGGGGCATTGTTGGTCGCTGGCATTGAAACGGTTTGGCAAAAAAAAGTTGCGGACCTTCAGCGGGATCAGTTCATTTATACGCCCGACCATGTTTGGTCTTTTAAAAAAGGACAAGAACTCGGACGGTTTTATTTTGGCTCAACCATTATTATGATATTGCCACGCAACGTAGCCGAGTTGACTCAGCAAGCTTATACCCCCGTCAAGATGGGTCAAACCATCGCCACCCTCATTGAACCAAAATCCGCACAATGAAAGACCGTCTTTTGTCCTTATTAAATACAGTATTTGCGCAAATACCTTATGCTCAGATTGATCGCTCTACGCACAAAAAATTAGGCTGGAGTGTTTTTCTATATTGCTTCATTGCCTACTTAATCACCATGCCTTTTACAGTGGGTTTTGAGGATTCTGGGTTATTTGCCTCAGTCTGTTATTATGCTGGCATTGCCCACCCGCCCGGTTATCCCTTATACACCATCCTCTGTCCACCATTTGCCCACATTCCATTCATCACGCCAGCCCACGGTGTGGCCATTTTCAGTGCGGTGACCGCGGCTTTGGCCAGCGTCGCAATCGCTTTTATTTGTTTGAGATTGACGGGGCATTTTTGGGCCGCTTTAGGCGCAGGGCTGGTCAATGGCTTGTCGTTGTACTTCTGGTCACAGGCCATTACGCAAGAAGTTTATGCGCTCAATGCCATGTTGTTTTTTTGGATGTTCGCATTCAGCTTAGAGCTGGCTCATAAGCCGTGCAGACGGTGGCTTATTTTATTGGCATTGACAGCGGGCCTTGGACTCAGTAACCACTGGCCGCTTTTTGTCCTCGCAGGGGTGCTGATTCCTTTTGTGTTAATCCCAGCATGGCGTGAACTGTGGCCTTTGCTCAAAGGCTGGAATTTCTTTATCGCACTGGGCTGTTTTTTGGCTGGATTGTTACCATACCTCTATATGTGGCTTCGTTCCTTAAGCGACCCTTTTATCAGCTTTTACGGCCCGATAACCACTTGGAAAGACTTTGTGTTTTATCTGACAAGAAAGGGCTATTCGTCGGTTGACGATCAAGGCGCGAATTTGGACGACAAACAAGATTTTTTCTACTGGTTTCTCGACATCACCGTCGCCCAATTTTCATGGGTTTGGATTGCCTTAGCCATCTTGGGGTTGCTGATCTTGCTGAAAAATCGTGTGGTTTTGGGCATGGGCCTGACGCTGTCAATATTATCGGGCAGCCTGCTGTTGCTGCTCTATCTGTTGAATTTTACTTATACCCTCATTTGGCGCGATGTTTTTCGCGTGTATCCTTTGACGTCATGGGGGCTGGTCGTGCTATTGGGTGGTGTTGGTTTGTACCAATTACAGATCATCATCAATCGCTATGTGAAAAAAGGGCAATGGCTCAGTACGGCTTTGGTGGGCTTGGTCGTTGCTTATTTGAGCGTGATCAATGGCCAATTAAATTGGCGGGATAAAACGACTTTTGCAGATCAATTTGCCACAACCATCCTCGATAGTTTAGAACAGAATGCGATATTGATAACCTATGATGACTCCCATTTGCCCATTATTTACAAACGATATGCCGAGCACTATCGACCAGACGTCACACTCTATAATGGACAATCATTGGCATTGGGCAATCGATTGACCACGGCACTCACACCGACTAAAAAGAAAGACGAAGCCTATGCTGAGTTGGTGCGAAAGTCCACCAGACCCACTTATGTATTCTACGAGCAAAACGTCAAAGGTCACTTTGAAGATTACGGCATTTTAAAAAAAGTACTGAGCATCAGCTCAGCAACGCACTTCACTTACAAAGCAATAGACCCGCTGATTGACTTAGTGAAAAAGACCGATGTGTTTAATACCCATGACCAATGGACGCGAAATATGCAAATCAAGCAGGCGAATCTCATGTCTGAAATTTACTATAAATTGGCCGATTCTGATCCACAAAAAGCCCCTTTGAGAGCGGCTTTAGAATCGACCGCCTATGGTAATGTGGCCCAAGCTTATGCTTGGTATGAAAATCGATCGCCTGAAAGTGAATATGCCCGTCATGTTGATAATCTCAAACGCATAAAATCACATTTTGAACGGCAAGACCCTTACGATCAATCGCTCTATTACGAATATCTGGGGCGTGTTCAATCGATAAAATTGACTAGGCTCAACTACCAGTTGCTTGAAAAAACCCTGTTAGAAGGTGTGGGGGTTTACGAGGCCAACGACAGCCCCCCTTTAAAATCCTTGCTTGAACTCTATGCCCAGGTGGGCGAGGATAAAAAAATGGCACACTGGGAATCACAATATCCCAATGTGATTAGAGGCAGTGAAATCATTACGAATCTGCGTAAAACCGGTTTTGCTGAGCCCGATCATCGGGTGGCATTATTAGAAAAACAACAGAAGATTAATACCATTTACCAAAAAGGCTTGGATGCCTTGGTTGCTGGAAAACCAGAGCTGATTTTAGAACAAATGAATCTTCTACAAGCCATCCATCCTGACAGCGTTGAGGTGTATTTCCTTGGAACGGGCATGGCTGTGTTGCAGAAAGAATATCAGAAAGCCTTGATGCTGTTGAAAAAATTATTAGCCATTGATCCCAATCATTTTGACGGGCTCATCAATATATCAAAGATTCTCATTTACTACAAACAATACGATGAAGCCGCCATGTTCTTAGGTCGTGCGCAAGCGCTAGAACCCGAAAATCCACAAGTGGTTCAACTGCTGAGTCTGTTGAATAGATTACAGCAAAATAATCAAGCGCAATAGTCACTTCGATTAAACGCTGACGCGCCAACAGCGCATCACCAGCATAGTTGATTTTTAGCTAAAATAGTTTTGCACATAAATACTAAAGAGCTTATAATTTACACCAGTGATGGTCAATAAAAAACGGGGTACGAAAACAGCCAATTTCGTTTTAATGAGCGTTGGCACAACCTTTAGTGCCATGGTAATATCTGGGTTTTTAGTTGGATATTTCATTGACGAAATTTTTAATACCCGACCTTGGCTGATGATTGCAAGCGGTTTTTTGGGCATTGTTGGTGGTTTCATTCGCATACATGAAATCCTGAATAAAATGTCTCAAAACGATGAAAAATAAGAGCGAATGTCACAACAACTAGCCAAGCAGCAGCGTAAAGTTTTTACCATTCAGTTTTTCACTGGTATGACTATTTTTGCCGTAGGCACGGTCATTGATTTGGATGCCATGCCCGCATTTGCTTACAGCCTATTGATCGGTGGTGTTTATGCGCTCATTTTGTCCATCAGCGCTACGCTTTCGGACAGAGTCAGTGATACGGATCCGAAATTAGGCATGGTGATTTTGTATGCAGGCGCTGTGATTCGATTTATTAGTGTCGGTGCGCTACTCGCCATTGGCATAAAAAATTGGCCACAAATGCCTTTTGCCATTGTGTTGCCTTTTATTGCAATGCTCATGGCGCCGATTTTTTTATTGGTGACGAAGAAAAGACTAACAGATTAACCCATTTTTGTTTAAATAAGCAGGAGACAACTTGGCCACTGAACATAAACCCACAACGGTTGAATACATTCAACATCATCTGGCTAATAATTGCATTAGCTTGGAAGGTGCTGACAAATGTACCACGGGTCAGTTTATGCAAGTCAACTTGGACACCCTTGGGATTTCAATCTTACTCGGTGCGCTTCTGGTTTTCGTCGGCTGGCGTGCCACTCGTAACGTTACCATGGGTGTGCCCCTCGGACTACAGAATTTTTTTGAAGTGATCGTTGAGTTTGTTCAATCACAAATCAGCGACGTCTATCCTAAAAAGAACCCCTGGATTGGACCCATTGCCATGACCGCATTCTGCTGGATATGGCTGATGAATTTTATGGATCTCATTCCCGTGGATCTGCTGCCACGCCTTGCGGAAATAATAACTGGCGATCACGGATTCTATTTGAAAGTTGTGCCCACCACGGATGCCAATGCACCTTTGGGTATGGCATTGACCGTTTTTGGGATTGTTACCTACTATAATATTAAAGCCAAAGGGTTTATTGGGTTCATCAAAATGTTCCTGTTCCACCCTTTTGGTAAATTTGCCATGCCTTTTAATATATTGATGACTTTGATTGAAGAAATTTCCAAACCGTTGAGCTTAGGACTGCGGCTGTTTGGTAATATGTTTGCAGGGGAATTGGTCTTCTTGCTCATAGCCCTTATTGGGGGCACTTTAGTCACAGGTGCGGCGGCCTTTATTTGGGCGCCTTTACAGGTTGGCTTAGATTTTATTTGGCTGGCTTTTCACGTTTTAGTGATCACACTACAAGCTTTCATTTTTATGGTGCTAACAATCGTTTACATATCCATGGCAGACGATAGTGGACATTAATTTTAATTTAACTTTTTCTATAACGTAACAAGGAGTATTCATGGATGCAATAACCGTTCAAGTGGTTTCTTCAACTGCAATAGCTGTCGGTATGATGTTGGCTGCTGCAGGCTTAGGCTCAGCAATAGGCTGGGGGCTGATTTGTGCTAAAACTTTAGAAGGTATTGCACGTCAACCCGAACTTCGTCCCATGCTGATGACCAACACCTTTATTTTTGCTGGGTTAATGGAATCATTCCCATTCATTATTTTGGCGTTTGCCATGTGGTTTACTTTTGCGAACCCATTCCTCGGTGGTTAAAACCCTTTAACTTATACGGAGTCTATCGTGGACATTAATATTACACTTCTCCTACAAGTCATTGCCTTTTTGGTATTAATTGTGCTGATTCGTCAGTTCCTTTGGGGACCGATGGTTCAAGCAATGGAAGCCAGACAGAAGAAGATTGAAGAGGGTCTGATGGCCGCTGAATCTGGGCGCGAAGAATTTGAAAAAGCAGAAGAAAGGGCTCGCGAAATTCTGGCAGAAGCGAAAAAAGAAGCGCAAAAACTGTTAGACGTTTCACACAAACGTGAAACCGAGATTGTTGAAGCCGCCAAGTTGAGTGCTGTAGAAGAAGCGAAAAAAATACGAGCCAATGCCGAATCGGCCATTGAGCAACAAGTCAACGCCGCCAAAGAAGCATTGCGCAAAGAAGTGGGTGCTTTGGTCATGGCCGGTGCTGAAAAAGTGTTAGCGCGTGAACTGAATACCAAAAATCATTCAGACATCATTGACGACGTTTCTAAACAGTTGGTCCAATGAGTTCAAACGCACTTGTGGCAAGACCTTATGCAAAAGCCGCTTTTGCTTTTGCACTGGAGCATCAAACCAGCGCACAATGGCGAACCGCTCTGGTGGCCTTGAATGAGGCCTGCCAAAACGAATCGCTCAAATCTTTGTTAGAAGATCCACGGATTGACAGCGAATTGATTGGCAAAAGCATGATCAAATCCTTAGAGAAAAATGGCTTTGATCAAGCGCAAATCAACTTTGTTAAACTATTGGCAAAGAACAAACGGCTGAATGTGATCGCAGACATATTGCAATCATTCAATGCACTTTTGGATGCGCATGAACAACGCTTGAATTGTCGCATTATTTCTGCCGTGCCATTGTCACAAGAACAGCAACAAACTTTGTCTAAGCAACTGACAAAACGCTATGAAACACCCGTAACCACCACATTTGAGATTGATGAATCTTTGATTGGTGGGTTGCGCATAGAATTAAACGATAAGGTCATCGACAGTACCTTGTTAAGACGAATAAAACAGTTAGAAACTGAAATTTTGCAGTGAGGTAATAAATGCAACTCAACCCTTCAGAAATCAGTGATTTAATAAAAAGCAGTATCAGCAACGTTGATACCAGTGCCCAAGAAACCAACGAAGGCACAATTATTTCAGTTGCCGACGGCATTGCGCGCATTTATGGCTTGTCCGATGTGCAATATGGCGAGATGGTGCAATTGGATGAAACCACATTTGGTCTGGCACTCAACTTGGAAGAAGATTCCGTGGGGATTGCTGTACTTGGCGCCTATGAGCATCTATCAGAAGGCGACAAAGTCAAATGTACTGGTCGTATTTTAGATGTGCCTGTTGGCAAAGCACTGCTTGGTCGCGTAGTTGACGCTTTGGGACGCCCCATTGACGGCAAAGGTGATATAGATACCGCTGAAAGAAGCCCCATTGAACGAATTGCGCCTGGCGTTATTGAACGTCAAAGTGTCTCTCAATCTTTACAAACAGGGATTACTGCGGTTGACTCCATGATCCCAATCGGCCGTGGCCAACGGGAATTGATCATCGGTGACAGACAAACGGGTAAAACAGCCATTGCCATTGATGCCATCATCAACCAAAAAGGCAGTGGTGTGAAATGTGTGTACGTTGCCATCGGCCAAAAAGCGTCGTCTGTTAGAACGATCATCGGTCGCTTAGAAGATGCGGGTGCCATGGAATACACAACCGTTGTCGCAGCCAACGCCTCTGATGCTTCAGCTTTACAATTTTTAGCGCCCTATTCGGGCTGCTCAATGGGCGAATACTTCCGCGATCGTGGCGAAGACGCTCTGATCATTTATGATGACTTAACCAAACAAGCTTGGGCCTATCGTCAAATCTCACTCTTGCTTCGTCGCCCTCCAGGCCGTGAAGCTTATCCAGGGGATGTGTTTTATCTCCATTCGCGCTTACTCGAACGCGCCTCACGTGTGAACACGACCTACGTTGAAAAATTCACCGAAGGTAAAGTTAAAGGTCAAACCGGTTCCTTAACCGCATTGCCCATTATTGAAACCCAAGCGGGCGACGTATCCGCTTTTGTACCCACCAATGTTATTTCGATCACGGACGGACAAATATTCCTTGAAACCAATTTGTTTGCCCAAGGCATTCGTCCTGCCATTAATGCGGGTCTATCGGTATCACGGGTCGGCGGCGCGGCACAAACCAAGATCATCAAAAAACTGGGCGGTGGTGTTCGCTTAGACTTGGCACAGTATCGTGAATTGCAAGCTTTCGCACAATTTGCTTCAGACTTGGACGAGGCCACACGGGCACAATTAGAGCGCGGTCAACGCGTCACTGAATTGATGAAACAACCCCAATATACGCCGCGTTCTCTTGCTGAAATGGGCATCACCTTGTATGCAGCCAACAATGGTTATCTGGATGATGTCCCCGTCACCCGCATTGGTGAATTTGAAAAAGGATTGCATCAATATATTGCATCCGAAGCAAAAGCATTGGTTGATCAAATCAACGAAGCAGGTGATTACAGCGATGACATCGTCGATGGTATTAAAGCGGCCGTTGAAGGTTTTAAAAAATCATTTGTATAACTGAGCGTTTATATGGCAAGTGGCAAAGAAATTCGACAACAAATTGGCAGTGTAAAGAACACCCAAAAAATAACCAAAGCGATGGAGATGGTCGCAGCGGCAAAGATGCGTCGATCTCAAGATCGTATGAATGCCACTCGTCCCTACATCGATAAGGTCCGCTTAGTGATCGACGATCTGAGCCAATCACACCCCGAGTACCAACACCCATTTACTGTGGTTCGACCCGTTAAAAACGTCGGTATTATTGTCATTAGTACCGATCGTGGTTTGTGTGGGGGTTTGAATGCCAATGCCTTTAGAAAAACCATTCGCTACGTTGAATCTTTAAGAGCCGACGACATCGGCATTAAATTCTGTACCATTGGTTCAAAAGCGCAAAACTTTTTAAAAGTAGTCGGCGGTGAAGTGACTTCTGCCGTTACACAGTTGGGTGATACACCCCATTTGGACCAAATCATTGGCAGCATCAATGCTATGATTTCGGCCTTTGAAGCGGGCGAGATTGACCGCTTGGTTATGGTGAATTCTATCTTTGAAAACAGCATGACTCAATCGCCAAATGTCACCCAAATCTTCCCAACACAAATTGAAAGTACGCCCAATCCGAAAATTTGGGATTACATTTATGAGCCCGATGCAAAAGTTGTGTTGGATGGATTGCTCCGCAGATATGCTGAATCACTGGTTTATCAGGCAGTGGTTGAAAATGTCGCCTGCGAAATGTCCGCCCGAATGATCGCCATGAAGAGCGCAACCGACAATGCTGGTGATATGATTCATCAATTGAATTTAGCCTACAACAAAGCCAGACAAGCAGCCATTACTCAAGAATTATCAGAGATTATTGGCGGAGCATCTGCTGTTTAAAGTTACCATTTATTATTATTAAAATTGAGGAGCTACTAAAAATGAGTTCAGGAACAATCACCCAAATTATTGGTGCCGTTATAGACGTTGAATTTCCCCGTGCCAATATGCCAAAAATATACGACGCACTGACTGTTGATGAAGTGGGGTTGACCTTAGAAGTACAACAACTCATTGGCGATGGCAAGGTTAGAACCATTGCTTTGGGTTCATCTGATGGATTACGCAGAGGCATTGAGGTGACAAATACTGGATCACCCATCACTGTACCCGTTGGTGTTAAAACATTGGGGCGGATTTTTGATGTGCTCGGCAACACCATTGATGAACAGGGCGAAGTCGGCACCGATGAAAAAATGCCAATTCACCGTAAACCCCCTTCTTATGAGGAACTAGCGCCCTCTACCGAATTGTTAGAAACGGGCATTAAGGTTATTGATTTGATTTGCCCATTTGCCAAAGGCGGCAAGGTCGGATTATTCGGTGGTGCGGGCGTTGGTAAAACCGTCAACATGATGGAACTGATTCGTAATATTGCCCTTGAGCATTCAGGTTATTCAGTGTTCACAGGGGTTGGCGAAAGAACGCGCGAAGGCAACGACTTCTACTACGAAATGAAAGAATCCAATGTATTAGACAAGGTGGCCTTGGTTTATGGACAAATGAACGAGCCTCCTGGTAACCGCTTACGTGTGGCTTTAACGGGCTTAACAATGGCTGAAAAATTCAGGGATGATGGCAACGATGTTCTACTTTTTATCGATAATATTTATCGCTATACACTTGCGGGTACAGAAGTATCAGCCTTATTGGGACGGATGCCTTCAGCGGTTGGCTATCAACCGACCTTAGCGGAAGAAATGGGTTCCATTCAAGAAAGAATCACCTCAACCACAACGGGCTCCATCACGTCTATCCAAGCCGTTTATGTCCCTGCGGATGACCTAACCGACCCTTCACCAGCCACAACCTTTGCCCATTTGGACGCCACGGTGGTTTTATCCAGACAAATTGCTGAATTAGGAATTTACCCTGCTGTGGACCCCTTAGATTCTACTTCGCGCCAATTAGACCCTCAGGTGGTCGGCCCTGAGCACTATGAAACCACTCGAGCGGTTCAATCAACGCTACAACGCTATAAGGAACTAAAAGACATCATTGCCATCTTAGGCATGGATGAGCTCTCCGAAGAAGATAAGTTGGCTGTGCAACGCGCTCGAAAAATTCAAAGATTTTTATCACAACCATTTTTTGTTGCCGAAGTATTTACTGGATCTCCAGGACGTTACGTCTCTTTGAAAGACAGCATCGATGGATTCAATCGTATCATCAATGGCGAATTAGACCATATACCAGAACAAGCTTTTTATATGGTTGGCACCATCGATGAAGTGATTGAAAAAGCAGAGAGCATGAAATAGGAGCTTTTATGTCACTCATTAAAATTGACATCGTCAGCGCTGAAAATTCTATTTATTCAGGCGAAGCAAGCATGGTATTTGCCCCCGCTGCAGATGGTGAATTGGGCATATTACCTAAGCATAGCCCACTATTGGCCGCGCTCAAGCCAGGTGAAGTTTGTATCCGCAATGATGATGACGAAGAACAGTTTTTTTTCGTCTCTGGTGGCTATATTGAAATTCAGCCTGACCATATTGTGGTTTTGGCAGATACCGCTGTACGCGCTCGTGATTTAGATGAAGCCAAGATTTTAGAAGCCAAAACGCGTGCCGAAGAAGCCATGAGTGATGCCAAAAGTGATTTTGATGTCGCCAAAGCCAAATCTGAAGTGGCCGTGGCCATTTCTCAACTGCGTACCGTGAGTAAATTTAAAGACCGATTACAATCTCAGGGCATCATTAAAAAATAATCGCAAAGTATTCACCTTAGCATTTATTTCTCATCCAATTTCCTCAGCCTTCGCAAACGAGGCCATGCGATCATTTAGTACAGGTACACCGCATTGACAGCTGTGGTTGCAATCACCCGCCCATCCTTACTTAAGTCAACCGACCAGAGCCTGGTTAAACGTTAAAGTGCGCTGTTTACAAATGGGAATTTCCAGAGTAAGTCTCTATTTTAAGTCTAATATTTAAAATGATTTTCATCAGACCCTCTCCTCTAAGTGTGATTGAATATATCCCATCGCATAGACTTTGCCTTATACAATAAACCATTAACGCTACGGCGATGATTTTAATGGGATTTCCGTTTTCGGCGTTTATAATAACCTGCTGATTATTCCTATCCGTGGATTTGAGGACAACCTTTAGTTACCATGGCAGATACCAATCGCATTATAAACATCATGATCGTATGTCTAATGAGACTCGATTAAACATATTACACACATTGATTCATGTCAGAACACACATTAGACCGAACGCAGATCCACAAATATAAACACGCCGACGAGAAAAGTTGCGTTGATGCGTTATTAGAACAATCGATCCTTTCGCGGGCAGAGCGCTCAGCCTTGATCAACACAACGCGCGAACTGGTCAATCAATGTCGTGATAATCGCCATGAAGGCGATTGGTTAGACGCTTTTTTACAAGAGTTTGATTTATCGAATAAAGAAGGCATTGCGTTGATGTGTTTGGCTGAATCTTTGTTGCGCATTCCGGATAAAGAGACTGCGGATAAAATGATCAGCGAAAAGATTGCGAATGCTGATTGGGCCGCTCATCGAGGGCACTCAGATACTTTGTTCGTCAACGCCTCAGTCTGGGGGCTTATGTTGACTGGGCGCATTGTCAAATTGGATTTCGATCATGACGCTCATTCAAGCAATTGGTTGGCAGCCTTGATTAAAAAAACGGGTGAACCGCTTATTAGACGCGCCATATTGCAAGCCATGCGTATCATGGGCGGGCAGTATATTTTGGGACAAACCATTGAGGCTGGAATAAAGCGCGCTCAACATAGCGGGACCTTAAAATCACGTTATTCATTTGATATGTTAGGCGAAGGCGCACGCACTGAAGCAGACGCAGAACGTCACTATCAATCTTATCTGCACGCCATTGAGACCATGGGGCAAGCGTCAATCAAACGAACAGACGGTTCTGCCAATGTTTATCAAAACGATGGCATTTCCATCAAATTGTCCGCGCTAACCCCCCGTTTTGAATACGCCCAACATCAAACGATGATGCCAATCTTATTCATGAAGGTAAAATCTTTGGCGTTGTTGGCGCGTAACTATGACTTAGGATTCAGTATTGATGCGGAAGAAGCCGATCGATTAGACCTGTCATTAGAATTATTTCAAAATTTGGCCACCGATGCTGATTTGAAAAACTGGGACGGTTTGGGTTTTGTCCTCCAAGCGTATCAAAAACGGGCGGTTCTCGTGGTTGACTGGCTGATAAATTTGGCACAATGCACCCAACGCAAGTTGATGGTTCGTTTGGTTAAAGGCGCCTACTGGGATAGTGAAATTAAGCATACTCAAGAACAAGGTTTTGATGATTACCCCGTCTTTACGCGCAAACCAAATACCGATTTGTCCTATCAAATTTGTGCGCAAAAATTACTGGCACATAAGTCGTGTATTTTTGCCCAATTTGCCACCCACAATGCAACCACTGTTGCCTTAATCATGTGCTTAGCTGCGCGATATAAATGTCAATCATCGGACTTTGAGTTTCAAAGATTGCACGGAATGGGCGAGCTGTTGTACAGTCAATTGAAAATTTCCCACCCAACTTTCACCTTTAATATCAGAGTGTATGCGCCCATTGGTAAGCACCGAGATTTATTGCCGTATTTGGTGCGACGATTGCTCGAAAATGGCGCAAACAGTTCGTTCGTGAATCGGTTTTTAGACGCTGAGTTACCCGTTGATGAACTGGTCCAAGATCCCTTAGATTTGGTTAAGCATTCTGCCTCCAGAAGACACCCTCAAATTGCTCTGCCCTTAGATCAATTTAAGCTCGCTGACGAAAGTCGCCAGCAAGCTCGAGGGCTAGACCTGAATTGTCCCTTAACCGTTCCCCCACTATTGTCTTACATCCACCAAACAGCTGGCAAATTACCTAAAGCATCACACCAAAGCGATCAGGCTCTGACTGCACTTGCAAGTGCGTGTTCCGCACAAAAAAGTTGGGCGACTCAAAGCACCGAGCATCGAGCCCAATTACTCGAATGCGTGGGCGATGCCCTCCAAAAAAATAGAGATAGGCTCATTTCGCTCATTGTCAATGAAGCCCATCGAACATTAGATGATGCCGTCTCTGAAGTCCGTGAAGCCATTGATTTTTGCTATTATTATGCAGCCTTGGCTCGAAATAAATTAGGCCATAGTCAAGCTCTGATTGGACCCACGGGTGAAAGCAATCATCTATCGTTTCACGGACGAGGCACTTTTTTATGCATCAGTCCCTGGAATTTTCCATTGGCCATTTTTGTGGGTCAAATTGCTGCGGCTTTGGTTGCGGGCAATGCGGTCTTGGCAAAATCGGCCACTCAAACATCTGGCATTGCCCAATACGCCATTGAATTATTTCATCAAGCGGGCATCCCCAAACAACTGTTACACCTATTACTCGGTCGTGGTTCGGAAATCACCCCCGTTTTATTAACTGACAAACGCCTTTCAGGCTGCGCATTCACAGGCTCAACCGAAACGGCTCAGGCCATCAATCAATTGATGGCGACACGCAAAGACGCCATCATTCCATTGATTGCTGAAACAGGTGGTGTCAACGCAATGATTGCGGATTCAACAGCACTTCCCGAGCAATTGGTGGACGATATCATCAGCTCAGCATTCAAAAGTGCGGGACAAAGATGCTCTGCTTTGCGCGTATTATTTTTGCAATCAGACAATGCCGATGATGTCATTACTATGCTCAAGGGCGCCATGCAAGCATTGGTCATTGGTGAGCCAACTGAGCTCACAACAGACATTGGCCCCGTCATTGATCATCAAGCGGCAAGTGCTCTAAATGACTATATTAAAGAAATGAAACAACGAACGATTCTTATTGCAGAATGTGCGCTGACTGAAAATCAGAAAAACCAGCATTTTGTTGCGCCAACCGTCTTTGAGATTAACCACTTAAACGAATTAGAAGGCGAGGTTTTCGGCCCCATTCTCCACATCATTCGATATGAAGCCAGTGCCATAGATTCTGTTATAGACGCCATTAACCATACAGGTTACGCGCTGACTCTTGGAATTCACAGCAGAATTTCTGGCTTTGCAGATGCCATTTTCAACAAAACCTTAATCGGCAATACTTACATCAACCGCAACATCACTGGGGCGGTGGTCGGGGTCAATCCTTTTGGCGGATGCGGTCTATCGGGCACAGGGCCCAAAGCAGGTGGTCCAAATTATTTGTACCGATTCGTCAGTGAAAAAACCCGCACTGAAAACTTAAATGCCAAAGGCGGTAACATCGATTTATTCAGCCTAAGTGACACGGAATCCTGAATCGTCATTAACAAAACCCTCAATGACTCCTAACCTATGAGGATTTCTAATAAGACCACACCTTATTAACAGACAGCCTATGCATGTCAAGGCTACCATTCATGATCATTAACCATCTGATGATTGAATGAACGATGTATGAACGATCTGATTATTCGCATTTGGCGCCAACGGCGCTTTCCATCAACGTATCAAGCAGTTTTTCTTATAATCTAACGCTGATCAAAATCAATGTTAAGAAAAAGTAATGCAGAACCCATTTTTGTATATTTTAGTTAAATATCATCATTTATAAAATTGATTTTAGTACAATCACCCATTCATTCCTAAGATGAAACTCTAAAATTAAAAACAACCATAATGAATAAATTAATTTCAGCAAAAACAACTCAAACTTCTGTCCATGCTTTTTTGCGCGTTTTCTTAAACAGCATCACCAACACCTTCAAGAACGTGAATCAGCGCACCTTAAGCACCATGAGTACAACCTTAGTGCTCTTTGCATTATTATCTGCTTGTGGCGGTGGCGGCGGTGGTAGTGCCGATGGCGGTGGTAGTGCCGCTGGTGGTGGTAATACCGTTGGTGGTGGTAATACCGTCGGTGGCGGTGATAGTGGCGGTGGTAGTGGCGATGGCGGTAGTGGCGGTGACACGACAACGCCTAATCTAACGACGACTCCCACACTATCAGTGTTAGTAAGCAATTTGAGTGTCATTGAAGACTTTACAACAGCGCAGCTGGTGGCTACAGCCACCAATGCAACCAGTATATCGTTCAGCGAGTCCACCACAGGGGTCGTCTCTGTGGATGCAACAGCAAATTCGGTGAACGTCTCGAGCATTCTTAACGCCAGTGGACGAACCACCTTAACCATGACTGCCATAAATGGTTCACTGCGTTCGACGGCCCAAGTGGTGGTGACTGTAACCGAAGTCAATGATCCACCCGATTTAACTGTTTCAACCACCGCATTGACATTGCTCGAAGATTTTGCCACTGTTTTAATCGCTTCAACAAGAAGCGATGCAGAAGGTGATTCGCTCGCTTTTGCTGTGACGCAATCAAACCCTGGTGTGGTAACAATTACAGACTCAACCTCTGGTTTCGATGTATCAAGCATAGCCAATGCCCATGGCGTGACCACTATAACGATTACCGTTAGCGATGGCACAACCAACACCCTCGCTCGAGTGGGCATAACCGTTCTACCTGTCAATGACCCACCAACCCTCAGTGTTTCAACTAACCGTATCACAACAATCGGTGGCTTTACATCCATCATCATCAATACCACAGCGAATGATGTTGAAGAAGGCGATTTATCTTTCACTGTGACTCAATCCACCAACGGCGTGGTCAATGTGACCACATCAACGAATGCCATTGTCTTGACTGCCATTCCTGGGGTTTCAGGTGCAACCACCTTAACGGTTATTGCCGCTAACAGTTCAGGCATAACAGTGACCCAAACCATCGCTATTACCATAAACATTGTGACCAGCGCTGTACCCGTACTGGTCATTTCTACCAACCTGATCCGTGTTCAAGAAGACTTTAGCGCTTCACTGGTTTTGAGAACCACAGCCACAGACTCTGATGGCGATACCCTAACCCTCTCAGTCAGTTCAACAACACGCTTTGTGGATGCAGTTATATCCACACCAGTTACTGGCATGAGCACGCTCACAAATGTGATTACCTTAACCGCGGTAGCCAATGCCAATGGCACAGCGACCTTGACCATTATCGCGACCGATATAGGCGGGCAATCAATGACATCTGAGCTTGTGATGGCGCTCATGAGCGTTAATGATACGCCAACCCTAACCATCCCAACAGCCACCCTAACCCTAACAGAGGATTTTGAGGAGGTCCGCACGATTGCAACCATTGTAAATGTAGATGGTGACACACTGACAATCAACGTGGCTGATTCAAACCCAGGTGTGGTTAATGTAACGACCTCCGCTTCAGGCATCCAAGTAGCGCGCATGCTCAATGCCAGTGGTCAGACCACCATAAACATGACTGTCAGTGATGGTTTACTGAGTTCGACCGCCCAAGTGGTGGTCCGCGTTGAAGCTGTCAATGACCCGCCAACATTAACTGTTTCAACCACCGCTTTGACCTTAGTTGAGGATTTTGATGGCAGCGTTTTGATCCGTTCTACGAGAACCGACATAGAAGGCGATGCTTTGACTTTAACTGTGACAGAATCCACCACTGGCGTAGTCACTGTCACCACCTTAGCCGCAGGTATCCAAGTAGCAAGCAGACTGAATGCTTTTGGTCGTACCACCTTAACCATTACCGTCAACGATGGTACAACCAATACTTCAACCCAAGTGGCGATCACAGTGACGGCGGTTAATGATGCGCCGACATTCACAATTCCAACGGGCACGATTATTGTATTAGAGGATTTTATGGGTGTCAGCACCATTACAACAATCGCAGATGTTGAGGGTGATACGCTGACTATAACCGTGATTGAGTCCACCACTGGTGTAGTCACAGTCTCAACATCAGGCTCTGGCATCCAACTAACAAGCATGCTCAATGCCAATGGTCAAACCACCTTAACCATTCAAGCCAGTGATGGCAGGCTCACTTCAACCGCTCAGGTAGCAGTGGCGGTGACGCCCGTCAATGATACGCCAACCATTAGCGTCTCAACCACGTCATTAACATTCTTTGAAGACTTTTCATTGCCTTCTATAATCAATGTATCAAGTGCCGATATAGACGGCGACACCCTGACAATCAGTGTGACTGAATCGACACTTGGTGTCATTACCGTCACGACCACAGACTCAAGTGTCCGAATAGCGAGCAGACTAAATACAATTGGCCAAACCATACTAACCATCAGCGTCAGCGATGGCAGGCTCATGGCCTCAACTCAAGTGTCAGTGGCTGTGACATTAATCAACGATCCGCCAACGCTGACCTTATCAGCCAACCCTTTGATTCTAAACGAGGATTTTTCGGGATTCAGCACAGTTGCAACAGCCATCGATTCTGATGGCGATCCCTTGACAATCAGTGTTGTGGAGGCATCCACCGGATTGGTTAATGTGACAACTTCAACCTCAGGTGTCCACGTATCGAGCATAAAAGATGTCAATGGCCAAACGACATTAACCATTAGTGCGACTGATGGCAGGCTCAGTGCCACAACCCAAGTAGTCGTGATAGTGAATGCGATCAATGACCCACCGACCATAACCGCATCACTAAGAGACGTGACATTCCCAGAGGATTTTACATTGCGCTTTCCAATCACAATCACAAGTAACGATATTGAAGGGGATACATTGTCGTCCATAACAGTCACCGCCTCTAATCCAGGTGTGGTTGATGTCATCATCCCATCGAATACAGAGATTCAAATAAGCAGTATTCTCAACGCTAATGGCCAAACCACCTTAACCATTTCCCGCAATGATGGCAATTCCACTGCCTCAGTCCAAGTGGTCGTGACCGTGATGAGCAGCAATGACCCGCCGACCTTAGATGTTTCAACCGATAGCATCTCAACCATCGGTGGATTTTCAGCCATCACAATTCACACGACAGCGAGTGACGTCGAAGATGGCATCTTGTCTTTTTCTGTACAAGCCTCCACCACTACGGTCATCAGAGTAACCACATCAGCAAATGCGATCGTTTTGTCTCCAATCGATGGTGCTTCAGGTCGAACCACCTTAACCGTCAGTGTGGTTGATGATTCAGGGTTAACGATTACTCAAACGATTGCAGTCAATGTCACCATTGCGTCCAGTACACCACCCACGCTAATGGTCTCCCCCCAACGCATCACAATTCAAGAAGACTTTAGGACTTCGGTAGTCATTAGAACCACTGCCACGGATGCTGATGGCCATAGCATAACCTTGTCCCTGAGTTCATCTTCACTTCTTGTAAATGCTGTTCCATCGACACCCTTCAACGGCCTAAGCACTCTCAGCAATACGATTAGCTTAACTTCGATTGCCCATCTCAATGGTACAACGACATTGACTGTGAGAGCAACCGATGTCGGTGGCCAATCGACCTCTACTGAAGTTGTGGTGATGGTCACCTCAGTCAATGATACGCCGACCTTAACAATCCCAAGTGCCACCTTAATCCTATCAGAAGATTTTACCAGTACACCAACACTTGCCACCGCAGTGAATGTCGATGACGACACCTTGACTTTTAGCGTGATTGAATTGTCCACAGGGGTGATCACTGTCACCACTTCAGCCTCAGGGATTCATGTATCAAGCATTGCAAATGCCAATGGTCAATCCACCATGTTCATCACCGTCAGTGATGGCACACTTAGTGAATCAGCCCAAGTGGTGGTCACTGTGATTGCCGTCAATGATACACCAACACTAACAATCCCAGCCACTGCCATAATCGTCGCCGAGGATTTTGCAATCGCCAGTACAATTGCCACGGCATTCGATACAGAAAGTGATCCACTGACTTTTAGCGTGATTGAATCCACCACAGGGGTGGTCACTGTGACAACCTCAGCCTCAAGTGTCCATGTATCAAGTATTGCTGATGTCAATGGGCAAACCACCTTAACCGTTTCAGTGAATGATGGCTTTCTGAGTTCTACTGCACAAGTGGTCGTGGTAGTGACAGCCGTCAATGACCCACCAAGCTTAAGTGTTTCAACCACCGCTTTGACGTTCACGGAAGACTTTGCAACGACGGCTTTAATCACAGTATCCCGCGCTGATATAGAAAACAATACACTGACATTGAGCGTGATTGAATCGACCACAGGAGTGGTCAGAGTGAGCACGTCGGATTCAGGGGTCCATGTTGCCAGCAGAGCCAATGCGAACGGGCAAACCACCTTAACCATTGCCGTCAGTGATGGCAGGCTGCGTTCAACCACTCAAGTGGCAGTGACTGTGACAGCTGTTAATGACACCCCGACTTTGAGTGTTTCAATGACCGCTTTAATGCTCGTAGAAGACTTTATGACAACTTCTTTCATTTCAGTATCCAGTAACGATGTTGACAACGACACACTGACATTGAGCGTGATTGAATCGCCCACAGGGGTGGTCAGAGTGAGCACGTCTGATTCTGGCGTCCATGTTGCGAGCAGAGCCAATGCGCATGGTCAAACCACCTTATCCATTGTTGTCAGTGATGGCAGACTGCGTTCAACCGCTCAATTGTTGGTGACTGTCATAGCTGTCAATGACACGCCAACCTTAACCGTCTCAACCAACAGTATTTCAGTCATCGAAGGATTCTCAACAATCACAATTCATACAACAGCGAGTGATATTGAGGATCAAACGACAACCTTTTCCGTACAACAATCCATCAGTGGACTGGTCAGTGTGACCACATCAGCGAATGCCATTTTTATAAATACCATAGCTGATTCCACTGGCACAACCATCTTAACCGTCCGCACGACCGATAATGGTGGGAAAATGGCTATGCAAACAATCGCTGTCAATGTGTTGCCTATGCCACCATTTGCCCCTGTGCTGGTTGTTTCCACCAGCCGTATCACTGTGCAAGAAGATTTTACGGGCTCTATTGTCATCAGAACCACAGCCACAGATGCTAATGGAGATACCATAACCCTTTCTCTGAGTTCAACCTCGCGCTTTGTCAATGCTGTTATATCGACACCAATCAGCGATATCAGTACCCTCACCAATAGGATCACCTTTACAGCGATTGACAATGCCAATGGTACAACAACCTTGACTGTCCTTGCGACCGACTCCGATGGTCTTTCTAGTGCTCAACAACTTGTCTTAGCGATCATGCCTGTGAGCGATGCCATCCCCTTTACCTTAGCTACCAGTGTCGTCACCTTGTCTGCGCCTAGTGATCAGCTTGAACGCAACGTACATAGCGTCAACATCAGTAACATAAGCGGTGATCCCCTAAGGGCTCAATTCCAAGTCATCAGTAGTGGAACCGCCCTTTTTTCAGCCAATCCAGCCCCTGAAGTGAGCTTTACCACCAATGCCTTAATGACTGCGGCCACACTGACTTCAACCACGCATACAGCGCAATTATATTTTTCAATCGCGCCTGACCAATTTGGCACAGCCACTCTCACTGTACAACTCACCAATCTCGTTGCTTCGGAAATGTCGCAGCAAACCATGGTGGTTCAAGTCAATTCAGTGAATGTGCCCGCGGTCATCACACAAGCCAGTCAAAACATTGAAAATCTTTTTGTTCATGGCGGTCATCTTTATGCCAATTCAGTCATAGAAACACCGACGGTCGCGGTATTTTTGGCGCAAGCCAGCGCTTTGGGAGGGCATTTGATCAACCTCGACACGGTTGAAGAATTTACATTTATGCGTGAAAGTACTGCAAGTGGACTAATATCGCACCTTGCTTGGTTTGGCATGGTTTTACCACAGGTGGACTTTCCTGGTGAGTTGTATTGGATAACGAATAACAGCACCATTAGCTATGGTTTTGTCAGCACCAGTGTCAATACCACGGCTACTGTCACAGTTTATCCGGGCAACTACCGCCTAACTTGGGATGAAGGTGGTGGACTGATTGCCAATAGAGGACAGTTTGGTTCGGCCAGCACTGCGAATTGGACGGTTTATTCTGGAGACAGTTTTAATCGGTTTTTCATATTAGGAGATAGAGGAGATCCAACGTCTCGTCGAGCACTTTATGAATTTCCTCAAGGTTTAGCACCCGCTTCCAATCAATCCATGAGCGTATTGGCGAACTCTACAACGCGTTTACGTTTTACTGGGTATGATCTGAATCGCGATATGATACGCACTGCAAGTTGGTCAGCAGTCGATCCAAACGGTGGCACAGCGCGCTTTGAAAATGTTTATCAGAGCACAGGTGTTCAAACGGTGGACATGATTTACACGGCCCCAGCGACCTATAATGGTCAAACAACGGTTGTGGTCAGCCTACAAGTGAATGGCTTAAACACCACAACGGCCATTGTATTCTCAGTAGATACGCCACCCAGCATCGCATTGTCAACCCATACCCTCGTGTTAAACGAAGATTTTGGCGCCTTTGTCATTGGTACCACTGTGACTGATCAGGGTGTGAGTGGCGCATTACCCTTTACGGTTTTAGCCTCATCTACTCGAGTTATGACCATAACCACCTCGGCCAATACCATTCAATTAACGGCCGTGCCCCATGCCTACGGCAGGGTCACACTAAGCGTTCAGACCACAGACTCTGCCTCTCAAACCACTTCAACACAGGTCGTGGTGACTGTACAAGCAGTGAATGATACCCCGACATTAACCATTTCTACCAACAACATTGCAACCATTGGTGGATTTATGCCCATCAGCATTCGCACCACGGTCACTGATGTGGAGGATGTCAACTTACCTTTTACTGTGCAAGCCTCAGCCACGGGTGTGGTTACCATATCCACCTCTAATAATACCATTGTTTTAAACTCTGTTATGGGTGGTTCGGGTCAAACCACATTAACAGTGACTGTGGTTGACAGTTCAAATGTGACCGTGGTTCAAACCATCGTTGTCAATGTATTTGTAAGCGGAAGCACAACACCGGTGTTGACTGTTTCCACCAACCTCATTAGTTTGCAAGAAGATTTTACGGCTTCGGTGTTCATCCAAACCACTGCCATCGATGCTGACGGTGATACCCTGACCCTTTCAGTGAGTTCATCAAGGGCTTTGGTCAATGCCCTGATTTCTACACAAGGTATCTCTTTAAGTGCCGTGAAAGATCAATTTGGCACCACCACCCTAATCGTCCGTGCAACCGATGCTGGGGGGGTATTTGATTCGACACAGATTGTTGTCGTGGTGGATGCTGTTAATGACCCACCGACCTTAACCGTCTCATCCAGCACGGTGACCATAGATACAGCCCCCATTACAGTGAATGTCACGGCCTCTGATATCGAGGACAGTACCTTATCTTTCAGTGTCTCAACTGGGCAGGGCGTTGTGAGCACAATATTTACAACCTCAAGCTTGACCATATCCCGATTGGGCATCAATGCCTCTCAGGTGCTGTTGACTCTGATAGCAACCGATATAGGCGGATTAACGACTTCTACCATAGTAACCGTCCTTCCAACACCCATGTTTATTGTAACGACTGGCATCAAAACCCTTGATTTTGCTTGGAGTGCAGCCCCTGCTACGAGCTATTATCAATTGCGCAGCAATCCCGATGGCAATTCTGGCATTGTGGACTTGAGCACCACGGGCATGGTGGTGAGTCCCAATAGCACGGATATTAGGCAAACCACAGCGCAAGGCCTGGTCTCCTTACACCGATACATTCCGAGGGTGGTCAATCCCCTGTACAGCGTGTATCCCTGTAATGGCGCATCTTGTGGGGCTTCTATTGGCAACATGGCGACTTTTACCAGAGCACAACTGAACAGTATGATTGGTCGTTTACAATCGAGTAACATTGACTCAGGCGATCGATTTGGCAATTCAATAAGCTTAAGCGGTGACGGCAATACCCTGGCCGTAGGGGCACCGAATGAAGGTAGCGCCTCAACGGGTGTCAATGGCGTACAAAGTGATAATAGTGCCGCTCAAGCAGGGGCGGTGTACCTATTCAGTCGCAATGGTGGTCTGTGGTCACAACAAGCATATATCAAAGCATCCAATACTGTGTCGGGCGCATTGTTTGGCGTTTCAGTCAGTCTAAGCCGTGACGGTCAGACCCTGGCCGTGGGGGCAGAAAGTGAAGCGGGTTCATCTACTGGCATCAATGGGCTGCAAACCAATACAAACTCATCACGTGCAGGGGCTGTTTACCTATTCCGTTTCAGTGGCGGTGTGTGGACACAACAAGCATACATCAAAGCATCAAATACTGACTCCAACGATCAGTTTGGCGGATCTGTGAGTCTCAGCGGCGATGGCAACACCCTTGTCGCTGGCGCTAGAAACGAAGATAATTTAATTGCTGGTGTTAATAATGGCGGTCAGAGTAGTAATTCGGCAACATTAGCAGGCGCAGTGTATGTATTCCGTTTTAATAATGGCGTTTGGACACAACAAGCGTACATTAAAGCCTCAAATCCTGGAGACAATGATCTGTTTGGCGTATCTACAAGTCTCAGTGCTGATGGCAATACGCTTGCAGTAGGGGCAACTGGGGAGGGTAATCAATCAACAGGTATCAACACTGGTGGTCAAAGCAATAACGACGCTGCTGGTTCAGGCGCCGTTTATCTATTCCGCTTTAATAATGGCGTTTGGACACAAGAGGCATACATCAAAGCAACAAAAGTGAGAGCTTTAGACAGTTTTGGACATTCTGTAAGACTCAGCACTAATGGCAATACAATTGCAGTAGGCGCACCTGGAGAAGATGGCTCATCGGCTGGCGTCAATGGAGTGGAAAATAATAGTGGGAGTAATACAGGCGCGGTGTATGTATTTCGCTATAGTCTGACCTCCAATGCCTGGACACAACAAGCGTATATCAAAACATTAAATTTAAGAAATAACGATTATTTTGGTAATGCTGTGAGTCTCAGCGCTGATGGTAATATGCTTGCGGCGGGCGCAAATCGTGAATTTGGTTCAGCGACAGGCGTTGGCGGTGCCGATGATAATTTAATATTTCGTGCAGGCGCAGCCTATTCGTTTGAATTTAATAATGGCGCCTGGTCTCAACGAGCTTATATTAAAGCCACCGAGAATGCAACTATTGCACAATTTGGTAATTCTATTAGCCTAAGCAGTTCTGGTGGCACACTTGCTGTGGGTTCATTTTTAAATTCTGGTGGACCTGGCGCCGTTTATTTGTATTAATTTCGTCCTGCCACGCATCTCACAGTAGATACCAAGTATGGTCAAATGGTAGGCCATTGAGCCCTTTTTGGCTATTCCAATGATTGCGAGTAAAAGAGCAAATAAAACCAACATTTAAAACACATTTTTTATACAATGTTTGGTATAACTTGTGAACTTGTGTCAATTCTCAATTTCAATAGCCTAATAAACACTTAGAAGCCATATGTATAAATTAATTTCAAACAATTCAACTCAAAGTTTTATCAGTCTTTTTTTCCGGGGGCAGGCGCTCAGCCAATTTATTTCTGCATTTATGGGTGAACTAATGCGCGTATCCAAGATGGTGAATCGGCGCGCGCTGAGTACACTTAGCACAACAATCGTGCTCTCAGCGCTATTGACTGCTTGTGGCGGCGGCGGCGGTGGCGGCGTTGCCAGCGATGGTGGTGGTGATGGTGGTGGCAATGGTGGAAGCACCCCGACAACACCCACACTGACAGTTTCGAGCAATAGCCATAACCTCACACAGAATTTTACTGGTTCTATAACCATTGCCACAATAACCAATGCGGACCGAATTACGGTCACTCAGTCAAATCCTGGGGTGATTAACATCACCACAACAAACGCTCGGGTTAGTATTTCCAGCATAGCTAATGCAAGTGGGCAAACCAACATAACCATAACCGCCTTTAATGGTTCTGTGAGTTCACCTCCTCAAGTGGTGGCGGTACAAATAAATCCTCCTGCCCCAGTCCCAACAAATACAACGCCCACGCTGACAGTTTCGAGCAATAGCCATAACCTCATAGAAGGTTTTACGGGTTTTGTAACCATTGCCACTGCAACCAATGCAACCCAAATAACGTTCACTCAATCACAAGCTGGGGTGGTCAACATCACCACCACAAACGCTCGTGTCAGTATTTCCAGCATAGCTAATGCCAGTGGACGAACCACCCTAACCATAACCGCTTTTAATGGTTCTGTGCGTTCACCACCTCAAGTAGTTGTGGTACAAATAGATGGCCTTAACCCAAATACAACGCCCACGCTGACGGTTTTGAACAGTAGCTATTTGTTTACAGTGGGTTTTACCGCTCCTATTACTATTGCCACCGCTACCAATGCGAACCTAATTACGGTCACTCAGTCACAAGCTGGCGTAGTCAGCATCACCACCTCAAACGCCAGTGTCAGTATTTCCAGCCTGCTTATTGCAAACGGACGAACCACCCTAACCATAACCGCCTTCAATGGTTCACTGAGCCCACCGCCTCAAGTGGTGGTGGTAGATGTCACGCTTGCTTCACCCACAGTGACCATTTTGAGCAATAGCCATAACCTCTTAGAGAATTTTTCGGATTCTATAAATATTGCCACTATAACCAATGCGGACCGAGTTACGGTCACTCAGTCACAAGCTGGAGTAGTCAGCATCACCACCTCAAATACTGGTGTCAGTATTTCTAACATAGCTAATGCAAGTGGACGAACCACCCTAACCATAACCGCTTTTAATGGTTCACTGAGCTCGACTCCTCAAGTGGTGGTGGTTGAGGTCACGC
Organism: Gammaproteobacteria bacterium; assembly: GCA_965277625.1. Classification (GTDB taxonomy): domain Bacteria; phylum Pseudomonadota; class Gammaproteobacteria; order CAKMZV01; family CAKMZV01. Next base: position 275,568 of record OZ255827.1, on the reverse strand, counting down.
TTACGCCACCCACACTGACAGTTTTGAGCAATACTCATAACCTCACAGAGGGTTTTTCAAATATTATAACCATTGCCACTGCAACCAATGCAGACCGAATTACGGTCACTCAGTCAAATACTGGGGTGGTCAGCATCAACACCTCAAATACTGGTGTCACTATTTCCAGCATACTCAATGGCACTGGGCGAACTACCCTAACCATTACCGCTTTTAATGGTTCAGTGAGCTCGCCTCCTCAAGTGGTGGTGGTACAGGTAACAAGGCTTGACCCAAATACAACGCCCACCCTATCAGTATTGATTAATAGCTATAACCTGCAAGAGGATTTTGCCGACATTATCATTGCCACAGCAGTCAATGCCGACCGAACAATGGTCACTCAATCGCAAGCTGGAGTGGTCAACATCACTACTTCCGCCTCAAATGTCCGTTTATCCAGCCTGCCTCATATGAGTGGCCAAACCAATTTAACCATAACCGCCTTTAATGGTTCGCTGCAATCGTCTAATGAAATAGTGGTGGTGAACGTATCACCCGTCAATGACTTACCAATAATAACACTTTCAACCGAGAGTATCACAGTCTTAGGTGGGTTTTCGCCGATCACTATTGCCACGACCATTACTGATGCTGATCATAATGTCAATTTTAGCTACACCATTCAAGACGCTAACCCAGGGTTGGTCAGCGCTATGATTACACCAAATGCCTTCATTTTGAGCCCAGTTCCCGGCGGTTCAGGTACAACCACCTTAACGGTCAGATCATCAGCTGACCCTTTAGGAGGAATAGGAACCAGAACAATATCTGTCGTTGTGATTAATTCGCCACCTGTCATGAATCTTTCCACCAGTCTTATCCTCGTGCAAGAAGACTTTAGCAATCCTATAGTGGTCAGAGCCACAATCACGGATGCCGAGCCTGGTGCATTGAGCATTACAGTGACATCCGCCACCAGCATTGTCAATGCGGTTGTTTCACCACCAGTCAACAACGTGAGAACCATTACTTTAACGCCAGTTGCTCATGCCTATGGGCGAACCACTCTTACCGTCCAGGCAACCGATGTCGGTGGCAAAACCACTTCTTCTGAGGTTGTTGTGGCGATTTCGGCTGTCAATGACACGCCCACCCTGTCCGTCTCACAAAATAGCATTATAAGATCGGGTGCTTTTACGCCCATCACCATTCACACCACAGCAAGTGATGTTGAAGACAGCGTTTTATCTCTTGATGTACAACAATCCACCACTGGGGTTATTGATGTCACTACAACGACCAATTCGATTCTCTTACAAGCTCGTCCTGGCGGTTCAGGTCAAACCACCTTAACTGTCCGTGTTGTTGACAGTTCGGGTTCAACAGCCGTTCAAACAATCACTGTTAATATAACCATTATCAGTAGTGGATCAACACCTGTACTGCAGGTTTCGACAACCCGCATCAGCCTTCAAGAAGATTTTCGTTCGCCTTTTGTCATCAATACCACTGAAACAGATGGGGATGGTGAGGCATTAACCTTTTCTATAACATCAACAACCTATTTAGTCGATGCTGTAATTTCGTCATTATCCAGCGATATGAGAACCATTACTTTAATGCCAGTTGCTAATGCCCATGGCACAACAACTTTATTCGTCCAGACGTCCGACATAGGTGGTCTTACAGATTCTACAGAAATTGTCGTGGTGGTCAACCCAGTTAATGATCCTGTTACGCTCTCTTTACCGGTACGTTTCTTTAGTACAGCTTCCGCGCAAGCTAGTTACCGCAACATATATAGCATTAATATTAATCATATAGACAATGATCCTATTGAAGCTCAACTACAGGTGACGAGTGATATTCCCGTCCTCTTTTCAGCAAATCCAGCCCCGGTGGCGAGCTTCACCACCCATACCTTAACGACCACTGCCGTATTGAATTCAGGCTCGACTACTGCGCACTTGTATTTCACAATTCGGCCAAATCAAGCAAGTGCTATCGCCACCCTGTCTATTCAACTCAACAATCTGACTCGTTCAGAAATCACGCCGCCAGAAATTTTTGTGGTTCAGGCCTTTCAAAGCGATGTGCCGCCAGCGATCATTCGAGAAAACACAAGCCTTAGAAATTTAGTCGTTCATGGCGGTCATCTCTATGCCAATTCAGCCATAACATCAAAAGCAATCGCGCCCTTTTTAGCACAAGCGAGCGCTTTGGGCGGTCATTTGGTCAACATCAATACAGTTGAAGAATTTGATTTTTTGCGCTCAAGTGGATTCGTCACTAATGAGGCTTGGTATGGCTTGGTTTTACCCCAGCTGAATTTGCCTGGCGAGCTGTTTTGGAGAACAAACAACAGCACGCTTGCCTATGGTTTTGTCAGTACCAGTGCCAATGCCACTGGCAATATTTCTGTCTATCCAGGTATTTATCCCTTAGCTTGGGAAAGTGCAAGTGGATTAATTGCCAATAGGCCATCATCAGTCCCCTCGACTTTCAATTGGACGATTTATAACTCATCCCCATCGAATAGCTTCTTTTTATTAGGCGATGGCGGTGATACCCTATCTCGCTCGGCACTTTATGAATTTCCCCAGGGGTTAACACCCACTTCCAATCCGCCCGTCGTAGTCACGGCTGGTGCACGCGCAACCGTACGCTTAACCGGATATGATTTGAATGGTGGCTCAATAAGTACAACAGATTGGAGCGCCACTTCGACTGTGGGGACCTTCAGCTTTACCCATGTTTCTGCAACCACAGGCGTTCAGACAGTGGATTTTCACTATACTGCGCCAGGGACCTTCTCAGGCGAAATAACCGTTACTGCCACCCTAACAATGAATAGTACAACCACGTCCTTTCCGCTGCGATTTGTTACTGTGGTGCCGACATTTACTTTGCCTACAAACAGAGTCGTCTTGACCGAGAACAGCAGTCAGACCATTCGCCAACAACTGACTATCACCAATGTTAGTATTCCAGCGCTCGCTGGGACAACAACGACCCGAGACTTAGAATGGCGTATTACTGGGAATCTTGGCCCTCCATTTTCTGTTCAACCTGCGATTTACATCAGTTTTTCGACCAATGCCACAGTGTCCACTGCCAGCATTGGTTCAGTGCCGCAAACCGCGCAATTGTATTTTTCAATCGCCCCTGATTCAGCGGGTCCGAGAACCGTTCTCATACAACTCAGAGATCCCGCTAACACTATAAGATCAGTTCAACAACTTCTGACTGTGCAAGTCAATCCAGTGGCTGAACCTCCGGCGATCGTTCAGGCCAGCCCAAATCTTCAAAATTTGGTTGTTCATGGTGGTCATCTCTATGCCAATTCAGCGACACCATCACGAGCAATTACACCCTTTTTGACACAAGCGAACGCTTTGGGTGGTCATTTGGCCAACATCAATACAAATGAAGAGTTCACATTTTTGCAATCGGGTGCAGGTGGGATAAGCATTACTGAAACTTGGTATGGGCTGGTTTTACCCCAGCGACACTTTCCAGGCGAGCTTTTTTGGGTAACGAACGACAGCACCATAGCCTATGGGTATGCCAGCACTGACAACGTAATCACCTATCCAGGTCATTATAGCTTGTCGTGGGCTGCCGGTGGTGCGGTAAGGGCCAATAGAGGCAATAGTGCCTCCACCCTATTCAATTGGACTGTTTATACCCCTCGCTTAAATAGTTTTTTCCTATTAGACGATATTGGGGACGGTTCGGATCGTTTTGCGCTTTATGAGTTTCCGCAAGGCTTGCCAGCCACACCTATACAGATGAATGTGACCTCAACCGTCACTGTTCGATTGACGGGTTTTGATTTGGATGGTGATGCGATAACGGCAGCTGATTGGAGCGCAACCGCAGCGATTGGTACAGTCAATCTTATGCCTGTATCTCAAGCAAGGGGCGTTCAGACAATGGATTTGGTTTATACCGCTCCACAATCTTTGGTGGGTCAAACAACCGTCGTCGTTACTTTAACAGTGAATGGATTAAGCACTTCCAGAGACATTTTATTCACCGTGCTTGATGCCCCACCCACCATTGCCCTGTCAACGAATGCCATAACTGTTGACGAAGAATTTACCACCTTTACCATCAACGCCACCGCTACCGATCGCGGTTTTAGTGGCACTTTGCCGATTGCGGTGCGTGCTTCACACGATCAAAGGGTTATGAACATATCGACCACAACCAATGGTTTTCAATTTTCGGGCGCGAACAATTATTTCGGTGTGGTCACTCTAACGGTGCAGACTACAGATACCATAGGGCAAATAGGTACAGCCGATGTCATCGTCACAATACAACCGACACCAGACACCCCAACAATTAGCGTCACAACCAATCATATTACAGTGATAAATGGCTCTGCGCCCTTCTCTATAGGCGTAACGACTCGAGATGTCGATGATTTAGCTAATCCTGCTTTTAACGTACAAGCGTCCACTTCGAGTTTCGTCAGTATAACCACAGCAGTAAACTCGATCACTTTAAATGCGATCCCTGGTGCCACTGGTCAAACGACCTTAACAGTCTTTACAACTGATCTGACTGGTCTAACAGCCACACAAACAATCGTGGTCAATGTGGTCATTGTTCTCGTCGGCAGCGCTCCTACACTGAGTATTTCAACCAGCCTTATCTATGTGCAAGAAGACTTTTCGACACCTGTGAGCATTCAAGTGGACGGCAACGATTCTGACAATGATGTGGTTACGCTTTCACTGAGTTCATCCTCGTATCTTGTGGATGCAGTGCTTGCCAGTCCGACCACAGGCATAGGTTCCGTCGTGAGCACAATCACCCTAACATCGATTAGCAATCTCTCTGGCACTGCGACATTGACCGTGATAGTGACCGATGATGGCGGTCGATCCACTACTCAAGAGACTGTCATTGTGGTTACGCCCGCTCCAGAGACCAACCCCTTATCATTCACCGTATCAACTTCTGCAATCACCTTGTCTGCCGTTGGCAATCAACTCAATCGAAACATACAAAACATTAACATCCTTAATCCAGGGGATTTAAATCTACGCACTCAATTTACAGTGACGAGCAGTGGTGCTGACATATTTTCAACCAATCCTGCGCCAGTGGTGAGTTTCACCTCCAATGCTCTAACGACTTCATTGATGTTGTCTGCACCCATGCACACGGCGCAATTGTATTTTTCAATCGCCCCTAACAAAACAGGCACAGCGACCTTGACAATACAACTCGACGATCTGGACCGCCGCGAATCGACGCAACAAACCGTGGTTGTTAGCGTTAACACAGAGAATGTAGCGCCCTTGTTAATACGGTCCAACCGTGGTCTTCAAAACCTTGTTATTCATGGCGGTCGTCTTTATGCCAATTCAATGCTATCGGTAAACTCAGTCAATCCGTTCTTGGCAGAAGCCAGGACACTGGGTGGCCATTTGATCAACCTCAATACGGTTGAGGAACTTAATTTTATACGCTCTACTGGTACTAATAATAGTGGTCTAACCACTCTGAATGCTTGGTTTGGTTTGATTGTACGGCAGCTAGAATTTCCAGGTCTGTTATCTTGGGAAACAAATGACAGCACCATTGCTTATGGATTTGCCACAGGCAATGGCGCAAACAATCTCACGGTCTATCCTGGTCATTTTGCCCTAAACTGGGGAGATTCTGGGCTGTTTGCCAATAGAGGATCAACCCGACCTTCCGTGTTTAATGCGGTAAATTATTCTCCTTCAATCAATGCGTTTTTCTTATTAGGAGATCGAGGTGATGTAACACCTCGAGTTGGGCTTTATGAATTTCCTCAAGGCTTGCCCCACCCGGACGACTTAGGACTTTCAATATTTGCTGGAACAAGCACAAGCGTACGCTATACGGGTATGATTTTAACTGGTGAGACGATAACCAGAGCTCATTGGAGTGCAACCGCATCCGCTGGTACGGCAATTATTAACACTGTTTCTCAAAGTTCAGGCATGCAAACGGTGGATATGGTTTACACCGCGCCTGCAAATTTTGTAGGAACTGCAACTGTTATCATCAGCCTACAAGTGAATGGTGTGGTCACGACCTCTGGCGTTGGTTTTAATATTTCTCTGGCACCCTCGCTTTCAGTCAATGTTGCTGGCATTAAGACCCTCAATTTCAGTTGGAGTTCGATCTCAGGTGCAACCCGTTTTCGCTTGGAGACCAATCCCGATGGAAATTCAGGTTTTACCAATTTAAGCCTGTTGAGCACCACTGGCATCGTTATTTCACCTAATAGCACCAATATCGCTCAACAAACGGCACAAGGCGTGGTAGCCGTACATCGTTACTACCTTAATGTGAATAACCCACAGTTTGGCGTGAGAACTTGTTTTACAACTTGTGAAGCTGGCATGCGACATAACGTCGTCACTGTAACCAACTCTACGCTAAACGATATGATTGGTTCGTTAATTAGGGCTCCTGGAGCTGGCGTCGGTAATTTTTTTGATGAATTTAGTTATTCCTTGGATTTGAGTGGTGATGGTAATACCTTTATCGCCGGAGCATCTGTTTTCTCTGGTGGCGGTAGCTCAAATTTTGTCAATGATGGCGCCGCCTATGTATTCGCCCGCAACGGTAGCACATGGGCTCAACAAGCGTTCCTCCAAGTGCCTCCGGCTTTTCACAGCAGCAACGATTTCTTTGGCTACTCTGTCAGCATAAACGCTAATGGCAATACGGTTGCCGTAGGCGCTAATAATGATGATGGATTATCCACTCTCGACACTGTCAATGAAGGTGCCGTTTACATATTCGGCCGCAGTGGTACCGCTTGGACATATGTAACAGACATAAGAGCAAGCAATCGGCAAGCTGGCGATTTATTTGGCAGAGCAGTCAGTTTAAGCGATGATGGCAATACCCTTGCAGTGGGCGCTATTGGTGAGGATGACTCGGCTGTTAATTCAGGCGCGGCCTATATTTTTACCCGCAGCGGTAGCACATGGGCTCAACAAGCGTTTATTAAAGCCCCAGATGCGGCACTGTCCGCAGGTGCGAACTTTGGTCAGGTTGTGACATTAAGCGCAGACGGCAACACCCTTGCTGTGGGCGCACAATTGAAGGACAGAAATACAGGTGGGGTGTATATATTCCGCCGCAATGGTACCACTTGGTCGAATCAAGGCGGCCTTATAAGAGGAACAAACCCAGCAACAGCAGCTTTAGATCAGTTTGGCTTCGCAATCAGTTTAAGCGCTAATGGTAATACCCTTGCTGTGGGCGCGCCAGACAAAGACGCGGGAACTGGTGCTGCCTATGTGTTCCGGTTTAATGGGACAGCTTGGGTACAACAACAGTTCATTAGATCATCAGATACGGCAAGAGGGGATACCTTAGGCAGAGCAGTCAGTCTAAGCGCTGATGGCAATTTTCTTGCTGTGGGGGCAACAAATGAAGATGGCTCAAGCAAAGGGGTTGGAGGCGTAAAAAATAATTCGACTATTAATTCAGGCGCCGTCTATACGTTTGAATTTGGAACCACCTGGGTTGAACGCGCCTATGTCAAAGCCAGTAACCCTGCGGCAAGTCGCTTTTTTGGTCGTGCCTTGAGTTTAAGCAACGATGGTAATTCCTTGCTTGTGGGTTCAAACGCAAATACTATTTACTTATATTAATTATCCCTTCCGTTCAACCGGATCCAATGGTGATCCAGAAATGATTGCGACGGATAAACTGTTCTGGTCCACTGCAAATGGTTTAGTGCGTGCTCATCAAAACGATTTAACAAAACCACTGATCGGTCCTATCATCCAAAGCTAAAAGTCTTTATTGAGAATGGCCGTCTAAATAACGGCCATTTCATCATTTATGCTTCACCTTGAGACAATTCATGGACAAGCATGGCATGTTTGCGAATCAAACCCCACCTATACCCACCTAAGTGTCCATTTTTTTGAATGACTCTGTGGCAAGGTATAACAAAGGCCAATGGATTCGCGCCGATCGCCGTTCCAATAGCACGAGCCCCTTTGGGTCTATCAATGGCCTGCGCAAGTTGACTGTAGCTACATAATTGACCTTGGGGGATATTTAACAATGCACGCCAAACCATTATTTGAAAATTGGTGCCTTTAACCAATAACGACAGCGGCTGGGTTGAAGCCGATGCATTTAAATCGAATAACCGTGCCACATAAGCGGCTGTTGTTCGTTGATTTAACTTGATGGTAGCCGCTTGCCACTGATTTTGTAAATTTTCTATGCATGAATGGGTGGCGGCTATGTCATCTAAAAAAGTCAACTGACAAATGCCTCTCTCAGTGACTGCAATGAATACCGTACCGAAAGGACTGGCATGCACGCCGTATTCAATGTCCAAGCGCCACCCTTGTTCCTTAAATTCCTTCGGCGTTACTGCGTTGAGTTGAACAAAATGGTCGTATAGCCGAGAAGCACTGGACAAACCAAGCTGATACGAAGCCTCCATAATAGGACACTGAGCATCGGTGAGTAGGGTTTTTGCTTGCTCTAAGGTCAAAATTTGCAAGAACTTTTTGGGTGTAACACCCGACCAGCGCCTAAACAGGCGTTGAAAATGAAACGGACTTAAATGCACACTGTTAGCAATGTCTGCCAATGAGGGTTGTTGATTGATATGCGCTCGAATATAACCGATGGCAGAAGCGATTCGATCGTATGCCTCTGGGTTTTTTAACTTTTCATCTTTAAACATGCCGTTATTTTACGTCTTACTTTAGACGCTTAACCACCCGAATCTTGCGCTTATTCAATATTTTTTCGCTGCGCTTTTATCACCATAAAAACGCCCAATAACGATAATACCAGCCCCCATAAAGCACTGAGTTCTAATCGCTCATCAAAGATCATATAACCCTCAAGGGCAACCAATGCGGGTGTGAGGTAAAACAGTGATGTCACAGAAGCTGTTGCGCTATGTTTGAGTAACAGCAAAAACAGTAAAACAGCGCCAATGGACAGCACAAATACCAACCAAACCATGGCAAAAACAACTTGTCCATTCCATTCTATGTGCCCGTCTTCAATAGCATACGCCACAGCAAACATGCACACGCTGGCAGAAAAATATTGAATGACCGTGGCCGGAATGAGTGCCATGTTTTTGCCATAGTGTTTTTGATAAACAGTGCCGATGGTGATGCCGAACAAACTCAAAAAGACCAGACCAACCAGCCCCAACTCAAGCGTGGCCGTATGAGTGCTATCCCACAGCGACTGCCAAGCTGGATAAAGCACAACAACAATGCCTAAAAAACCAATGGTTAGACCGAACCATTGGCTTTTGGTTAATGATTCTCGCAAAAATATGACAGCAAAAATAGCCGTTAATAGGGGTTGTAGCCCAACAATGAGCGCTGTCAGCGCAATGGGAAAGCCTTGTCTAACCACATAGAATACACAACCAAGATAGACACCATGAATCAGCAATCCAATTATGCTGGCGTGTGCCAAACCGCTCGCTTGCTTTGGAAAAGGTTGCTTTAGCAACAGAGCCAGAGGCATTAAAATGAGCGCGACAATAAAAAGCCGAATCGATAGAAATGTCAAAGGATCCGCATAGGGCGCAGATAACCGTGCGCCAATAAAACCCGTGCTCCATAAAATCACGAATACCGCGGGCGCACATCGAAGTAAAAAGGATTGATTTAGCACGTTTGTTATAACAACTGAACGCCCTGATAGAGAAGATAAGAGGCAAAAAGCGCCAATAACCCAGCGTTAAAATAACTCAACTTATCCTTGGCTATTTTGGCGCCTTGACGACCGATCATCCCCCACATATAAATGCCGAGCAAAAACAAAGGAATGCCCACCACATAAAACAATGCAATGTTTAGCCATAATTGATCGGAGAAGTTTGCGGCTAAAAATCCAGGCGGAATGCTGATCCAAACCTTGGGGTTGGTCCATGAAAGCAAGGACATGGCTTTCCAATTAAAATCCAATTTCTTATGACTGCCTTGCCGAGTGCGTACAATCTTCCAAGCCAAGTAGAGAATAACAAAAGCTCCAATGAAATAGAGCGCTTTAACAATGTTGGGGTCAAATCCCCCAATCACACCCACCACCAAACCAATGACCACAATGATCGGCAGCCAGCCAAAAATCAGATACAAACAGTAGTTTTTATAGAGAGTTTTAAAATCGGTATGATTGGCAACCTCCATAACAGTTGTCCAAAAAGCGCCTGCACTGAAGACAAATGCTGACCAAAATAAAAACGTTGCAATAATCGATTCGGTCATGTTCGCTGACTCACTGCTTTTGACGATTCAACAGGACCACGCCTGAAAGGATTAGGCCACTGGCAAAAACATCTAAAAACTTGATGTCTTCTCCCACAAAAAGCCCACCAATGATTAAGGCGACCACTGGTGGTGTATAAGTCGAAGATGAAGCAATGACCGCGCCCAATTGATCGATTAAATAATAATAAAGTAAGTAAGCAACCCCTGTACCCAGAATGCCCAGACCAATAACCATCCCCCAAGCCGTGTGAGTATCGATAAAAATATTTTCAATATGATCAAAGTTGGTAAATAAAGCCAAGCCAATCAGAGCAAAGGCCAGCTGATAACTGACCAGTGCAATGGGTGGTATGTGGAGTGGTACGATGTACTTTTTAGCATAGATGAATGAAGCCCCCACACTGCCCGCCCCCATAACCATGTACAGCACCCCTTCAATATTCGCTGAGTCTGTGTTGGCCTTGAATGGATTGACCAATAAAATCACCCCCACTAATCCCACAATAATGCCCGATAAACGCCAAAAATTGGGCTTTTCTTCGCGTAGAAAAATCAGAGCCATAATAAACGAAAACAACGGGATGGTGCCACTAATCGCACCGGCAATACCCGAATACAGCAGGGATGAACCCTTTACAAAACCATAGTAATAGATAACCGTTGCCAGCAATGACATCACAAAAAAATGATGTGTGTGAGCCAAATGCTCAAAGCGCAGGGCTTTGCGATACAAGGCGTAAATGACAATGGGTATAAAGCCGAACAGCACTCTCAAAAAAACGACCTGCAAAGGTGTTACCCATTCGGACGACCATTTCATATAAATGAAATTGCTGCCCCAAACCACGCTTAAAAAGATAAACGCGAGCAAAGGTAGTGGTTTTAAAATGTTAGCGCCTGTAGGATTGTCGGTTATGAGGCTGCGCTCTTAGTGCTCGCTCAAACAATCTGTGCCGCGAGCACGTCACAACGCACGATTTGTGCGCGACCTATTCAATGCTGAGTAGCTCAATCTGAAACAATAAGACTTGGTTCGGTCCAATGGCGGGTGGGGCATTTTCACCATAAGCCAATGCACCTGGGATGGCTACTTCAAATTTTGATCCAACGGGCATGAGCTGTAGCACCTCTGTCCAACCTTTGATCACCCCTGTCAGCTGAAATGTTGCGGGATTTTGACGTTTGTAGGAAGAGTCGATTTCTTTACCATTGATCAATGTGCCTTCGTAATGGACTTTTACCGTGTCAGTCAATTTGGGTTTTGGCCCATCACCCATAATAATTGCTTTATATTGCAGGCCACTTGCTGTGACTTTGACGCCTTCTTTCGTTTTATTTTTAGCCAGATACGCTTCACCCTTTGCTTGATTTTCTTCGCCCTGTTCAGAGATTTGTGTGGTTTGTTTGGCTCTCAATTCTTGCGATAGCTCATTGATGACCTGTGTCAATTCTGCTTCCGTGAGTTTCTTTTTAGCCCCAGTCAGGACGTCCTTAACGCCGACTAGAAATGACTCTGGCTCAATTTCAATGCCTTGACGTTTAAGGTTTTCACCAAAATTGATGCCGATGGCATAGCTTTGTCTCTGTTCTTTATTGGTAAGATCAAGTTCTGCTGCGCTTGCAGATACAGCCAATGAACAAATAAAAAGCGCGCAAATTGAAATTAGAGGTCGTTTATTCATGAATTCTCCTGATTGTTCTGTTGAGTTTAGATAGGACTGTATTTTATGCGAGAACGGCAGATATGCAATAAAAATTTGAGTTTAAAGCGATTAAATACAGAACCCTCGACTTGGATCAAATCAGCGCATAGACTAATGATTATCCGAAGATCCAACCATGAATCATTCTACCGGGCGCTAAGGTGAATAACCCCGCAATGAGGATGCCTCCGATATAGAGTGCGATCATGTTGATTTTGTGCGCTCGAATGTTGTTGTTTTTTACGGCAATATAAGCTTTTGGCACACTGAATAAAACCAGAAAACTAAAGCCATGGATGGGGCCAAAATGATTGAATAAAAACGGACTAATTTCCGCGGGCATGGCTAATGTAATAAAAGCTGTCACCAGCATCAACAGCATATAGCTTATGCCGAGCGAACGATGAACGGGTGTCCCCTTTGGCCGAAGCAACAAATAGCCACCGATGAATAAGCACGGTACAATTGTAAGCAAATGTAAATAAGTCAGTTGTTCAATCGTCATGGCGCCTAATTCTAATAGATCGTTCGATAAACTGATTTTTTTTTCAATCCCAGCATTAAAAATGAAATGTCCTTTGTTGTTGATCGGTTGTTCATGGCTGCTTGAATGGTGACCAATGAAACGCATTTGGTTGTACGGCAATCTGTTATTCAGTGCACCATAGTGAATGGTTTTTAATTCGTTAAGATGCCCTAAGTCTAGTACAATGTGAGAGATGTTCAGAGCAAAAGGGCACAAGTTGAGTTGCTTTTATGGACATAATGTCAGTTAATAAAATTCACGCCAATAACTTGTTTATAGTCACTCGCCATACAAATTTGAAATGTCTAAGCTTTACCCTAAAATAAACAAAGTTGCTGTACTCGGCAGCGGCACCATGGGCAGTCAGATCGCCGCGCATTGTGCCAATATGAATATTCCAGTCGTGCTCTTTGAACTGGACCACAAAACCTTAACAACCAACCTGAACGCGCTTGAAAAACTCAAGCCGCCGCCCTTAGCATTAAAAGCAGTTATGCAAAAGATTGAGCGGGCAACCTATGAAAGCGACAGTGCTCAGTTGGCCGATTGTGATTTAATCATTGAAGCCATTGTTGAAAACATTGATCTGAAGAAACAGCTTTTTGAGTCCATACAACCACATATTGCTGAGTCAGCCATTATTGCCACAAATACCTCAGGCTTATCCATTAATGAAATCGCCAGCGTCTTACCCAAAGCGATGCAACCGGTCTTTTGTGGCATCCATTTTTTCAATCCCCCCAGATTTATGGCGCTGGTGGAGTTGATTCCAGCTCAGTCAACACATCCAGACGTCTTACAACATTTGGAAGGCTTTATCACCACCTGTTTAGGCAAAGAGGTGGTTTACGCCAAAGACACCGCCGGTTTCGTCGGCAACCGCATCGGAGTCATTTCGCTGCTCACAACGCTTCACCACGCCGACCGATTAGAAATTTCACCCGATACCGTTGATGCCTTGACAGGCAAATTGACGGGCAAAGCCAGTAGTGGCACTTATAGAACCGCAGATGTTGTGGGTTTGGATATATTAAAAAACGTTGTTGATAATGTGGCAGAACACGAAGAGGATCAGGCTTGGTGTCCCATCATTCGATTACCAGACTGGATAGAAAAACTTATTGCTGATGGCCATCTCGGACAGAAAACCAAACACGGCATTTATCAAAAAAGAGGGCCAGAGATATTCGTCTTTGATCCAAAATCACAAACCGACCGTGCCCAGAGCAAAACCATCGATAAAGCCCTTCAAAGCGCACTAAAAAAACAATCATTGGCAAAAGTCCTGCCCTCAATGGCTGCCAGCGATGACCCACAAATGCAATTGCTGTGGTCTATCCACCGCGACACAATGCATTATGCAGCGTGCCACTTAATGCACATTGCCGAGTCAGTTAGCGACGTTGATCGAGCTTTGTGTGCTGGCTTTGGCTGGAAACAAGGCATTTTTGAACTGTGGCAGGCGGCTGGCTTTGAAACAATTCGTGATTTGATCAATGCCGACATTGCCGCGGGCAAAACAGTCGCTGCTACGCCTTTGCCTGAATGGGTCAATGCGATTGACCAATTCTATAAAGATGGCCAAGGATATGCACCAAAGACCAAACAATTTCTTAACTGGCAAACGCATGGCGTTTATGAACGCCAGATCCAACAACACGACTTTGAAGTCTTGTTTGAAACCAAAGACGTGTGCTTACAAGTCTTACAAGACGGCATTGCAGCCATTCACTTCAAAACGAAATTATCGAGCATCGGTTATGGGGTTTTGCTTGGCATCAATGAGTGTTTAGATTTGTTGGAGCAATCAAATTACAAAGCTTTGATATTTTGGTCTAAGCACCCCAATGCATTTTGTGCAGGCGCCAATTTGTATGAGGTCTTGGTTGGCTGTAAATTGGGTCGTTTTTATGATGACGGCGGCCTGCTGTCAGCGGCCAAACAAAAGGTTTTTGAAATCAGTTCAAGCCATTTGCCTGACATTGAATACGAGGGTTCTATTGTTGATGTTGTTGCCCTCGGTCAGCAAACTCTATTGCGCTTGAGACACGGCCCACTGTACACCATTGCGGCCGTCAATGGTCTGGCATTGGGCGGTGGTTGCGAATTGATCCTACATTGCGATGCAACCGTTGCCACGCAAAATGCCTACATTGGTCTGGTTGAAGTTGGGGTGGGCATCCTGCCCGCTTTTGGTGGCACTAAGGAGATGATTAGGCGCGCCAATAAAAACGTTATCACTGGCGATGTGTTTCCACTTGCGGCTAAGTATTTTGGACAAATTGCCATGGCAAAAGTTTCAAGCAGTGCGGCTGAAGCCATAGAGATGGGCTACCTCGACCCAGCAACCACCATCATTGCGCATCAACAAGAGCTGCTTTTTGTTGCCCTGAAAAAAGCCGCTTACCACATCGACAGTGCAACCTACCCTGCAATCAAACTTGAACCCATCATGCCCATTGGACAAACGGGTAAAGCCAATATTTTGGGGCATTTGACCAATCTAGCTGAAGGCGCCTTCATTTCTGAACACGATCACTTAATCGCCCAATACATTGCTGAAATTTTTAGTGGTGAAGTGGACGATGGCATCCCAGTCAGTGAGCAATGGCTGCTAAATTTGGAGCGAAAATATTTTATGACATTATTAGAAACGACCAAAACCCAAGACCGCATAGAACACATGTTGAAAAAAGGCAAACCTTTAAGAAATTAAACGCCCATGATCCAAGCTTATATTATCGATGCCATTAGAACCCCCGTTGGTAAGAGGAATGGGGGATTAAAGCACGTCCGTCCAGATGATATGTTGGCACACTGCCTGAGCGCGCTCATCAAGCGTAATCCGTCAATTGACCCAAATGCCATTGATGATGTCATTATTGGCTGTGCCATGCCCGAAGGCCCACAAGGGCTGAATGTTGCGCGCATTGCCACATTACTGGCGCACTTGCCCGAGCGCACCCCTGCTTATACCATCAATCGCTTCTGTTGTTCGGGCGTGCAAGCCGTGGCCAATGCCGCCATGATGATCCGATCCAATCAAGCCGACATTGTGATTGCAGGTGGTGTGGAAAGCATGTCACAAGTCCCCATGATGGGCAATAAACCTGCGCTGAATCCAAAAATATTTAGCGATGAAAACGTTGGCATTGCTTACGGCATGGGTCTGACCGCTGAAAAAGTGGCACAACAGTACCATGTCACCAAAGACGCACAAAATCAATTCGCCTTTGACAGCCACCAAAAAGCCTTGAAAGCCCAAGAACAAGGACTGTTTGACCAGGAAATCATTGCGATTGAATCCACAGTACAACAATTTGATAACGACAGCGTCACCCCCCAAACAACCCACATCAGTGCTGACGAGGGTCCTCGGGCTGACACCACACTCGACAAACTCAATGCTTTAAAACCTGTGTTTGCTTCCGCTGGCAGCGTAACAGCCGGCAATAGCTCGCAAATGTCTGATGGTTCAGCCTGCGTCTTGGTCGTCAGTGAAAAAATCGTCAAGCAATTACAGCTCGACCCCATTGCCCGATTTGTCCAGTATTCAGTCGTTGGCGTTGATCCCAAAATCATGGGCATTGGCCCCATTGAAGCCATCCCACATGCGCTTAAAGGCGCTCAAATCAGCCAAGAGGATTTGGGCTGGATAGAACTCAACGAAGCCTTTGCTGCGCAATCCTTAGCGGTCATGAACACGCTCGGTTTAAACCCTCAGGTGGTTAATCCGCTTGGTGGCGCCATTGCGCTGGGACACCCGCTCGGCGCAACGGGTGCCATCCGCACCGCGACCCTCATGTCTGCTTTTAAACGGGACGCTATTAAATATGGCATGATCACCATGTGTATTGGCACAGGTATGGGTGCAGCAGGCATTTTTGAAAACCTTAAGACGCCCTGAAACTAGGCCATTGCTAAGATGACCACAGCGACAAAACGGCTCCAATCACTGCGCTTACCAGTCATCCAAGCGCCGATGTTTTTAATATCTGGGCCACCTCTGCTGTTGGCCGCCGCCCAATCGGGCATCATAGGTACCTTCCCCTCACAAAATGCCAGAACACCACAAATATTGGATGATTGGATCACCACCATCAAACAAAGTCTCTCCGAAACTGCGTTAAAAGATCACTGGGGAATTAACGTCATCACCCATCGCTCCTTTCCTCGGCACCTCGAAGATTTAGAAATCATCTTAAAGCATCAAGTTCCCTTAGTCATTACGGCCTTAGGCAGCCCTAAGGACATCATTCATAAAATTCACGATTATGGCGGCAAAGTATTCAGCGATGTCATCAGCATTGAGCACGCCAAAAAAGCCGTGGCTGCTGGGGTCGATGGTTTGATTTTGATTTGCGCAGGCGCGGGCGGTCATACAGGGACCTTGTCGCCCTTTGTGTTTGTCAATGAGGTGCGCCAGTTTTTTGATGGCATCATCGTCGTTGGCGGTGGTATCACCAATGCAGCATCGATACGATCTGTGATTGCACTTGGCGCCGATTTAGCCTATATGGGTACGCGCTTTATTGCCACTGAAGAAAGCTGGGCAGCCCCCGAATTTAAAAAAATGATCATCGACTCCAATTGCTCAGACATTGTCCTTTCAAATAAAATCACTGGTGTACCAGCCAACTGGCTCAAATCTTCATTAGAACAAGCGATGGACAATCGCGTAGAAGACCGTTCCAATCAGACCTTAGACCTCAGTTCTTTAGACTCGGGTAAATTGGCAAAACGCTGGAAAGAAATTTATTCAGCAGGGCAAGGGGTCGGGCAAATCAACGATTGCCCAACTGTGGCAGAACTCATTCGCCAGATCCATAAAGACTACCACAAACTTTAATTTACAAAACACGAGGTGTTGCTATGTCTTCCTATGACGATAAAATTTGGTTACAACAATATCCTGAGGATGTTCCACGTGAAATAGATGAAAATGCCCATCCGCATTTATGCGCTTTTTACGACGAATCCAACCAAACATTCGCCAACCGCATTGCTTTTAAAAATCTGGGTGTCGCTTTAACGTACAAAGCTTCTCAAGCGCATGCGCAATCGATCACAGCCTGGTTGCAACAGCATTTTAAGGAACAAGATCGTATTGCCATCATGTCACCCAACTGCTTGCAATACCCCATTTTGATCCAAGCCATTCACCAAGCGGGCATGATTGTGGTCAATATCAACCCACTACTCACGCCCCGAGAGCTGGAACACATTCTTGAAGACAGCGGGGCTAGCGCCTTATTCGTGTGGGATGGTGCAGCGCATACCATCGATGAATTAGAAAATATTCATGCGCTGCAACACGTCATCCCCCTATCTATTGCCGATGTTTTTCCGACCTTCAAACGCGTGGTTGTTCAATTTGTGTTGAAATACGTCAAACGATTGATCAAGCCCTACCATTTAACAAAAGTCGAACATACGCCTTTGAGTACCCTTCTGGCACAAGATGGTTCAGGCAAGGTCAAAAAAACCAACCTCAATGCCGACGACATCGCCTTTTTGCAATATACCGGCGGCACCACTGGGCGTTCAAAGGGCGTGATACTGACGCACAAAAATTTAGTGGCCAATGTGCAACAAGCAACGAGCTATTTACCTAAAGAGCTCCGTACAGACGAGACTAAAAATGTCATTACGGCGTTGCCGCTGTATCATATCTTCTCACTCACAGCCAATTTCTATGTCATGTTTGGCTTAGGCAAAGAAAATATTCTGATCACCAACCCCAGAGACTTGCCAACCTTCATTAAAACGCTGATCGAAAACCCACCCCACGCCATTACCGGTGTTAATACTTTATTCCACGCATTGGCGAACCATCCAGACATTCAAAAAGTTGATTTTTCACATTTGAAGCTCAGCTTGGGAGGCGGAATGGCTGTACAAAAGTTCACCGCGCAGTTGTGGAAACAAATAACCGGTTGCTTCATTTTAGAGGCTTATGGACTCACTGAAACTTCGCCAGCGGCAACCATCAACCCGCACACAGTCACTGATTATAACGGCAGCATTGGCCTGCCTATACCGAGCACCACCGTTTACATTGTCGATGACAATGATCAACCCGTCCCGCTTGGCGAAGAAGGGCAGTTGGCCATTGCAGGACCACAAGTTATGCGCGGTTATTGGAACAATGACGAGGCCACAAAGCAGGCTTTAACAAAGACGGGCTGGTTTAAAACAGGCGACATTGGCCGAATGGATGAAAAAGGGTTCATCTACTTATTAGAGCGCGCCACAGACATGGTGATTGTTTCAGGTTTTAACGTCTATCCCACTGAAGTTGAGCAGGTCATCAACAGCATGGAACAAGTCGCTGAATGCGGTTGTGTTGGGGTCAAAGATGAAAAGAGTGGCGAAGTGGTCAAAGCCTTTGTCGTGATCGCCAAAGGCGCCACTTTAACCGAACAAGACATTTTAGATTATTGCGATGACAAACTGCTGCGCTATAAAATACCCAAACACATTGAATTCATCAAAGAACTGCCTAAAACCAATGTGGGTAAGGTGTTACGCCGAGCGCTTAAAGAATGATTGCTTAGACTTCGCCTGATGATGATTGGCGCAATCATTGATGTAAAGGCCGCCCTCGCCGCAGCGGCCCTTCTTTGAAACCTTATTTTAAATGACGAAAGATCTCGTCCAAACTGCTTTGGGCATCACCAAATAGCATCCGCGTATTGTCTTTATAGAATAGGGGGTTTTCAACGCCCGCATAACCCGCTGCCATGCCTCTTTTGAGGACAACGACTGATTCGCTTTTCCACACTTCCAACACAGGCATCCCCGCAATGGGACTGTCAGCATCGGTTTGCGCAGATGGGTTGACAATGTCATTTGCCCCAACAATGATGGTGATGTCAACGTCTGAAAAATCATCGTTCACTTCGTCCATTTCATACACTATATCGTAAGGCACCTTTGCTTCGGCTAATAGGACGTTCATATGTCCGGGCATCCGTCCCGCCACGGGATGGATGGCAAATCGCACATTGACCTTTTGACTTTGAAGCGCTTTAACAATTTCTGAAACTATGTGCTGAGCTTGCGCCACAGCCATGCCGTAGCCAGGGACGATCATCACATTTTTGGCATGTTTTAGCTGCTCTGCCAATTCAATGGCCGAAGTGGCTTCTATCTCGCCTTCGATTTCACTGCTCGAGCTGCTACTTGACGTGCTTAGACCGTAGCCACCGGAAATCACCGCAATAAAATTGCGATTCATCGCCTTACACATTATATAACTCAAAATGGCACCGCTGCTGCCGACCAATGCACCCGTCAATATGAGCAGATCATTGCTCAGCATGAAACCCATTGCCGTTGCTGCCCAGCCAGAATAACTGTTTAACATAGAAATCACCACAGGCATATCTGCGCCCCCAATGGCCGCTACCAAATGCACGCCGATGAACATGGCAAGTAAGGTCATAATCACTAAGTAAACAAATCCGCCGCCCGAATGGTTGGCGCTGACAAAAGCAATGGTCAAAAAGACCAACGCAACCAATATGCCAAGATTCAGCCAATGACGCGCTGGCAATAACAAAGGATTGCCCCCAATCTTACCACTGAGTTTGCCGTATGCGACGACTGACCCAGTAAAGGTCAAAGCGCCGATAATCACCCCAATGGCGGTTTCAGTGGCATTGATGGAGCGCTCAACTCCCACATAATCAAACACGGGGTCATAAAAATTAGCAAAGCCAACGATCACCGCTGCCAGACCCACTAAGCTGTGTAAAAATGCCACCAATTCGGGCATTTGAGTCATTTGCACGCGACGTGACAGGATGAATCCCAATGTCCCACCAACGGCCAAACCGCCAACCAAAATCATGATATTTTCTTGCACGCTGGCAATGGTTGCCAAAATGGCAATGCCCATACCAACCATACCCATTAAGTTGCCTCGACGAGCAGACTCTTGATTGCTTAAACCGCGTAAGGTGAGAATGAATAATATAGCCGCAGCGAGATACGAAGCGGCAACCAAACTTGTTAACATAATATCTCCTTAAAACTATTTCTGAAACATGCCCAGCATGCGCTGAGTCACGGCAAATCCACCAAAAATATTGACCGCGGTAATGAGTATGGCAATGCCAGACAACCACAGCACGATGTTCTGGGTCGAGTCAATTTGTACAATCGCACCCACAATGATGATACTGCTAATGGCATTGGTAACGCTCATGAGTGGTGTGTGCAGCGCTGGTGTGACATTCCAGACCACCATATAACCGATGAAGCACGACAACACAAAAACTGTAAAATGTCCCAGAAATGAAGGCGGTGCAAACAAGCCCACTAATGCCAAAGCCAAAGCACCCACGACGATTGGCCAATATTTTGTTTTGGGTTTCTCGGGTTCGATGGGCATCACCGGTTCAACTTTCTTCGGTGCAGCAGGGGCTGCCGACAACTTAGGCGCTGGTGGTGGCCAAGTCACTTCGCCTTGATGGGTCGCAGTCAAACCGCGCACAACCTCATTGTCCATATCGATTTGCAACACCCCATCTTTCTCTGGACACATCTCGGTCAATAAATGACGTAAATTGGTTCCGTACATCTGACTGGCTTGGGTGGATAGTCGGCTGGGAAGATCGGTATAACCAATGATTTGAACCCCATCAACTTCGACAATTTCACCCGCTTTTGTCAGCTTGCAATTGCCGCCTTGTTCTGCAGCGAGATCGACGATGACGCTGCCATTCTTCATAGCGCTGACCATTTCCTTGGTGATCAGCTCTGGTGCCGGTCTTCCAGGGATCAAAGCGGTGGTGATGATGATGTCAACTTCCTTGGCCTGCTCCAAAAACAAGGCCATTTCAGCTTGGATAAACTCATCACTCATGACCTTGGCATAACCGCCTTCACCGCTACCATCTTCGGCAAAATCCAATTCTAAAAATTCGGCGCCCATGCTCTCAACTTGTTCTTTAACTTCTAAGCGCGTATCAAAAGCGCGCACCACCGCACCCATGCTATTGGCAACACCGATGGCGGCTAAACCCGCAACACCTACACCAATGACCATCACCTTAGCGGGCTGAACCTTGCCGGCTGCGGTGATTTGTCCCGCAAAAAAGCGATTAAAATTGTGCGCCGCTTCAAGGACCGCCCTATAACCAGAAATATTGGCCATTGAGCTTCGAGCGTCTAATTTCTGAGCGCGTGAAATTCTGGGCACATTGTCCATGGCCAAGGTGGTGACTTTTTTATCGGCTAAGGTTTTCAATAACTCTGGATTGAGTGATGGCCAAACAAAGGAGGCGAATATTTTATTTTCCGCCAATAACTCTGTCTCATCGCACTTTAAGGTTGGATGGTGGCCTAACTCACCAATCTTGAGGATGATGTCATTCTCTTGCCATAAGGCTTTGGTGTCTTTATTGATTGAGGCGCCTGCCGCTTCGTAATCACCGTCGGTGAAATTTGCGCTTTTGCCAGCAAGGGATTCAACCTGTACTTCAAAACCTAATTTGATCAGTTGACCCGTCACTTCAGGCGTGACAGCGACCCTTTTTTCGCCAGCATTGATCTCTTTTGGAATACCAATTTTCATAATATCTTTTCCCATTTCTGTTTAAATGACGCGAATGATGCCCTAAATTCCTCTGTGCGACAGTGGAAATCGTACTAATGTGATTAGAACTTGTTCGCTTCAACCTTACGACTATTTGTGGCAAGGTTTTTTCCATTGATGAAATTTCTCTGTATTTTACCAATAAGCCCGTTTTTATATCGGTGATATGCTTAGAATTTTTTCATACAAATCATTTTAAAGCAAAGGCTTTTTAAAATATAACTGGGTATTAAGAAGGTGGGCTTAGAGTCAAGTTGGCTGACTTTAAAACAACTATACACATCCTATAACTTAAAATACTGGGCTGAATGCTAATGAACATTTGGCGCATTTGGATTCAATCCTTAGAGCGCAAGGCGAGGACATTCACCACTTCATCTGAGCGGGGGCTAGCCAGTCAATCACGCTTAGCTCGTATGACTGGCAAGCATTGATCGTGGCAGAAGCTCAAACCGTCATAAGTTGTTAGTTTAAACAAAATGAAAAAACCAGCTGGAGAGAAAAATCAAAGCGGAATTAGAACCACTGTCAATTTAAGCAGCCCGCTTCATAATCCAATGTTAGGGGTTTTTGATCATTGAAAGAATTCCTTAATCAGCATGAGTGAACCGCTCTAAAGCTTCTGGTTTTCATATTATTCTGAGACTTGAATTTAGTATGCTATAATTCTTAAAAGCATAAATAAATCTGATGCATTTAAGCTTAAATTCACTCAACCAAGGAATATTAAAATGATTAAAACAAAATCCATTCTTGCAATACTTTTATGCCTGACGGCCACTTTCAGTATTGCGAACAATAACAAATACACTGGAGCCTTTGTCAGCGTCTCTCCTTATGCTTTCCCTACAATTACACATAACATTGATGATAATACCAATAGCTTCTCTCGAGATGGGCGACCAGACTCAATCCCTTATACTTTCAAAGCAGGATATAAGTTTAAACATGTTCGTATATTTGGGGCACATACAACAAACATTTCAACCGATATCATTTCTGGCGTCGATTTTTCGTTTATTGTTTTGGATTATGTTTCTGATGGCGGATTTATTATTGGACTTGGGACTGGCACTGGGGCTTATCGCTCAAAAAATTCTGTTTTTCCAATCAATAACTCAGGCAATACAGCAACGCATTTTAACATTGGATATGGTGAGCTAACCAAAGGATTCCAGTGGAGCGTCATGTACTCAATTAGTAATTTTACTTTTACTCATCAGATATTTCCCCGAGAGATCATCGCTCCACTTAATGTTAACATAAGGTTTGTTGGCGTTGCCTTGGAATTTGGTTACGGCTTTTAATATTTGATTCAGAAACTGGATCAATGCTCGATCACAAGTTGTCTAAGCATTTGGACCGCTTGTTTATGATCTTAAATTTTGATGGGCGTTATAGGACTTCTCGATTTGCTTAAAGATGGCAAATATAATCACACTCATGGCCAAATAAATCACCCCCGCCGCCACTAGTATATCGATGGTGGCTAAATTTCGCGCAATGATGGTTCGTGCCACGCCCATTAAATCCAGTAAGGTGATGGTGCTCGCCAAGGCGGTTCCTTTGAGCAGTAAGATCACTTCATTACTGTAGGCTGGCAACATAATGCCAAAAGCGCGCGGAAACAGTATGTTTTTATACATGGCAAACTTGGAAAAGCCTAAGGCAACGCAGGCTTCCACTTCGCCCTTTGGAATACTGCTTAAGGCCCCTCGTAGAATTTCAGCAATATACGCTGAGGTATTCAAACTGAAGGCAATGATGGCGCACCAATACGCTTCTCTAAGAATGGGCCATAAGAAACTATCACGCACCACTTCAAACTGAGAAGCACCATAGTAAATCAAAAAGATTTGAACCAGCAAAGGCGTGCCGCGAAAGAAGAATATGTAGGCGTAGGGCAAGGCCATAATATACTTGTTTTTTGAACGCCGCAATAGCCCGATGGGAATGGCCAAAACAATACCAATCAGCGAACTAACGACCAGCAATTCTAAGGTGGTTAAGGACGCCTCCAGCAACGCTGGAAAGTTATCGATCATGTTCTGAAATTTAAGTTCCATCAGCTGACCGCCATGCCTCTATTGGTTCTTTTTTCTAAATAGTGGAGTGCCACCATAGAAATGATGGTTAAACTTAAATAGATCAAGGCCGCAAACATATAAAAGGTAAAGGGTTCTTTGGTAAATCCCACCGCCAATTTTGATTTTTGCATCAGTTCATTCAAACCAATGACCGAAACCAGGGCGGTATCTTTTAATAAAACCAAAAACAAATTGCCCAGTCCTGGAATCGCCAGTCGCCAAATCTGCGGAATGATAATACGCTGATAACACTGGAGTTTGGACATGCCCAAAGCCATTGACACTTCCGTTTGACCTTTGGCTATGGCAAGCAATGCGCCTCGAAACACTTCGCTGGCATATGCGCCAAAAATCAAGCCTAATGCAAACATACCCGTGTACAAGGGATTCAAATCAATGGGGTCTTCAAAGCCGAATACGTCATTGGCAATAATACCAAGGACAATTTCTGCACTATAGTAAATCAGCAATATGGTCAATAATTCAGGCAAGCCCCTGAAGATGCTGGTATATGCGGTGCTGATTGATTGAAGAATTTTTGAGTGCGAGGATTTCGCCAATGCGCTCAATATCCCCATGGTCAAGCCCCAGACCATAGCGCCAGCAGCCACTTGTAAGGTAACAAGGGTGCCCAGCATTAGCTGGTAGCCGAATCCGTGTAGCTCTATCACTGAATACTGAAGATGGTTTTAATAAACGCCAGAAATGCTTTATTTCTGGCGTTTGATCAAACGAGTGATCTCAATAAATTGAGAAGGGGAAGTATTTTGCATTGATTTTTTCATAGGTGCCATTATTAACAATGGCCGTCAATGCGGCATTAATTTTCTCGCGCAGATCGTCGCCTTTACGGACGGCAATGCCGATTTTGTCGTCTTTTGCGAAAGCTTCGCCAACGAATTCAAAATCCTTACCATCTTTGGACTTCAACCAATTATACGTTGGCAACTCATCAGACAATGCGCCATCTAACCGACCTGAAATCAGATCCAAATAGACATTGTCTTGAGTGTCGTACAACTTAACATTGACGAAATCACCGTAATGCTTTTCTAAATAAGCACTTGCGACCGTTGAACGCTGCGCACCAATGTTTTTACCTTTCAATCCCGTTTTTGATAAGGTTAGGTCTTTTTTCTTTTTACCCATAAAACGTAAACCACCGCTGTAGTACGAATTGGTAAAATCAACCTGCTTTAAACGTTCTTCTGTGATTGACATGCTGGCGACGATGGCATCAAACTTTTTCAGCTTTAATGCGGGAATCAATCCGTCCCAGTCTTGAATGACGATCTCACATTCCACTTTCATCTCAGCGCAAAGTGCTTTGGCAATATCCACATCAAAACCCTTGGCTTCGCCTGAAGCATCGACGAAATTAAAAGGCGCCCAAGCCCCTTCGGTTGCAAATTTTACGGTCTTAGCAAAAGTGATGCTGCTGAATGCGGTTAGCATCAAAACAGCCAGTGTTGCAATAAATGATTTTTTCATAGTAATGTCCTTTTAATGATTGAAAATAAGTAAGATGACGACCTCAATGTGTCTGCACAATGGAGCTATTCATCAATGTAACGACATAGATTTTAATACAATTAGTCGTATTAGGTGATTAAAAAACGTTTGCCCATAATGAATTGTGCACCGCTTTGAGCGCTCTTTGGCTAATTAGGCTTCGTATTCGCGCGACAAAAATTGCTTAAGCCTTGGCGAATCGGCTTGATTGAAAATATACTCCGGTGCACCCTCTGCCTCAACCAATCCTTGGTGTAAAAAAATCATCTTGCTCGAAACTTCTCGCGCAAAAGCCATTTCGTGAGTGACCACCAACATGGTGCGTTTTTCATCGGCCAACGACTTCATGGTCGATAATACCTCATCCACCAATTCAGGGTCTAAGGATGAGGTCGGCTCATCAAACAATAAAATTTCAGGATCCATGGCCAAAGCTCTGGCAATAGCAACGCGTTGTTGCTGCCCGCCCGACAACTGGCTTGGGTAATAATCTCGGCGTTCAAACAACCCCACTTTTTTTAATAACACGTCACTTTTTTCTATGGCCATCTCTTTTGACTGTTTCAAAACCTTGGTGGGTGCTTCAATGAGATTCTCAATGACTGTCTTGTGTGGCCAAAGGTTAAAGTTTTGAAAAACAAAGCCGATTTTTTCGCGCATGGCTCTCAATTGCTTGATGGAAGTCGCTTGTAGGTCGCCCTGCTTGTCAGCGGCCATCTGTAGTGTTTCACCAAAAACGCGGATTTCACCCTGACTGGGATTTTCCAATAAATTAATGCACCTTAACAGCGTGCTCTTGCCAGAGCCACTAGCACCAATGATTGAAATCACATCGCCTTCATAGGCTTTTAATGAGACCCCTTTAATAATGGATACATCGCCAAAACTTTTATGGATGTTGACCAACTCTAAGGCAATGGGTTTTTCAATGTCTGTTGTACTCATAGTATTTATTTCCTTGCAAATGATTTCAATGCGTCTCCTGTTAAGCGATAAACGGTCCATTCATCCTGTGGTTTGGCACCGATGGAATCATAAAAATCAATGGCCAAACGATTCCAATTTAAAACGCTCCACTCCAATCGACCACAATTATTTTGAACGGCAATGGTCGCTAAGGATTTTAACAGTTTTTTGCCAGCGCCGATTTTACGATGCTCAGGTTGCACATATAAATCCTCAAGATAAAGACCGTGCTGACCCAACCACGTTGAATAATTATAAAAATAAACCGCAAAACCAATAGCTTGACCGGCCAATTCACAAATCAAGGCCTCAACCCGAACAGGCGGGGTAAACAAAATTTGCTTGATCGACTCAACTGTATTCACAACCGCATTCGGTTCTTTTTCATATTCTGCCAACGCTTGAACGAATTGCAAAATTAACGGCGCATCGTCAATAACAGCTGGGCGAATAATGATTTTTTCAGGGGTCATGAATTATCATTATAAAAGAAGCATTTACAGAAAAACGTTTTTTCTCAATCAAAGCCTTATCTTAAACTTGCTTTGCTAGGGTAGGTGGCCATTCGATTTCCAAATAGATGCCAATACAAAAATGATAAAATGAACGTATGAAAATTAATCAAAATAATGATTATTTGCAATTTGGACAATATACAAGAGATACCTTCAAAAATAAACCCATTAATACAATGACAATCGGTGATTTGTAACAAACTTAAGAACATCATCAAGTGATTGAGAGAAAACCATGATAGAAATCGTTGATAACGCACCAAAATATTATGAATTTATACGATTGCTACGTAATGACCCACGAGTCGTGGGTTCTTTCATAGATCCCATATACATTACTGAACAACAACAGCAACAATACATGCAGAAGCACGCCAACATTTATCTTGTGGCACTGTTCGACAAAAAACCAGCAGGATATGTTAGCTCAAATAACAATGACATTGCTATTTGTGTGCATCCAGATTATCAACAAAGAGGCATTGGAAAAGCACTCATAAAAGCAGTGATGGTTCGGTTCCCAAATTCCTACGCTAAGATAAAAATTGGAAACGAAGCCAGCAAAGAGCTGTTTGAAAGTTGTGGCTTTAAGTTGAAATATTGGATTATGGAGCCATGAGATCATCTTTCTCTTGATCGTGAGATCCCAGATAACAGTTTTGGTGCGAGGACGTACGATAAAATCATACGGCTTGACACCAAATTTCTCATCCAATTTTTTGGCACTAATCATATAACATAAAGGTTTCCAATGAGACTTTACCATTCAGTTTTGATGACAAAACCTGATGACCGCATGGCAGACAAATGCATCTAACCGATACTTTTTTAACCACCTTAGCCATTGATAGTGATCAAGCGACTAAAGATTTTTTGAACAATGCTCTGGCTCAATGCATTTGGCAAAAGCAGTTTGCCGTGGCCATCCCCAATGCATCAATGCATAAAAATTTAGCGCGACTGCCCTTTGTGCAAACCTCAGCTGATTCAAATCTGTCTCAATCCACACTCTGGGTGATCGATGACAATCACCTCATTCCTATTCGTTACTGGCGCGATAAAGCCACCCTTCTAAAGCATTTGAGGCAAAAATCCCACCTCGATGACCAACCAGTTTATTCCATCAGCCCACGGATCAATACTCAGCAACAACAACAGGCCATTGAACAGGCTCTCAGCCATGAATTTACGCTTATCAATGGCGAACCTGGCACGGGGAAAACGACCATTGCCACTGAAATCGTAATCAGCTTAATCAAAAAAAATCCACAAGCGCAAATTGCCATCTGTGCCCCCACTGCCAAAGCGACGCGGCGCTTGGAATCTATGTTGGCACAAATGTCTGGATTCAACCACAACAATATCCAGATCAACACGGTCCACGGACTGATGAAAATCAATCCCGCTGTTTACAGCAACAAAAAACCTTTCCTGCCTTTTGACCTACTCATCGTGGACGAGGTTTCGATGTTGTCATTAGAATTGGCTGCGCAGCTGATGCGTGCCAGTCAATACGTCAAAAATATGGTTTGGTTGGGTGATGCCAATCAACTGCCTAGCATCGATGTTGGACAAGTCATTGAAATCATCAATGAAGCAACCCCGCACAATGTCTGTGTACTAAACGTTCAATATCGTTTTTCAAAACAAACGATCATCAATCAATTGGCGCGCAGTTGTTTGGAACGAGATATTGCGCACTTTAAATCGCTCTTACACGAAGAGACATGGATTGAGGACAGTCAACAGGCGTGGGAAGCGCTCACCCAGAAAGCGTCTGACAACGTGCAAAAATGGGCAGAACTGGTGGAAAAATCAGACTTTCAAGCGCTCATAGACTGCCACCGTGACTATGTCATTCTAAACCCCCAACGTGTTGGCTTGGCCGGTTTAGAGGCCATCAATAAAAATTTTACTGAACGTTTTAGCGCTTTTGGCGTTCGCCCGATCATCGTGCGTCAAAACACCGCACATTGGTCAAATGGCGACATGGGATTTGCCGTACAACAAGCCGGCCAAACCCGTTACTATTTCAACAATGCCAATCATTGCGTTCAGTGTTACGACCATTGTCCCGTTTTGGTGGATGATGCATGGGTCCTCAGTGTTCACCAAGCACAGGGTTCTGAGTTTGAAGAAGTCTGGCTTTGGGCAACCTCTGACATGAATGAAAATTTACTAAACCACAAAATGCTTTATACGACCATCACACGGAGTAAATCCAAGGTCAAAATACTGGTGCCCTCAGACACCTTAGATCTGTTTTTTCAAGGGATACCAAACACCGAACTTGCGCAGAGCCACTCCCCTTAATTGACTTTATGGATAAAGAATTTTGGTTGCAGCGATGGCAAAAT
Organism: Gammaproteobacteria bacterium; assembly: GCA_965277625.1. GTDB lineage: Bacteria > Pseudomonadota > Gammaproteobacteria > CAKMZV01 > CAKMZV01. The sequence continues at coordinate 246,045 of OZ255827.1, read as the reverse complement.
AAACAGCTTGGATTCCAATTGGATCAAGCGCACCCGCTGCTGGTTGAACATTGGACGCCATTGATTGGCGCCACCAACAAAATTTCAGTCCCGCTTTGTGGCAAAGCCCCTTGCCTTCATTTTCTGCGCCACTTAGAAACGCAAGTTCATGGTTTTGAAATCAGCCAAGTGGCCACCCAAGCGTTTTTTGCTGAGGCAAAACTGGTGCCCAAAATTCACCATAATGAATTGGGCTACACCGCAAGCTATGACAAGTTGACCTTACATTGTGGGGACTACTTCGCCCAAACGGAACAAGGGTTTGATGCGTTTTATGACCGCGCTGGGTTGATTGCTTTGCCGCCTGAAATGCGCCCCAAATATGTTCAAACATTGGCCCAATCATTGACCGATAACGCCCAAGGTTTACTCATTACATTGGAGCATAATAGTGAGAAAAGCCCACCCTTCTCGATCTCAGTGGCCGATGTTTGTGCCTTATACAAAGCTGAATTTGAGGTGGAGCACATCGAAAGCCACGCAGAAAAAAATGTGCCTGGCGGCATAGGCGTAGAACATTTGCTGCGCTTGAGAAAAAAGCCATGCAATCGGTCATAGCTTTACCATTACAATGACCCAATGGTGGTTCTAACACGCATAAAATGACCACATTCAATGCGTCTTAACCGCACAACTACTATTAAAAAGGTATTAAATTGATTAGATTATCCGACTATAAAAGTTACGGCTGGCGTTTAGAGCAGGTTCGCTTGGATTTTGCCCTTTTTGACGATTACGCCATCGTCGATTCACAGTTACAACTGCATCGATTGGAAGCGGATGCGCCCTTATTTCTCAATGGCGAGTCCATTGAACTGGTTTGCATACAAGCCAATGGCATGGAACTTCATGCCGATGAATACCAACTCAATGAGCAAGGGCTGACATTGCTCAACCCAACTGATGACCTCAACTTGCGCATTCAAGTCAAAATAAAGCCCGATGAAAATACCCAGCTCCAAGGTTTGTATCGCTCTCACGGTCTATACTGTACGCAATGCGAGGCGCAAGGGTTTAGGCGCATCACTTTCTTCCCAGACCGACCCGATGTGCTGTCCCAATATACGGTCAGAATAGAAGCCGATCAGGCAGCCAACCCCGTCTTGTTGAGTAACGGCGATTGCATAGAGCAAGGCCCATGTGACAACCAGCGTCATTATGTCGTTTACCACGACCCACACCCCAAACCTTGCTACTTATTCGCCATGGTTGCAGGTCAACTTGAAGCAAAATTTGATACTTTTACAACGGCTGAGGGACGTACGGTTCAATGTGGCATTTATGCCGAGCCGCACAATATTGATAAATGTGATTTTGCGCTCATTGCGCTTAAAAAATCCATGGCTTGGGATGAGCAACGTTTTCAGCTGAGTTATGATTTGGATGAATTTAACATCGTTGCCGTGGATCACTTTAATGCGGGTGCAATGGAAAATAAAGGACTGAATGTATTCAATGCCAAATTGGTTTTTGCCTCGCCTGAGTTGGCAACGGACTTGGATTATGAACGCATTGAATCGGTTATTGCCCACGAATACTTCCACAACTGGACGGGCAATCGCGTCACGTGTAGAGACTGGTTTCAACTGACCCTCAAAGAAGGGCTAACCGTTTTTCGCGACCAAGAATTCACCCGCGATTTACGAGATGGGGTGTGCAAGAGAATTGAAGATGCTCAGCTCATATTGGAATATCAGTTTGCCGAAGACAGCGGTGCATTGTCTCACCCCATACAACCCAAAGCCTATGAGGAAGTCAATAATTTCTACACCCTCACGGTTTATGAGAAAGGGGCAGAAGTCATTCGCATTTACCAAACGCTTCTGGGCAAAGCTGGGTTCGCCAAAGGGTTGCAGCACTATCTTCAAATAAACGATGGCACAGGTGCAACTGTGGCTGATTTTTGGCAAGCCATGGGCGAGGCAAACGATCGAGATTTATCCTTTCTACAACCCTGGTATGATGTGGCTGGAACCCCAGAATTATTTATCAATACCCACTGGGATGACCACGGCTTTCATATTCATTTGCGCCAACAGTCTGGTACGGGTGCCTTGTTACCCATTCCATTTAAATATGGCGTGATTGATCCAGATGGCGGTATTGTTCAACCTGACAGCCTCTACTTATTGGACAGTGAATCCATCACACTCCACGTGCCTCAAGCCCCCAAAGGCAGTGTGTTATCGCCCTTGCGTGACTTTTCCGCCCCTGTTCGATTGCGTTGGGATGTGGCTCATTCAGACCAATTAAAATTAGCCCAATACGATGGCAACGCCTTTAATCGATGGTTTGCCATGCAGCAGCTATACGGCTTGGTCTTACTCGACAAACTCACCATTGAACCGGTGATAGCAGTGCTAAGGCACAACTTATCCGACCCCACGCTCTCACCACGACTACGCAGTTATTTTTTACGCTTGCCCCGCATCACGGCCATGCTGTCAAATCATGGTCAAAACATTGCTGAGTTGTGTCGGCGACATCTTAAATTGGCGGAAGATATAGGACAACAGTTACAAACGACATTACTCGAACACTATCAACAGCTGAGCCACGCTGTGAATGAACCTTATGCGCCCAATCCCGAACAAATTGGTTTGAGAGCGCTCAAAAATCAATGCCTGAATTACTTGACGGTTACCGACCCAAGCCATGCCAGTCAACAATTTGATCAAGCCAACAACATGAGCGATCGAATGGCCGCCATTGTGGCTGTACTCATGCGTCCCAATTCCCAATGCCAGAGACGGGAAGCATTATTAAAAGACTTCTATGAAATGCACAAGGATGAACCTCTGATGCTGGATAAATGGTTTTCCTTATCCGTGAGCCCACCCATAAAAAGCAGTCTGGCTGTTGCTGAAAATTTGTTGAATCACCCTGATTTTGATTGGTTGCTGCCCAATCGAGTGCGTGCTGTGCTTGGCACACTGATGCAAAACCCGCACGCCTTTCATCAAGCCCAAGGCTATGAACTAGTCGTTCAGGCCTTACAGAAGGTTGATGCGCTTAATCCGCAGCTGGCTGCTCGTCTATATGGTCAGTTTGATGGCATCCAATATTTGCCAAATTCCTATAAAAACGCCGCCAAAGCCTGTTTACAGAGCGCCTTAGATAAGACTTGTTCGATTAATAGTCGCGAGCTCATTGAAAAAATCATTCGTCAATGTTAATGCCATTAAATATGTGGGCGAAAAAAAACCGCTGAGGCCAAACACACTCAGCGGTTCAAGAGGCAATGACTGATTACCAGCTTAACGAGCCGCCCGATTGATATTCTGTGACTCGTGTTTCAAAGAAATTTTTCTCTTTTTTAAGGTCCATGGCTTCACTCATCCATGGCATAGGATTGGTCGCTCCGACAAATTGCTCAGGCAAATTCAATTGCTTGCAACGCCGATTGGCGACATATTGTAAATATTCTTGAATGATGTCTGCATTCAGGCCCAACATGCCATTGGGCATGGTGTCTTGCGCGTACTTCACTTCTAAATCAATGGCCTCGTGTAGCATGGTTAAAATGCGCTGTTCAAACGCCTCATCCCACAGCCCCACATTCTCATTGCGGATTTGATTGATGGCATCAATACCAAAATTAAAATGGACCGACTCATCGCGCATAATGTACTGGTACTGCTCAGCAATGCCCATCATTTTATTGCGCCGACCCAATGACAATACTTGAGCAAATCCGGTATAAAACCATAAGGACTCCATGCACACGTACAAAGCAAACAAATTACAGACAAAACGCCGTTTGTTTTCTAATGTGTTGGGCATGAAATGACCTTCTTCTAAAGCCTTTGTATGCTCTAAGGCCCACGCCGCTTTGTCATGTACTGATGGAATTTCCATGTACATATTAAAAATTTCACCATCATCCAATCCCAAGCTCTCAACAATGTATTGAAAAGTGTGGGTGTGAATGGCTTCTTCAAACGCTTGGCGCAATAAAAACTGACGACATTCTGGATTGCTTAGATGGCGATAAACAGAGAAGATAATGTTGTTGGCCACCAACGACTCGCTGGAAGCAAAAAAGCCCAAATTGCGTTTGAGCATGAGACGCTCATCATCGGTTAGACCATTAGGATCGCGCCACGTTTCAATATCTTTGGTCATGGGCACTTCGGTTGGCATCCAATGATTTGCACAGCCCGTTAAATAACTCTCCCAAGCCCAATGATACTTTATGGGCACCAATTGATTAACATCTGCCCGCGAATTCAACATGGATTTATCGTCCACACGCACGCGCGAACTCTTTGCCCCTTCAACTGTTTTGGCCACAGTCAAATTTTCATGCGCCGATTGCTCTAATACAATTTCTTTCGGTGCTTCTGATTCTTGGGGTTTCGCCCAATGATCATTTTTGAATTCTTGTAAAATGAGATCGACTAATGGATCGCTGTCTGTATCGATTTTTTGAGCATCACCCATAGAAGGCTGATTCTGTTCATTCAGCTCATTTTGTAAGAATGGGTCAATCTTGGACTCTTCTAAATTTAATTCTAATGGGTTGTCCCAGTCTTTCATTTTAACCTCTTTGCCGAATTTTAATTATTGACACGCTTCACATTCTGGATCGAGAATGCTGCAGACTTTGGCTGACTCATTCGTTTCTGAAAGTGTGACCCCACTTGAATGACTGCTTTTGTCTAAAGTGCTCTTCTCCACAGAAGAAGCGCCCAATGAACGTAAATAATACGTTGTTTTCAGGCCTTTTATCCACGCCAGCTTATAAATATTATCTAATTTTGTGCCCGAAGGTTCGGCCAAGTATAAATTTAATGATTGGGCTTGATCAATCCATTTTTGACGACGAGAGGCGCATTCAATCAACCAACCCGCATCAATTTCAAATGCCGTCAAATAGAGCGCTTTTATGTCTTTGGGTACGCGTTCAATTTCACCGAGATCACCATCATAAAACTTAAGATCATTCACCATCGATTTGTCCCAAAGTCCATGATTCTTTAAGGCTTCGACCATCATGGGGTTGACCACTGTGAAATCACCAGATAAATTCGCCTTCACATAAAGGTTCTTATAAGTCGGCTCAATGGACTGGCTCACACCACAGATATTTGCAATGGTTGCTGTCGGCGCAATGGCCATGGTGTTGGAGTTTCGCATGCCATGCGTCTTAACCTTTTGCCGTAAAGCTTCCCAATCCAACGTTTGGCTCTCATCTTGTTTTAAATAACCGTCGCGCGATTGCCTCAACTGGGCAATAGAGTCTATAGGCAATACCCCTTTAGACCACAATGAACCCTCAAATGATTCATATTTGCCGCGTTCTTTTGCCAAATCATTTGAAGCTTGGATGGCGTAATAGCTGATGGCCTCCATCGAGCGATCAGCAAATTCAATGGCCTCATTACTGGCGTACGAGTGACCCAACTTGTACAACGCATCTTGGAAACCCATCAGGCCAATGCCCACAGGGCGATGGCGTAAATTAGAGACTTCCGCTTTTTTAACGCTGTAATAGTTATACTCAATCACATTGTCCAACATCCGCATCGCCGTATTTATGGTACGCTCTAATTTATGCAAATCAAGCGTCCCTTCGTCCGTGATGTGTTGGACCAAATTAACGCTGCCTAAATTACAAACAGCAATCTCTTCTTCATTGGTGTTCAGGGTGATTTCAGTACACAGATTTGAACAGTGAACCACCCCTTTGTGTTGCTGAGGTGAACGCAAATTACAAGGGTCTTTAAAGGTGATCCATGGGTGACCTGTTTCATACAACATGGTCAGCATCCGCCGCCATAAATTCTGGGCATTGACGGTTTTACTTTGGATTTTGCCTTGCTCAGCCAAGGCTTCATACGCTTCATACTGGGTTTCAAACGCTTTGCCATAAAGATCGTGCAAATCAGGAACTTCATTAGGTGAAAACAACGTCCAATCTGCCTCTTTGGCCACGCGCTTCATGAATAAATCTGGCACCCAGTTGGCCGTATTCATATCGTGCGTGCGTCGGCGATCATCACCAGTATTCTTCCTTAATTCTAAAAATTCTTCAATGTCCAAGTGCCACGTTTCCAAATAAGCACAAACCGCACCCTTGCGCTTACCGCCTTGATTAACCGCCACAGCGGTATCATTGGCGACTTTAAGAAAGGGCACCACGCCTTGCGATTTGCCATTGGTTCCTTTAATACGAGAACCCATTGCACGAACTTGCGTCCAGTCATTGCCCAAACCGCCTGCAAATTTTGATAATAAAGCATTTTCTTTGACGCCTTCATAAATTTGATCCAAATCATCGGCAATGGTCGTGAGATAACATGAAGACAGCTGTGGACGCAAAGTCCCAGAGTTAAATAAGGTGGGCGTTGAACTCATAAAATCAAATGAGGACAGCAACTGATAAAACCGAATGGCGCTTTCTGTTTTATTTTGTTCATGCAATGCCAATCCCATAGCCACCCGCATGAAAAACGTTTGTGGCAATTCGATGCGACTGTCCGCATGGTGAATAAAATAGCGGTCGTATAAGGTTTGAATGCCCAAATAATTAAATTGTAAATCCCGTTCTGGTTGGAACGCTTTGCTGATTTGATCTATGTCAAAATCACTGGCCAAGCGCTCATCAATCAAACCATGCTCAATGCCTCTGGCAAGATACAACGAGAAACTGTCTTGATAATAGTGTGGCATTTCAGCCTGAGTTGCCAGAACGCTCTTACCATACAATCCGCTAAGCACCTCGCGACGAATGTCGTCCAACAATAATCGTGCTGCAACAAAAGCATAGTTTGGTTCTGCTTCAATCATGGTTCGAGCACTCATCACCATGGCTGGATTGATGTCACGTTCAGACATTCTTGAATAAACGCTTCTCATAGTCTCATCGATGACTTTTTGTGTGTCCACATCGGGCAAACCTTGACACGCTTCGTTGACGACTTCATGAATGCGTTCAATGTTCAAAGGTTGCTCTGTGCCATCAACCATTTGCACAATAATGTTGGGTTTGGTAACCTTATGCTGGGCGGCATTTTTCTTGGCTCTATCAGCGGCTCTTTGTTCTCGGTAAAGCACATAGGCTCTAGCAATCTTCTGTTCGCCATGGCGCATCAAAGCCAATTCTACTTGGTCTTGGATGTCTTCAATATTGATGGGGGTGCCCGCCGCCACTCGACGCGTGACTGCCGCACAAATCTTATGCGTCAGATCAATGATAACGGCTCTTGTGCTTTGTGCCGCTTCCATATCTTCGCCGACTGTTGCCTTGTATGCTTTGGCAATGGCAACGACAATTTTATTGGGATCAAAGGAGGTGATTTCGCCGTTTCTACGCAATACATTGTATTGAGAATGGGCTGACAAGGGCTGTGAAATGTCAATTTCTTGGGTGTTTTGAGTGATTTGTATCACAACTTCTCCTTGGTCATAAACAGATTCAAATACTTAAATTTTCGGGAGCTTATCATAGATTATAAAAGTGTAATGACCTAACTAACAAGTATAGTGGTCTATCTAACAAAGTATAGTGGTTTATTATAAAGTAATTAATCAATATAAAAATGTAAAATCTACATGGAATTATGACCTGCGAAAAGTGACTACCTTTTTCTCTACCAAAAACAACCATTTAGAGATCAATTGCAATTAAATTTATAATGCACTGCCACGCTAAAGCCTTATTTTATAAGGCTTTTAGCAACTACACGCGACTTGGCGTGCTGACCACTGACCGAGCCCTACGGTCCTATGGCGACAGTCAAAATGTTCAAGTTTTAAAGGGTTTTTTTGTATGAAATCGCTACAAAAACACACCGTCTAAAGAGGGACTTTTTTGTAACAAATGGCTTACAAAATTACACCGTTTAAGAGGGGTTTCAATCTGCTTTTAATTTGAATTTATCGGCGATGATTTGTCTCATGCACCATCCAGAGAATGGAGATCATGACGGAACTTGAATAGCGACCTGATAGCACTATAAATCAGGGGTAAAAATCACCCCTTATAAATATTGACTCTCTTTAAAACTTATTTTTCGACGCGGTATCGATCGCCCTGATTTTTGGGTTGACTTGTTTGATGTAATGATTAATGATTTCATTATCGTTTACGCAGTTATAAGGTGCTTGGTTCACTGTTATTCGTCAAAAATCGTAGTAGTCATTTTTACCTTTTGATAAATGACCACTATATTCTTAGGATATTTGCTATAGCTTATTGAACTGCTTTGACAAGCTCTTATTTTGTGAGGATTGCAAATGATTCTCTAAATTCATCGGCCGTAAAATCCATAATCTCAATAAGGTCTTTAGCATTGTTTAAGTGTTGAGATTTAAAACTTCAGATACTGTTGGGCTGTCCATATACTCCAGCAATCGTTTACCGACTTTATTAAATTTAATGGGTTTGTCATTTTTTAGGTGTTCTAACAAAATAATATCTTCAATCTCTTTGCTAATATTATGACCATCAGTACTAAATGGATTCGTCGTTATCCAAAGTGATATTTCACCTGTATCATTTTTCACAACTTTATCAATTGCTTCATCTAACTTCTCACTATGCCAAGAGTACAGTAAGCCCTTTTTTTTATAAAACCATCTTCTATATAAATTTTGTGAATAGTAACCTACATAAATAATTTCAACATCTTTGTTGGTTTTTTCAGACTGTATTACCAAATATGAAGATTTTCCCGCCTTCAGTAATTCATCATCTATCAATTTTATACACAAGTCATAGTCTTTATATTTTTTAGTATTAAGAGGTGTTTCACTCGTGTAAAAACATCCAATTTTAATAAATTCATATCCACATATTTTCAATAGGCTATGTCCTTGTTTCTGGTAAAAATCCAACTCATTCATTACTTAGCTCCTCATAGGTGTAATTTATAGATACATTCCCGCACCATCAGACAGCTTATAGGTCTTGGCAGTCTTTACTTCAATTGCGGTTTAATGCCCATCATACGATAGTGTTTTAGGAAGGCAACAACTTTTACATTCTCATAGTTGCCCCATATATAGCCTCATAGAGACCAATATCTTATTGTATATTATTGAAAACAGGGAAAGAAAATGAATATAGCTCTATGCTTATTTACAAGCGTTTTCTATATCTTAATTGGAAGCGAATGGATAAGCCTATGGAGCTCATGACGGGAGTCGAACCCGTGACCTCTTCCTTACCAAGGAAGTGCTCTACCGCCTGAGCTACATGAGCCAATTCGTTAAATGGAGCGGGCGATGGGAATCGAACCCACATCATCAGCTTGGAAGGCTGAGGTAATAGCCATTATACGACGCCCGCATAAACATATCTACACCCGCAATCCTAAGGTAGATACTCGTTTAGCGGTATCTAAACCATCGAATGTTTGATGACTGTGCAATAATTTTTAATGCGCAAAATGGTGGTGGGAGAAGGATTCGAACCTTCGAAGGCAGTGCCAGCAGATTTACAGTCTGCCCCCTTTGACCGCTCGGGAATCCCACCATCAATCACCATCTCTCACAAATAACGGAACTACGGGACAAGAGGGCGCGAATTATACTACACGAAACCACGTTTTCAGGGAAAATACGCACTCATGATAAAACCCGAATTGCTCTCCCCTGCAGGAACACTCAAAAATATGCGCTTTGCCTTGGCCTATGGCGCTGATGCCGTGTATGCAGGTCCGCCTCGCTATTCGCTCAGAGCGCGAAATAATGAATTCTCACCAGAAAACATCCAAATTGGTGTGGAAGAAGTCCACGCCCAAGGTAAAAAGTTTTATTGCACTGTGAACTTACTGCCGCACAACGCCAAGTTGAAAACTTTTGAGCGGGACATGCAAGAAATCATTGCTTTGAAACCCGATGCCTTAATCATGGCTGACCCAGGGTTGATTATGATGGTGCGGGAAAAATGGCCCGATATGCCCATCCATCTTTCGGTCCAAGCCAATGCGGTCAATTGGGCCAGCGTGCAATTTTGGCACGAACGCGCTGGCATTGAACGGGTCATACTGTCGCGTGAGTTGTCTTTGGACGAAATCAAAGACATTCAAAAGAACTGCCCAAGCGTTGAATTAGAGGTTTTTGTCCACGGCGCACTGTGTATTGCTTACAGTGGGCGGTGCTTGCTTTCAGGCTATTTTAATCATCGTGACCCCAATCAAGGTACTTGTACCAATGCTTGTCGCTGGAACTATACTGTCCACGATGCCAAGGTTGACGAACAACAAGATATTATTCCCAAGCACACTGAGCTAAGCGCGCCCAAGCCGACCACCATTTTGTTGGAAGAAGCACGCCGTCCAGGTGAATTGATGCCCGTTGAAGAAGATGAACACGGCACTTACATCATGAACTCCAAAGATTTACGAGCCATAGAACACGTATCAACATTGACCAAAATGGGGCTTCATTGTTTAAAAATTGAAGGGCGAACCAAGTCGGCTTATTACGTGGCTCGAACAGCACAAAGTTATAGGCGTGCCATTGACGATGCCTATTTGGGCAAATCATTTGACCCCGCCTTGCTCAACGATTTAGAAAACTTAGCCAACCGCGGTTATACAGATGGCTTCTTCCAACGTCATAAAAATGAAGACTATCAAAATTACCTTGATTCACATTCGCGTTCTAGAAAGCAGCAGTTTTGTGCAGAAATCACCGATTTTAACGACGGGATGGCAACCGTTTTAACAAAAAACAAGTTACAAGTCGGCGACACCGTTGAGGTCATTCAGCCCTTGGGCAATTTTGAGCACACGGTTGAACATTTAGAAACTGAAAAAGGGGCATCGGTTTCTGAGGCCAAAGGTGGCGGCGTCACTTTGAAAATACCTTTGCCCATTGCTGATCCACAATTCGGCATGATCGCCAAATATTTAGATTAGATGATGAACGCTCGTCAAATACGCGATGACCTTTTTGCTGGACTCACCGTTGCTGTGGTCGCTTTGCCCTTGGCTTTGGCCTTCGGTGTGGCATCAGGTGCTGGGGCTTTGGCTGGGTTATATGGGGCCATATTTGCTGGTTTTTTTGCGGCGCTGACAGGCGGTACGCCCCGCCAGGTATCCGGTCCAACGGGACCCATGACCGTGGTGATGGCGATTGTGATCCCGCATTTTGCGCCGGATATTTCCATTGCTTTTTTGGTGGTTATCCTTGCCGGTGCCATGCAAATCTCATTGGGTAAGTTGGGCATAGGCAAATACATCAATTTGATGCCCCAACCCGTCATTTCTGGGTTCATGAGTGGCATTGGTGTCATCATCATTTTGCTTCAATTAGGGGCATTAATTGGCTATGCAACCCCACCTGGGGGTATTGTTGATAAACTGTTTGCCTTGCCCAGCATGTTACCGCAGTCCAATTTTTCTGCTTTGATCTTAGGCACCATGTCGATTTTGATTATTGTGTTCATTCCGCCGACGCTCAAAAGATATATCCCACCCGCACTGATTGCGCTGGTTGTCGGAACCGTACTCGGCACCTTTGTATTCACTTCTGCGCCGACCATTGGCGATATTCCTTCAGCTTTTCCAACCCTGCGCATACCGACCATTGACATTGACCGCTTTGTAGATGTGATCAAATTTGCTTTTGTCCTTGCGATCTTAGGGTCGATCGACTCGCTGTTGACCTCATTGGTTGCAGACAATATGACCCGAACCACGCACGACCCCAACAAGGAATTAGTGGGTCAGGGCATTGGTAATATGGTGGCTGGGTTCTTTGGCGGACTGCCTGCAGCAGGGGCCACCATGCTCACCATGGTGAACATTCGATCGGGCAGCCACGGTCGCATGAGTGGTGTATTACACGGGGTGTTTTTGTTGTTGATTGTGTTGTTATTCAGCGATATCGCAAGCAAAATCCCCTTGGCGGTCTTGGGTGGGATATTGGTGATGGTGGGCATAAACATCATTGATTGGCATTCGATAAAGCGTCTATCCATCGCGCCCGTCTCAGAAGTGTTGATCATGAGTTCAACGCTGATTCTAACGGTTTTTGTTGATTTAACCATTGCTGTGATCGTCGGTTTTGTCATTTCATCGGTTTTATTAACTTACCGCATTGGTTTGGCGTTCAATCGAACGTCGGTACTGTATGATGACATCGCCACTGTGGCCGATTTAACCGAAGCAGAACGGCAAATCATCACGCAATTCAATCAGCCAGTCAGTCTTTATAAGATGGATGGCACTTTCAGCTTCAGCGCGGCGCGCCACGTTTCCAATACATTGCTCAATAACGTCCAGCAAGGCACGCTGATCATAGACATGTCTCGCGTTGTTCTGACCGATAGTTCGGCGTGCCATACATTAAAAGAAACCATCGATCGCTTAAACGAGAACATTGATTCGGTCAAGCTGTGTTGTGTGGACGTTGAAAAAGTGCTCAGATTATTGCAAAAATCCGAAGTGGTTGACATTGTTGGCGAAGACAATATTTTTGAGAGCCGTTCCGGCGCCATTCGGTCATTGCTTGATTGATCTATTATTGAAACCCTATGCAAAACCCTAATAAAAAAACCCTTTTGGGCCTGGTTCTGATTTTCACCTTGCCGCTGCTACTTGCCGTGATTGTATTTCAATGGGTTTCGTCCACGGGCGGGCAACCAACCACCAATTATGGGACGCTCATCAGTCCCGTCAGACCTGTAGCACACACCCAAGATGACCAAAACCTGTTTAAAGGCAAATGGAGTTTGGTGGTCTTTGCTGAGCACTGTACTGAAGCATGCGCCAATCGATTGAAGACCGCAGAGACCTTACGCATTTTGACCAATGACAATATGCGTCGTCTACAGACCATTGTCGTCTCTGTGCAACCATTGGAGCGCAGCCGTTATCCCGATAACATTCAAGTGCATAATATCCAAAACATTCTGTTAGACCAAGCACAATATCAACAAATGTTGGCACAGTTCAGCGTGATTTATGATGAGCAAAACATTTTTTTGGTTGACCCCTTGGCCAAAGCCATGATGTCCTATCCCGCCCAAAGCAGAGACGTTAAATATATGCTGACCGACTTGAAACGTTTGCTTAAATACTCCCGAATCGGTTAATCCAATGTCAATCTTTCATGAATACCTAAAACTGACCAAACCCAAGGTGGTGGCACTTTTGGTTTTGACGGCCGTGATTGGTATGTTCTTAGCCACGCCCGACTTCCCCCCCTTAGACGCGCTGATTTTTGGCACCTTGGGCATTGCCCTTGCTTCGGCTTCGGCGGCGGTTTTTAACCAAGTGATTGATCGACGTATGGACGAGCAAATGACTCGCACTCAAAACCGTCCTTTGCCAGCCGGCACCTTGTCTTTAAAAAAAGCCACCATCTTTGGCATCAGCCTTGGTGTCGTAGGATTGGGCATGTTGGCCATATTGGTCAATGCTCTAACCGCTTGGCTGACTTTTTTCGCCTTGATTGGCTATGCCATCGTCTATACCATTTTTCTCAAGCGAGCCACGCCACAAAACATCGTGATTGGTGGCGCTTCTGGCGCTGCACCCCCTGTCTTGGGGTGGACCGCAATTACCAACGCCGTTGACCCTGGCGCCCTATTGCTGTTTCTGATTATTTTCGTCTGGACCCCCCCGCATTTTTGGGCATTGGCCATTCACCGCAAGGATGACTACGCCAAGGTCGGTATGCCCATGTTGCCCGTCACCCACGGCACGCGTTTTACTCGGTTGCAGATTCTTTTCTATACGGTGCTGTTATTTGTGGTCAGCCTTCTACCTTTCTTAACGGGCATGAGCGGCCTGATTTATCTGGTCGGCTCGGTGGTGCTCGGCGGGGGATTTTTGTATTACGCCTTACAGCTTTGGCAAAAGCCAGACAATCTTAAGTTGCCCATGAAAACCTTTGGGTTTTCGATTTGGTATTTGATGATCCTTTTCGTGGTTTTATTGGTAGATCACTACCTGTTGTTTACTTTATACGACGTTTTAGCACCATTTTAACAAGAGAGACAGACCATAAATGCAACTGATCAAAGACGTTTTATCGGTCATTCAAAGCACTTGCGCCGCCATGATCGGCGTCCAGAACAAAGAAAAATTAAAAAAAGATTTTTCGCGTAAAAGCGCCACCCCTTTTATTATTGCAGGACTTATTTATGCTGCGCTATTTGTGCTGGGACTGGTCGGCTTGGTCAAGTTGATTTTAAAACTATCATTGGCTGACGGATGACTTTTCGCCCCTATTTACCCTTCCTGAAACCCAGATGGTGGGGATGGGTTTTACTGACCTTATTCATCCGCCTTATCATCATCTTACCTTTCCCTGTACTCGTTAAGCTCTCTACAGGGCTGGGTTGGATGCTGCGTTTGGGTGCTGGCAAGCGTAAAAAAACCATTGATCAAAATTTGGCGCTGTGTTTTCCTGAAAAATCCGATCAAGAGCGGGTGCAAATCCGTAATGAGAACTTCAACAACATGATGTTGATGATTTTCGAAGCGGCCATTGGCTGGTGGCAACCCAAGCGCGCGCAATCTCTATTGGCAGAGGTGAGCGGTTTAGAACACATTGAGCAAGCGAATGCGCAAAACCATGGGGTGATCATCTTGGCATCACACTTTTTAACCATGGAAATTATTGGTTGTGCTCTGGCAAAATCCTTTCCGCTCAGCACCAGTTACCGCAGAAGCAACAATCCCTTTTTAGAAACCGTTTCACTCAGAGGGCGTTTAAACAGCTACCAATTTGTTGAACCTAAAAACAACATGCTTGGCATCGTTCGCAAGGTTCGTGATGGCTTGAATTTGTTTTTTCTGCCAGATCAATTCCACAGCGGCAAATTGAGCACCAAAATAACGTTTTTCGGACATTCGGTCTATGCTTCAACCCTAACTTCTGAATTAACAACTTTAACCAAGGCCAAGGCACTTTTCATTGTTTTTTATCGCGAAAAATCTGGCTATGTCGCTCGATTTCAACCGCCCTTAGAGAACTTTCCCAGTGGCAGTGAAACAGACGACACTCAACGCTTCTATGATCTTTTAGAAGCACAGATACGACGCTATCCAGCTCAGTATTTATGGGCGCATCGACGCTTTAAAAATCTGATCGACTATGATTGAGCAACCTCAAATGAGTTGGTTTTGGTGTAAAAAATAAAGCCCGAGGAAAAAACTCCACGCTAACAATACGCTCAATAACAGATGGCGTCTTAAGGGGTAGAGAATCAGCAAGAAAAAAACCAATCCACCGATCCGAATCCACCATTCAACGTTTTGCAAAACGGTTGAGGGTAGAACGACCATCCGAATAACAATGGCGCTGACCGTCGCATAGGCAATGTATTTACACCATAAGATTATGGGCGCCGTCGGACTGAGATTTTTGCTTAGTCTTACCCCAAGATAACGCCAAAAATAACTGCCCACCGCGGCGCCAAAAATGGCAATCCAAATGGCGGTTTCAGTGCTCATGGGTGGCGTCCTTAGACGTATAAAAGTAAACGCCTGTGCCCACCGCAATGCCTGCAAATATCACCCCCCAAGTTGGCATAACAAGGGTAAAAATTATGCCGAGAAAACCCCCGCCTATGATGCTCAATAGGACGGGTTTTTCTGTATCATTGACGAGCATGAGCGCCATGAGATAGATGGGGTTAATGTAGGTCAATAAGGCCAACCACTCTGGTGTTACGCGGTTGGCAATATAATAACCAATCATGGTGCATGCGCAAGACAAGCACCACAGAGCCACACTAAAAGTGAGAAAAAATCGCATTCGATCGACAGGGTCAATGCGCTTATAAACGCCCATGTACGAAACCCAACCGGTGATGGCCACAAAAAATGCCGCCACATTCAACTGCCAGGTGGGGGCGTGCTGACCGATGTGGGGCGATAAAACCATGGCCATTGGAATAAAGCGAATATTGGCCAACATCACCGCCACCCATACAGAGAACAACGAGCTGCCAATTAAAAACTGATCAACCAGCACAATCTGCGCCGGCATGGCATAGATGGTAAAGGTGGAGAAGAAGGCCTGCCATGGACTAAAATTTGCCGTGGACAATAATATGCCAAGAATAACGAAGCTTGAGCCCAAGCCAATGCCTCGGGTTAAAGCATAGCGAACCCCAAAACTTAATAGCTGCCCAGCTTGAAGTTTGTCGTTGTTGTCCATATAATAATTAGATACTAAAAGGTTTGTAACGCGTTCCATAACAGGGCATAGGATGAGAAATTCTCCAGCCTCTGTGGTCTCTGCTACGGGTGGCGCTGTTGTTGATCTTTGTCAGTGTGCCCATTATATTGAGCTTTGGGTACATTGTGCATACAATGAAGGCGATTAAACGCGCACGCACCGAGAGAAAAAATATGTCGATCATGACGCCCCGAGAAATTGTTTCCCAATTAGACCGTCACATTATTGGACAAGATGAAGCCAAACGCGCTGTGTCCATAGCGCTTCGTAATCGTTGGCGGCGCCAACAGGTTGATGAAGCATTGCAGGCTGAGATCATGCCTAAAAATATTCTTTTGATTGGTCCTACGGGTGTTGGTAAGACAGAAATCGCTCGAAGATTGGCCAAATTAGTCCATGCGCCCTTCATCAAGGTTGAAGCAACCAAATTTACCCAAATTGGCTATGTGGGTAAGGACGTTGATTCGATCGTTCGCGATTTGGTGTTAATTTCACAAACTCAAACACGCGAAAAAGCCATTGAGGAAGCTCAACCCAAAGCCGAACTTGCCGCAGAAGAAGCCTTGTTGGATCTGTTGTTGCCTCCGATTACCACAACCAGTGTCACTGATGACTTGGACTCTCATGAAAAATCCCGAAAAACCCGAGAAAAGTTGCGGATTCAATTACGCAATAACGCCTTAGACGATAAATTGATCGAAATACAATCGGACGTAACGCCCAAAATTCAATTGCAGGGTGCGCCAGGCATGGAAGATATGGCCGAACAGCTGCAAGAAATGTTTGGCCAAATGAAGTCTAAAAAGAAAACGCGCAAAGTCAAAGTCAAAGATGCTTGGAAAATATTGATCGACCAAGAGGCGGCCAGATTGATTGATGAGGAAGAAATTCGTCTTGAAGCCGTGCGCAATGCCGAACAAAATGGCATCATTTTCATCGACGAATTCGATAAGATCACCCGAAATAGTAACAATAATCACAATGGCGATGTTTCGCACGAAGGCGTTCAGAGAGATTTATTGCCCCTCATTGAGGGGTGTACCGTTAATACCAAATTAGGCAACATTAAGACCGATCACATGCTTTTCATTGCCTCTGGCGCATTCCACAACAGCAAGCCAAGCGATCTAATTGCTGAAATTCAAGGGCGTTTGCCCATCCGCGTGGAGCTGAAAACGCTCAGCATTGACGATTTTGAAAAAATTCTCAAAGAACCCAAACACTCCTTGCCCGAACAATACTCCGCGCTCTTAGGCGCTGATGGTGTTAAGCTGCAATGGCGTCCTGAAGGCATTCGTCGATTGGCTGAAATTGCCTGGGAAATCAATGACCGCCAAGAAAACATTGGCGCAAGAAGATTACACACCGTTCTCGAACGCTTATTGAACAACATTTCCTTTGCCGCGCCTGATCACCAGCAGCCAGAATTAGTCATTGACGAAGCCATGGCCAATGAGCAGTTAGAGTCTTTGGCCAAAGACGTGGATCTGAGTCATTATATTTTATGAGTACCACTTCCCCAGTCCCAGAAACGCTTCGCTTGAACAAAGAGAAGAACGTTTTGACCGTTGAATTTGCCGATCAAAGTTACGCCTTGCGGGCAGAATTTCTAAGAGTGCTTTCCCCTTCGGCTGAAGTCCAAGGACACAGTCCAAGCACGGCAACCCTACAATTGGGCAAACAAGCGGTTAAAATTCAAGCCTTGGAGCCCGTTGGGCAATACGGCATAAAAATTGTTTTTGATGATGGACACGATACGGGTATTTACGCTTGGGATACGCTTTACGATTATGGCAAGAATGCCGATGCCTATTGGCACAAGTATTTAAAACAAGTAGAACAACACAGATCAAACAACGGACAAATCAAAGCCCTTTAACAAACCATTTGAACGAATTTATATGAATAAAACCACCGATTTTGGCTTTGAACAGGTCCCCATTGACGAAAAAGTCAAACGCGTACGCTCAGTTTTTGACTCAGTCGCGCCAAAATATGATTTGATGAATGACTTAATGTCCTTTGGCATTCATCGCCTGTGGAAGAATTTCACTGTCGATTTTTGCCGTCCTGCAGCCGATGCCCACATTTTGGATTTGGCTGGTGGTACTGGCGACATTGCCAATAGACTGGCGCCTTTTTTAAATGCAAATGGGCGAATCACCATTGCCGACATCAATGAAAAAATGCTGTCTGTGGGCAAGGAGCGATTGGCAAACATCAGCCACTGCCCCATCGAATTTGTACTGGCGGATGCCGAATCCTTACCCTTTCCCGAACAACAGTTTGACTTAATCACCATGGCATTCGGCTTGCGCAATGTGACGAATAAACAGCAAGCACTCAATGAAATGCGACGTTGTTTAAAACCGGGTGGCAAAGCCATCATCTTGGAATTTTCCAAGGTCAATACCGAGCTACTGAGCAAGGCTTATGATTTTTATAGTTTCCAAATCCTGCCGCGCTTAGGCAAGGCCGTGTTGGACGATGAAAACAGTTATAGATACTTGGCTGAATCCATTCGCAAGCACCCAGACCAAGTGTGCCTCAAAAACATGCTAGATGAGGCTGGTTTTAGTCACAGTGGCTTCCTCAATCTAAATGATGGCATTGTTGCCATCCATTACGGTTATGTCGCTAATTAAATTAGACGCCGTGGTCAATGCTTTGCTCAGCTATGATTTAGCTGCGCAAAAACGACTGCAACAACTCGACCAGCAATCGCTCAATTGGGCGATTGAAAATTGGGGCATTAACCTGATTGTGCGCGTTGAACAGGGCGCCCTTGCTATTGACATGAAGGCCGCTGAAACCACCTGTTTCATTAAAGCCTCACCACAAACGCTCAAAAAAATAGCGCAGGATGAATTGAGTGAAGAAATGCGCAAAAACCTTCAAGTTAGCGGAAGTTATCAGACAATCAGTGATTTTGCCTGCCTTTTAACAGCACCAAACATTGATTGGGCATCTTTGTTAAGTGACTATGTGCCGGCTTTTGCGGTCAATGAAGCACAGCGCAAGAAAAACGCTATAGAAGCGACCATCATGCAAAAATGGCAACACCTTAAACAGGATTGGCAGGATCACCAAAAAGCGCAAGCTTCTCGCAGACCATAAACAAAAATAAGCCTACGATTGCGCCAATTCAATCATGGTTGTGGTAAGTTGTTCTAACTCTGATTCGCTGATAATATAAGGCGGCATGGCATAAAGCAAACGCCCAAAAGGACGCAACCATACGCCGTTTTTTAATAATACCCGTGTGACGTGTTCTGGATCCAGAGGTTTTTTAAGCTCAATCACCCCAATGGCGCCAATCACTCGCACATCGATGACCTGTTCACATTGCATCAAGGGCAACAGCTGGCTGATGAAATGTTGCTCAATGACTTGCACTTGACTCATCCAAACTTGGTTTTTTAACAGCTCAAGACTGGCAAGCGCTATACGACACGCCAAAGGATTACCCATAAACGTCGGACCGTGCATGAGCAAACCCGGCACCCCTTGACTGATCTTCAAAGCAATGTGATCGGTGCAAAGCGTTGCGGCCAAACTCATAACCCCGCCCGTTAATGCCTTGCCAACACACATAATATCTGGGCGAATGTTTGCATGTTCACAGGCAAAATATTTGCCCGTGCGTCCAAATCCAGTGGCAATTTCATCCGCAATCAGCAAAATATCATTTTCGTCGCATATTCGCCGAAGATTAGCCAAATATTCTGCACGATAGACCCTCATTCCGCCAGCACCTTGAACGATTGGTTCAACAATGATGGCGGCAAGTTGATCTTTATTTGCTCTAACGGCGTGCTCAACCGCCAAAAGGTCATCGTCGTTCGGCTCCTGTCCTAAACCGTAGGGTCTATCAACAAAAATATGTTCATATAGAAAGCCTTGAAAATGCTGGTGCATGCCGTTTACGGGGTCACAAATGGCCATGGTTGCAAAAGTATCACCGTGATAACCCCCCCGAATGGTTAATAATTTTTGCTTGGGTTGATGCTGAGCTTGCCAATACTGTAAGGCCATTTTGATGGCAACTTCGACCGCTACTGAACCGCTGTCACACAGAAACACGCGATCCAATCCTGTGACAGCAACCAATTGTTGGGCAAGGCTAACCGCTGGTCGATGGGTCAGACCGCCAAACATGACGTGCGGCATTTGAGCCAATTGTTCAGAGGCAGCAGCCAATAGAGCGGGGTGATTGTAGCCGTGGATGGCTGCCCACCACGAGGACATGCCATCGACCAGTGCTTGGCCCGACTCTAAATAGAGCTTGCAGCCCTGTGTCCTTTCAACCAATAAGGGGGGGGCATGACCAATGGGTTTGGCGTAGGGGTGTATAACATGGGCAGAATCCTGTTCGATGACGTTCAAGACGACAACTCAAATTCTTCTATGATTTGCTCAATCCAGTCGTCTAATCGAGATTCCGATAGCTCTGGCTGTTGATCGTCGTCCAAAGCCAGGCCCACAAAAAACAGATTGTCTTCTGTGACCGCTTTCGATGCCTCAAAATCAAAACCACTGGTCGATACATAACCACAAGGCGTTGCACCATTGCTGACCGCTATATCGTGTGTCAGCCCCATGGCATCCAAGAAATATTCGGCATAATCGTATTGATCGCCCAAGCCAAAACAAGCCACGGTTTTATTAGAAAAATCGACGGTTTTAAATTGTTCCCAGAAATCCTCCCAGTGACTCTGGAGTTCTCCATAGTACCAAGTGGGATGACCAAGTATAATATAGTCGTACGGAGCGAATTGAGACTCACTGACTGTGGCCATGTCCAATAAATCAACCTTTGCTTTTCCTGTCAGCCGTTGTTGAATTTCTTGGGCAACTCTTTCACTGTTTCCCGTATCTGTGCCGTAAAATAAACCGATTGTTTTCATGCGCTTATTTTATCAGCCAGCCCCGCTTTGAAAGAATATATATGCCTTTAAATACAACCATCCAAATCAAATGAAAATCGTCATTGCTATTTCTGTTATTGTGCTCGGCTTCCTCGCCTATTATTTCAGTCAATCCCCCGATCGCCCTGCTGACAAAGCGCCTGAGGAAAAGGTGGTTAGTGTCCCCAAAGCGCCAGAAAAGAAGGAAGTCGTTAAAAAGACCCTGCCCACCTCAAAACATATCCCTGATTTTGGCGCCATAAAAGATGTCAAAGAAAAGAAACGAACTTTCATCGAATTCATGTTGGTACGAATCATAGAGGCCAATAAATCCATCTCCGCACAAAGAACTGTTGTGAGTGGTCTGCATGCGCAATGGCAACAAAATCCCGCATTATCCCCAGCAAAGATTGCCCAAGTAACAACCTTTGCCGAAAAATATGGCGTGTCAACTTCGACGACTGTGGCAAAAATGCTCGACCAGTTATTGGTCCGCGTCGCTGAAGTCCCGCCTTCTTTGGCCATCGCTCAAGCCGCCAATGAATCCGCCTGGGGAACGTCTCGATTTGCACGACAAGGCAATAACTTCTATGGACAATGGTGCTTTGTTAAAGGCTGTGGCTTGGTCCCTAAACAGCGTTCAAAGGGGGACATCCAAGAGGTGAAAAAATTCAGCTCTCCCTTAGGCTCGGTGACCAGTTACATGAGAAACCTCAATACCCACAGGAGTTATGCCTTATTGCGTAAAATTCGATACCAGTCCTTAGTCAAAGGCAAAAAACCGCTGGGCGTCGATTTGGCGCGTGGCTTAATTCGATACTCCGAAAGACGTCAGGCCTACGTTGATGAAATCATTTCGATGATAAAATACAATAAATTAGGTCGCTTCGACACCCAATAATTCCATCCACAAATCAAAATTAAGTAATCATTATGAAACTTTTAGCTTTTGCTGCCAGTAACAGCAGCCAATCGATCAATAAACGCCTCGTCAGTTACGCCGCTCAGCTCGTGCCCAACTCGATTACAGAGGTTTTAGACCTAAACGACTATGAATTGCCATTGTTCAGTGAAGATCGAGAGAAGGCATTGGGACAGCCGCAAATCGCTCACGATTTTTTAATGAAAATTGGGGAATGCGATGCGTTGATGATTGCATTTGCAGAGCACAATGGTTCAATGACGGCCGCTTATAAAAACCTGTTCGATTGGTGCTCGCGAATCAATAACAAAGTCTATCAAGATAAACCCATGGTATTGCTGGCAACTTCTCCTGGCGGTCGGGGTGGTAAGGGCGCATTAGACAAAGCGCTGGTTGAAGTACCGCGTTTTGCTGGAAAGGTGGTTGGGCACTTTTCTCTGCCAAGTTTCTATGATCAATTTGATTCAGAGAAGAATGAAATAAAAGACCCTGCCATGCAGCAAAAATTGGTGGATGTTGTGTTGAAGTTGGTTCAATAAGTCTGGCAATAAAGCCCATTTGCTGTGGTTTTTAACGCCTTTTAGCAAGCGCATTTTCTACAAATAAATCCCTAAACAATTCCAGCAAAATGGTGGCTATTTGCGGAAAAATCCCTGGGTGATTGGATAGCGACGTTCGCGACCAAACGATTTCTCACTGACTTTTATACCTGGTGCCGCCTGCCTTCTTTTGTGTTCGTTTTGGATGACTTTTTGAATGACCGGATTAACTTCGGACGCAGGATAATGTTCAGGTGTTGTATCCTGTTCCACAAAGGATCGAAGCATATCATCGAGTTCGTGATACTCAGGCAAGCTGTCTGAGTCTTTCTGATTTTCCGAAAGCTCTGCGCTGGGCGCGCGGGTGATGACTTCGGGCGGGATTCTAATCTCGTTTCGATTGCAATGGTTTGCCAGCGCATAAACTTGTTCTTTCAAAACGTCTTTCAGCGGCGCAAACCCCCCAGCCATATCACCATACAGCGTGGTATAACCAACCGCTGTCTCACTCTTATTGCTCGTCGTAATCAACAGCTTGCCCTGTTGATTAGAAAGCGCCATGAGCAATAGACCTCTGGTTCGAGCTTGAATGTTCTGAGTTGTGACTGCACTTAAGGGTTGCGCTAATTTGTCATTGAGCACCGCCGCCACAGCATCGACAATCGATGTGATGGGTAAGTCAATCAACGCCACTTGAAGCAGATGGGCTTGGTTTTGGGCTAATTGTCGGCTCATTTCAGAAGTGTAAATATGGGGCATCATCACAGCGGTCACTTGGTCTTTTCCTAATGCCGCCACGCATAACTCTAAAGTCAATGCAGAGTCAATGCCGCCTGAAAGCCCCAGAATAACCCCAGAAAAATGATTTTTGCGAACATAGTCCTGAATGCCTAAGACCAGTGCTTGATACAAATGGTCTATGGGATCAAGCACTGTATGGGGCTCAACCTGACATTCAGCAACATTCTGTACACATTCAGCGAAGAAGGGCGCTTGATACAGGATTTTCTCTTCAGAGTTTAACATAAATGAACCACCGTCAAACAGCAACTCATCCTGTCCTCCGACCAAATTACAATATAAAACGGTGCATGATTGCGACCGAGCTACGGCGCTGATCATTTTAAGACGCGTGTGGTATTTGCTTTGATCAAAGGGGGAGGCGTTCAAACTGACCAATAGGTCGCAACCATTAGACAAATGTTTGACCGTTTCTGAGTGCCAAAGGTCCTCACAAATGGCAACGCTGACGACTTGGTTCTGCCAATCAAATAATACAGGCTCTGTCCCCGATGTGAAGTAACGACGCTCATCAAATACCCCATAATTGGGCAATTGGTGCTTTTTGTAGTATTGTACAACCGCCCCATTTTGTATCACGGCGGCGGCATTGAAGCACACTGCGCCCTGCCAATATGGCAAGCCGAGTAAAACCGTTGATTGATGACAATAGGCTAAGATTTGCGCCATGGCACTTTCAAGTTCGTTGCGAAAATCTGAACGCAGCAATAAATCTTCTGGCGGATAGCCTGAAAGCACCAGCTCAGGGAAGACAATTAGACAGGGCGCCTGATTAGATTTTTCAACATTCTCTATAATCCCTGTGATTTTCTCGACGTTACCGACAATATCTCCGACAATCGGATTAATTTGACCAATGATAATGTTGTTCATATTAGGCTGTGGTAAACTTCATTGTTATGGGATAGAGACCTGTGCTTATTGTGCTTGCCAGCACGTCAAACTTAAACGTGTCCTACCAATCTCTAAGCATTTTGGTAGAGCAAATTTGTTATAAGCATTATAATCGTCTTATGGGAATAATCAAAATTTTAGTTGCCTTTGGGGCGCTCTATATTTTATATCGGGGCCTGAACCTCATTGTCAACAATTTCAAGCGCGCGACTAATGAACGTGCCACTGGCGATAAATTGGTTGCCTGCAAACGGTGCGGCGTTCATGTCCCCACCGATGAGGCAAATTCAGATTCAGATGAATTTCTGTGCGAAAACTGTAAACAATCGTCATCGTAATGACCAAAAACACCAAAGTCCTTATCTCACGCTGGTATAATCGCCGAGTTATTAGATAAGCTGCGCCCGTAGTTCAACTGGATAGAATACCTGGCTACGAACTAGGCGGTTGGGAGTTCGAGTCTTCCCGGGCGCGCCATTCCAAAGAATATCAATGATAGACACCTTTGTAACCGACCATTCCATTCTTATAGGCGTCATTGCTTTAGCGCTTGTTATAGCGATTATCATTGTCCCCATATCCAGCTGGATCCTCCATCGAACGTTTTATCCTGAATGGTTTGACCCTTCCATTCGCAGACGTTTGCGCATTCCCCTCATATTATTCTTATGGATGGTGTTAATCCGCTTTTCCTATGAGGTGAGCCTCTCAATTTATGGATTCACTGACTCGATCGTTGCTCGATCCGCTTTCTCCATTTCGCACTTTTTCATCGTTGCTTGGGCCTTTGTGATTTTTTCTCGCCTCTTGGCTCGATTCTTCATCAGTCGCAAAAAGCAAGACAAACAATGGAAAACCAACATTCATGGCTTAGAAAAGCTCGCCTTGGCAACCGCCATCATTGTTTTCATCGTCTTTGCGCTCAACTCATTTGGTTATAACGTTTCAAGCTTTTTAGCAGCTGGTGGTATTGCGGGTATCGCCATTGGCCTGGCTTCACGAGACATGCTGGCCAATATGTTTGGTGGCCTTTTTCTATATTTAGACAAACCCTTTGCTGTGGGTGACTGGGTGCGCTCAGATGATCGCGAAATAGAGGGCACCATCGAAAAAATTGGCATCCGCCAAACCATGGTCAGAAAGTTTGACAGCCGCCCACTTTATGTGCCCAATGCGGTGTTCGGTAACATCGTTATTGAAAATCCTTCGAGAATGTCAAATCGCTTGATTACTGAGCGTTTTGGCCTTCGCTATAAGGATGCACCCGTCGCAAAATCCATCATTGACGACATCCGCCAGTGGCTTATTGAAAATCCAGAAATTGATAATACGCGCACTTTGATGGTTTACTTAGACTCCTTTAATGCCAGCTCATTAGATTGTTGTGTCTATACCTCAACCGTTACAACCAACTGGGAGACTTTCCACAGAATTAAGCAAGAGGTTCTGTTAAAAGTCTTAGAAATCATCAAAGAGCACGGCGCTGACTGTCCTTTCCCAACTCAAACATTGGACATCCCTGAGCCGACATCAACGCAACAAGCCGCCATTGAAGATGACGAAGCGGCCGTTCTTATGCGCACCATAGGCAAAAAAACCCCGCTTAGAAAGTAAAGTCAGATCCTTTCTATAAAAAGCGGTCGGCTTTAGAAAACTGCCAATTAGGAAGCGAGACTTTGTTTAAGTTGCTTTTGTTGCTTCAGGTAAATCAAATAATGCAACAGTATGTGCGCGAGAACAGTGCTGTAGATTTGTTGGGTCAGCCAAGCAATAATCAACAACAAAAAGCCCATGATTAAAGGGAAAGCCCATTCCTTGAAATTGGGCGTAATGCGCCATAAAATCCAGCCGATCAGACACAGTGCAATGCCTTGCCAAGCTGGCAGTGCCTTAAACCACTCAATGGCGTACAGCCGAAAAAGAAATTCTTCTAAGAGGGGCAGTAGTAGGATGAACA
This sequence comes from Gammaproteobacteria bacterium, assembly GCA_965277625.1. Lineage (GTDB taxonomy): Bacteria > Pseudomonadota > Gammaproteobacteria > CAKMZV01 > CAKMZV01. Next base: position 219,837 of record OZ255827.1, on the reverse strand, counting down.
GGGACTGCTTTAACCGTGTATCTAATTGGGGCAAGGCTTCATAGCTTAGCCATTCAACGTTTTGCGACACCACAAACAGCAATGGACCCAAAAACAATCCCAAGGCAAGCGCCAAAATCGGACTCGGGGTTATGCTGTATTTATTCAGGAAATGCGCCGTTGACGGCTCATTGATCACAAATAGCGCCAAAAACGCCGCAATTATCACCAACCTTAAACACGAGCTGACGCTGATAAATGATCGCGCGGGATTAAACAGTCTAAGCAACAAATGAATGGCGATTAGAACCAGAATCGGGGCACTCAGCCAATAAAGCGTATCGAACATTTTTATTAGTAAAGCATCATGTTAATAAACCATTATACGAATAATTGCAAGCGCTTGACACGGATCTTGCAAAACTCAAGGGCGTTTAATGAACCAAAGCAGCAGCGCAAAAACAAAGACGATCAGCGCAACAACGATGATCAATAATAGCCCGTGCTCCGTCATCCGACTGAATTAGGTTTTGGTCCAAACCGCCAATTCATTACCATTTGGGTCCCTAAAATGAAAACGGCGCCCGCCTGGAAATGAAAATATCTCTTTGTTTATCACACCGCCATGGTCCTTAACCTTTTTTAGTGTGCTTTCGAGCGCGTCGCTATACAACACAACCAAAACAGAGCCGGTGTCAGTGTTACTGACCAAATCCGACTGATAAAATCCACCGTCCAAACCCGCATTTTCTATGGCCATGTACTCAGGGCCATAATCGACAAATGTCCAACCAAATGCCGCCCCATAAAACTGTTTTACCGCGTTTAAATCCCGCGCTGGGAATTCTACATAATTGATTTTTTCCTGTGTCATGATTTCATCCTCTTGTCGTATAAATGGGATTAAGATGTTCTCTATGGTGACTCCAAACACGCTTGTTCTGGCGCAAATAAGTCCTCAAAAGATTGACGAGCACGAATGAGCCGATGGTTAGACTCGTGGACCAACACCTCAGCCACAAACGGTCGTGTATTATAATTTGAAGCCATCACCCGACTGTAAGCCCCTGCCGAATACACACATAAATAATCATTTGCCTCAATGATTAGGTCGCGATTTTTGCCGAGAAAGTCGCTGGATTCACACACAGGGCCAACAATATCATAAACCATTTTAGAACCCGCTCTTTTAACCACGGGCTCAATCTCATGATGCGCTGAATAGAGCGCGGGTCGAATTAAATCGTTCATCGCTGCGTCAACAATGGCAAAGTGTTTTCCGCCATTATGTTTCAAGTACTCAACTTTGGTAATCAACACGCCGGCATTTGCGATGACAGAACGACCCGGTTCAATAATGACTGTGTAATCCTCGGGTATAAGCGCCAATATTTGGGATAAATAGTCGTTAATGGTCGGCGGCGATTCTTGTGCATATTGAACGCCTAAGCCGCCACCTAAATCAATGTGGCTCAATTCAACGCCCACTTGTTTTAATTGGTCAACCACTTGTAACACCTTCTGAACCGCGTCTTGAAAAGGTTGAATGTCTAACAGTTGTGAGCCAATATGACAAGAAATGCCTTTGACTTTCAAACTGGGGTCTGTATGAGCTTGCACGTATAAACGCTGGGCTTCATCGATGGTCACGCCAAATTTATTGTCCTTTAGGCCTGTAGAAATATAGGGGTGGGTGTTGGCATCCACGTCTGGGTTGACACGGATTGAGATCGGCGCGATTGCACCCATATTTTGCGCAATCGATGCAATTCTATCCAATTCAGCGGCTGATTCAACGCTAAAACTGTTGACACCCACTTCCAAAGCCAATGAAATTTCCCATGGCTGTTTTGCCACCCCTGAAAAGATGGTTTTGCTGGCAATGCCCCCTGCGAGCAAAACGGCTTTGAGCTCGCCACCAGAGACCACATCGAAGCCACTGCCTAATTTGGCAAATTGTTGCAAAATGCTTAGATTGCTATTGGCTTTGACGGCATAACAAATGTCATGGTCTCTGGTGCCAAATGCCTGTTTATAAGCCTGCCATTGCTGGGTGAACGCAGTTTGACTATAAACAAAAAGAGGCGATCCGTATTGTTCAGCCAAAACGTCTAATGCGACGCCTTCCATGTGCAATTTGTCGTACTTAAACTGGATACAATTATTCATCTGCGGCCACTTCTCGGCGTTTGTTTAAGGCTTCTTTCAAAGTGCCACCATCCAAATACGCCAGTTCACTGCCAATTGGAACGCCTTGAGCCAGACGGGTTAATTTAAGGTGTGTGGGGCATCGGCTGATGATGTACTGTACGGTTGCTTCGCCTTCAACGTGCCCAGGCAAAGCAAAAATCAATTCTTCTATGGGTTCTTGCTCGATTCTCTGAAACAGTTGATCCATGCCAATGTCGTTGACGTCAATGCCGCGCATGGGCGATAACAATCCGAGCAAAATGAAATATTGCCCTTCATAGCCGCTGTCTTCTAAAGCATCGACGTCCACCGTTGAGGCCACGATGCACAGTTGGTTTTGATTTCTTTGGCTCTGGCAGCACAGTTGACATCGCACTTCGCTGGTGAAGTTGCGGCATTTATCACAGTGTTGTATTTTTTCTAAGGCTTGATGCAGCGTTTGGGCCATTTGTTTGCCCTCTTCTCGCTCGTATTGGAGGAGATGGTGCGCCATCCGTTTTGCCCCTCGTGCACCTACACCGGGCAAAATCTGCAAACGCATAACCAGCTCTTTCAGCAAATGATCATACATTCAGGATCTCAGGATGATTGTGGTTTTAAAATGGCAGTTTCATGCCAGGCGGCAAGTCTAATCCACCAGTCACCTCCGCCTGCATTTGCTCAACGGCTTGATCTACTTTTTGTTTGGCGTTATTGTGGGCGGCAATGATCAGGTCTTCCAACATGTCTTTATCATCCATGACGGCATCATCGATGGACAACTTCATCACATGTCCTGCGCCATTTAAGTTCAGTCGAACCAAACCTCCCCCCGATTCACCCGTTGCTTCAACTTTTTTTATTTGTTCCTGTGCCTCTTGCATTTTTAGTTGCATTTCTTGGGCTTTTTTTAGGATATTGCCCATACCCGCTTTATTAAACATGGCTCTGCGCTCCTGCATTATTTGGTAACTACGACACTGCTGTCTCTAAACAATTGATGTCACATTGTAACCGATGAATGAAGCGATTGGCTTTAGACCCAGTGCCGAATATTGCCTTATTTTATGGGGTTTTTATGCCTAGTGCGTTTTACATAGATATGCAATCTTCTATAGTGCCGTGATAAAATGGGATTTTTAGATTTGTCAACTGCAAACTGCATCCACTTAACGCCTTAAATCACACCCTTGAATTCAACCAAATCCGTTAAATTACAGAGACATCAACAGGGCTTTACGCTCATTGAGTTGATGGTGGTCGCTTTGATCGTTGGCATCATAGCTGGCACCGCCATTCTCACTTATTCGCCCCCTTTGTTTAGAGAGCAAAGAGCGGTGTTTGAAAATTTACAAGATAACATCTCTATTGCTCAAGAAAGAGCGCTTTTGAGCGGTGTCCCTTATGGCATTCTATTTTTTAACAACAAATTCATATTCTTACAAATTCAAGGGAAAACTTGGCAATCTTCCGACATTGGCGGCGCCGATATTGATTTGGCACTGGCAAATTTGGTCGTGGATGGTCTGTCCATTCGACTATTAGATGAAGACGACGACAGCGCTTTTTTTCCACAAGTTGTGTTCTTACCCACCGCTGAAATGACTGAATTCACCCTGTCGGCAACTTTCAATGATCGAGAAAAAGGCGCCAGCATCATATTTGATTTAAAAAGTGACATTCTTGGCAGAGCAACATTGGATGAATATAAGACCAATTTATGAACACAGGTAAGACATCAACCTCCTCTGGCTTCACCTTGGTTGAAGTGCTCGTCGCCGTGGTGGTGCTGGCATTTTCGCTCGGCGCCGTGTTTAGTAGCGTCAATCACTATTCTTTCCAATTGGGTAAGTCGCGCGATCGTTTTCATGCCAACCGTGTAGCTATGCACGTTGCGGCAGAATTTAAGGTTTTGAAATCTTGGCCGTCTCTTGGTCGTACAAATAAGTCCATTCAGGTTGGTGGTAATAGGTGGACGTGGACAGCGATCACAACAAATACACCCGACAAAAATGTCCGTCGTGTGACCATTGAAATCTTTCCAGATGGGAAAAATAAGTCTGCAGCCAAAGTTTTAATCTTTCAATCGAAGCCGTTATGAACAAAAAAAACTTTGGCTTTACTTTGGTTGAATTTCTGGTCGCCGTCGGAATATTCTCGCTGATCGCAACCATGGGCTATTCGGGTTTGTCCCAAGTGATCAAAACCCAGAAAGCGCAGACCAGAGCACAAATAAAAGTCAAAGACATCGAGCGCGCCCTCTTGGTTATGGCTCGTGATTTTTATCAAATCGTCCCGCGATCGGTACGCAATAATCAAGGGAATTTAGTCGCAACTTTAGTCTTTGATGACAACTCAAATTTTATTGAATTTACCAAATTAAACAGCGCCATCCCCTATTTTTCCGAGGAAGAAGCACAATTTCGTCGATCTCGTCTCACAAGAGTGGGTTACAAGTTAGAGGGGAGCGATTTTTATCGTGAACACTACAACACCTTGGATCGCACCTTGGGCACAGTTCCAAGTAAAACGCTGATGCTCAAAGATGTGCTTGATTTTTCCGTACGATTTCTTGACGCAGATCGAACTTGGAGTAAGTTTTGGCTCACCTCTAAAACGGACTTAGAGCAATTGCCTGTGGCCATTGAAATCAAACTGAAGATACAAGGGGGCAATGAATACACGCATTTATTCCCTGTGCTCGAACCGCCAACCGCGCCAAAAACGTGATCATGAAAACCCTGTTGCGCACAAAAACGGCCAAAAAAGCCGGCTTTGCTTTAATCACCGTCATGCTCATCTCTGGTATTGCTGCATTAATTGCAGCAAAGACAACGCTGGACAATCAAAATGCGATCCGAAGCACCACCAACATCATTGGCTCCGATCAAGGTTTGTTGTATGTTTATAGCGTTGAAAATTGGGTGTTTCACTTTTTAGCCAAAGATGCGCGTGAAAGTGGTGCAGACTTTCCTGGAGAAGACTGGACCACCTCTGTTCCGCCATTACCCATTGAAGGCGGAAGCGTCTCTGGTGCGCTCACCGATGCCACCGCACGCTACAACATTAATAATTTAATCGATAAGGACGGCAAAGTGATTCCCGCCGAATATGAACGATTAGCGCGTTTGCTAGAATTACTATCACTGCCTTCGGCTCTAGCCGATACAATCACGGACTGGATGGACGCGAATGGATCCGCGCGAAGATATGGGGCTGAAGACAGCAGTTATACTAGCCTTAATCCCCCTTATCGCACAGCCAATCAAAAATTGACTGATATTTCGGAGTTGCGTTTGGTCTATGGGATGAAACCGAAGTACTATAATGCGCTCAAAAAACATTTGACTGTGTTGCCTTTAGCAACCCCAGTGAACGCAAATTTTGCCAATGACAAAACGCTGCGCATGTTAGATAAAAGCATTAATGCTGAGGTTGCCAGCGAAATTCTTCGCAAGCAAAACAAGAAAGAAGCATTCAGAAATTATCAGACACTGGCACAAACCATGCAAAGTTTTAGTGAAGATCCCGAATTTAGCAAACGAATAAACAATAAAATCATCAATACAGCCACCCAATTTTTTAGATTAGAAACCGTTGTGAATTATAATAACACCCAAACGAGAGCTATCTCAATCATACAAAGAACAAACGATAAGGATATCAAAGTGATATATCGAATATTAGGCGCTTGGGCAGATGACTGATAAACTTCTGCTTGATCTTGACCAAATCGCTGAGCTTTACCAAGGTAAGGTGGCGCTTTTCCCTGCCAATCTGCTTTCTTTCCACACCCTTGACCTGCCTGTTAAAAGCGCCAAACAAGCGCTCACTCTTGCCCCAGTTGCCCTAGAAGAACAAAGCAATCAAGACATTGAAAAACTACACGCCTCCGTTCATAAGCATCATAATGAATGGTTTGTCTGGCTTTGTGATGCCGACGTTTTAGAGCATTGGCTCGAGCGCCTGAAGCAGCTCAATTGTCAGCCTAAAAAATTACTGCCCGACTACATGGTGCTACCGGCCAGTGAATCACCGTGTTATTGCATTGAAGGCCAACGCGCCATTGTTCGACTAGATGCATTTCGTGGATTTGCGACCCATCACGATAAATTAGAATTCGCCTTAAGCCTCGCTGGTCTTAAGTTAGCGGATGTTAATCACATTGAAACGCCTTTTCAAACCCTATTTGAACAATCAAAGAATGTGCGCTCTCCCATCAATTTATTACAGGGACGATACAGCACAAAAACCGATATTTCTGCCGTGACACGACCTTGGCATTGGGGCGTTGCTGCTTCACTCCTACTTTTATTGACCTACGGCTCTCAATTAACGCTTCAAAACGAGTCACTACAGCAGAGCATCAATCAGCAAAAACAAGCCAATGTTGCACGCTTTAAAGCCATCTTTCCCAAAATTGAAAAGGTCTCTAATGTCCGCAGTCAAGCAAACCAAGCGTTTAGTAAACTAAAACAACTGCAAGATTTACAATCAACCAGCTTGAGCGCATTACTCAATTCGGGCATCCCCATATTACAGCAAAACAATCAAGTAAAAATTGAGGCCATCACTTATCACGAATATACGCTACAGTTACAAATGAGCGCGCCGAGCGTCGGCGTTGCTGAAAACGTTAATAATGCCTTTAAAGCCTTACCAGGCTTGGAAGTGACTGTGCAAAATCTCTCTCAAGATGGGTCGCTGACCAAAACCACCCTCAGCATAAGAAAGGCCGTCTAAATGTTCCCAACGTTCAAAGCTTGGTATAACGCCTTACAAACAAGGGAGCAGCTATTCTTATCTCTCGGCTTTCCAGTCATTCTCGTCATGATGATTTATTTGTTTTTTTGGGAACCCACCGTTGAACAACGCGCTGTGCTTGAACGTGAGTTACAAACCCAACAAAACCTCAACCGCTGGTTGAATGAACAAGCCGAGTTATACGCATCCAACCTGAAGACCATTAAACTCAATGAAAATTTGGCAACATTGGTTGAAACCAGTTTACAAGAGGCCAATTTAAGCAGTTACTCTATTCGGCTGTTTAAAGACTCGCAATCTAACACCGTTTTACAACTGGGTCGCATCCCATATACCCAATTCAATGCTTGGCTTTTAGACTTACAAGAACAAAATTCTATTTTCCTGATTGACGCCACCATCCAAGCCTTAGATACCGCGGGTTATGTTGACGTAAAACTGGTCTTAAGCGACACCCCAAAATAAAAATCTTCATGCGTATTTGGTTCTTCACCTTCTTTTTGATTTGCTTGTGCATTACTGGCTTTGTCAATATGCCCGTCAAGTTTTTTTATGACGAATTTGTCTCCGAAAAAATGACCCATGTTTCTGTGACAGACATCTCTGGTCGTTTTTGGCAAGGTCATGCCTCGCTTAAAAACGCCCCCCAACTCCAAGCGGTTAAGTTCAATGCGCCTAAAATTGAATGGCAACTTGATTTTGCGGCGCTCAAAGAATTTAGGCTTCACTACGATATCAAAGTCAACCAATTAAACGTTCTCGGATTAAATCTTGGGGATTTTGCCATCAGCGCAAATTATTCGGATCAGGCACAGGCCACCTTGCAGGATGTTGCCAGCCCCTTAAAGATTAACGCCCGCCTCGATCACCTTCGCGAAGAGAAAGCGCTTATTTTGGAAGGAAACATAAAGCTGAAAGAAGCCAATCCTCCCTTAGAGTCATTGCTGTTATTGGGTGCTGAAGTCATCAATCCATCTGGGGATTTTCGATTACGCTTTAATACCCAATGAACTCTGTGCCGCTTAGGGATGATGAAATCCTAAGATACAGCCGACACATTTTCCTCCCGCAAATTGATATGGCGGGTCAAACCATCTTAAAAAATACCCACGCCCTCATCGTTGGGCTGGGCGGACTGGGCTCTCCAGTCGCTCAGTATTTAGCTGCATCGGGCATTGGACAGCTCTCTCTTGTCGATTTTGATGTCGTCGATGAATCCAACTTGGTGCGCCAACCCATTCACAGCAGTTTATCGCTTGGTCAATTAAAAACCGACTCCGCGAAAAATAATTTATCTGCCCTAAACCCCAATGTTGAAGTGCACACTTATGCTCAAAAAGCCGACCAAGCCACTTTGCCTGAATTAATGAATGGCATAGACGTGGTCTTAGATTGTAGTGATAATTTTGCCACCCGCCAAACCGTTAATTGCATCGCTTGGCAAAAAAAAGTACCGCTCATTTCTGCAGCGGTCATTCGCTTAGAGGGTCAACTTTGTGTGGTTGAGCCTCAATCAAACACCCCTTGTTATCGATGCTTATACGATCAGCAAGACACAACTGACACCTGTGCAAACAGTGGCGTTCTTTCACCGGTTGCCGGTCTATTAGGGTGTATTCAGGCCACAGAAACCATCAAATATTTGCTAAACATTGGTGACTCCTTCGCTGGAAAATTGCTTTTGTTGGACGCCCAATTTTGGCAGCTTCGCACAGTAAAGCTTAGCAAGGATTCCGCTTGTCCCGTTTGTTCGGTTTAAATATTCTAAAAAACCGAAGCGATTGAGGCAAACTTTGCAAAATATTGATAAAAAACCGACTTTATTTATGATATAAAACCATACTTTAAAATGAACTGTCTTTCCAAGCGCCTCTTACCAGAGAAAAACCTAACTTTATAGACTTTTTAAAACTGCTATGCCAACTGATCCCGCTCAAGTATCCATTGATTCCCTCATAGAAAAAAATAAAGATCGCCTTCGCTTAAGTGTGGCCAAATTGATGAAATTTGCCATCTTAAACAAAGAGGCCGACCTGTCTATCACCGGCGCCTTGGTGGCTAATACAGGGGTATTTACTGGTCGATCGCCCAAAGATAAATTCATTGTTAAAGATGATAAAACCGCTGATTTGATCCACTGGGGTGCGGTCAACAAACCCATTTCCTCAGAGTCTTTTGATTTGTTGCTGCAAGACATGCTCGAGCACGCCTCAAAAATACCTTTGTACATACAAGAACTCTATGTTGGCATGGACGAAACCGAGCGTAAACCCGTGCGCACAATCACTGAATTTGCTTGGCACAGCCTATTTGCACAAAATCTTTTTGTGAACAAGCCTTGGGAGGACGCCAAAGACCCTTGGACCGTGATTGATTTACCGAGCATGCCTGCCGTACCTGAACGCCATGGTAGTTTAACCAACACCATGATTGCGCTTGATTTCTCTCGACGCATTGTGTTGATTGCCAACACCGCTTATGCGGGCGAAATTAAAAAGAGCTTATTTTCCGTTATGAATTGTGAGCTTCCTGAGCATGGCGTTTTTCCCATGCACTGCTCCGCCAATCACGATCAATATGGTCACACGGCCTTATTTTTTGGGCTTTCTGGTACAGGAAAAACCACGCTATCAGCAGATTCTGAACACGTTCTGGTGGGTGATGACGAACACGGTTGGAACCATGACGGCGTCTTTAATTTTGAGGGCGGGTGTTATGCCAAAACCGTTGATTTATCAGCCAAAAAAGAACCCGTTATTTATGCTGCCACCAATCAGTTTGGTGCCGTATTAGAGAATGTCGTCATCAATGAGCGTGGCGTACCTAACTACGCCGATACCACCAAAACAGAGAATACCCGATCCGCCTATCCATTATCATTTGTTGCAAATGGCAGCCGCTTGGGCAAAGCGCCTCATCCGCAAAACATTTTCTTTTTAACTGCAGACGCCTCTGGTGTTTTCCCACCCATATCCAAACTCGATGCCGATGCCGCCATTTATCACTTCTTATCTGGCTATACCTCAAAACTGGCTGGAACAGAGCGGGGCGTGGTAAAACCCGAGGCCACTTTTAGCACCTGCTTTGGCAGTCCTTTTCTACCCTTACCCCCTGGTCGATACGCAGAACTGCTGCGTGAAAAACTACAACAGCACGACGTGAAGGTTTGGCTGATTAACACCGGCTGGCAAGGCGGGGGTTATGGCTTTGGTAAGCGCATTGATCTGGCCTATACCCGCGCAATGATTGCTGCTGCAAGACTCGGTGAACTCGATGAAGCACCATTAAAACGACACCCCATCTTGAACCTTGAGATGGTCATAGAATGTGCAGACATCCCATTTGAGGTGCTCTCTCCCGAAGAATCTTGGCAGGATAAAGAAGCCTACGCGGCTGAAACCAAAGCCATTGCTCAAAAATTTGTGGAAAACTTCAAAAAATTTGAGGATCAAGTCAGTCCAGCAGTCATAGCAGCGGGCCCACGCCTGAGTTAAATCGCTTGCTAATTTAATAAAAGCTTGATGATAAAAACGGTTAAAACAACGTAAAGCACGCGTTTTATCCAAACTTCGCCTTTGACCACCGAAGTGTACGCGCCCAAATAGCCCCCAATACTGGTGCCAATAGCGAGCGTTAGACCCACCACCCATAATATTTCAACATTTGAGGCAAAAACGGCCAATGCGACGATGGTATAGGTCAAAACGATCGTGACCTTATGCATATTGGTTCGGACCAAATCTATGCCCATAATGCGGTTTAAAATGGGCATGAGAATAAAACCAACGCCTATTTGAATGAAGCCGCCCCAAAAACCAGCAAATACCATGCAAATGTGTCCCAAAACAAGATTTTTTTGGGTTTTGGATTCTTGAGCATTTGCCCCTTCTCCACCGCCAAATGCCGTCACAACCATGACGGCAATCATGACCGTGATCAATACGTAGTTAAACCAAGCACCCTCAAGCTTAATGCCCACTGAGGCCCCACCAAGTGCCCCAAAAGCGGCACAAATTGATAAGGTTATACTCAGTTTCAGGTCGTGAAAGCCCTTTCTAAAGAAGCTCAATACCGCAAAAATGTTTTGAAATAAGATGCCGATGCGATTGGTCCCATTCGCCACAGGCGCGGGAATGCCCATAAACAGCATGATGGGTATGGTTAATAATGAGCCACCGCCAGCCATAACATTCAGCCAGCCTGAAGCAATGCCGACAACGGCAATTAAACCCAGCTCTAAATAAGTCAATGTCATCGCCAACCTTTAACCTCAGTGTTGATAGAAACGAGTCAGTCTATAAGCCGGGTTCTGTCGTGGACAGTCATTCATCTTGGATTGTTGTCACCAACAACCTCCTCGCAACCTACCCAGAAGCCAGTGGGGCACACTGTGTTGTTACACATGCTTCTCTATTTGGTCTTGCTCCCGATGGGGTTTACCCTGCCATTGATGTTACCACCAATGCGGTGCGCTCTTACCGCACCATTTCACCCTTACTTTAAAAAAGCGGTATCTTTTCTGTGGCACTTTCCATTAGCTCACGCTATCCAGATGTTATCTGGCACCTTGCCCTATGGAGCCCGGACTTTCCTCTGCGTACAGCGACTGCCTGACTGACTCGCTCGTCCATTATACTGTATGGCCGCATTCAGCCCCTATCTCAACATTCATTGCTGAAAGCGCTTTCGGCATAATTAGCAAACGCATCTCATGCCCAATAATCATATAATGGTTGACTCAAACACACCCAAAAAAACGGAGCATAGAATGCGCAAAAAAATCATAAACACCGAACACGCCCCTCAAGCCATTGGCACTTATTCACAAGCTGTACAGGCGGGTGATTTTGTTTACATCTCTGGTCAAATTCCCCTTGACCCGCAAACCATGGAAGTCAATAATGCCTCTTTTGAAGACGAAACCCACCAAGTGTTTCAAAATTTAAAAGCCGTGACGGAAGCCGCTGGCGGTCAACTAAGCGATGCGGTTAAATTAACCATCTATCTAACCGATTTGAGCCATTTTGCAACGGTCAACGAAATCATGGCCCAATACTTTTCGGCGCCCTTTCCTGCACGCGCAGCCATTGGTATTGCCAGCCTGCCAAAAGCGGTTCGCATTGAAATTGACGCGGTCTTGTATTTGCCTTAATGGTCGATAAGCAAAGCGCCATTGAAAGCTTAAGTGGCGTTGGGCCGCAAACCCTTAAAAAACTGGCGAAGTTGCGGCTTTATTCAATTCGAGACTTACTGCTTCATATGCCTTATCGCTATGAGCACCACAGTCGCCTGACGGCCATTCCAAACTTGATCGACAATGAGACTTGTGTGGTCGAAGGCATCGTTTGCCATCAAAAATTAGGCGGTAGGCGGCGCCAAACTTTAGAGGTCACCGTACAAGACGAGCAAGGCTATTTGCTCGTTCGGTTCTTCAATTTCCGTCCTTATTTTGCCAAGCAGTTCCAACAGGGGCGACGCATTCGTTGCACTGGCGTTCCCAAGTATAAAATGCATCGTTATGAGATGGTTCATCCAGCAATCGTTTGGTTAGATCAGCCAACCCCTCTACCCAATCATTATGTGGCCTGTTATCACCTAACCGAAGGATTAAACCAAAACCTGATGCGGGGGCTTATTCAGCAGGTTTTTCGCGTAATAGACCACAAGCCAACACTCTATGACTCGGTCAACCAGCCAGACTATGGTTTTTGGCAAGCCGTCGAACACATCCACTATCCGCCGCTCACCGAGGACATGGACGCCTTTGTGGATTATAAAAGTCCTTATCATCAACGCCTGATTGTAGAAGAAATCTATTTGCACCACCTCATCACCAAATACCATCGGAGTCTAAGCGCGCAAAAACAAACCATCACCTTAACAGAAGACCGAATGAGTCAACAATTTATTCATGCATTGCCTTTTGAACTAACGGCTGACCAGCAACAGGTCATCAAAGAAATTCATGCGGATTTAGCCAGCTCTGAACCCATGTTGCGCTTGCTTCAAGGCGATGTTGGTTGCGGAAAAACCGTGGTAGCCATAGCGGCTATGCTGGTGGCTGTGCAACATGGTAAACAAGCCATTTTTATGGCGCCCACAGAGCTGCTGGCGCAACAACATTATCAAAATATCAATGCCTTGCTTGAGCCATTAGGCGTTCAAACCTTGTTTTTATCGGGCGCCCTCAGCGCCAAACAGCGACGACAAGCGCTCGAACAAATGCCCACAGCAGATATACTCATTGGCACCCACGCTTTTTTGCACCTCGATGCCCCCTTGGATAGACTGGCGCTGATTGTGATCGATGAACAACACCGATTTGGCGTCGAACAACGGCTGGCGCTCAGCCAAAAAACTGCGCACCAGCCCCATCAACTGATCATGAGTGCCACACCCATCCCGCGTTCACTGGCCATGACCCTATACGGTGATCTGGAGTTGTCTGTGATTCATCAATTACCAATCAATAGAAAACCAATCCAAACCTCGATCATCAACTTAGACAAATACGAATCACTGGTGGTAAAAATCAATCAAAACATACAAGAGGGTAAGCAAGTTTACTGGGTTTGCCCACTGATTGAAACCTCCGAACACATTGCGGCACAGGATGTGGAGACCCGTCATGCCGATTTACAGACCAAAATTTCTGGAACCGTGGCGCTGATACACGGACGGCTCAAGCCCCAAGAGAAGCTTGACATCATGTTGAAATTTAATGCCAATGCCGTCAGCTTGCTTGTCTCAACCACAGTGATTGAAGTCGGTGTTGATGTGCCAAATGCCAGCATTATCGTCATTGAGAACCCGGAACGATTGGGATTGGCCCAGCTTCACCAATTGCGCGGACGCGTGGGCAGAGGTCATATTGCCAGCCACTGTATCCTACTGTATAGAGAACCCCTCTCTGAGGCCTCAAAAATGCGCTTAGAAGCCATCAGAGCGCACAGCGATGGCTTCAAACTCGCCGAAATCGACCTCTCTATAAGGGATGCGGGAGATCTCCTCGGCACTCGTCAAACAGGTGATCAACAATTTCACCTCGCTAATATTTCGCGAGACTATGTGTTATTTGAAAAAACCAAAACCATCGCCGATCAGCTGTGGGCTCAAAACCCTGAAGCCGCCTTGAGCTTGATTAAAGAACAAAACGACCATGCGGGTCAGTTTATAAACGCCTAATGGGCAGAAATCGAATATCACACAGAGAAATATTCACGCGCAACGGTTACAGACGCTTCGCGGTAAAGTAAAATAACCCCTCCATTGTTTATGACTCTAAAAAATTTATGAAAGCCAGCCAATTCCTCATCAATACCTACAAAGAATCCCCCGCTGAAGCAGAAACCATCAGCCATCAGTTGATGCTGCGCGCCAGTTTTATTCAAAAGTTGGCCTCCGGCATCTACACCTGGTCGCCCTTAGGGCTTAGAGTGTTTAAAAAGGTCGAGGCCATCGTTCGCGAAGAAATGGACCGTTCAGGTGCGCTTGAAATGACCATGCCAACCGTACAGCCGGCAGAATTGTGGCAAAAGTCTGGGCGCTGGCAGGATTATGGCGCGGAATTGCTGAGATTGTCCGATCGCCACGACAGGGCTTTTTGCTTGGGGCCCACACATGAAGAGGTGATCACCGAATTCGTCAAGAAAAATCTCAAAAGTTACAAACAACTGCCCATAAATTTGTATCAAATACAAACCAAATTCCGCGATGAAGTCCGCCCGCGTTTTGGCATTATGCGCTCCCGCGAATTTGTTATGAAAGACGCTTATTCTTTTCACAATACCAAGGCTTCTTTGCAAGAAGGCTACGACTTAATGTTTGAGGCTTATACCAAGATATTTTCTCGACTTCAATTGGATTTTAGAGCGGTTTCCGCCGATTCAGGCGCCATTGGTGGACACGTTTCTCAGGAATTTCATATACTTGCAGATGTGGGTGAGGATGACATTGTGTTTTCAACTGACAGCGATTATTCAGCAAATGTTGAGCTGGCAGAGGCGATTTGTTTGGAAGAACGCCAGTCACCCACCTTAGACATGAGTAAAAAACCCACCCCAAATGTCAAAACCATTGAGCATCTGATCCAACAATTTAATCTGCCCATCAACAAAACCCTTAAAACCTTGGTTGTCAAAGCAGAAAAAGATCAACCATCGCCTCTGATCGCCTTACTGGTACGCGGTGACCATACGCTAAACGTCGTTAAAGCAGAGAAATTAGACGCCGTTGCCAAACCGCTTACATTTGCCACAGCATCAGAGATTAAAACAGCCTATGGCGCAGGACCTGGTTCCTTGGGCCCGGTTAATTCACCCATTCCATTTGTTGTTGATCGAAGCGTTGCGGCCATGTCCGATTTTGCCGTTGGCGCCAATGATGAAGGCCACCACTTTTTTGGCGTCAACTGGGATCGTGACGTCGCGCTCCCCACCGTTACCGACTTAAGAAACGTCGTCGCTGGTGACCCCAGTCCAGATGGCAGCGGCAAACTTGAATTAAAGAGAGGCATTGAAGTTGGACATATCTTCCAGCTTGGCGATAAATATTCAACCGCTATGAACCTTCAAGTCATTGACGAAACTGGCCAATCCATACCATTGATGATGGGCTGCTATGGCATTGGTGTTTCGCGCGTGGTTGCAGCCTCTATTGAGCAAAACCATGACGATCGCGGCATCATTTGGCCGATGGCCTTAGCACCCTTTAAAGTCGCCATTGTGCCGCTAAATGCGCATAAAGAGCCCCGTGTTAATGCCATTGCCCAAACCCTCTATCAAAGTTTAAAACAACAGGGCATTGAAGTATTATTTGATGATAGAGACGAGCGTCCTGGTATAAAGTTCGCCGATCTCGATCTGATTGGTATTCCCCATAGAGTGGTTGTCAGCCCCAAACTTCTGGTTGATGATTGTGTGGAGTACAAACATCGCACAGAAAATGAAGCACAACAAATAAATCTTAAGGCCATTGAATCATTTTTGGCCGAACGGCTATGAGCAATCGCAGCGCTGTCATCATTCCAGCCCGCTATAATTCTGCGCGTTTACCCGGTAAGGTTTTACTCATGTTGGGCGACAAACCCGTGGTTCAACACGTATATGAAAAGGCGGTAGCGGCGGATGTTGGCTCTGTTTACATTGCCACAGACAGCGAAAAGGTCTTTAAGGTTTGTGAACGGTTTGCCCAGGTGATAATGACTCAAGAACACGCTTCGGGCACCGACCGTGTCGCTGAAGCGGCTCAAACATTAGAACCAGAAACCATCATAAACATTCAAGGTGACGAACCCTTTATAGACATCAATCTCATTAAAGCGCTGCATCAGAACTTAATACAAGGGGCACCGTGGGTCAGCGCCGCGCATCCCATTAAGTCATTGGAAGAGTTAACCAATAAAAATGCCGTTAAAGTCGTCCTCGATCGTCGCGGCAATGCGCTGTATTTCTCACGTTCACCCATCCCATTCTACCGTGATTGTCCAGAAACGCTGAATCCAGCACTGAGACACATAGGAGTTTATGGTTATCATAGAAAAACGCTGCAAACCCTGGCGGCATTGCCTCCGTGTCGGATTGAGCAAATTGAAAAATTGGAACAGCTACGCGGTTTAAACGCGGGCTTGAAGATCAAAATCATTGCAACAGAAGAGCCTTCTCAAGGCATTGATACCATCGAAGACTTCTGGCAAGCCTCCAAAATCATTGGTCAAGCGTCTTAGGGATCGTATTTGCGGGGGGCATGGGATCAAATAGCGAGAATTAGGCCCTTTAACAGCATGGCCCTTGTGTAGGGCCTCCTCATTGTCCAATGTGGGCCACATGGAGTGGTTTTGTCCAAATCCCTTGCTAATGCCTTTTACAGTATGGGCTTTAAGGTGACTACCTCTTCCCCCAATGTGGGGTGAATGGCAATGGTTTTGTCCAAATCCCTTTTTGTGATGCCTTTTCTAATGGCCACAGCAAACCCTTGAAGAATTTCTTCAACGCCTTCGCCTAACATATGCAAACCCAAGACTTGTTGCGTGTCTTTTTGGCAAATGAGTTTGATCACAACTGTTTCATCCTTTTCTAACAGACTATTGGCCAGCGGAGAGAACGCGCTAATGTATGTTTTGACCTGCTCTGCGCCCATTTTTTCAACGGCTTGATCTTCTGTAAGTCCGACCATTGCTATGGGAGGCATGGTGAAAATCACGGTGGGCACAAAATCCAGATCAATTTTCTCCTTATCCATCCCGCCATATAGCCGCATCATCAACCGTCTGCCTTCTTGGATGGCAACTGGGGTTAATTGTGGTTTATTAGCAACATCTCCAACGGCAAATAGATGATCTATGTTGGTCTCACTGTATTCATTAGCATCGATGAAGCCATGTTTTAGCACAATACCCGCCTTGTGTAATTGTAGTGAGTCAATGTTCGCTTTTCGTCCGATAGCCCAAACCAAACGCTCTGTGTTTATGGTTTTACCTGACTTCAACGCCACATCAGTTGTATTGCCGTTCAGTGTTACACGTGAAACATCCTCGCCTACAAGAATATTTATATTTGATTTTTCGATCGCTTTCATAAGGTGCGTAACAATTTCATCATCGACCGTTTTTAATGGTTTCTGTTTGCGGATGATTAGATTGACTTCGCTTCCCAAAGCTGAGAGGATAAATGAAAATTCTAAAGCGATATAGCCAGAGCCCACAATGGTGACGCTTTTAGGTTGTTCTTCAAGATAAAACAGATCGTCAGACACTAAGCCGTGTTCTGACCCCGCAACATCAGGAACTATGGGCGTTGAGCCCGTTGCAATGACAAGTTTATCCGCACAAAAAACCTTGTCTCCAACCTGAAGCGTATTCGAATCGATAAAGGTTGCGGTGCCATAGCAGGTGTCTATGAGGTTATTATTCAAATAACCTTCATACCACTGCTCAATGCCTTTGATGGTTTGGTCTCTCTTGGTTTTGAAGGTGGACCAGGAGAAGCTTTTGTCTTGGATGTGAATGCCAAGCCCTTGGGTGTAATTTAAGTTTTTCCACGTGTTAGCCGCTTGCCAGAATAACTTCTTAGGCACACAGCCCAGATTCACACAGGTGCCGCCCCAATGCCTGTTTTCAACAACCAAACATTTTTTATTATATTGAGCCGCGTATTCTGCAACAGAGATGCCGCCACTGCCCCCACCAATTACGATCAAATCGTATTTTTTCATATGTTCAAACGCTTTGAATGTATTTGCTCAAGTGAGACTGAGCCATGAAATTATTTATTCCAAGTAAGGGTTTTAATCACATTGAGGGCTTGTTGCAATTCGTAATCCTGGGTGATGAGCGCCTTTTCGTCCGCTTTTTTGGGTTCTACCGCTTTTTCTGTTTTTGTCGTGCCTTCGCTCTTTAAATGCCCTTGCAGGTCTTTTTCCTGAATACGATTAGCATTCTCATTGAGCTGAGTCACTTTGATCAAAGGAACGTCAATGTCTGGCTTAATGCCTTCAGCCTGAATAGAGCGACCATTGGGCGTGTAATACCGCGCTGTCGTTAATTTCATGCCGTAGTTGTCAGAAAGATTGATGATGGTTTGAACCGAGCCTTTACCAAAGCTCTTTCTGCCAACAATCATCCCTCTTTTATGATCTTGTAATGCGCCTGCAACGATCTCTGATGCGGAAGCTGAGCCTTCGTTGATTAAAACCACAATGGGAATTTGTGGAATGACATCGCCTTTACTCGCCAATAAGACTTCGTTGCTGGATCCGGAGCGTCCGATGGTTGATACAACCGTGCTGCCGTCCAAAAATGCCCCAGAAACGTTAACAGCGCCACTTAAAACGCCGCCAGGATTATTCCTTAAATCCAAAATCAAACCTTTTACACTGCCTTCTTTCTGTGATTTTTCAATTTTCTTAATCATTTCTCGAGCGGTTGGCTCTTGAAAGTGCGAGATTCGAACGTACAAAATATCGTCGTCTAACTTGCGTGAACGCACACTGGTCAGCTGTATGACAGCGCGTGTTAGTTTTTTCACTAAGGGTGCATTCTCACCTTCTCTGACAATGGTTAGGTTAATATCGCTACCTGGCTCACCACGCATAATGTCAACCGCTTCCGTCAAAGTCATGCCTTTTACGGACCGTTCATCAAGTTTAATGATAACATCTCCAGCTTTTATATCTGATTTATCAGCAGGCGTATCATCTAAAGGCGCAACAACTTTGACAAACCCGTTTTCCATCACAACTTCTATGCCCAGACCGCCAAATTTTCCTTGAGCTGATACATTCAAATTCGTCAAAGCTTTAGGTTCAAGGTAGGCTGAATGAGGATCAAGGCTTGAAATCATTCCTTTGATTGCTGCATTCATTAGGCTATCGCTTGATTTTTCATCGACATATAACTTTTTTATAGTCTCAAATGCATGATTTAGCCGGCGAATTTCTTCAATGGGCAGCTGTTCCTCCGATGAGGCCCCCACTTGAAGCACAACGGCCAGCAATACGCCAGAAAATGCACCCGCAACCAATAAATACCATCTTTTTTTAACAAACATTTTCACCTCTACTCTTTAGGAACTCTAATTTCCAATTAACCCAATTTTATTAAAAAGCAAGTTCACCCTTCTTTAAACAATTGTCCTTGAATTTTCTCATCCTTTCTTTGTATTTCTTGTTGGTTTTCCAAACGCATGTCCCAAATTCTTTGCTTTAAGCGCTCATCACTTAAAGCCAGCATCTGAATGGCCAAATGCGCCGCATTTTTTGACCCTGCAGAGCCAATAGCAACCGTCGCAACAGGAATGCCTGCGGGCATCTGAACCGTTGACAACAGAGCGTCCATGCCCCCCAATCCACCAGATTCCATGGGAACGCCAATAACGGGTCTGACCGTTATGGCTGAAACAGCACCTGCAAGGTGTGCCGCAAGACCAGCCGCCGCTATGAAGACTTTCACCCCTCTTTTTTCAGCATCAACCACATATTCATGCGTTTGCTGAGGCGTTCTATGCGCAGAGGTGATTTTCACCTCGAATGCAATGTCAAATTGTGCCAAAATCTCTGTTGATTTTTGCATGACAGGCCAGTCTGAATCGGACCCCATTAAAATGGCAACATCAGGTTGAGCAGTCATATTGTATTACTCCTATTTATATATAAGTTTAGGTTGATGTTATGTAGAATTATAATGCTTCTTGTTGCATCGTGTTTTCAATGCCTAACGACTGGCGCTTTTTCTTCTTTTAACTTTTTTGGTCGCCCCTATAATTTTGCGCTTGATGATCTCTTCTGTCAACCCCTCAAGTTTTATGTCACTGGGGATTTTATGATTTTTTCGACCATCTTTAACATAAAGTCCATATGGACCCTCTAATACCTTAAAAGCGCCAAATGTCCCATGATGCTTCTTGGCATCTGCCTCCAGTTTCTTTCTTACGACATCGATCGATTGCTCTAAGGTAATGGATTCTGGTACAGGATCTTCCTTTTTTAAACCCGCGTATTTTTTGGGACCAAACATGAGATAGGGGCCAAAACGACCTCTGTTAGCACTGATACTTGCTCCGTTTTCAGCTTGAAAAACCGTCCCATCTTTAGCCACAAATTTAATTTCTTCCGATAATGCACCCAAATCACGAGGCAGTTTGAGTAAATCAATGGCCTCGTCAAGCGTAATGGTGTCAATGTTCTGATGCTTCAATAGGCTTGCGCTTTTTGGTTTATCATCGCCTTCTGTCACGCCACATTGAACATAAGCCCCATAGCGACCAATTTTAACCGTAATTGGCTGATTAAATTCTGGATGGTTGCCTAAGTTACGCGCTGTTGATTCTGACGGTCTTTCTGCTTTTTCAGCGGCTTTAACCAGGGGTTTGAAGGCTTGATAAAAATCAGCCACCATGGTGTTCCAAACACTCGTTCCCTTGGCTATTTTATCAAAATCGGTTTCTAGATTTGCTGTGAATTGATAATCAATGACCGAATTGACATGTTTAACCAAAAAGTCGGTAACCAGTCCTGCAATAGGCGTGGGATGCAGGCGGCTTTTTTCAGACCCATATTTTTCTTCAACCACCGAATCCTCGATCTTGCCATCTCGGGTCCAAATCAGCTCTATAGCTTGCCTAAAACTGCCTTCTGTGTCACGAATTTCTATATAGCCTCGTTCTTGTATGGTTGACATTGTCGGCGCATACGTTGAAGGGCGGCCAATACCAAGCTCTTCTAACTTTTTAACCAAACTCGCTTCCGAATAGCGTGCCGTTGGCTTGGCAAAGGTTTGTTTTGCTGTGACTTTTAGGGGCATCAACGATTGCCCTTGTGCAAGCGTTGGCAAGACGGCCAATTCTTTCTTTTGCCCCATCACCTTGAGGAAACCAAGGAAAACCATCTCTTCGCCTTGCGCCGTAAAATGCTTTTGATCCCCAACTGAAAAAACAACGGTGGTCTTATTAAGTTTGGCATCCACCATTTGTGATGCAATGGTGCGGTTTCTAATCAACTGGTATAAACGCTTTTGGTCGCTTTCAACGTTCGGATTTGCGACGCTAACATCAGAAGGCCGAATCGCTTCATGCGCTTCTTGTGCTGATTTAGATTTGGTTTTATAAGCGCGTTTTTGATAATAATCTGAACCGTGTTCCGATGAAACCCAGTCTTTAATTTCTGAATGCGCCCGATTTGACAATGAAACCGAATCGGTTCTCATATAGGTAATGTGCCCCGCTTCATAAAGCCTCTGCGCCACTGTCATGGTGCGCTTAACCGAAAAACCGAGCAGGCTCGAAGCGGTTTGTTGTAAGGTCGAGGTGGTGAAGGGCGCTGATGGTGACCTTTTAGATTCACTTCTCTGAACTTGTTCAATGGTCCAAGGTTCTGTCGGCAATTGTTGTAATTGTTGTCGAGCGGATTCTTCAGAATCAAGTTTTTCGGAAAAATCAGCCTTAAAAGCTATTGAATCGTATTCAAAATCCGCACTGATTTGATAGTGTGAGTTGGCACGAAACGCTTGTATTTCACGCTCCCGTTCGACAACCAGCCTGACAGAAACCGATTGAACACGTCCTGCAGAGAGCCCTTGGCGAACCTTTTGCCAAAGGACGGGGGACAATTCAAAACCGACCAATCGATCTAATACTCGGCGTGCTTGTTGAGCATTGACAAGGTTAATATTGATATCTCTTGGGTTTTCGATGGCTTTGACAACGGCTTCTTTGGTCACCTCGTTAAAGGTGATGCGCTTGGTGTTTTCTGGGGTGAGCTTGAGTGCATCATACAAATGCCAAGCAATGGCTTCGCCCTCTCTGTCTTCGTCTGTTGCGAGCCAAACCATTTCCGCTTTCTTCACACTTTTTCTGAGATCGGCAACCGTTTTTTTGCTTTGCGGTGAGATTTGATAGATTGGCATAAAACCATTCTCCATGTCTATGCCCATTTTCTTCTTTTCTAAATCACGAATGTGACCATAGGAGGAGACAACTTTGTACTTTTTACCCAAGTACGCTTCTATTGTTTTAGCTTTAGCTGGAGACTCTACAATTATTAAATTTGTCATCTATTTTTTTGTTGCTTGATTTAATCTGGTCTCCATCTAAATGATAGAGACATCCTTCTTTTAGAATATCTTAAAAATGGCCGCCATTATCGCTGATATTTGTGCTGACTCAAAACCTTAATTTACAAAGATTGGTAATAATTCGCTTTTAATTCTATACGTGCACGCTCAATCTTGTAAACATAATTGTATTTATTGATCTTTTCCATAATTTTATTACGAGCTGTTAGTCTGTTCTTTCCGCGTGCTATGAGCCTTTTGTTGATCTTGATTAAAGAAATAATGAGCGCACTGTACAAATATTGCATCGCTGTTTATTTCATCTCTGGTCAACTTTCAAAACGCCTCTGCCTTAAAAATGTTTTACAATAAACACCAAGTTTCGGTTTCTAAATAGGTAGATCAGAGCACTTCAGTGGCACTTTCAAAAACTGAAACTCGAATTTACACACACTAAATCAAAAATTAATTGAAGAAAAACGCCATGTCGAATACAACTGCCATCATTTTAGCTGCGGGAAAGGGGAGCCGAATGGGGTCTAAGAAACCCAAAACACTCCATCAAATAGGCGGTAAAACGATGTTGGATCATGTCGTTTTGGCCGCCAAACATTGTTGCCAAGAAATCATTGTTGTATATGGTTATGGCGGCGATCAAGTTCAAGAGGCTCTGGCTGGATCCGGTTGTTTTTTTACTGAACAAAAACAGTTGCGCGGAACCGGTGATGCCGTTCGTTTAGCAATGCCCATGGTTTCTTCTGAAAACGTGCTGATTTTGTACGGCGATGTCCCTCTGATTACCGCCCAAACCTTAGATAATCTTTGCTTGTCACTAACGGAGACTTCCTTATCTTTGCTGTCGATGAATCTGGATAATCCCTACGGTTACGGTCGAATTGTTAGAAATTTTGCCAATAATCCAATGAAAATTATTGAAGAACGCGATGCCAACGATGAGCAAAAATTGATCACTGAGGTTAACACAGGCATTTTGTCGGCAAAACGCGAAAAACTGCAAAAATGGTTAGACCAGCTAACCGATAACAACAACCAAAAAGAGTTTTATCTAACCGATATTGTTGAGCACGCCTTTGACGACAATGAACACATAGTGACCCATCTGTGTTCAAACAATGATGAAGTTCGTGGCGTCAATAATTTGCAACAACTCGCTCAGTTAGAGCGCATTTATCAAAAGAAAATCACACTGGGATTTTTGAATCATGGCGTGATTTTTAAAGACCCAGACCGTGTTGATTTTAGAGGGGACATTGAAATCGCCGCAGAAACCACGGTTGATGTCAATGTTATATTTGAAGGGACAGTTAAAATTGGGTCAAACTGTGTCATTGAATCCGGTTGTGTCATTAAAGACAGCCAGATTGATGATAAGGTTCATATTAAGGCCAATTCCTTGATCGATGGGGCAAGCATTGAAAAAAACTGCATTATTGGACCCTTTGCTCGAATTCGTCCTGAAACAAAATTGGCTCAAAATGTGTCCATTGGTAATTTTGTCGAAGTTAAAAAATCAACATTGTCTGAACACACCAAAGTTAATCACTTAAGTTATATAGGCGATGCCACTATTGGTAAAAATGTCAATATTGGCGCTGGCACTATTACTTGCAACTATGATGGTAAACGTAAACACCAAACCATTATTGGCGAAGGGGTGTTTATTGGTTCTGGAACAGAGCTCATTGCACCCATTGAAATTGGTTCGAATGCCTTTGTTGGCGCTGGATCAACCTTATCAAAAAATGTACCAAGCGATTTGCTCTCACTCACTCGTAGCGCTCAAAAAAATCTTAAAAAACGACAATCTCAAGATTAATGCGCAGCATTCTGCTTCAGGGGCTTAATCAAGCGCAAACACAGGCGATCACCGATAACAGCAATCCATTAATCGTTGTCGCGGGGGCTGGTTGCGGCAAAACAACGGTTATAACCCATAAAATTGCTTGGTTAATCTCGCAGCAAAATATTGCCCCACAAAACATCGCCGCGATCACATTTACCAATAAAGCGGCCCTTGAGATGAACGAACGGATTAAAAAACTACTACCCAGCAGACAGTATAAATCCATCCATATATCCACCTTTCATTCGTTGGGACTTGCGATCATCAAAAGCGCCCCAGAAATTGTCAATCTACGGTCCTCGTTCTCCTTGATTGATGATAAAGACTCGACACAAATGATGACCGACATCATTGATTCAAAAAATAAAGAAGCAGTTAAAAATTCAATCAATCAAATCAAGACTTGGCAAAGCAAAAACATTTCGGCCAATGACGCCCTTTTGCAGAACGACACTGATGGAACTCGAACAGCCCAATATTACTTAGAATATCAACAAAGAAAATCTAAGCTGCACCTGGTTGATTTCAACGATTTGATTGATCTTGCCCTGATCATTTTAAATTCAAAAACCCCAGCAGCAACACAATGGCAAAAAAAATTCCAATACGTCTTAGTGGACGAATATCAAGACACCAACGCTGCTCAATATCATCTTTTTAACGCCTTGGTTGACCGCTATAGAATGTTTATGGTTGTTGGGGATATTGATCAATCAATCTACTCTTGGCGAGGTGCTCAACCCGAAAATATGGTTGAAATCGAAAAAAACTACGACGAATCAAAAAAAATCGTCCTCACTCAAAATTACCGCTCCACAAACAGTATTTTAAGCTCAGCAAATCAACTGATTAATAGAGAAGATCAGCAAAATCCTAAAAACCTATGGTCCGCCCTCGGTGATGGTGACCCAATAAAATATCTTGCTTGCCGAGATGAGCAGCACGAAGCAATTATAGTGCTTGAATCGCTGAGAAACTACCGCTTTTCTGCTGGATTAAAATGGTCTGATTTCGCCATACTGTATCGTTCAAACTATCAATCTGATGTTTTTGAACAGCAATTAAGACAAGCCATGATTCCCTACACAGTCAGCGGTTCTATCGGACTATTTGATCGCGTGGAAATCAAAGATTTACTCGCCTATTTGCAACTTATTACCAATTTTGAAAACGATCAAGCCTTTCTTAGAATCATTAATAAACCCGCCCGAAAAATTGGCTTAAAAACCATCTCTAAGTTGGTGGATTTTGCCACATCGATTAAAACTTCTTTGTTTTATGCATGTACCGACAACCGTTTATCAAACATTTTGGACCATCACACATTTATCGCTGTTAGAGAATTTGCGCTCTGGATCAGACAGTTAGCCAAACTGAGCGATCCATTACAAACCTTAAAGCAACTGTACTCTGATATAGATTACGAAACTTATCTACGAACCATTAGTGTCTCAACCAAAGATTTTGAAAAACGAAATAAGCGTGTTTATTCTTTTAAATCCTGGTTTGAAATGTGCTCTATAAAGCACCCAAATGCTGATTTAGATGCGGTTTTATGGAAGATGAACCTTGGGCAAATGCAAGAAGAAGAGAATCAAGACAATGCGGTTAATATGATGACCATCCATGCGGCTAAAGGGTTGGAATTTCCTTATGTCTTTCTAACGGGTGTTGAGGACGGTTTGATTCCCCATAAAAACAGCATAAAAGCCAAGACCATCAAAGAAGAAAGAAGACTGATGTATGTTGCGGTCACTCGAGCAAAAACACAGTTGGTGATCTCTTATGCTAAAAGTCGAAATTCATCGGGAAAAAAAATCCATTGTAACCCAAGTATATTTATCAATGAAATGGTGATTAAAAATCATAAATCTGAGGCGAATAAAGAAACGACCGAGCAAATAAAAGCGAAAATAAAAGCCCTATATTCTAAGTAAGTGATAAAATCAATCGTCCTTTTCTGCGCCTGTAGCTCAGTTGGATAGAGTACCAGCCTCCGAAGCTGATGGTCGGACGTTCGAATCGTCTCAGGCGCGCCAAATCATCAATCTAATTCGAAAAAGACATCAAAGGAATCTTCTTCCTCTTCAATCCCTAAGTCTTTTTTCCTTTTCTCATAATAGGTCTTTTTAATAAAAATATACTCATCAGAAACACCTGTATCCAAAAATGAATCTGAGTCTAAAAATCCTCTTCTAATACTGATTATTTTAACGGCGGTTAGCCCTGTTGAGTAATCTGAGTAAGAGATCGGATTAAAATTAAAATCAAAAAAACGGCCAATAAACCCTCTTAGGGTTGAAGGTCCCAAAAGCGGGATCACCACATAAGGCCCTTCAGAAAAACCATAATAAAATAAAGTTTTGCCAAAATCATTCTTTTCGCGTTTTATCTCTGCGGCGGAGGCAACATCAAATAATCCCAAAATACCAATAGAACTATTTAGGCTGAAACGGCCAAGTGTAGTATAACTATTTTTAAATTCAAGCTGAAATATGTGATTGAATAAAGAGGGGATTTCATCCAAATTGGCAAAGACATTATCTACGCCCTTAATCACAAAATTAGGGGTGATAAAGTTATAACCATAACTGATAGGCCTGATAATGATAGTGTCTAAAAATAAGTTGAAAGATAAGGTGGCTCTGTTTAATCCTTCTAATGAATCTTCTTCCTTTAGAGATCTTTGGGTTTCAGCAGAACTTGAAGTTATAAATAAGAATAATAAGATTAGTATTAATTTAATAGTAGTATTTAACATGCTTATATCTGTTTATAACCCCAGTAACCCCTTGTTATTTTTAAAATTAGCGTCGAAATAACTTTTGATTCTATGTTTTGTATTTTGTTGGAACTGGGGATAAACAACAAAATAATTGATTGTTTTTAGTTTTTATGCGGTTTAAACAATAAGCTTGCCGAGTTAATACAATAGCGTAAACCAGTTATTGGTGGTCCATCGTTAAAAAGGTGGCCTAAGTGCGCATCACATTGATGACAAACGACTTCAGTTCTTTCCATAGCAAGGCTCGAGTCCTTCAATAGGCGGACATTATCTGTTGAAATACAGTCATAAAAACTTGGCCATCCAGTACCCGAATCATATTTATGTTGCGAATCGAATAGATCGGTTTCACAGCAAATACAACCATAAATACCCGCTTCCTTATGGGCATAAAATGCATTTCTAAAAGGGGTTTCTGTCCCTTTT
The DNA here is from genome assembly GCA_965277625.1 of Gammaproteobacteria bacterium. Classification (GTDB taxonomy): domain Bacteria; phylum Pseudomonadota; class Gammaproteobacteria; order CAKMZV01; family CAKMZV01. The sequence continues at coordinate 192,306 of OZ255827.1, read as the reverse complement.
TCTTGCGTGACATAAAATTGTTCTTTGGTTAATGATTTTTTTCTATCCATCATAAGTGTCTCTGTTTTGTAAGATAATAAATTAATTGGTTGTTTGTGTCCCCTTGTTGTACTGACTTGCTATTGTATGCGCCCAACAACAGAATTGTTTATAGCAAAAACTGCCCATAATTCTATATGAAAGCAAAGTTTCTGGCTGAGTGAATATATCCTATAAAAGGATAAAATCTTTAGTGAACAACAATAGACATAAATCAATAAAAAGGGGTATAATTCCGCCCCCTTCATTGGCTCGATTAATTTTGAGTGAATTCGACTTGTAAGAACAAGTCATGGATAAAAAACAGGTTATAAGATGAATTCAATTATTAAAGCAATACAAGATGCTCAGTTAAACAATAACTTATCTGAGTTTAACCCAGGCGATACGGTGGTCGTTTCTCTCAAAGTACGCGAGGGAGAGCGGGAACGCATCCAAAAATTTCAAGGGGTTGTGATTGCTAAAAAAAATAGAAACCTAAATTCTTCGTTTACTGTTAGAAAACATTCTTATGGTGAAAACGTTGAACGAACATTCCAAACACACAGCCCTTTAATCAGCGATGTAACAGTCTTGCGTAGAGGCTTGGTTCGCCGAGCAAAACTCTATTACTTGCGCCAAAGACAAGGGAAATCAGCGAGAATCAAAGAAAAAGTTTAGTTTTGAGGCGCATTATTGCCCTCTACAACAAAACCCTCTTTGATTCAATGCCACGGCATTCACAGAGACTCATTTTGAGGCAATCTTGAAATAAATACGTATGTTTTAAAAGAGTCTCTTTAAAAATAATATGATCATGTTCAAAACATTCTTAATATTTCTGCTTTCTGGATTGTCATTTTTGGCTTTTTCAGCCCCTGTTCCAGAAACTCAACAAAAGTTCATTCAAAAACAGCTGGAAGATGTGGTTTCCAACGCCAATCTTGTTAAAGTCCATGAATCGGATTTACCCAATTTCTACATCATCGAATTAAACGGTCAATTTGCTATGGTTAGCAAGGACGGTCAATTCTTAATCGATGGCGATGTTCTAAACCTAAAAACCCAAAAAAGTCTGTTTGAACCTCTTAAAAATACCCAGGCTCTCCGTGTTATCAAAAACATAAAAACGGCAGAAATCATTCGCTTTACAGCGCAGGATGAGAAAGCTTCGGTGTGGATATTCAGCGACATTGATTGCGGTTATTGTCGGAAGCTACACCGCGAAATGAAAGCCATTAACCAAGGTGGCGTAACGGTCAATTATCTCGCCTTTCCTCGCGGTGGCTTGGATACAGTCTCTTGGGATAAAAGTAAAAAAGTGTGGTGTGCTGGCAACAAACAACAAGCGATGGACTTAGCAAAATCTGGAGACTCGCTTAATAACTTGGATGGGGATTGTGATGTGGACATTGCCGCTCAATACAATGCTGGGATTGCAGTTGGCGTAAAAGGCACACCAACCATTGTCCTGTCTGATGGTTCAATCATTCCAGGTTATCTGCCTGCTGAGCAATTAATAAAAGCTGCACAGCAAGTTCATTTAGAAAAATAATCGTGCATTGTGCATGTCATCGTTGCTGAAAATTTAATCCCAGAACCACAAAAGAGACAAGCAACATCCATCATTCGACGTTGTGTGCATTGTGGGCTTTGCAATGCGACTTGTCCGACGTATCAACTCTTAGGTGATGAAGCCGACGGTCCTCGTGGCCGAATTTATCAAATCAAACAAGCTTTAGAGGACGGTGTTGTTGGGCAAGAACTGAGCCTGCACCTTGATCGTTGTTTAACGTGCAGAAATTGTGAAACGACGTGTCCTTCTGGCGTTGAATACGCCAACTTGGTGGACATTGGCAGGCAACTGGTACAAGACAAAGGCCCCAAAAGACCCTTAAAACACCGCATCATTCGATACTTATTATTGCGATTTCTACCCTATCCGAAACGACTTAAGCCTTTTTTACGCATAGGTCAGTGGTTCCGCCCTCTATTCCCAAAAAGCATCAGTAGAAGCATTCCCGCTAAGGATGCGACTCAACCAATGCGCCAAACTCAATCATCGCAACGCGTTATTTTGCCCCAAGGGTGTATTCAACGACTATCGAAAACCAACACCAATGAGGCTTGCCAAAGAATTCTGTCGCGTTTAGGAGTTGAAGTCGTGGCAACCAATGATGGCTGTTGTGGCGCTATTGCACATCATTTATCCGATCAAGAAAGTGCTCAAGCCACAGCTCGCAACAACATGATGGCTTGGTGCTCGGCATTGGACGCGGGCGCGGAGTGCATCATTATGACGGCTTCTGGTTGTGGCTCTATGGTTAAAGATTATGATGCCTTGTTTGATCAGGATGTGGCGATGGCGAAACGCGTCGTTGAAAAAACCCGGGATTTCAGTGAATGGTTGACGCCAGAGGCGGTTAAAAAGCGGCTTAAAAAAGACCTTAAGCCCTTAAAAATTGTATTCCATCCACCTTGCACCTTGCAGCATGGTCAGAAAATTGTCGGAAAAGTCGAAGCCTTATTACAAGCCTGTGGCTGTGAACTACTGCCTTTTGCTGACAGCCACCTATGCTGTGGTTCAGCGGGAACCTATTCAATATTTCAGCCTGAAATTTCAAAAAAACTGATCGAGCAGAAGGTCAAACACTTGGAATCGCAATCACCAGAACTCATTGTCACGGCCAACATTGGCTGTCAACTCTATATTGAAAGTCACTCAACCTACCCTGTTCGACACTGGATTGAGGTTCTTGATCAAAGGATGGCTTAATCACCGTCCGCAACGTTCCTAAAAATCGCCCCTTCTTGTCCCGATTGCTAACGCTATGATGCCTGTTTTTACAGGAGAATTATTATGCGTTATAGAGAACAGGGATTCAGCTTGGTGGAAATAGCCATTGTGCTGATAGTTGTGGGTGTTTTGGCCGGCGTGGTGGTTAAAGGATTGGCTTTTGTTGATGAAGCAAGATTCAATCAAGCCAAGCAAAGCATACAAAGCATGGGCAGTGCTTATTTAACCTATTTACAGCGTTATTTAAATGCCCCAGGAGACGATAACTCAGCGTCGTCAAGGTTTGCCCTCTCATCGAGTGGTGATGGCGATGGCAATGCTCAAATTAGCGTGGCCGAATCAAACAATGTCTGGTTGCATTTAAGAGCCGCGGGCTTGATGACGGGATCGGGCACCGTTGCACCCATTCACCCATGGGGCGCCCCCTATCAACTGATTTATAGCAGTGTTTTTTCTAAAAACAGCCTGTGTTTAACGGCATTGTCTGGAGAAAAGGCGCAGGTTCTGGATGGCAGTTTAGACGATGGACTGCCAAAATCAGGCAGCGTGCAGATTTCAGAAAGCGATACGGTTTATAGTCAGAGCAAAACCTACACGCTTTGCCATACACTATAGTGCAGAGGTGTGCAGACTAAAACTTTAATCCAGAAAATAGTTTATGGGCGATTTGTACGTTCTTTTGAGCTTCAATTTCTCGAACACAAGTGGGACTGGTCACATTGATTTCGGTTAAATAGTCGCCAATGATGTCCAATCCAACAAAAACCAATCCTTTTTCAATGAGAACGGGTGAAACTTGGTCGCAAATCCATCGATCTCTATCAGAGAGGGGTTGAACCACCCCTTTGCCACCCGCTGCCAAATTGCCGCGAAATTCGCCCGATGCCGGTATTCTTGCCAGAGCATACGCAATGGCTTCGCCGTGAACTAATAGCACCCGTTTGTCGCCAGCGGCGATCTCAGGGATGTATTTTTGAGCCATAATGAGGCGGGTTTCATTTTGGGTGACGGTTTCTAAAATAACATTGGTATTTAAGTCCGATTTTTGCAGTCTGAATATAGACTCTCCACCCATTGAATCCAAGGGTTTGACAACGATATCCTTATGACGTTCAAGAAAGTCCAACAAGATCGCTTTTTTTGAGGTCACGCAGTGGGGCGGACAGCATTGTGGAAAGTCCAAGGCAAACAGTTTTTCATTGCAGTTTCGAACCGAATCTGGTCGATTAAAAACGGGCGTGCCCGCATGATGAACCTTCTCTAAAAGGTAGGTTGCATTGAGATAGGCGCTGTCAAATGGCGGGTCTTGTCGGATGAATATGGCATCCATGTCTGTCAGGGGTTGGGTTTTGCTTGAACCAACGTCCATGGGCGCTGTGATGAGCGGTTCACCCACACTGATGGAACATAAATCGGCAAAAATCTGATTGTCCTCAATTTTTAAAGAATCCTTCAGGAAAAAGTAATTTTGGTAGCCAAAGGCTTGGGCCTCTAACATGAAGGCGAGGGTTGTGTCTTTATGCCGATTAAGCGACTTAATCGGATTCATAAAAAAGGCGATTTTTTTCATTGGGCTTTGGCGATCTCTAATGCGGCGGCAGCCATGGCTAACCTGGCTGTGACACCATAAGCATAAAATCGATTGGGAGAATCGTCAGGTGGACGATTGGCGTCGGGACTCATCAATGGTTCGGCTAAAGGCAGAGGTGAGAAATGCATGCCAGGCGCATTCAGATTATCATTATGGCCTTTTTGGCTGTGTATGCGATAAAACCCACCAACAATATAATGATTGATCATATAAATAACCGGTTCAGCAACGCTGTTGTCGGCGCCAACGGTTTCAAAAGTCGGGACGCCTTCTTGAGCCACCACATGGGAAATGCTGACGCCTTCTTTACCCACATTCATTTTTTTACGTTGTTTGCGGTTTAATTCAGCCAGATCTTTTGCACAATTGACGGCTATAACACCCATCCCGTAAGTGCCTGAGCGCGCTTTAAGCATGACGTAAGGTTTTTGTTTGATTTGGTATTCGTCGTACTTTTTTTGGATGCGTACAAGCAATTCATGCGTGGCATCTTGCAGAACATCTGTGGTTTGACTGTCTCTAAAATCTATGGCCAGCTCATTGGGCGCATAGAGCGTAGAAACTAACCAAGGGTCTATGCCCAACATCTCAGAAAATGACTGTGAGACGGTATTGTAAGCATTAAAATTACTTTGTTTGGTGCGGCTGTGCCAGCCCAATTCCAAAGGCGGGATCACATACTGATCCACAAGCTGAGTTAATATTTCGGGCTTACCCGAAGACAAGTCGTTGTTTAATAAAATGGCACAAGGCATAAACGATTCATCCTCTAACTCTATAGACAGATAATCCTCTCGTTGGATGGGATGAATGTGCAATACTTCACCCGATGTCAGGGTCAAGGATTGTGTGGTCTCTAAATTCGGGTCAAGGCTCCCTAATTGGACCCGAAAGCCCGCTTTACATAATAGATTTTTCAGCTGGGCAATGCTGTCAAGATAGAAGGTATTACGGGTATGATTTTCAGGGATAATAAGCACTTTATTGGCCGTAGGGCAAAAGCGCATAACCGCAGACTCCAAAGCGGGCAAACTTAGCGGTATTGAGTCGGGGTGTAAATTATTAAATCCTGCGGGGAATAGATTGGTATCGACAGGCGCAACCTTAAAACCAGAATTGCGCAAGTCCACAGAGGTGTAGAATGGCGCAGGCGTCTCTAACCAGGTTTGGTGAAACCAATGTTCAATGTCGTATTGGCGAGAGAGAAAAACTTTCTCAAGCTCTAATAAAGGACCAGTTAATGAGGTTTGTAGGCGAGGGATGGCAGATGCAGGCATATAGTAGAGGTATTTGCGAATGGTTAATTGTGGATTGAGTTTATTTTGCTCATTGAGTTATGTGAAAACCATTGGCATACTACGATGATTCTATGTAGAAAAGATACGGTTTTAACACCGTCAATTATAATGCAAACCAACTTACTTAGGGTATAGCCCGTTGACACCATCAAAATATTTTTTTGATCAACTTGACCAATGGGGCATTCAGGGACATCATTTTGCTTGTCTGCCCTCTACCAATGATTTCATCATTCAAAATAAATGCCTGAATGCGTTGGTTATAGCCGATCAACAGGATTCGGGCCGGGGCCGAAGAGAGAATACTTGGCAAAGCAACCAAGGCGATCTGTTATTTTCATTGAGTCTTGCTCAAGCCGCCCCGCCCCCCGGCTATTTGTCTATATGTGTCGGCCTGGCGGTTTTAACGGTACTGGCACAATATTCTCGTGCTAAATTTATGTTTAAGTGGCCCAACGATATTGTGTCTATTGCCGGTCAAGAAACCTTAAAACACGCGGGCATTCTTATTGAAACCTTCCCCTACGGCAAAGATCAAAAACCAAAGCAATGCTGGGTGATTGGTGTGGGTGTCAATGTTGTGACGCAACCATCGGCACTCGAGCCATCATTGGATCGAGAAAAGCTGTTGTTAAATGTTATTAGAGCCATTCAACAACAGTGCCTGAGGCCGAAATTACAACCAAAGGCCATGGCTCGTTACCATGCTTTGGCAAATCAAGCCGTTCGCTTTTATGAAGGCACTGTTGAAAAACAAGGCATTGCTCGCGACATTGACAGTCAGGGTGGTCTTGGCATAGAAATCAACGGTGATTTAAGCTATTATCATCACATCCACAGTTTGAGGGCCATTCACTGATGCAACTCTATTTAGATCTGGGCAATAGCTATTTAAAGTGGGCGGTTATGACGCAAGCGGCTCATATTCATGAACAAGGACAGCTTAGATTGGCTGATTTTTTACAACAAAAAAACGGTGCGTCGCTGCCGTGGCAAATGCCAGTTAAAACCGCACTATTAAGTTCGGTTTTAGATGATTTATCGACCGCTAAAATGGTTGACATTTTGACCCAAAACAACATCGAAGTGCAACGCATTCAAGTTCTACCTACATTCAACCAAAAGCTTCAAACAACTTATGAGGACCCTATTCAATTGGGCATTGATCGCTGGCTTGCACTGTTTGGCGCTTTGGAATGGGGGTCCTGCTGGGTGATCGACATGGGAACCGCAACAACCATAGACCGCCTGCATAAAACGGAGGCGGGGTTTGTCCACAAAGGCGGGTGGATTATGCCAAGCGCGCATCTAATGCACGACGCATTAATGACTCAAACGCATTTGCCAAGCATTGAATCACAACGGTTTTCAGTGGCCCTTGGGGTCGATACCGCCAGCTGTATCAATCGAGGCGTGGACTTCATTTTATATGCGACCATTCAGCAGCTTTACCAGCAACAGCCCTTGCCCATTATATTGTGCGGCGGCGGTGTGCCCTTAGCGCTACCGTCATTGTTGAATATTGAGATTCACCACGATCCAGCACTGGTATTCAAAGGCATGACCTTTTGGCAACGCCATTTTAATGCGGATTAAAGCCGTTTATGTTTTAAGAGAGTGTGCTTTGGTGAATTGTTTGAAATACGCGAAGGCGCATGCAACAAATGCTTAAAGACACAACCGTTTTCAACGGGAAACGGCTTTAAATATGGAGAAGTTGTTAAGGCAAATACCCAATGTTCGGTGAAGCAAATTTCATAGACAAAGGCTACAATATGATCATGAACCACGATCAAATATTGGCACAAAAATGTCAGCATTATGTGGATGATATTGCTGAGATGCTCACAGATTTACAGTGGTCATTGGCAACGGCAGAATCTTGTACTGGCGGTTGGCTGTCGAAAGTTTGTACCGATATTTCGGGTAGTTCTGTCTGGTTTTATGGTGGTATCTTGTGCTATAGCATTCATTCCAAACGCGAGTTCCTTCACGTTAAACAGCAAACCCTTGATCAATATGGGGCGGTGAGTGAACAAGTGACAGATATGATGACTAATGGATTATTGCTTCGGACGCCTGCGCGTATTGGGGTTGCCATCAGCGGCATTGCTGGCCCAGGTGGGGGCACAGAACACAAGCCAGTGGGTACGGTCTGTTTCTCCTGGCAAACGGTTTGTGGGATTCATCAAAGTCGGCGGATGCATTTTGATGGAGACAGAGCCGCCGTCAGAATGCAATCAGTTTATTATGCTTTGAGTGGGGTGCACCAAATATTGAGCGAAATAAGCAGTCGAAAGTAACCGAAAATTCAACAACGAAAATCAGTGAGTAAAAAGCAAAATGGATGAAAACAAAAAACGAGCATTAGACGCAGCGATCAAACAAATTGAAAAGCAGTTTGGTCAAGGTTCGGCCATAAGAATGGGCGATGGTGGTATTCATCGAGACATTAAAACCATATCGAGCGGTTCTTTAAGTTTGGACATCGCCTTAGGCATTGGAGGTTATCCCTGTGGTCGGGTCGTAGAAATTTATGGGCCAGAGTCTTCGGGCAAAACCACGCTTGCGCTCCATGCGGTGGCAGAAGTGCAAAAAGCAGGCGGTGCGGCCGCATTTGTCGATGCGGAACACGCTTTAGACGTGAATTACGCTGAAAAGGTCGGCGTCAAAATCGACGATCTGGTTGTTTCTCAGCCAGACACAGGCGAGCAGGCTTTAGAAATCACAGATACTTTGGTTCGTTCAGGCGGGGTTGACATTGTTGTGGTCGATTCCGTGGCCGCATTAACACCAAAAGCAGAAATTGACGGTGATATGGGTGACTCTCACATGGGTCTTCAAGCGCGTTTGATGAGCCAAGCTTTGCGCAAGCTTACTGGGAACATAAAACGAACCAATACCATTGTGATTTTCATCAATCAAATCCGCATGAAAATTGGGGTGATGTTTGGCAGTCCTGAAACCACGACTGGTGGCAATGCGCTGAAATTTTATGCATCCGTTCGTTTAGACATACGGCGCATTGGTGCGATCAAAAAAGGCGACGAGATGATTGGCAACGAAACGCGTATTAAGGTGGTCAAAAATAAGATGGCGCCACCTTTCAAGCAAGTTGAAATTGAAATCATTTATGGACTGGGCGTTTCAAGAATGAGTGAGTTAGTCTCACTGGGTGTCAATGAAGAACTGGTTGAAAAGTCGGGCGCATGGTACAGTTACGAGGGACAGCGCATTGCCCAAGGCAAGGAAAAAGCCAAACAGTTTTTTGAAGAACACCCAGAGCAGGCACAGGTTTTGGAGCAAAAATTACGAGATAAATTAATGCCCAAAACAACCAAGGACGAGAAAGAACAAGCTGCAGGATAAATTTTGGACGAGGCGGTCAAGGCCATCATTAAAAAATGCCTGATGCTACTGGCACGGCGGGAATATTCGCAGTCAGAGTTGATTAAAAAAATGGGCGCCTTTCCCACGGAGACCATCAACCAAGCCTTAGATGAATTGGTGAAAAATGGGCATCAAAGCGATGAGCGATACGCTGAAGCTTTTGTTCGGTCGCAATTACATCGCGGTAAAGGGGCAAAAATCATCCATCAGGCCTTAGTTTATAAAGGGGGCATCGATAAATCCCTGGGTTGGGCGGCTTTAGAGGCCATTGAAGATGGCGAATGGCGGATGCAATGTCAGCGGATTTACCAGAAGAAGTATTCGACCAAACCTAAAAATAGAATGGATGTGTTCAAGCGCATTCAATACTTAATACAAAGAGGTTACGACTCGGAACTGGCTCGTGAAATCGTGCAAGCGGACGATCAAGAGTCTTGAGGCACTTATTTAATCAGTTTAAAAGCGCGGTCTGGTTTAAATGCTGTTGAATGGGTCGGTAATTACGTCGATGTTCTTCGATTAAACCAAACGCTTTAATAGCCGCGATGTGGGCTTTGGTGGGATAGCCTTTGTGTTGATCGAAACCGTACCCTGGGTGCGCAGCGTTCAGTTTGTGCATGTCCAAATCTCTGGTTGTTTTAGCAAGGATGGATGCCGCGCTGATGCACGGGAAGCGAGCATCACCTTTGACAAAGGCTTGGCATGGCAAGTGGGTATCAGGGCAAAATTTGCCGTCCACCCAAACTTTAGAGGGCGTTCGTTTGAGGGCATTAATCGCCCGAAGCATTGAAAGCAAGCTGGCGTGATGGATGTTTAACCCTTCAATTTCTTTGGCATTGGCGCGGCCAATCGCCCACTCGAGGGCGCCTGCTTTTATATGAACCGCCAATTCAGTGCGTTGCTTCTCAGTCAATTTCTTGGAGTCTTTCAACGCTGTGCAATCAAATTGAGGCGCAAGCACGACAGCGGCACTGACGACATCTCCAATGAGCGCACCGCGCCCAGCCTCATCAACACCAGCAATCAGATCTAACATAGTGTGTTTTGAATCACCTTTGATATTTGATTGGGCTCGGTTAATAATTGTTGATGTATGGCATTGAAATGTGCGATTTGGTTTTGCCTAAAATCTTCATCATGTAAAAGTTGTTCCAAGCCAGTCGCAATGTTGTTTGGCGTGGCATCGTTTTGCAAGAGCTCGGGCACAATGGCCGCATTAGCCAAGCCATTGGGCAAAGACACCCAGGGTTTTTCAAGCAGCCGTTTAATAATAGCGGCGGAGATGGGATTGACTTTGTATATGATCAACATGGGTTTTTTTAACAACAGGGCCTCTAAGGTTGCGGTACCTGATGCAATGAGCGTACCATCACTGGCATTAAGCACTTGGCGCGCCTGACCATCGACCAACTGAACTTGATTTTTTATAAGGTCTGGCTGCATTTGTACAATGCGATCGATTGCGTTTTTAAGCGAAGATTGCGCAATAGGAATGACCATCGCTGGGAGCTTTGCATAGCGTTTGTGATAACAGAGCAGGCTTGACAACATGATTGGCAAGTTTTTTTTGACTTCAGATTGGCGTGAGCCAGGTAGTAGGGCAAGCATTTTAGTCTGGTCGTCTAATGCCAGGTTTTTGCGATCCATTTGGTTGTTTGGCTTTTGTGGAATGTTTTGCGCTAGAGGATGACCTACGAAAGTTGCTGGCAGAGAGACGGGTTGGTAAAGCGGTGGCTCAAAGGGAAATAAACAAAAAATATGATCGCAAGAGGCTGCAATTTTATTGATGCGTGATGAGCGCCACGCCCAAATAGAAGGGCTCACATAATGAAAAACTGTCAGCCCTTGTCGCTTTAGTTTTTTTTCTAATGGGAGGTTGAAGTCTGGGGCATCAATGCCAATGAACAGATTGACTTGTTCGTGTAAGATTTTTTGATAAATGTTTTTTCGTAGCTGTATCAGACCTTTCAAAGAACCGAGCACTTCAGTAAAACCCATAACGTTCATAGGTTCATTGCTAAACCATTGTTCTTGACCGGCTTCAAGCATGGCTTTGCCACCGACACCAGTGATACGCGCTGTGGGAAAATTTTGTTTGAGTTCTTTGATGAGTTGAGCGCCCAACAAATCCCCAGAGAGTTCCCCTGCAACAAGGGTGATTGAAAGTTCAGGCGGCATACAGCTATTGTTGTCGATGGGCGTCAGAGCCGAAGCATTGCAGTTAAATTAATTGTCTTAGGCTGGTTGCCAGCTATCGAATGACACCACGTTTCGATTGTTTTATTGAATCAATGAACGTTGAAATGATGGTTTGGTTATCCGGGGTTTGTAATTTTTTAATTTCTTCAAGCGCTTGGTCTAACATCAATCCACGTCTGTAAAAGAGCTTGTAGCATTTATCCAAAGTGATTATTTCAGTTTTAGAGAAACCTCTTCTTTTCAGTCCTTCTTTGTTGATGCAGGCTGGGCGAGTGGTGCCATCATCGTTGATGACCATAATATAAGCGGGCACGTCCTTGTTACACCAACCATAAGCGCCGATCATGGCGTGTGCGCCGATGTGACCGAACTGATGAACGCCAGAAAAGCCACCGAATACGGCATAATCGCCCACCTGAACGTGACCGGCCAGGGCAACATGGCTAGACATAATGACATGATTTTTGATATCACAATCGTGGGCAATGTGCGTGTACGCAAGAAAGACGTTGTGCGAACCGATGGACGTCATTGATCGGTCGTGTCCCGTTCCTCGGTTTATAGAACAATATTCCCGAATGATGTTGTGGTCACCGATTTCTAAATACGCAACTTCGCCATTAAATTTTAAATCCTGCGCATTAGAGCCAATGGTTGCAAAGGAATAAATTTGGTTACTCTCGCCAATGGTTGTTGGGCCTTGGATGACGACATGCGGTGAAATAATGGAATTTTTGCCAATTTTGACATTTTCCCCAATAATGGAATAAGCACCGACTTGAACATGCTCGCCAATATTAGCTGAGGGATGTATGTCAGCCGTGGGATGGATTAGCATGGGCTATTATTTTCTGGCTGCACACATGATTTCACAGCTGGCAACCAATTTATTCCCAACGTGTGCAGTCGCATCAAATTTCCAGAAATCTCTTTTGGGGTTTCTTTTTACTGTGACCTTAAAGGTTAATGTATCTCCGGGTAAAACCAGACCCCTAAAACGACATTTGTCTATGGCGACCAGATAAAATTTAGACCCTGCTTTTTCGGCATAGTTTTCAATAGAAACGTGTGCCAATACACCCGTGGATTGCGCCATGGCTTCAACAATTAACACACCGGGCATCACGGGTAAATCAGGATAATGTCCAGTAAATTGAGGTTCATTGATCGTGACATTTTTAATGGCCGTCAAAGAAACACCTGGCTCAAAATCAATGACCCGATCAATCAATAACATTGGGTATCTGTGTGGGAGTATGCGTAATATTTCAGCAGCTTCGATGATCTTCATAATTTCCTTGCGGTGTGCTTTTCCAATTCTTTGATACGATTATACATTTTTTCCAATTGCAATGATAAAACAGAATTTTTTCGCCACTGTTTTATTGGGGCGGCGGGCTGGCCACCATAAACACCTGGTTGTTTGATCGACGATGTGATCATTGCTCGAGCCATGCCAATCACATTATTGGTAATTTGAACGTGATCGGCAATCCCCGTTTGACCGCCAAACATACAATTTTCACCGATTGACGCTGTACCTGCAATCCCAATCTGCCCGGCAAGCGCAGAACCGCGGCCTATAGAAACATTGTGGGCAATGTGGACCAAATTATCAATGATAACATCATCGCCTATGATGGTATCGTTTGCTGAACCGCGATCAATGGCATTATTTGAGCCCATATAAACGCGATGTCCAACTCTAACGGTGCCTGTATGCGCGATTTTCGCCCATTTCCCGTTATTTGGCGCGTAACCAAAGCCATCACCACCAATGGTGGTGTTTGAGCCGATATAACAATCATCGCCAATAATGACGCCTTGATAAATGGTTACATTGGGGCCAATTGCAGTGTTATTGCCTAAGCAGGCATTGTCTTGAACAACCGCATTTTCTTCAATGATCACCCCTTCGCCCAGCGAGCAATTGGCGCCGACAAAGGCGCCAAATTTTATTTGGATGTTGGCCGGTAAAGCGGTTGAAGGATCAACATAACAACGTTCATGCAATTGTTGACCTTTGATGCTTTTTTTGGGATTAAGCGCTTGTTGTGCAAGCGCAAAAGCCAAGTAAGGCGATTCAACGAGAAGGCAGATCTTTCCTTCAACGGGGTTTTGCGACAAAATGACCCCAGCCGCAGAACGCTGTGCTTGCGTTAAGAAAGTGGGCTTTGTGATATAGCTGATATCGGTTGCTGTGGCTTTTTCTAAAACTTGAGCATTCAGAATTGCGATATTTTTTGCCGTCTCTGGATGGACGGTTCCATTGAGGCGTTTGGCCAGATCAAAAAGATCCATGCTTATTCTATAGATTCTGCGCTGTTAAGGTTTTTTGGGCGAAAGCATTTCTAAAACGGCATCGGTCAAATTTTCCGTGGCCGTTTCTTTTTGCCAAGCGATTGCGCCTTTAAACAAAACCAGGTCCAGTGATTTTTGTTTGGAGATTTTTTCAATGGCCGCATTGATTGCTTCAGTAACCAGTTGGTTTTCTTGTTGTTGGCGCGCTTGGAAACTTTGTTGGGCCTGTTGAGCTTCGCGTTGAATGTCCGATTGCATCAATTGCAGTTCACGTTCTTTATTAGTGATTTCTGCCGCTTTTAGAGTGAGGCGTTGTTTTTCTAATTGAGTCGCAGCGTCCTTCAGCGCCTGCTGTTTTTTGTTCAATGCCTGCTGGATTGGCTCAAATTCAGCCTGTAATTTTTTTTCTGCTTCCACTCTTTGTGGGGATTGTTTAAGCAGAATTTGTGCATCAACCACACCGACAGATAAAGCAAAACCTGTTTGAGGTAATAGTAACATTGCTATGGACAGTAAAAATATTCTAAATAAATGCATGATTAACTCCTAAAATATAGTTGTTTGCGTTAAAAACCAGATCCTATACCAAATTGAAATCGCTGAACAGAATCTGATGGTTTGTGGTTAAAAGGCTCGGCATAATTGAATGTGATCTGACCAATTGGGGTCAGCCAAAGGAATCCAATACCATAGGATCCCCTCAATGCAGAAAAATCAATGTTCTTAGGATCAACAAATACATTGCCTACGTCAACAAAAGGCCCATACCTGATATCAACATCATCATTATCCTCCCCAAAGGGCGGGAATAAAGTCTGAATACGACTTTCCCATACAAAAGCCCCGCCACGGGCACCAGATGCACCATCTGCTGTATTATACTGCTCTCCTATGGTATTCGCGAGATATCCTCTCACTGAAGTTACGCCACCTGTATAAAATCGATCAAAAAAGGGTGCTTGAGTACCTGAATAAGTTTGAATAATTCCGAGGCGTTGTTTAAACAGAACAGCTGTGTTGACATCCAAGGGAAAATACCAACTGCTCAAGCTGGTTATTTCAAAGGTATCTATGTCGGTATCTGGTATGCCCAAAATCGCGTAAACCCGATGCGTTGTTCCCTTTGTAGGAAAAAGTCCGCGATTACGAGTATCGTAGTTCCAACCAAAGGTAAAGGCCAATTTAATGGCGCCTTCTGGAAATCGATCGGTAAAACTCGCACACTCAATAAACCCAGTGCCGCATACGGCCTTTGTTCGTTCAACAAGCGCACCGTAGTTAAAACGTTGTTGAGCGTTGAATGGGACACCAAATGAGACATTACCACCAAGACGATTGCTTAAATAACTGGCTTGGTTTAATTGGCGGGCGTCTGTTTCAGAAAAGTTCAGTCCCCAGGTCAAACTGATATTTTCTGGCGTGTAATATGGGTCCGTGATGCTTATATCCGCTTGGGTAACGGCGCTGTCTTTATTGGCATTGAAGTTGACGTTATACCCTCTGCCTAACCAGTTAGATTCAGCCAGGCTAATGCCCACACTCGCGCCACCAGAAAGCGTAAAACCAATTCGGGCATTAAAACTGCCGGTAGAAACGTCTTTTACTTTGACCGTGAGGATGACTTGGTTATCGCTGATTTTTCTCGGTGTGACCGAAACGGTTGAAAAGAAAGACGTTCGGTTAAGGCGGGCTTCTGAGTTGCGAACCAAACGTGGAACGTATAAAGCCCCTTCGTATTGAGTCATTTCACGACGCACAACGGAATCAATGGAAGCATTATTCCCTATGATTTCAATGCGCTTGACATAAACCTTCTTTTTAGGATTGGCAACAATGGTTACCGAAGCCAACTTTGTTTGGGTGTCTAATTTGATATTGGGCCGAACATCAGCAAATGCGTAGCCTTTATCGCCTAAGGCGTTTTTAAGATTTTCAATGGAGTTCAATATTTTACGACGAGAAAAAACTTGTCCAGCCTCAACTTCATTGAGTCCATCGACGTGTTTTTTGCTAAGCACTTTTTCGTAACCTGTGTAAGCAACGCCACTAAAATGAAACAGCAGCCCTTCCTCTATATTAAGAGTGATGTAAACAGCCGATTTCTCAGGAGACAGTTGGACTTGAGAAGAAAGAATTTGAAATTGGGCAAACCCACGGTCAAAGTAGTAATTTCTTAAGGCCTCAAAAGAGCCTTCTAAGGGCAGTTTTTGGTATTCATGCTCGCCAAAAAGAGAGGTTTCAGAATAAGGTGATAAAGTAAACCGTCTTAACAGCTGTTTGTTGGTAAAGGCTTTATTGCCAATGACATCTATGCGTTCAATTTTCGCCGCATCCCCCTCATTAATTTCGATCAGTAGTTTAACCCTCTGGCGTGTTAAGGATTCAATTCGACTGTCAATCTTAACGGCATAATAACCGGCATTAAAATATTCTGTTTTTAAGCCTCTGCGGATGCGATTGAACAAGGTTTGATTAAAGGCGCGATTGACTGCAATGCCTTGAGCCATTAAATTCTTGGTCAAAAGCTCTGTCTCAATGAGATTGTTGCCTTTGAACTCAATTTCTACAATGGTTGGGCGTTCTTTAACTTTAATGGTTAAGGTCTGCTCATCGACCAGTAATTGAATGTTGTCAAAAAAACCACTGTCGTACAGAGATTGGATGATGTCTTTATAGTTTTCGTCATTCAACTGCTGGCCCACAATCTCAGGCAAGTAGGATTTAACAATGGCTGCATCGTGTCGTATGAGCCCTTCAAATTTTAGCGCTTGAATGGGTTGAGCCAGTGCAATTGTCGGCTTTAAGCACAGAATCATTCCGACCATAAAGCAGGCTTGAATGAAGCCATTCAAAAGACCTTTGGGTTTAATTTTGATCAACATGGCTACAAGCGTTAAACACGGCGAAAAGACCCTTTCTTTGAGGCACCATTTATAAAAAAATTGGAAAGATTAACGAAACGGGTTATTATCGCTTAAATGTGGCATTAAAATGGAACGTATAAATAAGAAATTGAGTCGTGTTTAGTTTATTAGGCGAATAATGTCGTTTGAAAATGCCAATATCATAATCATACCAAGAATGACGACGCCAATATACTGAAGTTTCAATTGTAATTTATCCGAAATCGCCAAGCCTCGAACATATTCAATCGCATAAAACAGAATGTGCCCACCATCGAGTAGTGGAATGGGTAAAAGATTGAGTACGCCGAGACTGACGCTTAAAAAAGCCAGAAAATTTAAAAAACTTAACAAGCCGTTGCTGGCAGACTTGCCCGCATATTCGGCAATGGTGATGGGGCCGCTGATGTTTTCATAGGACAATTGTCCAGTCAACATTTTGCCAATCGACACCACGATGAGTATGGATAAGTCGTAGGTTTGCTTAAATCCCTCAACAATGGCCTGGAACAGGCTTTGTTGATAAACCCTTAAATAGGGCTTAAAGTCATCTTCACTGATTTTGGGGGTGGCCCCGAGAAACCCAACCATTTTCCCATCATCAATTTTAGAACCCAAGGATACAGGGACTGTAAGTGCGACGTCTGATCGATGGATATGGAAGTTCAATGTCTGATTCGGCGCATTTCGTACAATATCGACAACCTCGTGCCAATAGTTCATAGGTTGTCCGTCTATTGAGGCAATCACGTCATTGGACAGCAGTCCAGAGTTAATAGCCGCCTGCCCTTGTAACAGCTCATCTAAAACCGGTTTTATGGGGCTAAACGGCGTGATGCCGAGGTCTTGCCAAGACAAATCAGGGGCTTTTGGCAGCTGATCCCACCGAATGTCTAAGACAGTTGTTTCGGCTTGACCCGCCCTTAAATAAGAAATGGAGAAGTCTGATTGGCGAATGGATTCGGCGTTTAATCGAGCATAAGCATCGTTCCAACCGGGTGTTTTAACGCCGTTGATGGCGAGGATCTCATCATTGGGTTGGAGTGCTGATTGAGCAACAGCATTCACTGAGGCGGTTTTTCCAATGATTGGGGGCAGTACTTCACGATCGAAGGTGCCAATAAAAGCAAACAAGGCCGCCGCTAAGGCCAAGTTGATCAGCGGCCCAGCAATCACCACGGCAATTCGCTCTAAGGGCGGTCTTTGGTCAAAAGCTCTATGAAGCTCATCATCGGCAACAGCCCCTTCACGGGTGTCTAACATTCGAACATAGCCGCCCAAGGGAATAGGAGCAAAGCAAAACTCCATGTCATCAGGCCCCATTTTTTTTAACCAAATGGGTTTGCCAAATCCAATTGAAAATCGGAGCACCTTAATGTTGAAATAGCGAGCAACAGCAAAGTGTGCCCACTCATGAACGGTGACTAAGACTAAAATCGCGATTAGAAATGCAAAAAATGATTCAAACACAGTTATACCATTGAACTTGAAGCCAAAAAATGGGTGCTGCAGCAATCAATCCGTCAACACGGTCAAATATACCGCCATGTCCAGGAATGATGCGACCGCTTTCTTTGACATTATTTTCCCGTTTTAAGATGCTTTCAAACAAATCGCCACCGATGGTTGCCAAAGCAACGGTCAACCCCAGAACCAGCGCTGTGAGCAATGTACATTCCAAATAGAGCATTAACACAACACTCCATAAAAGTCCGACAGCGACCTGGGCATAGAAGCCCGCCCATGTTTTATTAGGACTGATGGTTGGGATGAGTTTTGATTGACCCCATTTTCTCCCCACAAGCATGCCCACAATGTCAATGGACCAAACCATAAGCAGTAGAACGATAATAATGGCATATCCCCAGTCCGCTCTAAGCAAAAATAATGTTATGGCGCAAGCAGGGAAGAGGAGCAGGATGCTGAGCAATCCCAATGCTGGTTTGGCTTGTCCAACGGTTCTAAACCCGACGATCCATGCCCACGAAAGCCCCCAAACAACCACAGCCATGAGGATGAGTATGTTTGAAAAATCAGAGTTTGCGAACAACAGCGTTATGAAAAAACTGAGTCCTATGTACAAGGCAATCCAGCTTTTTTTAAGTTGATAAATCATGGCTGTCTCATAGGATAACAAAGCACTCATGGCACTGAGGACCAGTAGCAGCAAGTCATTTGAAAGAAAAATGAACAGCGCAATGACAATGGGGGCAATGATAACCGCTGAAATGACACGCGTTAACACGATTAATCTACCTTGCCAAAACGGCGCTGGCGTTTTGAGAATGCTTGGAGTGCTTTGTCAAACTCGGCTTTATTGAAATCGGGCCAATACTTCTCGGTGAAATACAGCTCAGTATAGGCCAGCTGCCATAATAAAAAATTACTGATGCGTTGCTCACCGCTGGTTCGGATGAACAGATCGGGGGGCGGGGAATCAGGAAGAGAGAGGCAAGCGGCCAGTTCATTTTCATCGATTTCAAACTTTTGCCCTTTTGCCCATTTTTTCTCAATAACCGCATTGGCGGCTTGGACAATGTCCCAGCGGCCCCCATAGTTTATACAAATAGATAAGGTCAAGCGGGTGTTATTTTTGGTGTGTTCTTGGGCGATTGCTATTTGCTGCTGTAATTTGGGTTCAAAGCGACTCAAATCACCGACAAAATGCACTTTGACGCCATTTTTATGGAGTTCTGGGACTTCTTTTTTTAAGCCATTCATCATCAGAGTTAGCAGCTGATCAATTTCTTCCGCGGGACGGCTCCAATTTTCTGTACTGAATGCAAAAAGCGTGAGAAAGGGAATGCCGTAATCACCGCATAATTTAACGACCCGGCGGGTTGAATTTATGCCTTTTTTGTGACCGATTGCTCTTGGGAGGTGGCGTGATTTTGCCCATCTGCCATTGCCATCCATAACGATGGCGATGTGTTGAGGCAAACGCATCTCATTAACCATGCGGAACAATCGTTAGATGATCATCAAATCTTTTTCTTTCTCAGCCAGAACATCGTCAACGATTGAGATGAGTTGATCGGTAGAATTTTGAATGATTTCTTCCTCTCGACGGGTTTCATCTTCTGAAATTTCCTTGTCTTTGAGGCGTTTTTTTAAATCTTGGTTGGCATCACGACGAATGTTTCTTATGGCAATTCGTGCTTTCTCAGCTTCTTCCTTGGCGACTTTAATCAGCTCGTGGCGACGCTGCTCGGTTAAAGTGGGCATAGGCAAACGAATCACATCACCAGATGTGGCGGGATTCAAACCCAAATCAGAAGCCAATATGGCTTTTTCAATGGCCTGCACCATTGATTTTTCCCATGGAGAGATGCTCAAGGTCTGGGCATTTTCAACCAAAACATTGGCAACTTGATTGATGGGCACCATTGAACCGTAATAATCAACCGATAGATTGTCCAAAATTGAAGGATGTGCTCGACCAGTGCGTAGCCTGCTAAGTTGATGTTTAAGCGAATCAACCGCTTTTTGCATCTTTTCTTGAATTTCTTGATTGAGTATATCTGACATAATTATTCCGTTCTAATGATTACCGGCTTGATTCATTTCCAGCGCACTCGTCTGATACCAGCGTCCCCACAGGCTTACCAGCAATAATATCTGCAACGACTTTGTCACTGTTGATGTTGCAAACTTGGATGGGCAGCTTATGATCCCTGCACAGAGCAAACGCGGTTAAATCCATAACTTTTAAGTTTTTAACAATGGCTTCATTATAACTAAGAGTGTTATAACGGGTTGCATCAGAATTTTCTTTAGGGTCACAGTCGTAGATGCCATCCACTTGTGTGGTCTTCAATAATTTATCTGCATGGATTTGTATGCCCCTCAAAGCGGCACAACTGTCTGTGGTAAAGAAGGGATTGCCCGTGCCACCGACAAAAATCATCACAATGTTATGATTCAGATCATCCAACGCTTGGGCATAGTCCCAGGGCTGAACGCCGAGAGATGGGAAGCTGGACATGACCTTAGCGGGAATGTTTAGGCCGTGCAATGTGGTTTGCAGCGCCAGCCCATTCATAATGGTGGCGTGCATGCCCATTTGATCAGCGACCACACGGTCCATATGCGCCACTTGGCCACCACGGATCCAATTGCCACCACCAATCACCACACCGAGTTGCCAACGCGCCTCGCAAAACAGGCTGATTTTTTTAGCAATCTGTGCCAAGGCGGATTCACTAACGCCAAAACGATCCCCCAGTTTTTCGCCACTCAGCTTGAGTAATATTCTGGGCATGGTTGACCTATGATTTTGCAGAAGCAACCTGATCTGCGACTTCTTGCGCGAAGTTGTCAACTTTCTTTTCTATGCCTTCACCGACTTCAAATCGGACAAAACTCAGAACGCTGGCAGATTGCCCTTTTAGCAATTGATTGATGGTTTGATCTGGATCTTTGACAAAAGGTTGATTGACCAAAGTGATGGTTTTCAAAAATTTATTGATCTGACCTTGAACGATTTTTTCAATAATGTTTTCAGGCTTTCCAGATTGTTTGGCTTGTTCAGCAAAAATGGCGCGCTCTTTTTCGATCAGAGTCGGGTCAACTTGTTGTTCATCCAGCGCTTGGGGCTTTAATGCTGCAATGTGCATGGCAACGTCTTTACCCAAAGCATCATCGCCACCGTCTAAGGCAGCCAGCACGCCAATCTTAACACCATGATTGTAATAAGAGATTTGACCGCCCTGAATCAGGTGCGCCCGACGAACCGTGATGTTTTCGCCAAGTTTGGCAATCAATACCCGACGACATTCTTCCACGGTTTTGCCGTCACTCAGCGTGAGGTTATTAAGTGCTTCAATGTCAGTGGTTGAAGATGACAGGGCTAAGGCGGCGACCGCATCTGCAAAGTCAATAAAATCTTGACCCTTGGCCACGAAATCCGTTTCACAATTGATTTCAGCAATGACCGCTTGTGTGCCATCGTCTGATCGTTTGGTAACGATGCAGCCATCAGCCGCAATGCGACCCGCTTTTTTATCGGCCTGAGCCATGCCTTTCTTGCGCATGGTTTCGACAGCAAGTTCAAGATCACCTTGGCTTTCTACCAACGCTTTCTTGCACTCCATCATACCAGCGCCTGTGCGCTCACGCAATGTTTTTACGAGGCTTGCAGTAATGGTTGTCATGATGATTTTTTCTCCGTATCAGAGGCTTGTTCTGTGGACTCAGTGACTTCAGCCGCTTCAGTCGTTTCAGCTTCGCTGGCTTCGGGCGCTTCTTCTGCAGACGCCGTTTCTTCGGTGGATTCTGTGGCTTCTTCTACAGGCGCCGCTGCTTCCGTGGATTCTGCGACTTCTTCTGCAGGTGCCACTTCTTCGGGTGCAGCTTCTGCTTCAACCGGTTCGCTGGCTTCGGCCACTTCTACAGCTTCAGCAGTCTCTTGAACAGCATCGGCATTTTCTTCACTGACCTCAGCGTCAGTTGCGCTGTCTTCAGTCTCTGCCTGCACTTCCACGAATTCTTCAACGATGTCAACATTGGCATTCATAATGGCCTCAGTCACGTGGGAAATGTAATACTCAATCACTCTACGGCCATCGTCGTTACTTGGGATGACGTAATCGACATTGATTGGAGAGCTATTGGTATCGACCACAGCAACGACGGGGATTTTTTTCGCCAGCGCCTTTGCTTCTGAAATGGCAATGTGCTCATGGCGAGCATCGATTATAAAAATCGCATCGGGCATGCTTTCCATGTCTTTGATGCCTTTTAGGTTGCGACTGAGTTTTTCCATTTCGCGTGTTCGCAGCAAGGCTTCTTTTTTGGTGATTTTTTCAAAAGAGCCATTGGCTGATTGAGATTCCAATTCTTTTAAGCGATTGATGGACTGTTTGATGGTTTTAAAGTTGGTTAACATGCCCCCCAACCAGCGATGTGAGACATAAGGCATGCCACAGCGTTCTGCGTACTGCTCAATGATTTTTCCAGCGCTGCGTTTGGTACCAACAAATAATACGGTTCCGTTATTTGCGGCAATGCTTGAAATAAAATTTAACGCATCCTCAATCAATGGGACGGTTTTTTCTAAGTTCAAGATGTGGATGTTGTTGCGCACGCCGTAAACATATTCGTGCATTTTAGGATTCCAAAAGCGTTTTTGGTGGCCGAAATGCGCCCCAATTTTGAATAACTCTTGTATTTTAATTTCAGACATATTTTCCTTTGTCTTGTAGAGAATAATTGCAGCAGTCCCTCAATCGCATGGCGGCGATCACAGTAAAAGTCAAAAACCGCTGAAGCGCATCGCTTCTGCGAGTCTATAACCAACCGTACAAGCGCCTTTGTTTAGGCTACTGTATTATTCTCAGGGTTTAACCTCCGCTTATCCCAGTGAATAAATAATCTCAATGTGTCTCAACCATTTAGATAAATGATTGCGGCGGTTCAAGATCATCACCCCATTCACTGTGTCGATGAAGCGTGTGTTTTAGTATGAGACAAATGTCTCGGTTTATTTAATTAGGCGCGCTTTATACCAAATAAAGGGCGTTTTTTCAACAGATATTTGGTGAAATTGACGGTTCTATGCTCGATTGACCAGAATTTCATCAACCAATTTATAGCTTTTGGCTTCATCAGCGCTTAAATAATAGTCACGATCTGTGTCTTTTGCGATCTTATCTATGGGCTGTTCGGTATGTTTGGCTAAAATTTGATTGAGTTGGTTTTTGGCTTTTAGTATTTCTTGGGCATGTATTTCGATGTCGCTGGCTTGTCCTTGGTAGCCGCCCAATGGTTGATGAATCATCACCCTTGAGTTTGGCAAGCAAAACCGTTTGCCTACGGCACCAGCTGCCAATAAAAGCGCACCCATGCTGGCGGCTTGACCCAAACACATGGTGCTCACATCTGGCGCAATGAACTGCATGGTGTCATACACAGCAAGACCCGCACTCACGGTGCCACCCGGTGAATTGATGTAAAAATGAATGTCTTTTTTGGCGTTTTCTGATTCAAGGAAAAGCAATTGCGCAATCACCAGATTAGCGGTTTCATCGGTCACAGGACCCACTAAAAAGATCACCCGTTCTCTGAGTAGGCGCGAATAAATGTCAAAAGCGCGCTCGCTGCGTCCACTTTGTTCAACAACCATTGGGACAAGGCTGTTGTTGTCAATGTCTAGATTGTTTTTGTTTAGCATGCTCATTGTTATTCCGATTTTGTGGTTTCTTTAAACGATTGTTGCTGCGCTTTCAGGGTGGCTTCACTCAAGACTTTTTCAACAACTTGGCGTTCTAATACGGCATTTTCCAAATCAGCTCTGACGGCTTTGTTATTCATAAAATACTGTCGAGCTTCTTCAGCATTTGGATACTGGCTGACTTGATCGTCAACCATTTCATCTAATAATTTTGAGTCTATTGTTAATTCTGACTGCTGAATGATGCTATAGAAAATAAGCCCAACACGCACACGTTTCAAAACATTTTCGCGCATTTCATCGTTCAACAAGTCGGTTTTTTCTGAGATCGGTTGATTCGCCATTTTCTGACGTTCTTGTATTTGCTTCACGATGGTTTCCGTTTCCTGTGCAATCATCGCTTCAGGGATGGGAAATTCGTTTTCTTTTAACAAGGCGTCGATTGTCGATTCACGGTTTTTTTGGTAGTCCAAGCCTTTGGCTTCGCGTTCTAACCGAGTTTTTATATCGTTTCTCAAATCGTCTATCAAACCCGAGGCAATGCCAAGACTTTTGATGAACGACTCGTCAAGGGTACTTTCAACCTTTTCTTCAACCGAATGCACTTTGAATTTAAATTGCACCGCTTTTCCAGCCAAGTGTTGAGCGTGATACTGTTCAGGAAAAGTGACGTCAACGGTTTTTTCATCATTGGGTTTCATGCCAACAATGCCCTCTTCAAAACCAGGGATCATCTGACCTTCACCAAGCACCATCTTATGTTTTTCGGCTTTTCCGCCTTCAAAAGCGACGTCGTCTAAAAAGCCCTCAAAATCCATGGTGATTTGATCACCCGTTTTTGAAGCTCTGTCAACACTGGCCCACGAAGCGTGCGATGAACGCATTTTCTCTACCATGTCGTCAATGTCGGTGTCCTCAATGACGGTATTTATGGTGTTGATTTTTAATTTTTTATGATCTGCTAGGGTAAATTCTGGATAAACCTCAAACACCGCGGTAAATGAAGCCTTTTCTAAATCCTTCACATCTAAGTCTTGAAAATCTGGGGTGCCGACCGGGTTTAGTTCGAGTTGCTTGAGTCCTTCACTATAAGCCTTGTCAACGTGATCATTGATCACTTCCAGAAACACTTCCTGACCATATTGTTGTTGCATGATTGACATGGGGATTTTGCCTGGTCGAAAGCCGTTTAATTTGACTTTGTTTTTCAACCGACCCAATCTTTGAGTGACTTCTTGTGAGACATTTTCTGCGGCAAATTCGACAGTCATTCGGTGCTCTAATGGCTTGTCCTTATTGGTCGTAAAGGTTGCTTTCATGAATTTTTATGATCGTAAAGGGATTGTAAGAATTTGATTCAAAGAGATGTTCGGATAAAGGCTTCAACAAACCTTATTCGGTCAGACTCAAGTGGCGCTTAATCAGCGTTGTTGACCACTCAATGTCCATATTGTGGGCAGAATCTTAACGTTGACGAGCCTTGAATCGAGGGTCTGTCTTACAGATAACAAACACTTTGCCACGACGGCGTACAATTTGACAATCTCTGTGTCTAGATTTGGCAGATTTTAAAGAAGATAGAATTTTCATGTTAAATTACGATTATGGTGAATATTGTCATTCAGCGTCTTGAGCCACTAATCTTAGAAAAAACAAGCGTTTATCCAATTTAGACGGCGCGCGCCTTTATTCAAAGGACGGGATTATACTAAATTCATGAGCGGAAGTTTTGATTTATCCCATTAAAAAAGGCATTTAACAGGCAATTTGAGCAAAAATTTGCCCAAATCATCGCTCTGTGTCTAAAAATCAGTTATCGCTCAAGGTATTTCTGAGTTTGAACTTCTGAATTTTACCTGTGACGGTTTTAGGCAATGCACAGAACACGTAGTTTTTAGGGACTTTAAAACCCGCCAAATGCTGACGACAGAAGGCATCCAATTCAGCTGCATCGGCATGGGCGGCTTCCTTCAACTCAATAAAGGCGCAAGGCACTTCCCCCCATTTTTCATCAGATTGAGCCACAACGGCAGCGACTGAAACCGCTGGGTGGTTGTATAAGGTGGCTTCGATTTCGACAGAAGAAATATTTTCACCGCCAGAGATAATGACATCCTTCAAACGATCGCGGATTTGGACATAGCCATTTTCTTGCCAAGTCGCGACGTCTCCAGTGTGAAACCAACCATCGGCAAAAGCGCTCTCTGTTTGCTCAGGGGCTTTGTAGTAGCCTTTCATCACAGCATTGCCGCGGATGAGAATTTCGCCTTCGGTATCAGAGTCTTGAGGGATGAGTTCGCCAGAGTCCAAAGATTGTAGCTGCACCGCCTCATTCATGGGGAAAGTAACGCCTTGCCAGCTTTTAATTTCTGCCCGTTCTTGATCATCGCGTTGGTCCCATTTTGACTGCCACAAACACTGAGTAACGTGACCATAAGTCTCGGTTAGACCATAAACTTGGGTGACTTTAAAATTGAGTTTCTCCATCGCAATGAAAATTGCAGGCGGCGGTGGCGCGCCCGCGGTAAAGACATTTACAACATGATCAATGGTTCGTTGTTCAGCGGGCGGTGCATTGGCCAATAGCCCAAGGATGATGGGTGCACCACCCATGTGCGTGATGCGGTGTTCGGCAATGTCGTCAAAAACCCGTTTGGCGGTAATGGCTCGACAGCAAACAATGGTGCCGGCCATCAAACACATGGTCCAACTATGCCCCCAACCATTGCAATGAAACAGTGGAACGGTGGCCAAATACACGGCGTGCAAGGGCAATTCCCAAGCAGCGATTGTGCCCATGCTCATGAGGTAAGAGCCCCGATGATGATAGACCACGCCCTTGGGTTTGCCTGAAGTTCCTGAGGTGTAGTTTAATGTCAGCGCTTGCCATTCATCGGCAGGCAAGTGCGCGTCAGCGAGGATTTCTTCTGTTATAGGGGTTTCAGCAAGCAGCGCTTCATACTCAAAATCACCCAAGGTTGAGGTGACATTTTCTTCTAAATCATCGACTCGAATAATAGGAATATCCAAACCTTCATCTTGGATGATCTTGGACGCAGTTTCAATAAACTGGCTGTCAGCAATCAGCAGTTTGCTGTCGGCATGTTTGAGTATATAGCTGATGGTCGCAGGTTCTAACCGATAATTGATGGTGTTCAACACCGCCCCGCACATGGGGACGCCAAAATGGGCTTCAACCATCTCAGGTGTATTGGTCAAAAGCGCAGAAACGGTGTCACCCAATTGAATGCCCTTGTTTTTTAATGCGGTGGCCAATTTTTTGGTGCGCACGTGTACTTCTGACCAGGTATAGCGTCTTTTGCCGTAAATGACCGCCAAATGATCGGGGAAGATGGCTGCAGTTCGCCCCATGAAAGACAGGGGGCTGAGTGGCACATAATTGGCTTGATTGGGCTGGAGTTGCTGGTAGTGTTTATGCGACATGATTAAGTCTCTTGCAAGTTAAAGGAAGGTTGGCAGACGAATGATCATCAAACAAATGGTAGGGCGCTGACTAGGCCGCCTCTTAAACCGTTCGGTGTTTCAATCATAACCATTTGCTCTGGCTCGTTAAAAGGGATTTTGAGCATGGCAATGGCGATGTTGGTCTGTAAATCTGGCGACCAAGTTGCCGAGGTAACCTGGCCAATGCATTGTTCATCGACAAAGGTGCGCCATGGGGCAATACAGGATGGGACGGCCGATCCTTCTATTTTTATCCCGCATATTTTTTGTTGATCAGGGGCTTGGTTGCGCTGCTCTAATGCGGCACCGCCTATACATTGTGTCATCATTTCTGGGTCGCATAATTGGCCAAACCCGCATTCGTGTGGCGTGTTTTCTCTGCTCATATCGTTGCCATAGGACAATAATCCGCCTTCAATTCGTTCGATCAGATTGGGACCACCAGCGCGCACATCAAAATCCGCGCCATTTTTGAACATTGTGTCCCACAGTGGCAATGCCTGCATTTCATTCACGTATATTTCAAAACCGCCTTGTTTGGAAAAACCCGAACGTGAAATAATCAACGGCTGTCCTAAATAATCTAGGGTAATGAAACGAAAAAAGCGAAGGTGTTCTATGTCTGCGCCAAAAATAGATTTTAATAGATCTGTGGATTTGGGACCTTGAACGGCTAAGGGAAAGATGACCGGCTGACTGACTTTTACTTGCAAATTCATGCCAACGGCCAAGCCTTTTACCCAGAGCAGTAAATCGGAGTCGGCAATTGAAATCCAATAACGGTCGTCGCCTAATTTCAACGTCACAGGGTCATTTAACATCCCGCCTGTTTCGTCAATGATGGGCGTGTAATAACATTGACCGACAGCCAATTTTGACATGTTACGCGGTGTTAATTTTTGTAACAGGGTGGCGGCATCAGGGCCTTGTAATTCGATTTGTTTTTCACAAGAGACGTCCCACACTTGCACATGGTCTTTAAGGTGGCGGTAATCGGCTTCAAGCGATTCGAAACTGGTGGCTAAAAGCGTGTGGTTATATACGGTATAACTCTTAACACCCAAGTCGTGCAAGCGCCCAGTAAAAGGCGAGTTATTGATGCGTCTGGATATAGAAAGCGTTGTCATTTTTCATCAAAACCTTTAGGAATGTCAATGGCGGGCAAAGATTCAGCGCGTTGTTGTAGGGCGCGGCCTATAACGAGCCTTTGAATCTCTGTCGTACCATCAACGATTTTTAACATTTGTGCCAAGCGACTGAGGCGATCCAATCCATAAGGTTTTAATAGCCCCATCCCACCGAGCACTTGGGTGCAGGTGTTGGCCGCACGTAAGGCCGCGTCGGGCACAAAACGTTTAGCGTGCGCCGCCAGAAGCGTCCCTTCTTCGGTACCCAAGGCGTTGGCCGCTTTTTGATAAAGCAGTTTAGACACCTCAAGATCAGTCGAAACCTCACCTAACATCCATTGGATGCCGTCTAATTTTAAATTGGTTGAGCCGAACATTTTGCGGTCTTTGGCGTAGCGTAATGCAGTATCCAAAGCCGATTGCATCAAGCCACAACAGCCTGAGGCAATGGAAACGCGGGCAATATCAATGGCCATTAATGAACCGCTGAATCCTTGACCGATGGGTAGGATGATATTTTCTGCCGGAACAACAACATCGTGCATCATCATTTCAGACATGGGTAAAAATTGATAAGAAGGCGTGTCGTACAAAGGACCAAATGACAATCCGGGGGTGTTGGCCGGAATGGCAATCATCATCATGTCTTTATAGCCGGGCACGTCGCTGGTCTTGGCTACGGTTAAATACACATCAGCTTCTGTGGCCAGAGAGACCCAGGCTTTGGCACCGTTGATTGTGAAGGTCTTGTCGCCATTGTCTTTGGCAAAGGTTTGCATGGTTCGTGGGTCTGAGCCCGCTTGAGGTTCGGTGAGCGCAAAATTGGCCAATTTTTTGCCAGCAGTGAGGTCTTTAGCCCATTGTTGTTTAAATGCCTCTGTGCCAAAACCACAGACTGCATAAGCACAAATATTGTGCATGGACAATGCAAAAGCATAAGCCCCATCGCCCGCCCCTAAGGCTTCATAGACAGGGATGCCATCGCCAAGCGAAAGCCCTTGACCGCCTAATTCTTCAGGGCAATAGAGCCCAGTGAGACCGAGTTTGGCCGCCTGATCAGAGGCATCTCTGGGCCATTTGGCCGCCTTATTCCAAGCATCGACATTGGGTTTGATGACGGTTTCGCAATGCGAACGTGCGGCGTCTAAGATCGTGGTTTTTTTATCGCTCATAGTGTTTCCTTTAGAGTCGTAGCCCTTTGATTCATTGTTAACAGGAACCGCAACCTATATAGATCGGGATGTTGAATATAATTGAAGAAGAATTAAAATATTCAATACGAACGTTGTTTTAATATCACAGATATTAGTCCCTTAGGGCAGTCATTTTAAATGACATTGCAAACAAGAATTAAAAAAATTTCATTGAATTTTTTTATGGTTGTTTGGATTTTCCTTCAATTTAGAGCGCGGTGTTGAATGATCTGAGACTGAGACAGCTCAAGATGAACGCCTGCTGTGCCTATCAGAGGGCAAACCCTTTAATATTGCTCGCAAGATTTTATGGAGATGGGTATAATACGCGCGTGTTTGATTATGGGTCGTTAGCTCAGTTGGTAGAGCACTGGACTTTTAATCCATTGGTCCCGCGTTCGAGCCGCGGACGACCCACCATCCTTTGATCAAACGCGTCTTTTTTGGCGAACGCCGAATGCGACCAATCGCCAATAAATACCCAAATACAGTAAAACAAAGCCGAGCAATGCAATCAACAGCAAGGCGGTGCTTTCACGTAGCCATACCCCAACCAGGGCTGGAATGGCTGCCAACACCCACAAAAAGGGTGAGACCATCGCGTTTTGCAAGTTTTTAGGCATGCTTGAGTGACGCCACATGGGTCTGATGACTCGTTGATATATCAGCATGTGAAGGTGGACTCGATCGGGCAAACTGGGTGACATTTTGCGCAATACTTTTTTGCGATACATGGAGAAAAGCGTTTCAACAACGGGGTACGCCATGACTAAAAAACCAAGCCAGGGCGATATTTCATCGTGTCGAACGATCAATAATACGGCGATTTCAGCCAACCAAAAACCCAGAAAATAAGCCCCGCCATCGCCACAAAATATTTTGCCCGTTGGACAATTGAATAGCAATAAACCGAGAGAGGCCGCCGCCCCCATCACACAGAGCTGCAATAAAAGTACGTCGTCAAGGTGCCAAGCCAGACCGCCAAAGACCGACATAGCCATGAGACAAAATCCCAACATCAAGCCATTATAGCCATCAACAATATTCACAGAATGGGCGACGCCGCCCACGGCAATAACGGTAAATATCAGCGAAGCGATGGTGGATGCCATGAATAACTCATTAAACCCGATGACGCCAACGCGCTGAAGTCCAGCATCGACCAGATAAAAAGCAATGGCGGCGGCAACAAAGGTTAGGATGAGGCGCCAAAAAGGATTAATTTTACCCGTTAAATCTTCAGCAATACCACCGATAAACGCCACAAACCCAGCCAGCCAAAGCAAGAGCGCTGGGGGTTCTGCAAATAGAAAGCAGCCAACACCGATGCTCAGAAAAATGGCAATGCCACCCGTTCTCGGTGTGGGCACAGTGTGGAATTTTTGTGCGCCTTTCAGCTGTGAATCTATGCCAAACTGCCATTTTTTAGACAGATAAAGCGTGCCTAAGACAGTTAAAACAGAAACAACGAATGTGGTGATAAAAAGCATCAGCTTAGGATTTTAGTTTTGACAGGACATCGGCCACTTCTATGCGTTGCATACAAGCTAAATCGCCGCGCGCACAAGTGCTTGGCACAATGCCCAAGTAAGTTTTAATGCAGGGTCGGCATTCTAAAGGGACTTCGATTGAAACGCTTTGACCATCGGTTGAACCCCATTTTTCACTGGAAGTCGGTCCAAATAGACTGAGGCATTTGAGGCCTTGTGCTTGTGCAACATGTAGCAATCCACCATCGTTACTGATAAACAGTTTGGCTTTGTGAGCAAAGAACCAAGACCAAGCAAATAATGACAACTTTTCAATCCAAATCATCGACGGCCCTGTTTTAAATTGATCGACCAAATTCAACTCGTCCTTGCCACCAGCAATAATGATGGTTTCGCCACGGGCGGACAAAGCCTCAATGAGTTCAATGTATTTGCTGACATCCCAACGCCGAATAGCCGCATTCAGGCTGGAGCCTGGGTAAATAACAATGGCATCATTCACAGGCGCCATAAGCGCAATCTCTGCTTGTGTTAAATGACTTTGTTGAGCCAATTCGGGCATCAATAACCAGGTTTTTGACGCTGGTGGACTCAAATCCAAACTTGTTTGTATGAGCTGCAGAAACTGTTGTTTTTCATTGGCTTGGGCATCGTATTCTAAGCTTCTGTCAAAATATTGGCCTTTTATGGGGGAATGAAAGCCGCAAGCATAGCCTTTTAAAGCCAGCCATTCTGAAAGATGGTAGTACTGGTCAAAGTCAACGATCAAATCGTATTGTTGCCA
Source organism: Gammaproteobacteria bacterium (assembly GCA_965277625.1). Taxonomy (GTDB): domain Bacteria; phylum Pseudomonadota; class Gammaproteobacteria; order CAKMZV01; family CAKMZV01. Next base: position 160,579 of record OZ255827.1, on the reverse strand, counting down.
CGATGTGTTTTGGATGAATCGAAACAGTGCCCATGGTCGCGTCGGCATAATCAGCTGCTTATCGACAAAGGTTAATGACTCGAACAAATCTGGTAGTGTACGCGTGGTTGTCAACCAATGGATCTCAACATCTGGTCTATGATGTTTTAAGTAGCGAAGGCTGGGCATCAAACAAAACGCATCGCCCATCGCCGCTAATTTTATGACTAAAATGCGTTTTACCGTTTTTGGATAAGGGGTCGAACGTTTTTTGGCAAACAAACGCAACCAATGCCCCATGGCTTTATCAAACACCTTCATGATTGCCAGCTTATTCATCGTCTAATACAAACCTCTACGGTATTGGGTGAACCCGCAATGACCACAGCTTTTTTAACGCGAACCTGAACGGATAATACCGCGTAGCGTTGTTTGATAAACTGCGCCACCTGTTCGGCCAGTGATTCAATGAGTTCAATTTTCTGTTGGGCAAAAGCTTGGCAAAGCGATTGCGTCAGGTCATCGTAATCCACAACAGGCTCTTGTTCAACCATTAAGTTTTCTATACGGATGGAAAGATCGAGTTCAACGGTTTGGACGTGTTGTTTTTCCCAGTCTAAAATCCCAATAAACAAAGGTATTTTAATGCCGTAAAGATTGACTTCATTGTGTCTTAAGTCCATTGTTTTACCTTAAAATCTTTGTCGCGTTGCTCAACCCAACGCGTGCCATTATCAGTCTGCTCTTTTTTCCAAAAAGGGGATCGCGTTTTTAAATAATCCATGATGAAAGCTGTGGCGCTGATGGCATCCTCTCTATGTTCAGAACAGGTGGCGACCAGAACAATCTGATCGCTTGGCTTGAAGTGTCCCACTCGGTGAATGATCACCACATTTTGTAAGGACCATCGCGCTCTTGCTTGGTTTTCAATATCTAACAAGGTTTTTTCAGTCATGCCAGGATAATGTTCTAACCACATCCCGCTCACCTTATCCCCCAGATTTAGGTCTCGCATAACACCGATAAACAGCGACACTGCGCCAACACTGGTGGTTGAATTGCGCAGCAATTGCAAGCATTCATTGACATCAAAATCGGCGGATTGAACGCTAATCACGAACCACCTCATCCAACATCACGGTCAATTTATCGGGATGAATTTGGGGGGTAATGCCATGGCCCAAATTGAAGATATGGCCGCCCGTATTTTGAAAGGGCGCCTTTATGCGTTGCACCTCAGAACGAATATTTTGATCTGTACCGCATAAGACCAGGGGATCCAAGTTGCCTTGCAAAACCACTTTATGGCCCACCCGTTGCTTGGCTTTGCCCATATCAATGCTCCAATCCAAACCCAAACAATCTGCACCAGAATCGGCCATCGCTTCCAACCAATTGCCCCCACCCTTGGTAAAAATAATGACGGGAACGCGCTTGTGACTGCGCTTTAATTGATCAATGATTTTGGCCATGTAGTGTAAAGAGAAATCGTTGTACGCTTGTTCGCTGAGTAATCCTCCCCAGGTATCAAATATTTGTACAACTTCAACGCCCGCCTCAATCTGCTGTTGCAAATACTCGGTCACCACCTCAGTCAACAGGTCCAACAAATAATGGGCGGTTTCTGGATCCTGATAAATCATCGATTTCAGCGCCGCAAAATCGCGACTACTTTGTCCTTGAACCATGTAGCATGCCAGCGTCCACGGGCTGCCGCTGAAACCTATAAGCGGCACGGTTTCATCTAAGGCCTGGTGAATGGTTTTTACGGCTTCGTAAACGTAATTCAAGCTGTTTTTGGGTGGTTTATGCAATGCTCGCACAGACACGCTATCACGCACTGGATTCGCCAAAATAGGGCCTTGTTCTTGAGCAAAGCTGAGCGTCAAGCCCATGGCATCGGGGAGGGTTAAAATGTCAGAAAATAAGATGGCCGCATCCAACTGAGGGTAGCGACGCAAGGGTTGTAAGGTCACTTCACACGCCAAATCTGCGCGCCGACACAGATCCATAAATCCTCCAGCCTGTTGGCGTGTCTGGCGATATTCAGGCAGGTACCGACCCGCTTGGCGCATCACCCATACGGGTGTGCGATCTGTGGGTTGGCCTGTTAAGGTCTGGATAAGACGGTTATTTTTGAGCATGTTTCACGTGCAACCAAAGGGGGTGAATGGTCGCTATATTATCACTTGAATATGAGCTGGATGGTGGAGAATTAAGGTCGCTATGCCCTTACGCCAATAGACATAGCCACTGACGATGACTTGCCGTTTGACCAAGCTTTTAAACATAGACAGTTCAAACGATTTCAGGTCTTGTTTGCTGATACGAATGCGAAAGTCCCCCTGACCCTCTAACCAAACAGACTTGTTGGTTTGACGAAGCTTGGTGATGGTGGTTTTGATTCGGATAAATCCCCCTTTAAAAGTCTTCTGTTTTAGGGTCTTTGCCGCGACGGGGGCGTAATGTTTATGACGCCAAATGCCTTTTTTGGATTTCTGGGCGTCGTTTCGCGCCAATTTATAACATTCGATTTTTGAAATATTGGGTGGGACGGTCAGTAAGAATGCCATCCCCGAACGGAGCATCTGCGCATTGATGTTGTTGTTTTTGTGGTAAACATGGGCCAACAAGCGTCTGTATCGATCTTGTGGGTCTGCGCCTAACTGATATTGAACGATGGTTTTGGGGGGGAGCAACTGAGATAGACGCTTTTTGCTTGTTTTTGCCAGCGGCTGGTCTTTGGTCCGCTTTTTTTTGTTGCCCACTTCAGGGGCATTGATGCCGATGAGACGAAGGTGTTTGTTGCCATCGAGAATCACCGTATCGCCATCGAGGACTTTTTTAACTTGCCCTGAATACATTTTGCCATCAGGTGCACAGAGTGGATTTGCTAAAACAGAAGTTGAAGCGCTTAAAAAAACAAAGCCATACAGGAAACGCCGTATGGCTTTAATCATTGATTTGTACAAGGGCGTATTTAGATAATGCGTCGCTTTACTCCAAGCCGTATTTTTCGAGAAACTTCTCAACACGACCTTGAGTTTTAATCAGATTCTGTTTGCCCGTGTAAAAAGTGTGCGATGAAGAACTCACCTCAACACGAATTAAAGGGTAAGTTTTCCCTTCTATATCAATGGTTTGATCGGATGCGACGGTTGAACGAGTGATATAGCTTTCTCCCGTAGAAATGTCTTGAAACACCACATCATGGTAATCAGGGTGAATGTCCTTTTTCATGTTTAACTCCAAACGTATTTTTATGAACGGCGGTGGGCTGGCCCAACCAAATCGCTTACTCATGCTCGAGGCTCTAAATAAACGGGTGCGCATTATAACGCAACCCACTCAATTAGCAGCGATTTATTGCATATTTTGGCGCAAAAGCAATTATAGGACAATGCGCGATGAATGGCGCGCTTTGTGCGCACCGTCTGCGCTAAACTTTATCTTTTATTGACGGTCCAAACTGCGCAAGGCGATGGCCTGTGCAATCATTTGTTGGTTTATGGGCTGACCCTGCCAATCTGAAAGGGTAATCAACAATCGTAAAATACGATGAAAAGCACGGCCCGATAGATTCAGTGTGCGAATGGATTGGCGTAAGAATGCCTGGCAGTCCTCATCCATCACCGCCAATGCTTCAATCGCATTTGTACCCAGTTGGGCATTTAGCACACCTTGGCGCTGATACTGGCGTTGCCGACATTCAAACACTTTTTCACGCCAGTATTCACTGGATTTTTCAGCAGGATCGATTGGATCCATCAGTTTTTCAGGATCAATGGGAAAGACATTGATGTGCAAGTCAATACGGTCTAATAATGGACCCGATAATTTGCTTCTATAGCGGGCGATGCTGTCTGGTGTACAACGGCACTGGCTTGATCCCATAAAGCCACAATTACAAGGGTTCATGGCACAAATCAGCTGAAATTGCGCCGGATAAATGGCTTTTGCTTCGGCTCGCGTAATGTGCACCTCTCCCGTCTCCAAAGGCTCTCTCAACCCTTCCAATGCGGCGCGTGTAAATTCGAGAAATTCATCCAAAAAAAGCAATCCATTATGCGCCAGCGATACCTCACCTGGTTTGGCCTTGCCACCGCCACCAATGATGGCCACGGCAGAGCTTGTATGATGTGGACTGCGAAAGGGCGGGCGACACCAATGGGGGTTGGGTAATCCAGCAATCGAATAAATGGTCGCCGTTTGCAGCATTTGCTCGCGCGAAAGATTAGGCAATATGCCTTGAAAAGCCTGAGCCAACATGCTTTTTCCACAACCTGGTGGACCAATCATTAAAGCAGAATGTCCCCCAGCAGCTGCCAGCAATAAACTTTGTTTGACTGCCTTTTGCTCGCGCACCTCATGCCAATTTAAAGGCATGGGCGGGGGCTTTTGAGTTTTGATTTTGGGCGGGTTTGTTAAGGCTGCACGCTCGGTCAGAAAATCAATGACCTGCTTAAGGCTGTCTGCCAATAGAATATTGTCGTCGTCAACAAGGGCGGCATCATCCGCATTCTCAGTCGGAATGATACGGATTTTATCTCGACTGGAAGGGGCTAAAAGCGCTGGCAATAAACCTCTGATGCCACGTAATTGACCCGATAAAGTCAATTCACCATAAAACTCAATATCAGTCGCTTGCTTGAGTGGCACTTGACCACTGACCAATAGCAAACCCACCGCAATCGCCAGATCATAGCCGCTGCCTGCCTTACTAATGTCAGCTGGAGAAAGATTGACCACCAACCGCCCCCAAGGGAACTCAAAACCACTGTTGGTGATGGCACTGTTGACGCGGTCTCGGCTTTCCTTGACCGCTGTTTCCGCCATTCCGACCAGGTGAAATGCGGGAATGCCCGTGCTCGAATGGACTTCGATTTGGACCAAGGCGGCTTGAATGGAGGAAATGATTCGCGTGTGGGTAATGGCCAGCATGGGCACATATTAGCCCATGCAAAAGGGACAGCACGGCCTAATTTTTGGGAACCCGACCGATTCTGATCAATGCCGCAAAGTCATTAAAAGGTGATTTGGGCGCCTTTGAGCGAGTTTTTATAGACGTCGGTGATGGTGACCTCGACAAATTCACCGATGAGGTCTGGCGTGCCTTTGAAATTGACGACGATGTTATTTTCTGTTTTGCCCGCGACTTCCTCTACGTCGTTGCGTGACAGTTTTTCAACCAATACGCGCTGAGTGCTGCCCAACATTGACTGGGCTATTTTTTGGGCTTGTTCGTTCAGTAAATCCTGCAAAGCATACAGCCGTTGTTTCTTTTGTTTGAGAGAGACTTCATCGATGAGATCAGCCGCAGGGGTGCCTGGACGAGCGCTGTAAATAAAACTGAATGAGCGATCATAGACCACGTCTTCTACCAACTTCATCGTTGCCTGAAAATCAGCCTCAGTTTCACCTGGAAAGCCCACGATAAAATCTGAAGACATTTTTAAGTCAGGGCGGTTTTTGCGCAAGGATCGAATGATGTGTTTGTATTCAAGCGCTGTGTGATTGCGTTTCATCAGTTGCAGTATCCGATCTGAACCCGATTGTACGGGTAGGTGGAGGTGGCTGACGAGTTCAGGGACTTCGGCGTAGCTTTGAATCAAAACGGGGGTCATTTCCAAAGGGTGTGAGGTGGTAAAGCGAATGCGATCGATGCCCTCAATTTGGCTCACACAATCAATCAACAAGGCTAAATCAGCAATGTCGCCATCAGCCATTGTGCCTTGGTAGGCGTTGACATTTTGTCCAAGCAGGTTGATTTCGCGCACACCTTGTTGAGCTAAATCTGACACTTCGTCTATGACTTGGTTAAAGGGTCGGCTGACCTCTTCACCACGGGTGTAGGGCACGACGCAGAAAGAGCAATATTTTGAACAACCTTCCATGACCGAAACAAAGGCGCTCACGCCATTGGCTTCGTGCTTGGGCAAATGATCGAACTTCTCAATTTCAGGAAAGGAGATGTCCATCAATGGGACTTTTTTCTGTGATTGCTGAGCTTTTAGGGCTTCATCTATGAGGGCGGGCAGTCGGTGCAGGCTTTGTGGGCCAAAAATAACATCAACATAGGGCACCCGTCGCCGAATATTATCGCCTTCTTGGGAGGCAACACAACCGCCGACGCCAATAACCCGACCTGGTTTTTCAGCTTTCCAGTTTTTCCAAACGCCCAGTTGGGTAAATACTTTTTCTTGCGCTTTTTCGCGGATTGAGCAGGTGTTCATCAAGATAACATCTGCGTCATCGGCATTATCAACCAATCCCAAACCATGGGTTTTTTTCAACAAACCCGCGATGCGTTCAGAATCATATTCATTCATCTGACAGCCGTACGTTTTAATAAATAAATTTTTCACCTTTGCCCCATAAAGTAACAGGCTAACGCAGCCTATCCACGCGGTATTATACTTGAATCGCTCGAACGAACAGCTGGCTTCCCTCAGTGAACTTGGTCATGTTTGAGAAAATGCCCGCATGATGAGGTCAATGGCAGACAGAATCAACGGATAAAAAAGCATGATGACCGCATTTAGCAGAATATATGCCAGTTTTTTCAGAGGATTTGAGAGGTTATACAAAAGTGCGCAGAAGCGATACAATGACGCAATGATTTTGTTACTCTACCTTTTGTGTATCTTACTCGGCTATTTGGGCGGCATGGGCTTTGCGCCATACGACTATAAAATCGCCTTGTTTGTGTCATTGATCACATTAATTTTTTTGATGTTCAGAAAGAGACCGTCACGCCAATCCTTTTTGATTGGGCTGTTTTGGGGGTTTGGCTTACATTTGCACACAGCAGAATGGATCTATTCAAGCATGCAGGTTCAATCGATTGCGCCGTGGTTGAGTATTTTATTATGCGGCATAGGCAGCTTGTATTGTGGGGTTTATACGGGGCTATTTACTTGGTTGGCCAATCGGTTGAATCCTTATTATGGGGTTTTTGCCAAAACGCTGATTTTTGCGAGTTTATGGGTCTTGTTAGAATGGTTAAAGGGCTCAGTACTACAAGGTTTCCCATGGATGACGGTGGGTTATGCCACTGCGGATACAGATTTGGTTAGGATTGTGCCGTATTTCGGGGCTTATGGCGCCTCATTTTTGTTGATGTTGGTGGTCGTGTTTTTCGCCATTTGGCTACGCCATTTGCGGCGCTTAAAAGCCATTTTCTCTGCCATTGCGGTGTTTTTATTGGTGGCATTATTGCCACAAGAATTTGCTCAAAAAACGGGCGAGGTTGTCAAAGTTTCGCTGGTTCAGGGTAATGTGCCGCAAAAAGAAAAGTGGGCGGCTTGGAATTTTAGGCCCAGTTTAGAAAAATATCGGTCTTTGACCGAACAGATTAGTTCCCAAACCCAATTGGTGGTATGGCCAGAATCAGCGGTTGCCAACGTGTGGTCGTTTTTTCCAAGAAGATTGAAAAAAGAACTCAACCAACTGGCTGAACAAAAACAATGGACGCTGATCACCGGCACACTCCACTCAGATAGTTATAGTCGCGGATGGACCAATGCGGTCAAATCCATTGACGATCGGTGGCAGTATGACAAACGTCTCTTGGTCCCCTTTAGTGAATATACGCCGTTTGAGAGCCTAACCACTGATTTAATGCGCTGGTGGGGTTATGAATACAGCAATTTTCTCACGGGTCGTGCGCAACAAGAAATGTTACAGATTGGTTCGAGCCAATTAAGTGTTAATATTTGCTATGAGTTGGCATTTTGGCAAGGCATCAACATGCACCTGCCTCAAGCAGGGGGCATCATCAGTGTAAGCAATGAAGCGTGGTTTGAATCAACTTCTGAGCAAGCACAATTTATGCAGATGGCGCAATTAAGGGCCAAAGAGGCTGGCCGATATATTGCCAGAGCAACCAACACGGGGATCACAGGCATCATCAATGAGCAAGGCGTGGTGTTGGCAAAACTGCCTCAAGCTCAAGCGGATGTGTTAACCGCTGACATGCCGATGTTTAAAGGGCAAACGCCTTTTTATATTTGGGGCAATCAATGGATTTGGGCGCTTTTGCCCCTCGTTCTAATCCTGTTATTTTTCGGGCAGAAAAGACGCCTGTAAATAATTCAAAAAGCGCAATCCCAAAGCAGAAGCTTTGATTCTTTGCGGGCTGATCTCTAATAAGCCTTTTGATTCTGCTTGGGCGAATAGTGCCGCGTAATCAGAAAGCTTTAAACCGTGCAAACGCAAAATTTTCGGGTCAAAACCGTCGGTTAATCGCAAAGCATTGAGCAGAATTTCAAACAGAATGTCTGCTTGCGCTATAGGTTGAACAAGCAGGCTGGATTGTTTTTTGATCAGTTCGACGTAGCGCATGGGGGCCGCTGGATGGCGTGTACGATATGGCTGATTGTTATGGCTGATTTTGCCGTGTGCCCCGCAACCAATGCCGATGTAATCACCAAATTGCCAATAGTTCATATTGTGTTTGCAATATTTTTGAGCTCGACAAAAAGCGGAGATTTCGTATCTTTTGAAACCGCTATCATCCATTAAGGCCATGGCGGCTTGATGGAGGTCATCAATGACGGTCTCATCTGGCAATGCTGGTGGGCGTCTATAGAAGGGTGTATTTGGCTCAAGTGTCAATTGGTAGTAAGACAGGTGTTCAATACGGTAGGACAGCGCTGTTTCCACATCTTGCAGACCTTGTTCGTGCGTTTGATTGGGCAAACCAAACATCAAATCAATGTTGATCCGAGCAAAGTGTTTTAGCGCGCATTCAATGGCTTGGTGGGCTTGTTTACCGTTGTGAATGCGCCCTAAGGCCTTGAGGTGCTGTTCGTTAAATGACTGCACCCCAAGTGAGAGACGGTTCACGCCAACGGACGCATAGGTTTTAAAATGGCCTTCATCTAAGGTGCCAGGATTGGCTTCTAAGGTCACCTCACACTCATCGCTCAAGCGGCAGAGTTTGGCAATGCCTTCTATTATTTGACCAATGCCCGCACCAGAAAACAACGAGGGTGTACCACCACCAAAAAATATACTGGCAATGGGACGCTGGATTTGCCAACGCTCGCATTGTTGGCGCAAATCATCGAGCAATGCGTCTATGTAGAGCGTTTCGGGGAGGTTTTGTGGTGCGGTGTGCGAATTAAAATCACAATAAGGGCACTTCTGGACACACCAAGGGAGGTGGACGTATAAACTGAGCGGTTGTTCTGAATCAGTCACAAGCTCATTGGCTGAGCCAAGGGCGGAGTTTTTCCTTAAGTTTTTGGATGGCTTGGCCGCGATGTGACAATTGATTTTTTTGTTCAAGGCTGATTTCTGCTGCACTACAACCCTTGTCTAATAAAAATACTGGGTCATAGCCGAAACCCCCACTGCCCTGACACGATTGAGCAATATGCCCATGCCAGACGCCTTGGGCGATGATGGGGAGCGGGTCATCGGCATGTGCAACAAAAGCGAGAATACAGATGAATTTGGCTTGACGATCTTGTGTTTGCGCCAGCGTCATGAGCAGATGCTCAATGTTCTCTTGATCGCTTGCATCAGTGCTGGCAAAGCGTGCTGAGTGAATGCCAGGCGCACCGCGCAATGCTTTGACGGCCAAACCCGAATCGTCGGCAAATGCGGGGCAATTAGAATGCTTAGAAGCATAGCGCGCTTTAAGAATGGCGTTTTCGATGAAGGTCATACCCGTTTCTTCGGGGCTGGTGATGCCAAAATCGGACTGTGGGCGTACCTGACAATCAAAGTCAGAGAAGGCTTTTTGCACCTCTTTTAGTTTGCCCAGATTGCCCGAGGCAAAGACAAGTTCCGTCGCACTCATGTGTTTATTCTTTGGGCTCTAAGGTTAAATACAATGTGATCCGATCACGAAAACCTTGCGAGACCCACTGAGTGCTGAGCGTTTTGTAGCCAGGCGCTTCAATGATGAAATGTATATGCGGTGGTTTGATTCCAGGGTACTCGGTTTCAAATCCGAACTGACCTTTGGCATTGACCCGAATGACCGAATAAAAACGATCGTGATAGCGTCCATCTTTGCCAGCTTGCCAGTGGGTGACTTTGGCATTGGCAATGGCCTTGCAATCGGTGGCTGAAAACACCGTACCACGGACAAAAAAACCTTTGCCCACATCGCCTTTTTCCGCGGTCACCGCTTTGTAATGGGTGCCTCTAGACATTTGTGGCGTGGGCTCACAGGCGTACTCGGCCAGCGCAACGTTCGCAGTAAAACTCAGACACAGTGCCATGAGGCATTTAATGTTATAAAATTTGTTCATAAAAAATCTCACAGTGACAGGGCGTTAAAGGATGCATCATCGTACGATTATAGTCTTTACCGATTTCACCCGAAGAATGCATTTTATCATAGTGGGACGCCGAGGCGTTTTTACTTCAAATGCCCATTCATCAAGCCAGCCGCATTGAGGATCAGCGTTTGGGATTGACTTCATAGCCTGGAACTTCAGGCTCATCATCGAGCATCTCTTCGGGAAATCCTTCGCCTAAAACACGGACTTGGCATGCATCTTCTAATCGTCGAATGATGTTGGGCGATAATTCACGATCGCCGTAGCGCTTGATGCCATCCTTAAAAATATCGATCATTAAGGGGGAGATTTCCAAAGGCACTTGATGTTGTTCGGCATAGGTTTGAAATAATCCAATGTCTTTGAGCACCAAGTCCATGGTGAAACTGATGTCTCGACTGCCGTTTAAAATCACTTGAGATTCTGTCTCGTGGACAAAAGAATTGCCTGAGGAAATGCGGATCGCTTCGTAGGCTATATTCATGTCAAAGTCCATCACCTTACTCACGGTGAGCGCCTCAGATAAGGCCAATAAATGAGCGGTGGCGAGATAATTGGTGACCACTTTGAGCACGGAAGCAGAGCCCAAAGGCCCAGTGTGCAAAATTCTGCGCCCCATGGTTTTTAATAGGGGCAGGATGTGTTCAAACTCGGAGCGTTCACAACCCGCAAATATGGCAATATTGCCCGTATCGGCGCGATGGCAGCCCCCAGATACAGGACAATCAACCGCCACCGCATTTTTTGCCTTAACCAATGCCCCAATGCGTTCAACTTCTTGAGCGTCGGTGGTGCTCATTTCTAACCAGTATTGCCCCGACTTTAACTGCGGGATGGCTTCTGCCATCACTTCGGCACAAATGGCAGGAGAGGGCAAGCAGGTGATTAAAACATCAACGTTTTGCGCTAGTTGGGTTGTGGAATCCGCAGATTTAGCCCCTTTGCGGACAAAATCGTTCATTCGCTTTTTGTCTAAGTCGAGCACAGTCAGGTCAAAATGGTTGCGCAGCAAGCTGCCAGCGAGCTTTGACCCAACATTGCCCAGTCCAATAAATCCAATTTTTAATGCAGTCATATCAATCTCTATTGGTTGTTATAAAGTCAGTGGGTTTGAATGTCATTTTTTACGGTCGTTGGGGGTGATGTGGGCAAAAGCCGCATCGCCATACGAACGTTCTATTTTTGCAATGACAACGTGGTAGCCTTTGTACCATTTTGCATATTGTCGTTTTGCTTCTAAGTGTTTGGGATGCATGGCAAATTGTTTTAAGGCCGCCTGATCTGACCAATAATAGGTTGAGCTGATGCGGTCGCTTGAAATGGACTTCCACGATTCGCTGCCTTCAAAGCCATCGGAAGCCTCTGCGACTTCTTGGATCAAATTATTGAGGGCATGAAATTTGTCATCATAGGTGCCTGCATCGTAGATGAATGTTGCCGAATACATAATAAATCGCTTCCTGTTCTGTTTGAGTATTTGCTGTAAAGCAGAGCAAATCATTATATTCAGATTTGGTTTGAGGTGCTGATGAGTTGAGGCTTGCAGAAGTTGAAGCATCAGCACAACCTAAAACGATGGCTAATGTAGTAAAATCAGATCAATGCGCGTATGCACAATGTTGTAATCAAACTTATGGAGCGAACAATGAGCGATCAAATATTCAACAAAAAATCATCCTTAATGTATGTATTAGTGGTGTCCATTTTGGGCTTTTTCGTCATGCCAGCTTATGCTGAGGTAACGATTAAAGTGCACAATGTCCGAGGCAGTGTCAGCATGTTGACGGGTCAAGGTGGCAATATTGGGGTTTCCGCGGGGGATGATGGGGTCTTTATGATTGATGACCAATTTGCGCCTTTGAGTCGAAAAATTACAGACGCCATTGAGTCGATCAGCGATGAACCCATCCGATTTTTATTAAACACCCACTGGCATTCAGATCATACGGGGGGCAATGAAAATTTCGGACGCGCAGGCGCAACGATCATTGCCCATGAAAATGTGCGCAAATTGATGAGCACAAATCAAGAGATTAAATTTTTCAAAGCCAAAATTCCGGCACGCACAGGCGCTGCTTTGCCTGTCATTACCTTTAATGATCGCGCCACATTCTTTCTCAACGACGAGCAAATAGAAGTCAGACACCTACCGCCAGCGCATACCAATGGCGATTCCTTTGTGATTTTCAAAGTGGCCAATGTCATTCATACAGGCGATGTCTTTTTTAACGGGATCTATCCCTTCATTGATCGAGAACACGGGGGTTCATTGGCTGGTATGATCCAATCTGCCAAAATCATCGCAAGCTATGCCGACGATGAGACGAAAATCATTCCTGGACACGGCGCAATGGCCAATAAAGCAGATTTGCTCCGTTTTATAGACATGCTGAGCCACACCAAAAAACAATTGGACAAGGCCAAACAATCAGGGAAGTCTATTGCGCAAATTATTGCCGATAAACCATTGGCTGAAATCAGTGCTCAATGGGGCAAAGGGTTTTTATCAACCGATAATTTTATAACCATGCTGCTGACAGAATATTAAGCGCTTTTTATGAGTTTTTCTGACTTGGTGCTGGAAAAGGATTTTTGAAAGAAAACGCCTCAGCGGTTGCACCTTCTCGTTGCAGTTGATCCAATCGCTTTTTGGCTTCTACCAAATTAGGTCTGTGTCCCGCCTTGACCCACCAAAGCACCACAGAGACCTCCAAATGCTCAAACCATTCATTGCGCCGACGCATGATTTTTCTGTGTTCGGCATTGTGATAGACAAACGCGCTTAAAGCCTCGATACTCGACCAAAGCGATAGGGTTGAAATGACATGGGCATGACCAAAAACGGCAATCTCTAATTCAGGTGTGCTCTGAGTAAATCGCCAAATGAAATCGCTTTGTGCTTCAGCCAGCGCATTGATCCGTTCGATGTTGTTGACAAAGTCCACATTGGCGGGGTCATCCATGGGCTTTATGAAGCGCGCAATATTAAGCTCTGCTAAGTGATAGGTATTTTGCGTCATTACAATAGGGATTGAGCACCTAGCACACGAGGCTTATTTTGAAATGTGCGCTTCCAGCCACTGCGGAATGGACTGTAGTGCCGCATCAATCTTCTCAGGTTGCGAACCCCCCGCCATAGCCATATTTGGACGTCCGCCGCCCTTGCCACCAACTTGTTGAGCAACGTGGTTGACAAGATCGCCCGCCTTAACTTGTTTGGTCAAGTCATCGGTCACACCACAAACGATTGAAACTTTTGCATCGGCCACACTGGCTAAAACGATGATGGCAGATTGCAATTTTTGCTTCAGCTCGTCAATCATGCCCCGTAAATCTTTATTTGACTGGTCGTCGATGCGCTCAATCAACACAGGCAAGCCAGCAATTTGTTGAACTTGTTGGCTAAAATCTTGGCTTTTTAGGGCATTTAACTGCTGGTTTAGTTCGGCAATTTTGTTTTCTGCCAGTTTTAATTTATCCGCTTGCGATAAAACTCTTTGACCGATTTGTTCCAATGAGCTATTAAAAGATTGGGCCAAGTCATACAAGGTGCCGATGTGCTGGTTGACCCATTGTTGGGCCGGTTTTCCACACAGTGCTTCTAAGCGTCTTACGCCCGAGGAAATACCCGATTCTGAGACGATTTTAAAGAAGCCAATCTGACCCGTTGAGGAGACGTGGGTGCCACCACAAAGTTCAGTGGAGCAGTCTTCCATTTTAACCACGCGTACAATGTCGGCATATTTTTCGCCAAACAGCGCCATGGCGCCTAATTTTTTGGCTTCATCGATGGGCATGGTGTTGGTGGTCACGGCAAGATTGCTCAAAATGTAGTCATTAACTTGCGTTTCAACACGGCGCTGTTCTTGGTCTGAAACAGGCATGGTATGTGAGAAATCAAAGCGTAAGCGGTCGGGTTCAACCAAAGAGCCTTTTTGGGCTACGTGCGTGCCCAATACGTCTCTTAATGCCGCGTGTAATAGATGCGTTGCGCTGTGGTGGCATTCAGCATGGCCTCGTGTTTCTGTATCGATCGCTGCCTCAACGGCTTCACCCGTAGTGAATGACCCTCTGCTCATTGTGCCTATACAGACGTTGGCTTCGCCCATTTTTTGGTTGTCAGTCACGTTGAATTGCCCTGTCGCGGTTGATATAACACCCCGATCACCGACTTGTCCGCCCGACTCGGCGTAAAAAGGCGTTTGTTCTAATACGATCCAACCTTGCTGCCCTTCAGTGAGGCTGTCGCAGGCTTCATTGTCTTGATACAGTGCTTGAATTTTTGTTTGCTGGATGCTTGTTTCGTAGCCCACAAATTGATTTTTTTCTGTCACAGCTGTGGTGGCAGATTGATCAAAAAATTTGTTGCTTTGCCGAGCTTGCGCTTGTTGGACTTTCATCCGATCTTCAAAGCCTGCTTCATCAATGGTTAGATCGTGTTCGCGGGCAACATCAGCGACTAAATCCACTGGAAAACCAAAGGTGTCGTATAGACGAAAAACCGTTTCACCAGAAATAACCGAACCCTTGAGCTGTTTGATTTCATCTTCTAAAATGCGCATGCCATTATCTAAGGATTCGCGGAATCGAATCTCCTCTTGTTTCAAGGTGTTTTCTAATAGGGCTTGTTGTGTCACCAACTGGGGGTATGCTTCGCCCATGGTGGCAGCCAAAGCGGGCATCATTTTGTAGAAAAACGGCGTGCTTTGCCCCAGCTTGTGTCCATGACGAACGGCGCGACGAATGATGCGGCGTAAAACATATCCGCGACCCTCATTCGAAGGCAGGATGCCATCCACGATGAGGAAAGCACAAGAGCGAATGTGGTCGGCGATGACTCTTAATGAAGGGCTGTCGGGATCAGCCATTGGAATGCACTGATGTGCCGCTTGGGTCAAATCCTTAAACAGGTCAATGTCGAAGTTGTTGTGGACGTTTTGAATGACCGCGCTTACCCGCTCCAAGCCCATGCCCGTGTCAACCGAAGGTCGGGGTAAGGGGTCTAAGGTGCCATCGGCTTGGCGATTGAACTGCATAAAAACCAAGTTCCAAATCTCAATGTATCGATCGCCATCCTCTTCGGGAGAGCCAGGCGGGCCTCCTTCAACCTCAGGGCCATGATCGTAAAAGATTTCCGAACACGGCCCACATGGCCCGGTGTTACCCATAGACCAAAAGTTGTCTTTTTCGCCACAGCGAGAAAATTTAAGGGGGTCAATGCCAATGACATTTTTCCAAATGGCTTCAGCTTCTGCATCATCCTCATAGACGGTGATCCAAAGTTTTTCTTTGGGGAGTTTGAGCACTTCAGTTAAAAATTCCCAAGCGTAAATGATGGCTTGTTCTTTGAAATAATCACCAAAGCTGAAATTGCCAAGCATTTCAAAAAATGTATGGTGTCGAGCCGTGTAGCCGACGTTATCTAAATCATTGTGTTTGCCGCCTGCACGAACGCAACGTTGAGCTGTGGTTGCTCGATTGTACGGGCGTTGTTCAACCCCCAGAAATACGTCTTTAAAGGGCACCATGCCGGCATTTGTAAACAGCAAAGTCTTGTCACCCGCTGGGACCAAAGACCCACTTTCAACAATGGTGTGACCGCGTTGCTCGAAAAAAGATAAGAAGGCGCGACGAATGTCAGCCGTGGTTTTGGTTGTCATTAAAAATCCTGTTCCTGAGTGTGCATCGCTAACATAGTCTTATTATACTAGAACCATCCGCTATTTCTTCAAAGGCGCTCTATTCTTCATCGCGGCCAAGCGGTGCTGAAATGAAAGCAGCAGAGCGCGTCAAGATGGATGTATTTTTAACTATGACCAATAGGGCAAAGACGGAAAAATATCTTAGAAAATGGGTTCAACCTTAATGGCTATTTGTGTGGTCGGTTCAGTCATCACGATCTCGGCGTCTTCGTATTCGGGTGGACCAAAGGATGGACGGACGTTATTGGAGGAACCAATGGGTTCGCTTGGGATGCCGATGAAATTGGTGTCCATTTCATCATCATTGTCAACGTCATGATGCACAGAAACCGCAATCGATGGACGATCAATATTTTCAAAAGTCACTTCCATGGTCTTGCCGGTTACAGCGACTTCTTTTTTGACGAAGGCTTGTTCGTCTTCACCAGGGAAACCCTCTGCTTTGTCAAAAATGGAAATCCGTAATTTGCCCTCAATGGGGTCAAGATTGGTCAAAGTAATGACGAGATCTGCTGCCATGACCTGTGATGAAATACCAAGCAACAGCGCAATACAGGCAATGCGTTTGAGGGTTTGAATAAAAGATATCATAGGCTGAATATTATAACGAGTTTGTGCCTCGCATCTTTGACAAAAACCGCAGAAATCACCACAGCTTGTGACGGGGCAATACAAACTTAGAATAGATAAAAGGACATTCTGTTCACTCTGGTGAATGCAGACAGAACCTTGCTCAGAGTTTTTTTGGCACAAAGTCGCAGTTTGAATCGCTCAGCTTGTATAATTTTATTAACACAAATCATTAACGGAGCACAGTTATGGCAACAATTTTTCATCGATTAGCAATCAAAGCTAGCCCAGAGGCAACCTACAAAGCATTAACTCAAGCAGAAGGGCTGAGCCAATGGTGGGCGCGTTCAACGGGCGCTTCAGAGGTGGGTAATACCCTGTCGTTCTTTTTTGGACCGAACGGGGAATTTGAACTCAATATGGCGGTTGAGGCCTTAGAAGAGAACCAAAAAGTGGTTTGGCGTTGCACCAACGGTCCTTGGGCTGAAATGGGTCAATTTACTTTTCGCATTGAAGCGCATGAAGGCGGTACCATGCTGGCTTTTTCACACGAAGGTTGGCCAGAGCAAAACGATTTTTATGGTCATTGTAATAGCAAATGGGGCTATTTCTTAGTCACCAGTTTGAAAAACCTTTTAGAGAATGGCCAAGGGCAGCCACACCCAGCTGACCCCGATATTTAATTATCATTCGCTTTTTCGGCGCACCCAAGAGGTGCCAATGCCTCTGGAATCACTGGCGGCTTCAACGGTGCCATCTTTGTAGTGCACAATGGCTTGCATGTTGCCCCAAGTGCGATCTTGTTGTTTGATGTTATGTCCCATGGCTTGTAAGTCTTTAATCGTTTCTTCAGAAAGGGTATTGGGCTCTAAGGCAACCATATCAGGCAAAAACTGATGGTGCAATCGGCGACGATTGACGATCTCCACAGCCGAACCACCATCCATGGCTGTCAACAATCCTTGAAGGACCATCGTAATAATTCGACTGCCGCCTGGGGTGCCCAGAATGACGGTTCGATCGGGTTGTTCTAATATGGTCGGGCTCATAGAAGACAACATGCGTTTTCCAGGTTTAATGGCATTGGCTGTGCCACCGACCAAGCCATAAACATTGGGCTCACCCGCTTTGGCGACGAAGTCATCCATCTCATCATTCAATAGAATCCCCGTATTGCCCGCAACAAAGCAGCTGCCGAAAGGATAATTGACCGACAAAGTCGCGGCCACGCTGTTGCCGTGCTTGTCTGTGATGGAAAAATGGGTGGTATGATTGCCCCCTCTTGGGTCTATATTAGCGCTGAACCAAGCGCTTTTGGAGGCTTTCTCGGGGTGGATGCTGGCAACCAAGCCAGCCGCATAGGTTTTGCTAATCAGCTGCTCAATGGGAATGTCAACAAAGTCGCTGTCGCCAAGATAAATGGCGCGATCGCGATAAGCGCGCCGCATGGATTCAATCAGCGCATGGGTTTGTTTGACATCTGGCTTTAACGCTGGGTTCGATGAATGGGTCATCTGTTCCAATTGGTTTAAAATCTGAGCAATGGCAATGCCCCCCGATGAAGGCGGTGGTGCAGAAATTAAGCGGGCATTTTTGAACTTGATATCGATGGGCTCGCGCTCAACGACCTCATAGTCGAGCAAATCTTGGTGTTGCCAAATGCCACCGTTCTGCTGCACTGCTTGAATCATGGCGTCAGCAACCGCGCCTTTATAGAATCCATCCGCCCCTTTGTCCGCCATTTGTTTGAGCGTCTTTGCTAAATCAGGCTGTACGATTAAGTCGCCAATTTTAGGCAATTCATTTTGGATTAAAAATGCTTTTGCGCTATTCGGGTATTTTTGTAATACGGGCAGGCGCCATTTGGCCAAACGGTGGTAAACACCATCCACTCGAAAACCGTTCTCGGCAATGGCAATGGCAGATTGTAAGTTTTGAGCCATGGATTGCTTGCCATAGCGGGTGGACAAATGCTCTAAGGCAGCGGGGATGCCTGGAATACCCGCCGATAAGGGACCGTCAATTGACAAGTTGGGAATCACGTTTTTATCGGAATCCAGATACATATCTCGATGCGCTTTTAGTGGCGCCTTTTCACGCGCATCCAAGAACACGTAGCGGTTTTCGCTGGAAATATACAAAAGGTAAAATCCACCACCGCCCAGACCTGAGGAGTAAGGCTCTGCAACGGCCAAAGCCGCTGTTATGGCCACCGCCGCATCAAAGGCATTGCCGCCTTGGTCAAACACCTCAACGCCCGCTTGAGTGGCAAGTGGATGGGCGGTTGCAATCGCTTCAGCATAGACTTTTGGTGTCAATGCGAGCACAACGATCATCAAATATAAACGCAGCTGTTTCTGTATCATGGTTAAAATCCTTTTTGGTTTAAAAATTTTGAAAATTCAGTTTCTAATTGTTTGTAAGCGCGCAGTTGTGCTTTGCCATGTTCCGTCAAATGGGAACCACCGCCGCCCACACCGCCTTTGGCACATTCAATCAGCGCCTTTGTTTGGTTGTGGTTGATTTGATTGACCAAATCCCAAGCGCGCTTATACGACATTTTGACGTGTTTGGCCGCCTGACTCAACGACCCAAAAGCCTCAATGCTCTCCATCAACTCAATGCGACCCATACCGAGATAATTACCCCCTTCTAACACCAGACTGATCTTAGCATAAACCTCTTTTGAGTACGCTTTTCCAGGAATGTGCTTGTCGTGTGGCATGGAATAAGTATACCACCAGCCATAAAAGAATTGCAAAGTGATATACAAAGGACCGTTTTGAAGGGCGTGATTAAACGGTGGATTGGGTTTTTTTGAGTTGGGCTTTTTCCGCCATTTGAGACAGGCGTTCGGCAATGCGGTCGCGGTTGAGTTTGATTGCTTCGTCGTCTGGGTGCCAGTTATTCCAAAGCGCCGCACGCTCAGTTTTATAGTGCAATAACGTTATAGGGTCATATTTTGGCTTGTAGTTTCGCCGTCGCATCTCCTGATAGAGTTGCTGTTGGCGTTCATAGAGGTATTCGAGCTTGTCGTAAAAGAAAATGACGTGCCCTTTGCCAAGGGTATATTTAGGGGGGATGTTTGGATGCGCACGCGCCAACTTAAAAATACGCGGAAGCTCTCTATATTCCGCCAGTAAGTGTTTGTTGTGTAATTCTTCAACGGCTATGCAGTTGATTCTGGTCATGCAGTCATTTCCTTGGGGGCTGTTCTTTTGTTGAACAACGCCATTCTTGCCTATTTAATCATAGATCAATTTTACAGTATCCACGGATCGTTTAGTGGGTTCAGGGTGTGAGGCACGCACCAAAAAAAACCCCGCAAAAGCAGGGTTTCTTCATTCTGACAATCATTTAATTGACGGACTTGTCAACCAATTTGCCTTTGGCAATCCAAGGCATCATGGCGCGCAGCTTTGAGCCCACTTGCTCAATTTGATGCTCTTCAGCCAGTCTTCTTGAGGCTTTGAGCATGGGTTGTCCGGCTTGATTTTCTAAGATGAATTCTTTGGCAAATTGGCCTTCTTGAATTTCTTTTAGAATTTCTTGCATCGCCCATTTGCTCTCGTCATTGATGATGCGAGGTCCACGGGTGATGTCACCGTATTCTGCTGTATTGGAAATGGAGTAACGCATGTTTGCAATGCCGCCTTCGTACATAAGATCAACGATGAGTTTTAACTCGTGTAAACATTCAAAGTACGCCATTTCGGGCTCGTATCCTGCGTCAACCAAGGTTTCAAAACCCGCTTGAACCAGTGCCATTGCACCGCCACAAAGCACCGCTTGTTCGCCGAATAAATCGGTTTCGGTTTCAGCTCTGAAGGTTGATTCTATGATGCCTGCACGACCACCGCCGTTGGCAGAAGCATAAGACAGGGCCACTTCTTTGGCTTGTCCTGTGGCATCTTGATGAATGGCGATCAATGTGGGAACGCCACCGCCTTGAACATAGGTAGAGCGGACAGTATGACCAGGGCCTTTGGGGGCAACCATGATCACATCGATGCCTTCAGGGGCTTCAATTTGTGCAAAATGGATGTTAAAACCATGGGCAAAAGCCAATGCAGAACCCGCTTTCATGTGTCCTAAGACTTCATCACGATAAACGCTGGCTTGGTGTTCATCAGGCAACAGCACCATGACAACATCAGCGTTTTTAACCGCATCCGTTACGGTTTTTACTGTGAATTTTGCCGCTTCGGCTTTGTTCCAAGACGTTGAATTTTTGCGCAGACCGATGGTCACATCGACGCCTGATTCGCGTAAATTATTGGCGTGGGCAAAACCTTGTGAGCCGTAACCAAGAATGGTCACTTGTTTGGATTTGATTAAATCCTGTTGACAGTCTTTGTCGTAGTAAATTTTCATAAATATCTCCTAATTGATGTGAAGGGTTTTTTGACCACGCTGTATGCCTAAGATGCCAGAGCGGACGGTTTCTAAAATGATGGTGGTGTCGAGCGCCTGAATAAAAGCGTCTAATTTATCTGAAGTACCCGCTAATTGAATGGTATAGACTTGATCGGACACATCAATGATGGCGCCCCTGAATATATCAGACAAACGTTTGAGTTCTTCTTGCACTTTACTCGAGCTCGCTTTGACTTTGATGAGCATTAGCTCGCGTTCGATGTGGCGACTTTGGATCAAATCAATGACCTTGACCACATCAACGAGTTTGTTCAGTTGTTTAACAATCTGTTCGACGGTGGCATCATTGCCCTCTGTCATTAGCGTGAGGCGCGATAAGGTTGGGTCTTCAGTGCGGGCAACGCAAAGTGATTCAATGTTGTAGCCGCGGGCAGAAAACAGTCCAACAAGACGGGATAATGCGCCTGGTTCGTTTTCTATGAGTACTGAAATTATGTGTGCTGACATGAGAGTTCTTATCCTTCTGACAATATCATTTCATCTTGCCCAGCGCCCGAAGGAATCATGGGGAAGACATTTTCTTCGCGGTCAGTGATGACGTCAATAAAGACTAAGCGATCTTTGATGGCAAAGGCTTGCTCTAATTCAGCTCTAAGCGTTTTAGGGTCTTTAATGCGCACCCCAACGTGACCGTAAGACTCAACTAGCTTGGTAAAATCGGGCAAAGATTGCATATAGGACATGGCATAGCGACGCTCGTAAAAGAACTCCTGCCATTGCCTGACCATGCCGAGGTAGCCGTTGTTCAAACACAATATTTTAACGGGTAAAGCATATTGTGAGCAGGTGGACAGTTCTTGTAGCATCATTTGGATGCTGCCCTCACCGGTGACACACACCACTTCTGCATCAGGATGGGCTTTTTTCACACCCATGGCTGCCGGAAAACCAAAACCCATGGTACCCAATCCACCCGAATTGATCCAGCGTAGCGGTTTGGTAAAGTGGTAGTATTGAGCCGCCCACATTTGGTGCTGCCCGACATCGGAGGTTATGTAGGCATCCCCTTTGGTGATTTCATACAAATGCTCAATCACTGCCTGAGGTTTGATCCTATCGTCACATGTTTTGTAAGCCAAAGATTTGCGACTGCGCCACTCATTGATTTGATCCCACCATTCACTGACACGGGTATTGGGTTTGCGCGTATCTTTGGCCAACATGTCTAACATTTGTTCGAGAACTTGTTTGACGTCACCGACAATGGGGACATCGACGTCAACATTTTTGGCAATACTTGAGGGGTCTATGTCAATGTGAATGATTTTTGCATGGGGGCAGAATCGTTCCAAATTACCCGTGACACGATCGTCAAAGCGCGCGCCGATGGCAACGAGCACATCGCAGTTGTGCATGGCCAAATTGGCTTCATAGGTGCCGTGCATGCCTAACATGCCGAGAAATAAAGGATCGGTCGCAGGATAGGCGCCTAAGCCCATGAGCGTATTGGTAATGGGGAAGTCAAATCGCTTAACCAATGCCGTCAATTGCTCAGAAGCATGACCCAAAATGACTCCGCCACCCGTATAAAAAATGGGTTTTTTGGCCGTCATCATGTAGTCGATGGCTTTTTTGATTTGCCCAAGATGCCCTTTGCCAACGGGTTGATAAGTTCGTATATCGACGGTGTCGGGATAAGAAAATTCAATGGATTGGGCTGTAACGTCTTTGGGTATGTCAATCACAACTGGGCCTTTACGACCAGAGCAGGCAATGAAAAACGCTTTTTTAATCGTTACTGCCAAATCAGCAACGTCTCTGACTAGAAAATTGTGTTTAACCACTGAGCGACTGACGCCAATCATATCGACTTCTTGGAAAGCATCGTTGCCAATAAGGTCAACGGGCACTTGTCCAGAAATCACCACCATTGGAATAGAATCGGTGTAAGCGGTTGCAATGCCGGTTATGGCATTTGTGGCACCAGGTCCTGAGGTGACCAGAACGGTTCCAGGTTTGCCCGTTGAGCGTGCGTAACCATCCGCCGCATGGGTGGCTGCTTGCTCGTGCCGTACGAGAATGTGTTCAATGTCTGTTTGATTGTAGAGTGCATCGTAGATGTGTAAGACGGCACCACCAGGGTACCCCCAAATACATTCCACGCCTTCTCGCTTTAGCGATTCGACTACAATCTGAGCGCCCGTTAATTTCACTTATTTCTCCGATATAAAAAACACACCTTTATTAGAAAATGAAGATGCTTGATTACTATAAAAAATCATTCGTAATGATGGTAAAAAAGAGCCGATTGGGCAAAGAGTCTGCTTGAGCAGGATAAGCGGGGCAAACTTTAGGGCGCGCAAGTGTACCCAATTTTGAGTATTTTATCAATGAAAAATCTTGTTTTCTAAGCAAAAACGCCTAAAAACACCCGCTTTTTGCCCTATTTACGTTGTGAACTGCAACTTCTAACGATTATGATGACTTGAGATTCAGGTGTTGCAGCAGTTGATCGAACATTTGAGACGTCGTCAATTGGTCCACTTCAATGAGGGTGGCTGTCGGGAATTTTTTGAACCATGTGCGCTGTTTTTTGGCCAATTGATGGGTGGCAGTAATGGCCAATTCTATCGCTTGGTCACGCGTGATGGTTTGATTCAAATAATCCCACCACTGACGGTAACCCACACTGCGGATGGCGGTATTTTCTAATGATAAGTTGGGATTTTGATAGAGTTTTTCGACTTCCTCATCAAAGCCAGCTTCCAGCATGTTAAAGAAGCGTTGCCGAATGATGGCTCGGTGTTTGTCGCGATCATTCGTGGTCAAGGCAATGATCTTGTCGGGTTTTCTGAAGATTTTAACGGCGTCTTGCCATTGGCTCATGGGTTGCCCCGAAACTTGCCAAATGGCAATGGCCCGCATGATGCGCTGAGCATCATTGGGATGGAGGCGGTCTGCACTGATGGGATCCACTTGCTTGAGTTGCTGATGCAATGCCTGGACGCCTTGGGTTTTTAATTGTTCATTCAATGCCAAGCGAACCGACTCAGGCGTGCTCGGCAATTCGGACAGACCATTGAGCAAAGCATTGAAGTAGAGCATGCTACCACCGACCAACAGCGTTGGCTTTTGTTGGACTTGGTTGTCATTGATGCATTGTGTTGCTTGATTGACAAACTGCGCCACTGAGTAATGGGTTTGGGCGTCCACACAATCGATTAAATGGTGGCGAACAAGTTGTCGTTCTTTAACCGTGGGTTTGGCCGAACCAATGTCTAAGCCTTTATAGACCATCACCGAATCAACGCTGATGATGTCGCATTGCAAATGTTGAGCCAGTTGGATGGCCACAGATGATTTGCCTGTGGCCGTTAAGCCCATAAGGGCAATGACGGGGCTTGTTAGAGCGCCATGGTTATTTGCCACGCTTGAACCATGCATCCATCTCGGCCACGGGAAAGTGTTGAATGATTGGGCGACCATGATTGCAAACTTCACCAGATTCGACGTTTTCAAGCTGGCGCAGCAGGGCGTTCATTTCGTTGAGGTTCATCATCCGATTGGCACGAACAGCACTGTGACAGGCAATGGTGGACAGCAATGCCTCTATGTTTTGGCGCATTCTATGCGAATCAGACTCTTGCAGTAGATCACTGAGCGTGTCGTGTACCAGTTGTTTAATGTCCATATTCAGTAGCAATGAAGGAATTTGGCGAATGATGGCGGCGTTGTCACTGGCGGGTTCAATGATGAATTTTAGCGCTGTGAAATGGTCGTTGTGGGTATTGAGCAGCGCGCGTTCATCCGAGCTAAGGCTCAGGCTGATGGGGACTAAGAGTGTTTGGGCAGACAAATTATTATTTTGGTAGGCCGCCTTGAGTTTTTCATACAGTATTCTTTCGTGCGCGCCATGGGCATCGACCACACAAATGCCGAGTTCCGTGGTGCTGAGAATAAAAGCCCCGTGGACAAAGGCCAAGGCTTCACCCAAGGGTGCGTTCATTGAGGCCAGATCCACAGTTTGTGCGCGCGGCTCTGGTTCGTTGGCAAACGGAATGTAGGACTCTAAGCGAGATGAATTTGCGGCAGGCGAGCGTGGGCTACTATGACCCGTCGGGCGTTGAAAGGCCAACTGCTGAGACTGTGCAGGCAGTTCACGGCTAACAACAGGCGGGTTGTTATTGTTAGCTTCATCCTGTTCTTTGATGGGGCGCGATATGGTATGGTGCACCGCTTGGCGAATGAAATCAAATGCACCTGTTTGACGAAAACGCACCTCATGTTTAGCGGGATGAACATTGACGTCCACTTCTGAGGCAGGCAGGTCAAAATACAACACATAAGCGGGTTGTCGATCGTGATACATCATGTCTCTATAGGCGCGTCGAACCGCGCCAGAAAGCAATTTGTCTTTAACCATGCGTTGGTTGACGTACCAATATTGCATGTCGTTTTGGGCACGTGAGAAGACCGGTTTGGCGACAAAACCGTGGAGCGAAAAATCCCCTTGTTTAAATTTTATTTCAACGGCGGCTTCGCAGAAATCTTTGCCAAGGACTTGACGAATACGCGCCAATTGAGAGGCGGTGTCGCTGCTTTGTTCACAACGGAATACTTGTTTGCCATTGTGCTCAACGACAAAAGCGCAATGCGGATTGGCCAAAACCAGACGATGGATGGTGTTTAAGCAATGTCTGTATTCAGTGGACTCAGCGCGTAAGAATTTTTTGCGGGCCGGCACGTTAAAGAATAAATCGTCCAACTGCACTTCAGTGCCTTCTGAACAAGCGATGGGTTTGATGTCTTCATTGCGCCAAATCCAGCCGTGTTCATCGGCTTTGGTTTTTGAAGTGATCGACAATCGGCTCACCGCGCTGATACTCGACAATGCTTCTCCACGAAAACCTAAGGTTTGAATGTTGAATAGATCGCTCGATTGCGTAATTTTGCTGGTGGCGTGTGCCTCAACCGCCAGTTTCAAGTCTGCTTGAGAAAGCCCGATGCCATTGTCAATGACACAGATGCGACCAATGCCGCCTTTTTGCAGTTGGATTTTAATGGTATCAGCTTTGGCATCGATGGCATTTTCCACCAGTTCTTTGACAACGGAGGCGGGTCTTTCAATCACTTCGCCAGCGGCAATTTGATTGGCTAATGCGGGGGGGAGGATTTTTATTGGCATTACTTAGGAATAATGAGTTTTTGCCCTACATAAATTCGATCAGAGGTTAAGGCATTGGTGTTTTTAATTTTTTTAATAGATCGACCGTATAAGCGTGAAATGGTGTAAAGGGTTTCACCAGATTGTACAACGTGAAGCGGCAAATATTCTGCTTCATTGGGTGGCGGCGTTGTCTCTAAGGTTGTCAGCGGGCGACGGGGCAAAATGTAACGATTTTTGTAGGCTTTCAATCCTTGGTATAAGGCCTGAGCCACGGCATTTTGCCCGCGCTCAGAACGCAGTCTTTTGGCATCAGCTTGATTGGTTAGGAAACCCGTTTCAACCAAGACTGATGCGATGGGCGATCGAAGCACCGCAAAATTCGCACTGTGGGGCTTTTTAAAAGCAAGCGGCCCCGCCTTTTTGAGTGATTTGAGGAGGGTGTTCGCCAATCTGTGAGAGCTGCCCAAAGTTGCCTGAAATTGGATGTCAGACAATGCCCGTCGTAGGTCGGCTGGTAAGTCTTGCAATTTAAATTCAAAACCGTCAACGCTGTTTTCATTTTTTGCCAATCTTTGAGCCATCCTATCGGACGCTTTTTCAGACAAGGTGTAAACGGATGCGCCTTTAACGTATTTTGCCGAAGGCAGCGCATCGGCGTGAATGGAGATGAACACATCGGCATTACTCTTATTGGCCAAGCGCACGCGTTCAACGAGGGGGACTTTTTTATCCTTGGGTCGAGTTAGTAAGACTTCAAAGTGCGGGTCTTTTCTCAACAATGCGGCCAATTTATTACTAATGCTAAAAACCACCTTCTTTTCAATGGTGCCGAATGCTGTCGCCCCTGGATCAACGCCACCGTGACCTGCGTCGATCATGATCTTGGCCTTTATGACTTTTTTGGAAGGTGGCAGTATGTGTGAAGTTTGCGCCTTTTTGGCTTTGCTTTGGTTTTTTGCCGATGAATGTAATTGCAAGTTCAATTGGTGCGATCCATCGTTCTTGTTGACAGAGAACTTGACGCTTGGATTGCCTTTTAAATCAAAGACAATGCGAAAATAATTTTTTTCGTTATTCGTGGCTGTTCGGATGCTTTGAATGAGCGATTTATCGCCAAAATTCCGTTCTAAAGATGCGGCGCTTTTGCTATTCTTAAAATCCACCACCAATCGGTCATTGGATTGTTTGGGTTCTAAGCGAAAATATTTATATTGAAAAGACTGGTCTAAGGTGATTGTGACCAGAGCTTTAGTCGGCGACTTAGTGCTGACTGTCAATCCTTTTATGGTCGATGCAGCCAGTGCGTGGATGGGCAGCATAGCCATCATGAACAGCAGCAAGTAATGTACCCTAAAGCCTGTTATTGTGAATAATCGAAAAAAAATCATTGCAATTATCTGAGCTGAATGGGAAATTTGTCAGGGATGTCCAGTGTGATGGTTCGATCATTGTCGTCACAACCTTGCTGTGTGTCAAAATGAATCGCCAACGCTTGTTCAGTCAACCCATCAAGCAATGATTGAGGCCATTCTATGAGGGCAATGGTGTTGTGCACGAGGTGGTCAAACAGTCCCATATATTCTAATTCGTCAATAGATTTTATCCTATATAGATCGATGTGGTAAAGGGTGAAATCATATTTTGTTGGATAGACCTTGATGATCTCATAAGTGGGGCTTTTAACAATGGTTTCATTGGTCAATGCCTGAATCAAGCCACGACAAAAAGTGGTTTTGCCAGAGCCCAAATCACCCGTTAAAAAGATAATGCACCCCTGCGCTGACGCCGTAATCGGTGCTTGGTTTTGAAGCAAATTTAAAGCCAGCTTCTGCCCCAGTTGTTCTGTTTGCTGGGCGCTTTGGCTATGAACGGTTTCTTTCAAGATTTAAGCTGTCAAATATGGGTGAGGTTGAAGGTCGTACTTGGGTCCATAGATAGAATGCCAATGCCGCTTGTTCAACGAGCATGCCAAGCCCATCGCATACCACCCCCGCTTGGCAAGAAATTGCCCACTGTTCAAACGGGGTGCGTTGCTTGGCGTACATTAAATCATAGGCCAAGGTATGCGTTGAAAATATGGCTTGGGGCAGATCGGGAACGGCACCATCTAAGCTGGCTGAAGTGGCGTTGATGACAATGTCAAAAGATTGCGGTTTGATGTCTGAAAAGCGATTGCCGCAAAGGCCAAATAGGGCGCCAACTTTCTCAGCATTGGACAAGGTGCGATTTGCTAAAACAACTTTTTTGGGTTTTTTTTGTAGTAGTGCACCCAAGATGCCGCGAGCTGCACCCCCTGCGCCAAGGATGAGGATTGTTTGATCGGTGATTGGAAAAGCTAATCGCGTTGTTAGGTCGTGTACTAGGCCATCCCCATCGGTGTTAAATCCAACGATATTGGGCGTAAATTTTAGGGTATTAACTGCGCCCGATTTTTGTGCCGAGCGATCAATGGTGCCATTTTGTTCAGCAAAGGCCCATGCTTTGGTCTTGTGTGGTACGGTGATGTTGATGCCATCATAGGTGTGCGCAAGGTCGTGAATGTGTGCGTCGAATTCAGCAGCCCGAACATGGATTTTTTCATAGCTTAGATCAATGCCTTGTTGCTGGGCAAAAGCACGATGGATGACGGGTGATAAGCTGTGCGCAATGGGGTCGCCAATAACGGCGCAACGATGTTTCAACGATTGAGCCATTGCGCACATTCAACGGCGTAGTAAGTCAATATGCCATCGGCGCCTGCCCGTTTCATCGCCAATAATGACTCTAACACAACCGCCTCTTCTTCAAGCCAGCCATTGATGGCAGCCGCTTTCAGCATGGCGTATTCACCGCTGACATGATAGACCAAGGTCGGTCTTTTAAAGGTTGATTTGACCCGCCAGACGATGTCCAAATACGGCAACCCTGGTTTGATCATCACCATATCGGCGCCTTCGTCCAAATCCAATTGGACTTCATGCAAGGCTTCATTGCTGTTGGCAGGATCCATTTGGTAGGTTTTTTTATCGGCTTTTTGCAAAGCGCTTGCTGAGCCAACCGCGTCGCGAAAGGGGCCATAAAATGCAGAGGCATATTTGGCCGAGTAGGCCAGGATTTGGGTGTTGTGATAGTTTTGTTTTTCCAACGCTTGCCGAATAGCGCCCACTCGACCATCCATCATATCAGAAGGGGCGACAATGTCAGCCCCCGCTCGAGCATGGCACAAGGCTTGTTGGATGAGGATGGCAATGGTCTCATCGTTTAAGACATAACCCGATTCATCTATGATGCCATCTTGTCCGTGAGAAGTATAAGGGTCTAAGGCAATGTCAGTGATCACCCCCAGGTCGGGGCATTCTGCTTTAAGCATGGCTATGGCTCGGGGAACCAAGCCTTCAGGATTCAGTGCCTCTTTGGCATGGGGGCATTTTAAATCGGTAGAAACAACGGGGAAAAGCGCAATTGCTGAAATGCCTAACTGATGTGCATTTTTGGCATAGGGCAGTAAGCGGTCCAGCGTGAGGCGCTCAATGCCAGGCATCGATGCGATGGCCTCGCTGTTCTGAGTGCCCTCTATGATGAAAACGGGTTGAATCAAATCAGCGGGCGATAAGGTGTTCTCACGTGTGAGCGCGCGACTAAAAGCACTAAATCGGATACGTCTGGGTCGATGAGGCAAATGTAAGGACATGATTATTCGGTGTCATTGTGGTTAAAAATGTGTTCAATCGTGAAAAAAATAAGATTGGTTCCGGGGTTGTGTTCTGAAAAGTCGTTGTCTGAATAATGCTGAAATTTTATTTGAAAGCCAATGGGCGATTCATCGGATTGATAACCCAGGGTAACGCCACTGACAAATTGCCCGTGTGTGCCATAGCGTGTGTCACCGAGCTGTGTGGCAGAAAAATAAGCCAACCCCAAGTTTGTTTCTAAGTACAAGGGGAAGCCTTGCCAGCGATGTCTGTAGGCAGAATAAAGATCGATCACATTGTTTATTGTGCGAAACCGAGACAGGTTTTCGTCCTCATTCGAAAATAATCCCAGATTCCACTGGCCCAAATTAAAATATAAATTGACGTCCAAATGGTAGCGACCTGACACAATGACATCGGGTTTTATCTTCCATCGCGTGGTCAATCTGCCCGCATAGAGGTCTGGACCATCTGCCGAATAACCCGAATCAATGCCGATGGAATCGGCACCGTAAGGATTGGCCGCAACATAAGTCACAATGCCTGCGACCACAGCCGTCCGAAACAGGGTGTCGTTGAGTACAGCGTGGGCGGATCCTGAAACCAATAAAACACATAGCCCCAGTGTTTTAGTCCACATGACGGACGGCACCCGACGAGGCATTGGTCACTAATTTTGCATAAGCTTTGAGCGCCAAAGACACTTTGCGAGTGCGTGGGGTGTGAACCGACCAAGCTTTTTTGCCTCGCTTATTTTCTTTAGACACACGTTGTTTGATCACGTCGTCAGTCACTTTTAAGTGGATGCGACGATTGGGAATGTCAATTTCTATGACATCATTTTCTTCAACCACGCCAATCAGTCCCCCTTCTGCCGCTTCTGGCGAAACGTGACCAATGGATAAGCCCGATGTGCCACCAGAAAAACGACCGTCGGTCAGCAAAGCACATTGTTTGCCTAAGCCTTTGGCTTTTAAGTAGCTGGTCGGGTAAAGCATTTCTTGCATGCCAGGACCACCAATTGGACCTTCGTGACGAATCACCACCACATCACCTGCCACAATTTTGTCTGCCAATATGGCTTCAACGGCACTGTCTTGGCTTTCAAACACGCGGGCAGGCCCTTCAAATTTTAATATGGAGGCATCCACCCCAGCGGTTTTGACCACACAACCTTGCTGAGCAATATTGCCAAATAAGACGGCCAATCCGCCATCGGTGCTGAAAGCGTGTTCAACCGAATGAATGCAGCCATTTTCGCGGTCAAGGTCTAAATCTTTCCAGCGTTTTGACTGACTGAACGCTTGAGTTGTGCGAACACCGCCCGGTGCAGCGAGATAAAATTTTTGCACCGCTTCGCTCGGTTGGCGTGAAATGTCCCATTTGTCAATGGCTTCTTTCAACGTTGGGGCATGAACGGTCGTGCACTCGGTGTTGAGTAGCCCCGCTTTTTCCAATTGCCCTAATAGCGCAAATATGCCACCGGCTCTGTGCACATCTTCCATGTGGTATTTGGGGCTATTGGGTGCGACTTTTGACAAACAAGGCACTTTACGCGATAAACGATCAATGTCATCCAAGGTAAAGTTGATGCCACCTTCGTGGGCGGCGGCTAAGATATGTAATATAGTATTGGTAGAACCGCCCATGGCAATGTCTAAACACATGGCATTTTCAAAGGCCTGAAAATTCGCTACATTCCGTGGTAAAACGCTTTCATCACCTTGTTCATAGTAGCGTTTGGTAATATCAACAATGGTGCGTCCAGCTTGCAGAAAAAGGTTTTCTCGATCCGTGTGCGTGGCCAAGCACGAGCCATTACCAGGCAAAGAAAGCCCTATGGCTTCGGTCAAGCAATTCATGGAATTTGCAGTGAACATGCCTGAGCAAGAGCCGCAGGTGGGGCAAGCACTGATTTCTATCTCATCAACCATTTCGTCAGAATTTTTATCGTCAGCCGCTTGCACCATGGCATCAACCAAATCTAATTTGATGGTTTGTCCGCCAAGTACGGTCTTCCCAGCCTCCATCGGTCCACCAGAAACGAAAATGGCTGGAATGTTGAGGCGCATGGCTGCATTGAGCATGCCCGGTGTGATTTTGTCGCAATTGGATATGCAAACGACGGCATCGGCGCAGTGGGCATTGCACATATATTCAACCGCATCAGAAATAACCTCGCGTGAAGGCAGCGAATAAAGCATGCCGTCATGACCCATGGCAATGCCATCATCAACGGCGATGGTATTAAATTCT
The DNA here is from genome assembly GCA_965277625.1 of Gammaproteobacteria bacterium. Taxonomy (GTDB): domain Bacteria; phylum Pseudomonadota; class Gammaproteobacteria; order CAKMZV01; family CAKMZV01. The sequence continues at coordinate 128,562 of OZ255827.1, read as the reverse complement.
TTGGCAATGCCGCCACAGCGTTCAATTTCTCGTGCAACCAACTGACCCAAATCTTTGAGATGGACGTGACCGGGGACAAACTGCGTGAAAGAATTGGATATGGCTATGATGGGTTTGCCAAAATCTGCGGAACCAACCCCTGTTGCACGCCATAGCGCCCGAGCACCTGCCATATTACGACCGTGGGTTGAGGTTTTTGAACGATATTCAATCATGGCATTCCTTATTTAAGTATGGATAATAAATGGATTTTAACAACGACGGCGCATTTTTGCGCATTGTTTTAAAGGCTTTGTCTGAATGGTGCATCATTGGTCTCCCCGCCAGGACTTGAACCCGGATTTAAAGCTTAGGAGGCTCTCGTTCTATCCTGTTGAACTACAGGGAGGTCGATTGTTAAAGGGATTTTATATAGGCAGCGAGGTTTGCAATGTCATCATCTGACAATCCAGCGGCCATGCCAAACATGATGGCACTGTTGGCACCAATTTGTTCGCCTGCACGATATTTCTTTAATTTTTCTACAGTGTCTGCAATGGGATTGCCCGCTAATTTAGGGAAGGTGGCAATGCCTTCAGCATTGATGCCATGACAACTGGCACAAACCGTGGAAAATTTTTCTTTGCCTTTGGCGATGTCAGCAGCATGGCTGGCACTGAATGCGGTTAAAGAAATTAAGGCGAGAGCAAGAAAGGGCTTGATTAAAAAATGTTTCATATAAATCCTGTGATCGTTGCGATTCCATTTTACAGCGCCTGATTATACCAGAAACCATCGGTCATATTAGGCGTGAGGCGGTTGTGTGCGATAGGGGAATGGTTTGTGCTTAGGGGCTGAATCCTTGCGACTGGTCAAACATTCTATCGCGCGAATCTTTAGGTCCTAAGGACGCTAATCCTTTCAACACAAGCTCAAAGATAATCTCCGTTGAAGCTTCAGCCGAAACATTGTTGAGATTATTATATTTTCGAGCAATAGCCGTGTTGAATTGCCAACAACAATCATCGTAGGTAAACCCAATGAGCGAATGATCGAGTCGCTGATTGGTGATGTTGTAATTGCTCAGCGCATGAAGCTGCCAAGGCGTATTGAGGTCAACGCTCACACCTGCGGAAATATATTGAAGCGTTTCAGTGAGCGTGCTTTGATGTAAATAGTTCACTCGCACATCGTGGCTATCACCATCGTAGAGCACATTACTGTTGACATAGGTAGGATCTGAAACGTCTAAATCCCATTGACTGAGCGTTTCAAAGAGCACGCGATCGACGGTGAACGAAGATTCTAAAAACCAACTGTCGTTGACGGGACGTTCACGACTGACGGTTGGCGTAGAAATGTCCACGCTTCTGCCAGCGGCAAGGTGACCAAAGGCCTTTGAATTGGTTAGGTGATAACGTTGTTTGACGATGGCAACCACACGATTAGATTCACGTAAACCATCGTCGCCATTAAGCTCAACGGGGTCGTACAATTGTTGTAAACGGGTGATGGGTTTGGTTGATGTGTCAAAATCAGGCAGATGTGATTGTTTGACATAGGGACTAAAAACATAGTGTAACGATGGTTCAAAGGTCAAGCTGAGGGCTTTTCTAAAAAAGTCAGGGGTATTATCAAAATAGAGTGACCCGCCTGTGTGGAGGTAAGCATTGGAAAAGTCAAAATTTTGTTCGTCGCGATTCTGTTGTAATTGGTAGTGGTTATATCGCCCGCCCGTTTCCACGATGAGCCTATATTGATTCGCCGGTTTTATCCACTGCCAATAAGGGTTAAACACAATGCGTTTACCAGAAGTGAGCTGGTCATCATTTTTGCGACTTGCAGGACGACTGAAGTTGCTCACCTGTCCACGAATGGTAAAACGCGAAGCGCCTTGACGGTCTATGTATTGCCAATGTTCTATCTGAGGCAAACGCACCAACCCATCTTGTTGGGGGTTGATCAATGAAATATTATCTTGGACTGAAACATGAGTGCGACTGGCTTTTGTGGCATAGATGACGCGGACGTGACGGTCTTTGGAAGCGGTTTGCTCGTCGTCAAAGATACTGGGCAAGGTTTGATAAATGTAGCGGGGGTTGTATGCGGCCCAATCAACGCTGAATTTGAGATTGTCATTGACGGTGGTTTTATTTTTCCAGGCATAGGTTGATAAAGTTTCGCCGCCATTGGTATTATTTCGGAGCAAAGGATCATCTTGTAAGTAAGCCCCTGTTAATGAGCCTTCACTGTGGCTTTGTAAATAACGAAACTCGCCGCTTGTCAGCAAACCTCTATTTTGCAAAGCCGTTGCATACACAGTGACATCATAGTTGGGCGCAAGGTTAAGGAAGTAACCTTGGTGATAATAAAGACCTTCTGTTTGCTTGGTTGAATTAACTCGTGTGGGTTGATAATACCCAAAAGAAGGGAACAACAGACCGCTTCGACGGCGCAAACTGAATTTTAAATAGGGGCTATAAAAAATGGGGATGTCTTGAAATTCCAATACGGCGTTATGGCTGGTGATGGTTTGGTCATTTTTATCAAAATGGGTGCGACTGCTTTCGATGCGCCAAGCCAAGTCTTGTTGTTCGCCCTCACAAAGCGTTAAAATGCTTTGATCAACGTCAAATGAATTTTTATTACTGGCAAAACCTGTGCCCCATAATCGAATATTTTGATGTTGAACGTACAGGCTACTCGTTGAAGTTATGGAATCATCTTTAACATTGACCAATAATTCATCAGCGCTTAAATTAAAATCGGGATGATTGGCGCTCACCGAGCCAGAAAAATTGATAAACCGATCCAGTTGTCCTTGAATGAACTTGCTTTCGACGGTGAAGATTTCACTCGTCGGTGTCGGCTTTGGGCAATTTAAATTTTGTGCTTGACTGATACCAGAATACACGAGGATCAATGGTAAAATATGGCGTAGGAGAACCCCCACCTTTTGCATATCAATCAAGGTCATGATATTCGCATTTTAAAATATGTCTAAGGAAATTAGCGACATTAAGACACACCGTCAGAGACTGTTACATAAATTTTTATCAAACAATGGCTTTGAGGGCAAATTAAGCCCCATTCAGGGTGATGCCAGCTGGCGTCAATATTATCGGTGGTCAGCGTCAAATGAACGCAACTACGCAGGCAATACGCGCCAAATCAAACAAGCCATTGTAATGGATGCGCCCCCTGAGAAGGAAAGCATTACACAATTTATTCAAGCGCGCCAATTCTTTCAGTCAACTCAGACGCTCCTTTTCCCTGAAATTTATGCTGTTGATGAGCCCCTAGGTTTTGCCGTGGTTGAGGATTTCGGTGCGAAGCATCTCATTCAATGTCTTCAACAAAACGAGCAAAAATGGATGCTCAAAGCCATAGATGGATTGTCTGAAATGCAGACACCACCGCCATCGCCAGATTTACCCATTTACAGCCACGACCTGCTCATGGCCGAAATGCAGATGTTCATCGATTGGTTCTTGGATCGCCACCTTAAACTGTGCTTGAATACCAGTGAACTAAAAGTTTTACAACAAACGATGGATCAGATTGCCATACAAATTACTCAGCAACCACAAACGCTGGTACATCGGGATTATCACAGCAATAATTTACTGCAATGTGGCGAAAAAATCGGTGTGATCGATTTCCAAGATGCGGTGCTTGGTTCGTACACCTACGATGTGGTTTCATTACTGTGCGATGCTTATTATCACTGTGACAATCCCGCATTTTATAGGCAATATTTTTATCAGAAAATTCAGAAAAACAACGCCCAACAAACAGAGCCATTATTTGAAACCGATTTCGCCTACCAAAACGCTCAACGTCAGCTTAAAGTTGCTGGCATATTTGCCCGTCTCTATTACCGAGAAGGTAAGTCAAGTTATATGGCCTATTTGCCGACGGTGTTAAAACATTTATCCGAAGCCATTCATCGTCTGCCCATCCCACCAGAGTTCAAAAAGTGGGTTGAGCAAGCCCAAAAGGCACTTTGATGAAGGCGATGATTCTGGCAGCAGGACGGGGTGACCGAATGATGCCCTTGACCAAGCACTTGCCCAAACCTTTGCTAAAAGTGGGCGGGATCACCTTAATAGAAAGACATTTATACGCCTTGGGTCAAGCCGGATTTAAAGAAGTCGTCGTCAATGTGTTTTATCTGGGCCACTTGATAAAGGCACATTTGCAAGACGGCCGTCGCTATGGCGTTAAGATTTTATGGTCACAAGAACCCGTTGAATTAGATACGGGCGGAGGCATTAAAAATGCCTTACCGCTGTTGGGTGATGACCCCTTTTTTTTGGTGAATGCCGATGTTTTAACCACCATGGATTACGCCATGGTTTTGCAAACAACATTGTCCCCCTCGGTATGGGCACACCTGTATTTGGTGGACAATCCTGAGCATCATTTAGAAGGCGATTTTTCCTTAAACAACGCGATTGTGGCCCCCAAGGCATCAACGAGTAAAACCTACACCTTTACTGGGATGAGCATACTGTCTCCACAAATACTCAAACAACATCAAAGCGCTTGTTTTGGTCTGTTAGAGGCTTTTCAATATCCGCTCAAAGCGCAAAAAATTCAAGGCAGTGTGGTGTCCAAGGAGACATGGCAAGACGTGGGCACGGTAGAACGGTTGCAGGCTGCAAACGCATTATTAGAGAAAACCTAAAGGCTAATTGAGTTTAGTAGGGTTTGTGCTGACACACGATGATCCCGTCATCATCGGCAACCAGCCAATGATCTGGCTGAAAAGTCACATCATGAAAATGAATGGGGACGTTTAACTGACCTTCAGCGCGCTTGGCGCTTTTACTCGGATTAGTACCCAGAGCCATAATGCCAATGGGCATATTTTTTAAGGTGGCTGAATCTCGAATGGCACCATAAATGATCACACCCGCCCAACATTGATCAATGGCCAACTGAGCAATGATATCGCCTAATAAACCACATCGAAGAGAACCACCGCCATCAACAACCAAAACCTTGTCTTGGCCATTTTGCGAGAGGGTTTGCCTGACCAAAACATTGTCTTCAAAAACCTTGACCGTTACAATCTGTCCGCCAAACGATCTCATTTGGCCGTAGTGGTTTAGGCTCGGTTGTACAACGTGTACGGCGTCGGTGTATTGGTCGTAAATGTCTGCAGTCATTTTCATGGTTAAAGGTCGCTTAAGGTGTTTTTGGCTTGATCGGTTGGTTTAGCCAGCGATCAAGGCGCATTTTAATGCGAATGAACGCGTTTTTCAAGGCGCGCTCTTCGGCGTATTGCTGATTACCATTTGAAAGTACGATGGCTTTGCCATTATGGGTTGCTGAGTAAACAATGGTTTTGTCAGGCGCCGTGACTTGAATGTCGGTGGTGATTGTAACGGCTTTTAGGGTGTCTTCTTGAACGATGAGCGGTGGTTGTATTTTCAAAATGAAGGTGTAAGCCGGCTCTGTCGATTGTAATTTTTGTGCCCCCAAATCACTCAATTGTTTGAGCAACAATTGTTTGCCGCGTTCGGCCAAAAAGCCCCTTGACTGAACTTCTAAAGGTTGATTGATCAATTTTGAACGCTCTCTTGCTTGTTGCTTCTCTTGGGTCGCTTTCAAAGCTTTTCGACTCACACGTACGCCGCTGTGGATGGTGCAGTTTGTGACATCCACCCAACGTTCGAATATTTGACTGTTTTCTATGAGCGCGTGGGTTGATTGTTGAGTGCGTGTTTGCGCGTTTGAGCGTCCGCCACCCGAGCCATCATCTCTTCGAATGACTTCGGTTTCGCCTTCGATGACTGAGTGCAAGATGTAACTGAGATTAACGCGTGCATTTTGATCCGCTCTTCTAAAGTCTAATGACTTGATCCCAGTACAGTGCGTTGCCCCTTGGGTCACCAGCTCACGATCATTGACAATTTCAGCTTCAACCCAAGCTGGTTTGGGCGTTTGACTTTGATATTGGGCGCAATTACAAGCGGGTTGTTTGGGTGCAGTGGTAAACGCTGTGAGCATCAAAGGAAGCAAGAGCCAGAAATGTCTTTGAATAGTCACAGGCTGGGTACATATCAGCTTTCTGGTTGATTTCTGTTGGATTTTTGCAAGTCCAACTGTTGTTCACTATTGATTCTATTATCAATTCTGGTCAAGGCTTGGGTGACTAAACCGGAAGGCTCTTTGAGCTTTGATTGGGCTCTTTCAAAATAAATTTTCGCGCTGGCGTTATCGCTTTCAAGTTCAGCACAAACCCCCAAATTATAGTAAATAGCCGCTGACTCACCGTAAGCTGCCGCTGCCTGATTAAAGGCGCCACAACCGTTGCGAATATCGGGGTGATCATTATCAATAAAAGCCAAGCCCTTCCTAAATTGCTTGTACGCTTCGGTGTTTTCGCTTAGGTCACTTTTATCTGATTCCATCAATTCGATGGTTGTCCAAATGCGATAAGGGGCAATGTCTCGTCGTAATTCTTCTAAGGTGCGTGAAATCACCCGCTTTTGTAAAGACTGTAACGACGATGGCTTTTTACAAGTTTGTTCATTGACGTTCGCTTGATAGGTTTTAGATAGGACACTGTGTCCAGTTTCTATATTGGTAATCCGCAATTGGTATGCAACTGCCGCTTCAGAATTGTTACACGTCACCTCATAATATTCTACACCCCAAGTCACACAACTATCGTCTAAATATACAAGACAAACCGGGTTTGATCGCGTTTCAGAATAGGAGGAGCGCGTTAAAATGGGTTTTTGAACTTGACCTGTTATGATCGTTTGTACTTTGGCCAATTGCCCCAATTCAACAAGTTCATCATCGTCGAACAAGATGCTGTTGGCATTTTTTTGTTCGCTTATGATGGCGTCTAAGTCGCTTCTATTGAGCACTTCAAAATATTTTTCACCATCGATCACAACCGATTTAAAAAGCTGTTCTATTTTGGCTCCGATGAGAATTTCATCATTTTCGAAACGGTAAATCCCCAATTTCTTAACCTTGCTCATAGCGTCAATGCGCGCAGGCAATTCAACAGAGGTTTGTACTTTTGGGGTTGAGCAACCGCTTAAATAAAACACACTGAGACCGAGAACCAAGTAGCTCAATTGACAAACTTGCTTCATTGTATTATTTTTTCTTCTTTTTAGTTGAGTTGCGCTCATAAAACCATCCTCTTAGTACTTTGGTTACATTAGGTAGTTTGCGCAACACTCTCAAAGTCTGGGCTAACTGGCGTCGATTTGACAGTAACACGATTAGTTTGATCGTTGCATTATATGCGCCCTTTTCAACATTGGCGGAATCAATTTCAACTTTTATCTTCCATAAGGCGGATAAAATGCCTGAAAGCATGCCCGCTTTATTCTCGCACTCTATTGAAATGGGGATAGGAAAGACCTGCTGGGTATTTTCCTGCCATTGAACGGGGACACAATTTTCAGGTTTCTTTTTAAACCGCCGAACATTTTTACACTGTAGGCGATGAACGACCAAGCCTTTGTCTAAACTCAAATGCCCCATAATATTATCGCCTGGAAGCGGGTAACAACAACGGCCGTAAGCGATTGATATGCCTTCAGCATCTTTGATTTGAACTGAAGATGGCTCAGCTTTTGAAGGCTCTGATTGGTGGTAAGGATTGGCAAGATCATAGAGTTTTTTTGCGACCAATCTCGGTGGCCGGCCACCAATGCCGATTTGATAAAATAATTGTTCTAAATCAGGCATTTTCAGCTCATCTAAGGCTTGCTTGAGCACCTGATCCGACAGCTCGGAAAAGGGACTTTTTAATGTTTCCATGGCTCTTTCTAAAATTTCTTTGCCAAATTTTATGATTTCATCGCGCGTCTGTGACTTGAGATAATGACGAACTTGGGTTCGAGCCTTGGCGGTCACTAAAAAAGTTAACCAATCTGGACTGGGCTGACCAAAATTGGAAGTATGAAAGTAAACGGTCTGGCCGTTTTGTAGTAAGGTGTCTTTTTCAACGCGTTGTCGATCGATTTCACAAGCCACACAATGGTTACCCAAATCAGAGTGAATGGCATAAGCCAAATCTAAAGCAGTCGAGCCTCGTGGCAGGGTATAAATTTTGCCCTTTGGCGTAAAAACAAAGACCTCTTGAGGGAATAAATCGGCTTTTACCGATTCTAAAAATTCGCTGGAAGTCCCAGCATTTTCTCCAACTTCGATGAGATCGTTGATCCACTTTTGTGACAATTTTTGATTTTGGACATTGGGTGATTCAGAACCAGAACTCTTATAAGACCAATGTGCAGCAATACCGTTCTCTGCGTTTTCATGCATGGTTTTGGTGCGAATTTGTATTTCCACATGCGCGCCAGAAGGGCCAAACAGGATGGTGTGCAATGATTGGTAACCATTGGCTTTGGGCAGAGAAATATAATCTTTTATTTTTTCGGGCACGGGTCTATAGATGCTATGCATGATGCCGAGCACCCTATAGCATTCATCGACTGAATTGACGATGATTCTGAAAGCGAAAAGATCCAAAATTTGGTCAAACTTTTTCCGAGGATCGCGGTTTTTCTCAGAGTAGAGATGTTTATCATCAAAGGTATTTCTACGCGCCTGCATTTTCAAAAACACCGAATATAGATGCTTTTCTCGACCTTGCACTTCGGCACTGATACCCGCTTCTTTCAACCGCTTTTTGAGAAAATCGGAGACCTCTGAAATTTTTGTTCTGCGCTCTCCTTTGGCTTTTTTAATGGCCTTGGATAATATTTTATAGCGCCAGGGTTGCATCGCATATAAGGCATTGTTCTCCAATCGCATTTGCCAAGCGTGCAAACCCAATCGAGCAGCAAGTGGCGCATAAATCTCTAAGGTTTCTGTGCCGATTCGGTTGCGTTTGCTTTGATTAAAAATCTCCAAAGTCTCACTGTTATGAACGCGGTCCGCCAGCTTGATTAACAGAACGCGTAAATCAGATGCCATGGCTAAAATCATCTTTTGTAGGCTTGCATGCTGTGCTTCTATGTTTGAGTTAAACTCAACACGATCGAGTTTGCTTACGCCATCGACCAAATGACTGATGGTTGAGCCAAACTGCTTTTCTATATGTGACAACGTTATCTGAGTGTCTTCAACCACATCGTGGATCAGCGCTGCAATAATCGTATCAGTATCTAATTTGAGTTGAGCCAGTAATACGGCAACGGCAACAGGGTGGGTAATATAAGGTTGCCCATCCCTGCGAGATTGGCCTTGATGCGCTTTGCGGGCCAGAAGAAAGGCCTCATAAATGGATCTTTTCTGTTTTCGGGACAGGTAGGTAATGGTTTCTTTTAAAGGTTGAAACTGATCTTTTACGGGCGTTTCAGTCTTAAAGGATAAGGCTTTGGGTAAGCGAACCTCAGGCAGGCGTAACTCTGATAAACGCGTGCCAGGCAAGCTACTAATTTTTTTAAAAAACGGCGCCATAATCTTTGATTATACGTTATTTATTCAGTATTCTTGGGTTGGTTTTAACTCAGACCACGGTTTTGAAAGTGGCGTAAAAACACCGATGGGATTTAAGCGTTGCCGCTTAATCCCATAGTTTGATTTGTTTAGGAAATTTGTAGAATTATTCGTGATTGTTTTCGTTCTGATAAGCGGGAATGTCTCTCAGCTCATTCAGTGCACGCGCTTCTTCTTCAATGCTTTCTTTGGTGCTGACGTTCTCGGCAATTTCACGCAATGCCAAAACAACAGGCTTATCATTTTCAATGGGCAATTTGGCTTTGCTCCCTTGGGCAATCTGATAAGCACGTTTGGCCGCAATAAGCGTCAAATCAAAGGGATTTTCAATTTTAGAAATACAATCATCAACAGTTACACGAGCCATAAGTTACACATCAAGTTTAGTTATTTAAAAAATTCAGAATTCATCATCATGCCATCAGACTGAGCAAAGGCATAAAAAATTGTACTGGGGAAGGCGTTTATTATATCGCTTAGCATCATTTCAAGGGTGAAATTTTGTACAGCCTTAAATGTTTGAGCTTTGACCTTAGTACGTTTGAACCCGCCCAATCACTTTGATAGCGGTTACAATCTTATGGAAACTGATTAAACTTAAGGAGCAAACATGACACAAGTGACATTTAAAGGCAATAGCGTTTCCCTCAAAGGAAACTTAATAGCAAAGGGTGAATCCCTCTCAGACATCGCGTTGGTTGCGGCAGATTTATCGACGTGTAGCTTACCCAATGCACCGGTTTTGCTTTGTTTGTTTCCAAGTATTGACACAGGTGTATGCGCCACTCAGACACGAGAATTTAATAAACGTGTCTCTGAAGCGGGCATTGAGATTTGGACGGTTTCATTAGATTTGCCTTTTGCTTTGGGTCGTTTTTGTGCCGCTGAGGGCATAGAGGGTGTCAAAACTTTGTCTGACTATCGCAATCAATCCCTTGCCCATACAGGGGTTCAAATGGCTGACGGGCCTTTAGCTGGCTTATACGCAAGAGCAACCTTTTTGGTTGATGAAAACGGTATGGTTCGCTATGTTGAATTGGTCTCCGAAGTGACCGATGAACCCGATTATGAAGCAACAATGACTGCGATTCGCAATTTGAATTAAAAGCTGGTCTCACAAATTATTGGGTGCACTTGTCGCGAAGGCGGTACGGCGCACGTCAATGACGACGGTTATCTTAATTGTGGTTTTGTCCCATCTTTTTTGTGGGCGCTCTGCCCCTATAGCGATTTTTCTCGGTGAGTATTTGATGAAGCTGAATATCCCATTTTTCCATCGGAATGGTCCGACATTTTTGGGCTTCCAAGGCAACGCCGACCTTCTTCAGCGTTCGCGCAGATTTTTGACCCAAGGTGCGGTCGTAAAATCCGCCACCCAGCCCTAATCGATCACCTTTTGCGGTAAATCCTAACAATGGCACAACAATAAAATCAAGTGTAGAGAAGGGCACAGCGCGTTTACTTTTAGGTTCTTTCATGCCTAAAGCGTGGTGGCTGTAATGTTGTTTGCCCCAACGGCAGGGCACAAAATCTAAGTGTCCGTGACGCACCACTGGGAGGAATAGTTTGAATTTTTTATGACGTAATGTGTCGATGAGTCTATCGATGGGCACCTCTTGTGCCATAGGCTTGAACACAGCGACATTTTTGGTTTTTTTGTGCTTCTTAATCCAAGGGTAAATGGCGGTGACCAGTGTGTGTCCAAGGCGTCTTTTGTGGCTGTTGATAGCCGTTGCACGCCGTTTTTTGAGTGTCTGCCGAAGGTGTTTTTTTTGCTGACAGAGGTTGGGTTTAATCACGTTGTTTTTACGTTTATTGAGCGCTAATGCCGTTGCAACAAAGGCCCTGTTTCAACGGTCGCAATTACCAAAATAAGACTCCACGGTGCCGCTCTGGAAGTAGTGCCTTGAACCTGAGTTCAAGGGGGGAAAAATCCTGATTACTTTAGGGATTCTAGTTAAAGAGTCACACACCATGACCAGATCAAATTCCCAAATTTTTAATTTTTAAAGTGCAAGGCTTGTATTCCAATAACACGAACACCGCAGATACTAAACCATTCTACCCGTATCGTAGAAAAGTGCAACCAATATTCATGACAATCAATCAATTTAATACAATTTGGGGTAAAATTTAAGCCTTCAATTGTTCAGGTTCACAGCCCTTCTAACGCCAGCAATTGCTCGCCAAAACTTAAAGGATACCCATGCCCCTTCAACCAGATTGGATCGCCCCTTCAGTACTTTCTGCTGATTTCTCTAACCTTGGAAAAGAGGTCAAGGATGTGCTAAATGCTGGCGCTCACATGGTCCATTTTGACGTGATGGACAATCATTTTGTCCCTAACTTGACCATAGGGCCATTGGTTTGTGAATCGTTGAGCAACTACATGCAAAAGAACCAGCTGAATGCGGACATAGATGTGCATTTGATGGTTCAACCCATTGATCGAATGATTCGAGACTTTGCCCAAGCGGGCGCCCAAACCATTACCTTTCATCCAGAAGCGACTGAAAGTGTTGAAGATTCTATCAAACTGGTTAAATCACAGCAATGTCAGGTGGGGTTGGTTTTCAATCCTGAAACGCCTTTAACGATTTTAGAAGATCACTTGCACAACCTTGACATGATCGTCATCATGTCGGTGAATCCTGGATTTGCCGGTCAAGCCTTCATTCCCGATGCGCTTAACAAATTAGCCACTTGCCGCAAACTCATTGATCAATCTGGCAGAAACATTCGGCTACAAATCGATGGTGGCGTAAAAACGAGTAATATAGCGCCCATCGCGCAATCTGGGTGTGATACCTTTGTGTTGGGTTCGGGTATTTTTTCGCATCGTTGCACCAGCGATGCCAATCCATTCGAGGCGGTCATACAAAATTTGAACCAAACCATTGCTCAGACACGGCAAAGATGAGTTGGCCATTGGTTTAATCTAAGCATTCAGGGGGTGATTCTTACCTTTAAGTCACGCCATCCCTACCGATGAAGCCCATAAAAGTCGCTTCAAGGGCTATAATATTTTAAAAGTTCAAGTACCCATCTAATCAAATGGCATAATCGATTCAATTTCTTATGGAACTAAATAGAGATCAGTTCATCAAACTCTGTCAGGCAGATTACTCATTAATCCCTATGAGTCGTCGATTGCCCGCTGATTTTGAAACACCTTTGTCGGTCTATGTTAAATTGGCTCAAGGGGCAAATTCTTACTTGTTTGAGTCGGTACAAGGTGGTGAAAAATGGGGGCGTTATTCCATCATCGGTTTGGACTGTGAGGAATGGCTCTCAGTACACGGGAAAACCCTGTCGCATCATAAACAATCGGGCACAGAATGTCACGACGTTCAAGACCCATTGGTCTATGTCGATGAATGGATTCAAACATTTAATGTACCCGAACACCCAGATTTGCCTTTATTTGCCGGTGGTTTGGTGGGTTATTTTGGCTATGAGACCATCACCTACATTGAACCCAAACTCAGTCAACCAGATAAATCCGATGCCATTGGCGCGCCCGACATATTTTTGATGCTATCAAAAGAAATCGTGGTGTTTGATCGCTTAAAAGGCGAACTACATTTGATTACCCACGTCGAACCACAGCCCCAAGCCTTTGACGCAGGTCAAGCTCGGCTCGATACATTAGAACAAGCATTGGTACAAAACCCTTGTTATACCCAAACTCAAGCCGTTGCGCCGACGAAATATGTGCCTGAGTACGAGTTTGAAGAAGAAAAATTTAAGCAGGCGGTGCGCACCATTCGTCAATACATTCATGACGGTGATGTCATGCAGGTCGTCATATCGCAACGGTTAAAAATGCCGTTTGAGCATTCGGCGTTTAATTTGTACAGAGCATTGCGCAATATCAATCCTTCACCTTACATGTTTTACTTGCGTTTAGAGGCATTTGAAATCGTCGGCGCCTCCCCTGAAATATTGGTGCGATTGGAGGGGCAAGAAGTATGCGTTCGACCATTGGCGGGCACACGCCCAAGAGGTAAAAACCAAGCGCACGATCTGGCTTTGGAAGCTGAGCTGCTCAAAGATACCAAAGAATTAGCCGAACATCTGATGTTGATTGACTTGGGGCGGAATGACATAGGCCGAATTTGTCAATATAATAGCATTGAATTGACCGAAAAAATGGCGATTGAGCGTTATTCGCACGTCATGCACATTGTTTCCAATGTCACGGGCAAAAAACATGAAGATATTACAGCCATGGATGTGTTGAGGGCAACCTTTCCAGCAGGCACTGTCTCAGGCGCGCCCAAAGTGCGCGCGATGGAAATCATTTATGAACTAGAGCCTTTTAAACGTGGGGTATATTCAGGCGCAGTGGGTTATGTGGGCTGGAATGGCAATATGGATGCGGCCATTGCCATCCGTACAGCGGTGGTTAAGGATCAAACCTTATTCATTCAGGCGGGTGCGGGTATTGTTGCAGACTCCCAGCCAGATAAGGAATGGCAGGAAACGCTCAACAAAGGCCAGGCCCTGGTACACGCGGCAAATCAAGTGGACAAATACGTTCAAGCACAGTATAAACAAAGAGCAGACCAATGATATACATGATCGATAATTATGATTCATTCACCTACAACTTAGTCCAATATTTTGGCATGTTAGGCGCAGAAGTGGTGGTGGGACGGAATGACCAAATCAGCTTGTCTGATATTGAACAAGTTGGTTTAACGCACTTGGTTGTATCTCCTGGACCTTGTACGCCGAATGAAGCGGGTATTTCATTGGAGGCAATCAAACATTTCAGCGATAAATGTCCAATTTTAGGCGTTTGTCTTGGGCATCAAGCCATCGGTCAAATATTTGGGGCACGTGTGGTCAATGCCTCGACCATCATGCACGGCAAAACTTCAATGATTGAGCATGACGGCAAAGGCATATTTCAGGGCATCAAGTCCCCCTACCAAGCCACGCGTTATCACTCATTGTCGTTGGAGGACATTCCAGATTGCTTGGAAGTGTCCGCCCGAAGCGTTGCAGAGAATGACCAGCCTTCAGAGGTTATGGGGATTCGGCACAAGACCAAAGCCATTGAGGGCGTACAATTTCACCCTGAGTCTATCATGTCAGAATTTGGCTTAGACGTATTACAAAATTTTATGAAACAATGACCGCGCAATTGAAGGAGTAAGATGATGCAAATTTCAAAAACACTGAACAATCTATTGAATGGCAAAGACCTAACTGCTGTTGAAATGACCGATTTGATGAAACACATCATGACTGGTCAAGCCGAAGACGCCCAAATTGGTGCTGTTCTGGCAGGTCTCAGGGTTAAAGGCACCTCAATCATTGAAATCAGCAGTGCTGCCAAAGTGATGCGATCCTTATCCACAGCCGTCGCCTTTGAAGACAAATCACAATTGGTAGATACTTGTGGCACGGGGGGGGATGGTGCAGGATTATTCAATATCTCAACAGCCAGTGCCTTCGTCGCTGCTGCTGCGGGTGTCAAGGTTGCCAAGCACGGCAATCGTTCTAACACCTCGCAATCTGGCTCTTCTGACGTGCTGAGTGCTGCGGGCGTCAATTTAAATCTCACAGCCGAGCAAGTGAGCGACTGTATAAAAACGCTTGGTATTGGGTTTTTGTTTGCCCCCACCCATCACAGTGCCATGAAACACGTGGTGGCTGTACGAAAATCCTTAGGGGTGCGCACCATTTTTAATTTATTGGGCCCCTTAACCAATCCAGCAGGCGCACTCAATCAAGTATTGGGCGTATTCAGTCCAAAATTGCTCAAGACCATGGCAGAAGTCCTACGCGCCATGGGCAGCCGCCATGTTTTAGTGGTTCACAGCAATGATGGTTTGGATGAAATTTCGACCGCTGACATCACCCAAGTGGCGGAGTTAAAAAATGGCGAGATCATCATGCAGGAGATTGACCCAAGTGATTACGATTGTCGTCATGAAAATACCCAAGACTTAGTCGTATCGTCTCCGCAACAAAGCTTCGCATTGATTGAGCAAGCATTGAACAATTCGTTTAAACCCGCAACTGATATGATTCGCCTCAACGCTGGCGCTGCCATTTATGTTGCTGGGCTTACGCCACATTATATTGATGGCGTTGAATTGGCAACACAAGCCATAGAGTCTGGTAAAGCTTGGCAGTTATGGCAAGATTTTGTAGCCTACACCAATAAATTTTGAGGACACAATGGACATCCTCTTTGAAATAGCGCAGCATAAGCGCCAAGAGGTTGCGCAAGCCAAAAGCAAAAAGCCTTTGGCAGAGATGGTTCAAGCCAGCGCTCAAGCCGCCGCACCCAGAGGATTCATTCGTGCCTTAAACCATGCATTGGTGCAACAACAGCCAGCTGTGATTGCTGAAATTAAAAAAGCTTCACCGAGCCAAGGGGTTATTCGAGCAGATTTCGACCCCATTGCCATAGCCAAAAGTTATGAACACGGTGGCGCAACGACATTCTCAGTTTTAACAGATAACCGATTTTTTCAAGGAGAAGACAGCTATTTACAGAAAATTCGCAACATTTCGTCAAAACCTTTGTTGCGAAAAGACTTCATTATTGATGAATGGCAAATTTATCAGTCAAGGTGTTTAGGCGCCGACTGTATTTTATTGATTGCCGCTATTTTGCCACCTGAATTGCTGGCGCGTTTTTATCACATTGCCACAGCATTGCGTTTGGACGTCTTAATTGAAGTGCACGATGCAGACGAGCTCAACATTGCGGCGCAGTTGAATCCACGATTGATTGGCATAAACAATCGAAATTTACGCACCTTTGAGGTGGACATTCAAACCACCATCCAGTTGTGCCAACAAGCCCCAGAAAACTGTATTCTGGTGACTGAAAGCGGCATAAAAACTCAGGCAGATGTTCGTTTGATGCGGGCAAATGGTATTCAAACATTTTTGATAGGCGAAGCTTTTATGCGTTGCGCCGACCCAGGGCACGAGCTAAAGCGTTTGTTTCAAGACGAGCGTTAAATCAAAAACCAAGGAATGACAAACTAAAACAAAACACATCAGTGAGGACCTCATGAAATTAGTCTTAGATTGGCAAGAGAATGTTGCCACCCAAGTGACCACCACAGGTGGGCATATTGTCAAAATGGATGGCATCGAGTCAGTGGGCGGACGTAATCAAGGCACGCGTCCAATGGAGATCATTTTGTGTGGCCTAATGGGCTGCACCTCGATTGACATCGTCCATATTTTAAATAAAATGAAACAGACATTTGACGACTTCAAAATCATTGCGCACGCAGAACGGTCAGAAACATTGCCAGCAGTCTTTACCAAAATAAACCTGGAATTTGTGTTCTATGGGGCGAATTTAGACCCCGAATCCATTCATCGTGCCGTATCATTGTCCAATGAAAAATATTGTTCAGTCTCCACCATGTTAAAACCGAAGGTGACCATTGAATGGAAGGTGACCTTGTTGCCGAATAAGTCTTAGAATGGCATAGCCGTTTTGTTGGCATTCATTGTAGAGCATACGCCTACGCTGACCCATTTTCAGTGGGCCATGGTCTCATTGATTTTTATGTGGACGGGTTTTGTCCGTTCAGGTTTAGGCTTTGGTGGCGCGGCCTTAGGGTTGCCGTTATTTTTTTTCATCATTCCTGATGCGCTCATTTGGTTGCCAGTCATTGGTTTGCACCTGTTATTAGCGGCCGCATTAACGCTCTACGGCGAGACCAGCAAAATTGATTACGCTTTCCTGAAAAAGAACTTTGGTTGGACAATCATCCCCAATTTAATTGGGATTTTGGGGCTGATCACACTGCCAGCACAGTGGCTGGTCTTATTCATTTATAGCATATCGATCATTTACGCTTTGCAGTGGCTGTTTAACTGGGGCTATCGATCGCAAATGCGCTGGCAAGATTACGGATTACTCATGCTTGCTGGATACGTCATGGGCACGTCCTTAAGTGGTGCACCAATCTTGCTCCAAGTCGTTGTTCGCCAAGTGAGTCGGCATCGATTAAAATCAACATTATTCGTGATGTGGGTTATTTTTACGTCTATTAAACTGAGTTCTTTTGTCATTGTCGGAATTTCAGTACAATGGGTGATGGCATTGCTCATGTTGCCTTTTGCAGGCATTGGGCATTTTTTAGGCGTGCTGGTGCATCAAAAGATGATCGAAAACGAACGCAGCACCAAAAATGTGATGGGCGTCGTGCTCATTTTAATTAGCGTACTCGGTATGTATCGAGCACTTGAGTAAATTGGCACGATGGTGCAAGTAAAATATGAGGCGAGAATGATGATAAAGAAAGGGATTCAACTATTGGTCACTGTGGGTTTTATGGCGTTTATGTTCGGCTGTAGTAGTACCCCCACGGCAGAAGAAATTATGGCAAAAAAAGAGCAAGAACGACAGAGACAGCTCAATCGTGCGCAAGACAGCTACGATCAATTGGACCAAACCCTCAGCGAGTAAGTTTGAGGAAATTTTAGCAATAGGGCGGTGATTAAGATGTCCCATCAAACTCAATCAACTGACCAACGCAAGCGGGTCATTGTGGTGGGCGCTGGATTTGCTGGCATAGAAGTCACTCGTGCTTTAAAAAAACGCCACGATTTAGAAATCATTATCATTGATCGCCGAAATTACCACCTGTTTCAGCCATTGTTGTACCAAGTGGCCATGGCCGGACTCAACGCAGCAGACATTGCTGAACCCATACGTTCTATTTTTTCTAAATCACCCAATATAACGGTTTACCAAGGTGCTGTATTATCGATTGATGCCCAAGCCAAAAAAGTTAAAACCGATTTTTTGCCGTTTGATTTTGATTATCTCGTGCTGGCATCGGGGGCCGTGCACCACTATTTTGGTAACGACGCTTGGGAAGCGCACGCGCCGGGGTTAAAAACGCTGGCACAAGCAACGGAAATGCGCCTAAGGGTTTTGAGTGCTTTTGAAGAAGCAGAGAAAACACGGGACATGGCACTTCGCCAAAAGCATTTAACTTTTGTTATTGTGGGCGCAGGTCCAACTGGGGTTGAGTTAGCGGGGGCCATTGCTGAGATGAGAACATACACCCTGCGTGATGATTTTCAAAACATTAACTCCGAGGATGCACGCGTCATTTTGATCAACGCCAGAGACTTGGTGCTCAACACCTTTGCTCCTGAACTTTCGGGTCGCGCAGCCCACTCCCTTAAAAAATTAGGCGTTGAACTGCTGACCAATGCCCGCGTAACCGAAGTCACTGGTGATGGGGTCTTCATCGGTGACGAATTTATTCCCTGCTCAACCGTTCTTTGGGCGGCGGGGGTTAAGGCGTCGCCGATTGGTAAACATTCAGACCTGCCAACCGATCAGAGTGGGCGCATATTCACAGACCCAGATTTGTCTGTACCCAATCATCCCAATGTTTTTGTGGCAGGAGACCTTGCCCATATAAAACAGCAAGCAAAGGTTTTAGCTGGAGTTGCACCCGTCGCCATGCAATCGGGCAAGCACGTCGCAAAAATGATTATTGCCGACTTAGAAGGCAAAGCCCGTCGCCCCTTTCGTTATTTTGACAAGGGCAGTATGGCAACCATTGGGCGATCAGAGGCGATTGTGCAATCGGGCAAGTTGAAGCTTTGGGGCTGGCTGGCTTGGATCGTTTGGTTGCTTCTGCACGTCGTGTACTTGGTACGCTATAGAAATCGGTTTTTCACCCTCATACAATGGGGCATATCATACTTTTTCTATCGCCGAGGCGCACGTTTGATTATCAGGAAAACTTGGGAGCGACGCAATCTTGACAAGTCGCCCTAACAGGACATTTCCTGCATCAAAAACTGGTGCATTTTTTGAAAGAGACGAGCCGTTTGCAACGAGCTCATCATTAAAGAAAGCTCATTCGCAACAGTTGTTTGCGTTGCGAAAATCGCCAATTAATCTAATAAATAATTATTACTTAGGCATGACATCAGCACTTGTGATGAATTCACCAAATGCTTTGCACCAAATGGTGACTGAGTTCACATCCACACCTTCAGGCAGGCGGTAAAAAGATGCCCCAGAACCCTTGGATAATTTACCAAGCTCGGTTTGTTTCTTTAAGTCAAATCGGTCTTCATGATCAACATTACGGTCTTTGGAAACATAAACATGATAGTCTGGGCCGGGCGTCGAATCAAAATTAGGGGCAAGCTGAACAAATTTACCTTGGTCTGTTTCTACGATGTAAACTTGCCCTGAACCACGATGGAAGCTGTCTTGACCGCGATCTTTATCGCGAAACATGCCGTGCGCCACCGTCTTCCCTTCAACCATTTCATCGTCTTTAAAGCGAGATTTTATGTCGCCAATATGCCCTCCAACTGCGGTCGTGAAATCGTCCAACCAACCTGCTTGGGCGGGTAAACTTATGGCAAATATGAGTAATAATGCAATTTTCATGAGTCTTACCTAAATTGTTTATTTGGTTTCATTTTAGCCCAAGTCTGGGCTTGATAAGGCGAACATTTACAAGGGAATAACACAGCTCAATACTTGTCTGCATCCATTTTGATCAAATCAGCAGCTTTTTCAGCAATCATGATCGTTGGTGCATTGGTATTGCCCGAGGTGATCGTCGGCATGATGGAAGCATCCACAACGCGTAAACGATCAATGCCATGTACTTTGAGATGATCGTCCACCACGGCGTTCTTATCGGATCCCATTTTGCAGGTGCCTGCAGGGTGATAAATGGTTTGGCTATATTGCCGAGCCGCGTCTAATAAGGCTTCATCTGATTGATATTGATCCCCTGGGATGTATTCACCAGAGATTTGATCCTTCAACGATGGCGATTGGGCAATGCCTCGCGCCACCTTAATGCCCCCAATAGCCACAGGGAAATCGCGCTCATCTGAAAGATAATTTGCTTGGATGTGTGGATGTTTTAGTGGGTCATTGCTATGAATGTGGATGTGTCCTCTGCTGTACGGTCTAAGTTGACAAACAGAAGCTGTAAAAGCTGAAAAAGGGTGGACGCCCTCACCGGGAGAGTCCGCGCTTAAAGGTTGCATATGAAACTGTATATCGGGGCGGTCAAGACCGGGTTGTGAATAGGTAAAAATCGCCACTTGGCTGGCAGCCAAAGTCATTGGACCCGTACGAAATAACAGGTATTTCAGTCCAACCATGCCTTGTTTTAACCAGCTGTTTAATTCATCATTGAGCGTCTGCTGGTGGGTTTTAAAAACCAATCGAATTTGCAAATGATCCTGCAAATTTTCACCAACACCAGGCAAGGCATGCACCATTGGAATGCCCAATGGTTCTAACACCTTAGCTTGACCCACACCCGATAATTCTAATATTTGTGGGCTTCCAATGGCACCTGCACTCAAAATCACCTCTTTATTGCAGTAAACCGTGTGTTTCTGATTGTTTTTGAGGTATTCCACGCCAATTGCTTTATTGTGTTCAAACAAAACCCGCGAAGTCTGGGCGCGCACGATCACCTCTAAATTTTTTCGATGACTTATGGGCTTTAAAAATCCTTTGGCCGTACTCCAACGAAAACCATTATGTGCTGTTTGTTGAAAATAGGCCACACCATTTTGGTCAGCCCCATTGTAATCCTCGTTCAGAGGAATACCGTACTCCTGTGCCGCTTGAATAAAATTTTCTGCAATGGGTCGTCTGAGGCGTAAATCAGATACTTTTAAATACCCGCCCGTGCCGTGATAGTGGTCAGCACCTCGTTGTTGGTCCTCGGACTTTTTAAAATAAGGCAGAACGTCTTCATACGACCAATTTTTATTGCCGAGAGATGCCCACTCATCAAAATCTTGTGATTGTCCTCGAACGTATAACAACCCATTGATTGAGCTGGACCCACCCAACACCTTACCGCGAGGCCACTGTAATTGGCGATTGTTTATACCAGGATCAGGCTCAGTTTTGTAACACCAATCTGTACTGGGATTGTGCATGGTTTTAAAGTAACCAACGGGCACATGAATCCAAGGATTCCAATCTCTACCACCCGCCTCGAGCAACAATACCGAATGATTGCCCTCGCTCAAACGATTGGCTAAAACACAACCAGCAGAACCTGCTCCAACAATGATGTAATCGAAATGTTTTTCAGACACGGATTGTTCTTATCATAGATGCTTTGAAATTGGATTAACGCAATAAGCGTTGCTCAGTCGTATAGTCAAGCTGTCGTTCAATCATTCAAACACCCGCTTGACAATACCAGTGCACAATGAGTGCAAGTACGGCAAATTGTAATGGAAAGGCAGGGTTAATTGGTAGAATTGATAAAAGATTGAAGTTTGATTTGACATTCAGTCTTGCGCAGATTAACAAAAAATTGGTAAACACCGCCGTGAACTGGCTCAATCTTCGTAGAAAAATAATTCACACTTCTTTATATCAAGTTCACAAGTTCAGACATTCAGTTTTTAACAGTCTAAATATCTCACGTACAACATTGAGTCGTTACACATAATTTAATGAAGACTGTACACCACCCGATAAACAGATGAGATGAGCAAGGTGGGTGTTATGGTGCACCTGTCATCAAAGTGTTTTTTGGGCTATCAGTCAAAAGTAATGGATGAATATTCTTTTATTTTTATAACATAATGCAATTTTATTTAAAAACTTATGCAAAATTATAAATACTCTTATACAATGCGCGATGAATTTTATAAAAATCAGTTTTTATAAGTTAAATTAACCATTTAATTAAATATAAGTAAACCATTATGTATAAGTTATTATCTATATCATCTATCAGTTCATTGCTACAAGGGAATGTGGTCAGTCGATCTACTCTCGCTTTTATCAGTGGAACATCTCGCACATTCAAGGCAGTGAATCGACGCACCTTGGGTACCATTGGTGCAACTTTGATGCTTTCTGCATTTTTGACTGCTTGTGGTAGCAGCAGCAGTAGCAGTAGCAGTAATGACACTTCAACATCAAGTGGTACTTTATCGGTGACCACTGGTATTAAGACAATTAATTTTTCTTGGAGTGCGATCCCTTCCGCGACGAGTTATCAATTGCAAAGCAATCCTGATGGTAGTTCTGGTTTTACGGACTTAAGTACCACGGGCATTGTTGTTAGCCCAAATAGTACCAATATCACAGGAGTGACCTCAGCGCAAGCTTCTGTTGCCTTACACCGGTACATCCCAGCTGTTACAAATCCACAATATATAGTGAGAACTTGTACTACAACATCATCTTGTGTTAATTCACATAATACGGTCTCCTTGACCAATGCGCAGCTAAACGGCATGATTGGTCGTTTACAAGCGAGTAACGCTGAAGCAAACGATCTATTTGGCTGGTATGTGAGTTTAAGCGGTGATGGCAATACCCTTGCGGTCAGTGCAAATCTTGAGGATAGCACAGCAACTGGCATTAATGGGGCGCAGGATGATAATAACTCTACTGCTGCAGGCGCGGTTAACTCTTCTGCTACAGGCGCTGTGTATGTATTCAGTCGCATTGGTGGTGCGTGGTCCCAACAAGCCTATATTAAAGCTTCTAATACAGGGTCGGACGATCGATTTGGTCAATCTGTGAGTCTCAGCTCGGATGGTAATACCCTTGCAGTGGGTGCTGATCGTGAGGGTGGCTCATCAACTGGCGTTAATGGGGCTCAGAATGATAGTACTGCTACTTCTGGTTCAGGTGCGGTGTATGTATTCAGTCGCACTGGTGGTGTGTGGTCTCAACAAGCGTACATCAAAGCCTCAAATACAGGGGCTGGCGATCGGTTTGGTCAATCTGTGAGTTTAAGTGCTGATGGCAACACCCTTGCAGTGGGCGCTAATCGTGAAGATGGTTCATCAACGGGTGTTAATGGGGTGCAGGATAGTACTGCTTCCGGTTCAGGCGCGGTATATGTATTCCGCTCTAGCTCGAGCGCCTGGGCACAACAAGCTTATATCAAAGCCTCAAATACAGACTCAAATGATCAATTTGGTGAATCTGTGAGTTTAAGTGCTGATGGCAACACCCTTGCAGTGGGCGCTAATCGTGAAGATGGTGTATCAACGGGTGTTAATGGGGTGCAGGATAGTACTGCTTCTTCTGATTCAGGTGCGGTTTATCTATTCCGCTTCAGTTCTAGCACTTGGGCACAACAAGCGTACATCAAAGCCTCAAATACAGAAAGGGGCGATGAATTTGGCTATATTGTGAGTTTAAACGCTGATGGCAACACACTTGCAGTGGGAGCTCGTCGTGAAAGTAGTTTATCAACGGGTGTTAATGTGGCCCTGAGTGATAGTACTGCTACTACTGCTACTATTAATAGTACTACTAATGTAGGTGCGGTGTATGTCTTCCGTTTCGATACGTCTTCTAGCACCTGGTCACAACAAGCGTACATCAAAGCCTCAAATTCGGGGGCGAACGATGAATTTGGCTATGCTCTGAGTTTGAGTGCAGATGGCAATATCCTTGCAGTAGGTGCTTATTTAGAGGATGGTTCAGCCACAGGTGTTGGAGGTGCAGATGATAATGCCGCAAGTGATTCTGGCGCAACCTACGTGTTTGAATTTGCAAATAGTGCTTGGGCTCAAAAAGCCTATATCAAAACCACTGGCTCTTCTGCCATGAGTCGTTCGGGGAATTCAGTGAGCTTAAGCAGTAATGGCAATAGCCTTGCTGTAGGCGCCGCTGGTGAAGCTACTTTTGCAGGCGCAGTTTATCTGTACTAAAAATTCAGCACAACAGTGCTTGTCTTAAATTATTTGTCTCAGCACCGTCCTTGCAAAAGGCGGTGCTGAGTTTTTTTATAAGTATCCTGTTAAACCCTTACTCAGTATCCATCTGAACGTCTTGGATGACTTCCAAGTTGAAAGTTTATTGAACATTAGAGTATTGACTATTTGATGTGATCGAACAATTCCTTGTATCTCCGTGGCAACTTGTTTATAAGCACCAGCATTCACAATTAAGGTTGAACAATTAGAATCATTAGTGGATGAAGTTGTTGCCTCTATCCAACAATCCTACAATAAAGCAGTCATCAAAGCAAAATCTTTTGCAATGATAAAGCGTCGTTAAAATTGAATCTCTAAGACATCAAATTACAGCAGTGAGTCGTATTAGATAGAACTCTCATAGAATGCTATTTGATTGATTTTAAATTCAACAAGTCTATGTACAAAATCACCTAAGTATTTATTCAAATTCTCTACTTTAGGCCGTTGCTTTCACACTATGCAACGAATTTAAATGATGATTGTCGAGGTGGTATCTCATCAAGTATCATCAGGTTTACACAAGTGGTAGAAACACTCTTCTGAACCATCCTTGCAAACTGAGTATGACTTAGCGTTCTGTGATTTTAATCATGATTCTATAGGTTACGGCTGACTGACTTAATGTAGTCTTCCATGAACGGCCAATCGGGCTTGTCCTCATCCGTAACGGATCATTCTTTTTTTACTTCGTCAGTCTCTCCTAAGAATAATATTTCCTATGCCCAGACTTAATTTGTTCTAAACCTATCAAAGCTTGTATAAACAAAGCGGTGTATAGATACATTAACCTTTAGACTCTAATTTTTCAACAGGGTCTGATGCTGAAATGCTTAGAGATTGACAAAAACAGATGCCGCATTGTTCACAGTCAAAAAAAATGATCGCTTCCTGAGCCATGAAACCTTATAGACCATCATTCATAGCAGATGTTGGGACATAAGTATAGTTTTCTAATACCGTCATCGCTTAGGTAATGCTTTTTGAGCCAGTTATGTTGAAATATGACGTTCAATTAAACAATTTTTGTTAATTTATTAAAATTAATCATAAATAATAATAAAACTTATGCGAATTGATAAATATTTTCATAGAATACACGGTGCATTTTATAAAATTCAGATTTTATAAATTAAAATAACCATTTAATTAAATATAAGTATCTCATTATGTATAAGTTTATATCAAGTTTAACTATCAGTTCATTATTTCAAGGGTCTGCGGTCAGTCGATCTATTCTTACTTTTAAGAGTGGTATCTCTCGTGCTTTCAAGACAGTGAATCGACGCACGTTGGGTACCATAGGTGCAACCGTTATGCTATCTGCATTATTGACTGCTTGCGGTAGTAGCAGTAGTAGTAGCAGTAGCAGTAGCGACACACCACCAACCTCTACAGCAACAAGCAGAACTTTTTCTGTGACCACTGGTGTTAAGACCATTAATTTTGCTTGGAGTGCGGTCTCAACTGCGACGCGTTATCAATTGCAAAGCGAGTCCATGACAGGTTTGGGTTTTACGGATTTAAGTACCACGGGTATTGTTGTTAGCCCAAATAGCACCAATATCATAACGACCACAGCGCAAGCTTCTGTTGCTTTACACCGGTACATCCCAAAAGTTAGCAATCCACAATATGGCGTAATTTCTTGCGACGCAACATCTTGTGGTGCTTCATTCAGTCATAATACAGCCTCCTTGACCAATGCGCAGCTAAATAGCATGATTGGTCGTTTGCAAGCGAGTAACCCTGGAGCCCTTGATGAATTTGGCTGGGATGTGAGTTTAAGCGGTGATGGCAATACATTAGCTGTAGCAGCTCATAATGAGGGAAGCTCATCAACTGGTGTAAATGGGGCGCAGGATGATAGTACTGCTACAGATGGTTCAGGCGCGGTGTATATATTCATTCGCATTGGTGGTGTGTGGTCCCAACAAGCCTATATCAAAGCTTCAAATCCAGGGCAGGGCGATCAATTTGGTCAGAGTATCAGTCTAAGTGCCGATGGCAATACTCTTGCGGTTGGGGCTTGGAATGAGGATGGATCATCGACTGGTGTAAATGGGGCGCAGGATGATAATACTGCTCCTAATTCCGGGGCGGTCTATGTATTTCGCTTCAGCTCTAGCACCTGGGCGCAACAAGCGTACATCAAAGCTTCAAATACGGGGTCGTTTGATTTTTTTGGCGAGTCTGTGAGTTTAAGTGCCGATGGTAATACCCTTGCGGTGGGTTCTCGGACAGAGGATAGCTCATCAACTGGTGTTAATAGTGTACAGGATAATAATTCTGGTCAATCAGGCGCGGTGTATCTATTCCGCTACAGCTCGAGCATCTGGGCACAACAAGCTTATATCAAAGCCTCAAATACAGGGGGAGACGATGGATTTGGTCAATCTGTGAGTTTAAGTGCAGATGGCAATACCCTTGCAGTAGGGGCTTGGAGTGAGGATGGCTCATCAACGCGTATTAATGGGGTGCAGGATAATAATTCTCTTCATTCAGGCGCGGTGTATGTCTTCCGCTTCAGCTCTAGCGCTTGGTCGCAACAAGCGTACATCAAAGCCTCAAATACAGGGTCGGGGGATCAATTTGGTGGTTCAGTGGATCTAAGCGATGATGGTAATACCCTTGCGGTGGGGGCAAATCTTGAGGATGGCTCATCAACGGGTGTTAATGGGGCGCAGGATGATAATACTGCTTCTGGTTCCGGGGCGGTCTATGTATTTCGCTTCAGCTCTAGCACCTGGTCGCAACAAGCGTATATCAAAGCCTCAAATACAGGGGCAAACGATGTATTTGGCGGGTCTGTGAGTTTAAGTGCAGATGGAAATACTCTTGCGGTAAGTGCTAATGCTGAAGATGGTTCAGCCACAGGCGTTGGAGGCGCAGATGATAATGTCACACGAGCTGCGGGTGCAACCTATGTGTTTGAATTTGCTAATGGCGCTTGGGCTCATCAAGCCTATATCAAAGCCACTGACCCTACTGAAGGTGCTGATTTTGGAATTTCAGTGAGCTTAAGCAGTAATGGAAATAGCCTTGCTGTTGGCGCAAGAGGTTGGGGTGTACCCACCCATCTAGGTGCAGTTTACCTGTACTAAATATTTAGCACAACAGTGCCCGTTTTAAAATATTTGTCTCAGCACCGTCCTTGTAAAAGGCGGTGCTGAGTTTTTTGAAGTATCTTGTTAAACCCTGACTCAATATCAATTTGAACGACTTGGATGACTTCCAAGTTGAATGTCTATTGAAAATAAAGCTATTACTATTTGATGTGATCATGCTTCATTTTGGTATGCTCGACACCTTAGTTGAGCGTTATTAGAAGCCGTTTTACTACTGTTGCAGTCAAAACTAAGGCTTCGATGAGTGGCGATGTGATTAACGGGGTACATTGTATCTCCGTGGCAACTTGTTAATAAGCGCCAGTATTCACCATCAGGGTTGAACAATTAGAATCATTAGTGGATGAAGTTGTTGCCTCTCCCCAACAAGCCTACAATAAAGCAGTCATCACTGCAAAATATTTTTTGCAGTGATAAAGCGTCGTTAAGATTAAATCTCTATAACATCAACTTAAAGCAGTAAGTCGTATTTGATAAAACTTACATGGAATGCTATTCGATTGATTTTAAATTCAACAAGCCTATTTACAAAATCATCTAAGTACTTATTCAAATTCTCTACTTTGGGCCGGTGCTTTCTTACTGTGCAACAAATTTAAATGATAATTATCGAGATGGTATCTCATCAAGTAGCATCAAGTTCCCACGAGTGGTAGAAACACCCTTCTAAACCATCCTTGCAAACTGAGTATGACTTTGCGCTCTGTGATATTTTTTGGTCATGATTCTATAGGTTGTTGCTAAATGACTTAATGTAGTCTTCAATGAACGGCCTATCGGGTTTGCCCCCTCTGTAACAGATCATTCTTTTTTGTTTTCAGTCTCTCCTAAGAATAATATTTCCTATGCCCAGACTTAATGTGTTCTAAATTTATCAAAGGTTGTATAAACAAAGCGGTGTATAGATTCGTTAAACTTAGGCTCTAATTTTTCAACAGGGTCTGATGCTGAAATGCTTAGAGATTGACAAAAACAGATGCCGCATTGTTCACAGTCAAAAAAAATGACCGCTTCATGGGTCATTAAACCTTATAGACCATAATTCATAGCGGATGTTTGGACATAAGTATAGTCTCCTATTATCGTCATCGCTTAGGTAATGCTTTTTGAGCAAGTTATGTTAAAGAATGTCGCTCAATTAAACAATTTGAGCTAATTTATTAAAAATAATCATAAATAATACTAAAACTTATGCAAATTGATAAATATTCTCATAAAATACACGCTGTATTTTATAAAATTTATATTTTATAAGTTAAATTAACCTATTAATTAAATATATGTGGCCCATTATGTATAAGTTATTTTCAAGATTATCTATCAGTTCATTGCTACAAGGGAATGCGGTCAGTCGATCTATTCTCACTTTTAAAAGTGGAATCTCTCGCACATTAAAGGCAGTGAATCGACGCACGTTGGGTACCATAGGTGCAACCGTTATGCTATCTGCATTTTTGACTGCTTGTGGCAGTAGCAGTAGCAGCAGTAGCAGCAGTAATGACACTTCAACATCAACTGGTACTTTATCAGTGACCACTGGTATAAAGACAATTAATTTTTCTTGGAGTGCGATCCCTTCCGCGACGAGTTATCAATTGCAAAGCAATCCTGATGGTAGTTCTGGTTTTACGGACTTAAGTACCACGGGCATTGTTGTTAGCCCAAATAGTACCAATATCACAGGAGTGACCTCAGCGCAAGCTTCTGTTGCCTTACACCGGTACATCCCAGCTGTTACAAATCCACAATATATAGTGAGAACCTGTACTACAACATCATCTTGTGTTAACTCTCATAATACGGTCTCCTTGACCAATGCGCAGTTAAACGGCATGATTGGTCGTTTGCAAGCGAGTAACGCTGGAGCAAATGATCAATTTGGTTGGGAGGTGAGTTTAAGCGGTGACGGCAACACCCTTGCGGTCAGTGCAAATCTTGAGGATAGCACAGCAACTGGTATTAATGGGGCGCAGGATGATAATAACTCTACTGCTGCAGGCGCGGTTAACTCTTCTGCTACAGGCGCGGTGTATGTATTCAGTCGCATTGGTGGTGTGTGGTCCCAACAAGCCTATATCAAAGCTTCTAATACGGGGTCGGGAGATCAATTTGGTTATGTTGTGAGTTTAAGCGAAGATGGCAACACCCTTGCAGTAGGGGCTAGGTTTGAGGATGGCCCATCAACTGGCGTTAATGGGGCGCAGGGTGATAGTACTGCTACAAGCGGTTCAGGCGCGGTTTATGTATTTCGCTTCAGCTCTAGTACCTGGTCTCAACAGGCGTATATCAAAGCCTCTAATACAGGGGCGGGCGACGAATTTGGTCAATTTTTGAGTTTAAGTGCAGATGGCAATACCCTTGCGGTGGGCGCTTTTGGTGAGGATGGCTCATCGACTGGTGTAAATGGGGCGCAGGGTGATAGTACTGCTACAGATGGTTCAGGTGCGGTGTATGTATTTCGCTTCAGCTCGAGCACCTGGGCTCAACAAGCTTATATCAAAGCCTCAAATACGGGGCTGGGTGATTTCTTTGGTGGATCTGTGAGTTTAAGTGCAGATGGCAATACCCTTGCGGTGGGCGCTGGTGGTGAGGATGGCTCATCGACTGTTGTTAATGGGGCGCAGGGTGATAGTACTGCTACAGTTGGTTCAGGTGCGGTGTATGTCTTCCGTTTCAGCTCTAGTACCTGGGCTCAACAGGCCTATATCAAAGCCTCAAATACGGGGGCGGGCGATCGATTTGGTGGATCTGTGAGATTGAGCAATGATGGCAATACCCTTGCGGTGAGCGCTGGTGGTGAGGATGGCTCATCGACTGGCGTTGATGGGATTAGTACTGCCACTACTGCCACTATTACTAATTCAGGTGCGGTGTATGTACTTCGCTTCAGCTCTAGCACCTGGGCTCAACAGGCGTACATTAAAGCCTCAAATACAGGGGAGAGCGATGGACTTGGTTTATCTGTGAGTTTAAGTGCAGATGGCAATACCCTTGCAGTAAGTGCTTTGCAAGAGGATGGCTCTGCCACAGGCGTTGGAGGTGCAGATAATAATGCCACAAGTAATTCAGGCGCAACCTATGTGTATGAATTTGCTAATGGCGCTTGGGCACAACAAGCCTATATCAAAGCCACAACCTCTTCTGCCAATGATTCATTTGGAATCTCAGTAAGCTTAAGTAGCAATGGGAATAGCCTTGCTGTAGGCAGCAACGGAGGAACAGGCGCTGTTTATCTGTACTGAAAATTCAGCACAACTGCCTTTTTAAATTATTTTTTTCAGCACCGTCCTTGCAAAAGGCGGTGCTGAGCTTTTTAAAGTGACTTGATAAACACGTACTCTGCATCAATCTGAACGAACTTAGATAAGTTTTCAATATAATCTTTTTGCTTAAATCGAGATAAGCAATTGACGCCGCACCTTCCACAATCAAAACCTGACCGTTTTCATGTACGGTAATCATTAAAACCTTGTACACCATCATTCATAGCGGATGTTGTGACACAAGAGTAGTTTCCTAAATATCGTAATCGCTTTATCATTTGTAATGCTTTTTTGAGCCAGTTAGGTTCAAGAATGTTGATAAATTAACTAAATTTGGTTAATTTATTAAAAATAATCATAAAAAACAATAAAACTTATGCAATGTTAAATATATTCTCGTAAAATGCGCAATACGTTTTATAAAAATCATTTTTTATAAGTTAAATTAATCATTTAATTAAATATAAATAAACCATTATGTATAAGTTATTATCAAGTTTATCTATCAGTTCATTGCTTCAAGGGCATGCGGTCAGTCGATCTATTCTCATTTTTATAAGTGGAGTCTCTCGCACATTAAAGGCAGTGAATCGACGCACGTTGGGTACCATAGGTGCAACCGTTATGCTGTCTGCATTTTTGACTGCTTGCGGCAGCAGCAGTAGCAGCAGTAGCAGTAATGACACTTCAACATTAAGCAATACCTTCGCTGTGACCACTGGTATTAAGACAATTAATTTTTCTTGGAATGCGATCCCTTCCGCGACGAGTTATCAATTGCAAAGCAATCCTGATGGTAGTTCTGGTTTTACGGACTTAAGTACCACGGGCATTGTTGTTAGCCCAAATAGTACCAATATCACAGGAGTGACCTCAGCGCAAGCTTCTGTTGCCTTACACCGGTACATCCCAGCTGTTACAAATCCACAATATATAGTGAGAACTTGTACTACAACATCATCTTGTGTTAACTCTCATAATACGGTCTCCTTGACCAATGCGCAGCTAAACGGCATGATTGGTCGTTTGGAAGCGAGTAACGCTGGAGCAAATGATCAATTTGGCATTTCTGTGAGCATGAGCGGTGATGGCAATACCCTTGCGATCGGGGCAAATTATGAGGATAGCACAGCAACTGGCGTCAATGGGGCGCAGGATGATAATAACTCAACTGCTGCAGGCGCGGTTAACTCTTCTGCTACAGGCGCTGTGTATGTATTCAGTCGCATTGGTGGTGCGTGGTCGCAACAAGCCTATGTCAAAGCTTCAAATACGGGGACGGAAGATGAATTTGGCTATTCTGTGAGTTTAAGCGAAGATGGCAATACTCTTGCAGTGGGGGCTAGGTTTGAGGATGGCTCATCAACTGGCGTTAATGGGCCCCAGATTGATAGTACTGCTACTTCTGGTTCAGGTGCGGTGTATGTATTCAGTCGCACTAATGGTGTGTGGTCCCAACAAGCGTACATCAAAGCCTCAAATACAGGGGGGGCCGATCGATTTGGCACGTCTGTGAGTTTAAGTGCAAATGGCAATACTCTTGCAGTGGGTGCTTGGGGTGAAGATAGTTCATCAACAGGTGTTAATGGGACTCAGTTCAATGATGTTTCTGATACAGGCGCGGTATATCTATTCCGCTCCAGCTCTAGCGCCTGGGCTCAACAAGCGTACATTAAAGCCTCAAATGCAGGGTCGGATGCTCGATTTGGTGAATCTGTAAGTTTAAGTGCAGATGGCAATACATTAGCAGTAGGGGCATCTTATGAGGATGGCTCATCAACTGGTGTTAATGGGGCGCAGAATAGTACTGCTTCTTCTAATTCAGGCGCGGTGTATGTATTCCGCTTCAGCTCTAGCACCTGGGCTCAACAAGCGTATGTCAAAGCATCCAATACAGGGGCTGGTGATCAATTTGGTGATTCAGTGGATCTAAGCGATGATGGAAACACACTTGCAGTGGCCGCTATACGTGAGTCTGGCTCATCGACAGGTGTTAATGGGGCTGATAATGATGCTGCTTCGACTGCAGGTGCAACATATGTATTTCGCTTCGATACGACTTCCAGCACCTGGTCACAACAAGCTTACATCAAAGCATTAAATTCAGGGGGCGGCGATCAATTTGGCTGGGGAATCAGTTTAAATGGCGATGGCAATACCCTTGCGGTAGGTGCTTTCTTAGAAGATGGATCAGCCACAGGCGTTGGAGGCGAAGATAATAATGGCACAAGTAATGCAGGTGCAACCTATGTGTTTGAATTTGCAAATGGTGCTTGGGCTCAACAAGCTTATATCAAAGCCACAACCTCTTCTGTCAATGCTTATTTTGGGAATTCAGTGAGCTTAAGCAGTAATGGCAACAGCCTTGCTGTAGGCGCCGCTGGTGAAACTACTTTAACAGGCGCAGTTTACCTGTACTAAAAATTCAGCACAACAGTGCTCGTCTTAAATTATTTGTCTCAGCACCGTTCTTGCAAAAGACGGTGCTGAGCTTTTTGAAGTATCATGTTAAACACTTACTCAGTGTCAATCTGAACGACTTGGATTGTTTTCCAACATTGTCTGATACTGAAAAGTTTAAAGAATGATAAAATAAATACCAATATTGCACCATCCGTATTCAATACATGACCATCTTCTGTATGGAAAACCTTGTACGCTATCATTCTTAGCGGTTGTTGTGCCATAAGTACAGTCTCTTATATGGTACATTTATTGTTTCATAATGCTTTTTAAGTCAGTAATGTTAAAGAAATTTGCTGAATTTAAAAACGGCCACTAATTTCAATCATAATCTAATTCATAAAATTACTCATACAATTCTATAAAATATCTCATACAATGCGCAGTGCATTATTCTAAATTCAGATTTTATAAGCTCAACTAACCATTTTAATAAATTCAGGTTTACCGTTATGTATAAATTATTCTCAATATTTTCTATCCGTTCATTGCTTCAAGATCATGCGGTCAATCGATCTATTCGTGCTTTTATGAGTGGCATTGCACGCACGTTCAAGTTGGTGAATCGACGTGCATTGAGTACCATCGGTACAACCTTAATGCTATCTGCATTATTGTCTGCTTGTGGCGGTGGCAGCAGTAGCAGTAGCGACACACCTGCACCAGCACCCACAAACCCAACAACCCCCACTTTTACAGTATCAAGCAGCAACTTTAGTATTGATGAAAATTTTACGGGAACTCGGACTGTCGCCTCTGTATCCAATGCCACAGCAATTACGGTTAGTCAATCCAATACTGGGGTGGTCACTGTCACGAATTCACTAACACAAGTTAATGTATCGAGTATTGCTAATGCCGCTGGGCGCACCGTCTTAACCATTACGGCGACCAATGGCTCGCTCAGTGCTACAACTCAAGTGACTGTGACCGTGAACGCTGTTAGTGTTTCATCAACCCCCACTTTTACAGTATCAAGCAGTAACTTTAGTATTGATGAAGATTTTGCGACAGCTCAGTTAGTCGCCTCTATATCCAATGCCACAGCAATTACGGTTAGTCAATCCAGTACTGGGGTGGTCACTGTAACGACCTCAAATACACAAGTTAATATATCGAGTATTCCTGATGCCAATGGGCGCACCACCTTAACTATTACGGCGACCAATGGCTTGCTCAGTGCTACAACTCAAGTGACTGTGACCGTGAACGCTATCAGTGATACACCAACATTTTCAGTATCAAGTAGTAACCTTAGTATTGATGAAGATTTTGCGACAGCTCAGTTAGTCGCCTCTATATCCAATGCCACAGCAATTACGGTTAGTCAATCCAATACTGGGGTGGTCACTGTAACGAACTCAACCGCACAAGTTAATATATCGAGTATTCCTAATGCCAATGGGCGCACCATCCTAACCATTAGGGCGACCGATGGCGCGCTCAGTGCCACAACTGAAGTGACTGTGACAGTGAATGCTGTAAATGATCCACCAACCTTAGCCGTCTCAAGCAATAGCATTTCAACTGTGGGTGGCTTTTCGCCAATCACCATTAACGTCACAGCAAGTGATGTAGAAGATACCAATTTAACTTTCACCGCGGCTGAGTCCACCACAGGTGTGGTCAGAGTGGGCACATCTGCCGATGCCATTGTTCTGAGTAACATTCCGAATGTTTCCGGTCAAACCACTTTAACCATCACAGTGGTTGACAGTTCTGGCAGCTCAGTGGTTCAAACAATCGCTGTTGATGTCATCATTACGACCAGTACAGCTACTCCAGTCTTGTCTCTTTCATCGACGCTTATCAGCGAACAAGAAGACTTTGACTCTGTGGTCATTAGAACCACTGCCACAGATGCTGACGGTGATACCCTAACGATTTCAGTGAGCCCATTAAGTGGTATTGTGAATGCGGTTATTTCCACATCAATCCTCAGCACCAATACCATAACCAATAGAATCACCTTGACAGCGGTGGGCAATGCCAATGGCACAGCGACTCTGACCGTTATTGCGGCAGATGTTGGTGGGCAATCAACTGAAGTGAATATTGTGGTGGTGATCGCGGCGGTCAATGATACGCCAACAATAACAGTCCCAACCTCCACTTTAACTGTATTAGAAGATTTTGATGGTGAGCGCTCTGTGGCGACATTTGCTGATGTGGACAGTAATTCCTTGATTATTACTGTGGTGGAATCCACCACTGGTGTGGTCACTGTAACGACTTCTGCCTCCAGTGTTTCTGTATCCAGCATCCTAAATGTCAATGGTCAAACCACCTTATCCATTACCATCAGTGATGGCGACTTAAGCTCAACGGCTCAAGTAGTGGTGGACATTACACCTGTGAATGACGCGCCAAGCCTAAACATCCCAAGCGCTAATGTTGTTGTGGACGAAGATTTTGCAACTGCGGTTGTGATTGCCACAGCCACAGATGTGGAAAACAACACCCTGACAATAAGCGTTGCTGAATCCACCACTGGTGTGGTCACTGTAACGACTGCTGCCTCCAATGTTCAAGTAGCGAGCATCCTCAATGTCAATGGTCAAACCACCTTAACCATTACGGTTAACGATGGTACAAGCGATACAACCGCTCAAGTGGTGGTCACAGTGACTGCAGTCAATGACGCGCCAGAATTAATTGTTTCAACCACCACTTTATCTTTGATTGAAGATTTTACAACGGCTGTATTGATTGCAACCACCAGAAGCGATGTGGAAGGTGACACCTTAACTTTAACCGTGTCTGAATCCATCTTTGGTGTGGTCACTGTAACGACTACTGCCTCAGGTGTTCAAGTTTCGAACTTAGCCAATGCCTATGGTCAAACCACTCTAACCCTTAGCCTTAGTGATGGTACAACCATTACTTCAGTCCAAGTAGCAGTTTCAGTGGCGGCGGTTAATGACACGCCAACCCTAAGCGTCTCAACCAACAACCTCTCTACTTTGGGTGGTTTTACGCCCATCACCATTAACACCATAGCAAGTGATGTAGAAGATGCCAATATAGCTTTCACAGTGACCGAATCCACCCCTGGGGTGGTTAGAATAACCACATCAGCGAATGCCATTGTGCTTAACACCATTGCTGGTGCTTCAGGCATAACCACCTTAACCGTTAGCGTGGTTGACAGTTCGGGAACAATCGTCACTCAAACCATTGTTGTCAATGTGACCGTCACGGATGGTGCTGCACCCGTGCTGATGGTTTCGAACAACCGCATCAATGTGCAAGAAGATTTTGGCTCTGTGGCCATCAGAACCACTGCGAGTGATTCTGACAGTGCGACCTTAACCTTAACAGTGACCCCATCAATGCGTCTTGTTAATGTTGCCATATCCACCCGAACCAACGACTTGAGCACCATTACCTTAACAGCCATTGCGAATCTTAATGGCACAGCGACCCTGACCTTCCGCGCCACCGATGATGGCGGGCAAACCAATTCTACTGAGATTGTGGTTGTGGTTGCAGCTGTGAATGATACACCGACCATAACAGTCTTTAGTCCCATTTTAACTGTATTAGAAGATTTTGATCCTGCCCGCTTAGTGGCGACATTCTCTGATGTGGATCGGGGCAATGTCTTGACAGTGGCTGTCACTGAATCAAACGCAGGAGTTGTCACTATCACCACCTCAGCTTCAGGTGTTTCTGTTGCAGCCATTGCCGAAATGAATGGTCGGACCACTTTGAACATTAGTGTCAGTGATGGCACATTAAGTTCAACCACTGAAGTGGTGGTCGATGTCACCCCTGTGAATGACCCGCCAGAGTTAAGCGTTTCAACCAGCGCCTTGACCTTGACTGAAGATTTTTCAACAGCGGTTGTGATTAGTGCAACAAGAAGAGATATAGACAATGATACCCTGACTTTAACTGTGTCTGAATCCACCACTGGTGTGGTCTCTGTCACGACCACTGTCTCAGGTGTTCAAGTAGCCGCCATTAACAATGCCAATGGTGCCACAATCCTCACCATTAGTCTCAGTGATGGCACAACCAGTACTTCAACCCAAGTGTCCGTAACCGTCACACCTGTGAATGACCCACCGACCTTAAGCGTTTCACCGAATGCCTTAACACTTAATGAAGATTTTGCAACAACTGAAGTAATCACAGTAACCAGAAGCGATGTTGATGGTGATACTTTGACTTTAACTGTGGCTGAATCCGCCACTGGAGTTGTCACAGTAACGACCACAGCCGCCGGTGTTCAAGTAGCGAGCATCCTCAATGTCAATGGTCAAACCACTATAACCTTTACGGTCAATGATGGCAGGGTTGATACGACAACCCAAGTCGCTGTAATAGTTAATGCGGTCAATGATGCGCCAAGCCTAAACATCCCAACCACCAATGTTGTGGTGGACGAGGATTTTGCAACGACGGTTACGATTGCCACAGCCACGGATTTGGAAAACAACCCCCTAACAATAACTGTGGCTGAATCCACCACTGGTGTGATCACAGTAATGACCTCTACCTCAGGTGTTCAAGTAGCGAGCATCCTCAATGCCAGTGGTCAAACCACTTTGACCATTAGGGTTAATGATGGCGCTGCTGATACGACCGCCCAAGTAGTGGTCACAGTGACATCAGTCAATGACACACCCACCATAACTGTTTCAAACAACAACATTACAGCCGTTGTTGATTTTACAACCATCACGATTAACACCACAGCAAGTGACGTTGAAGATAGCACCCTATCTTTTTCAGTGGTAAATTCTAATACTGGTGTGGTTACAGTGAGCACATCAACCAATGCCATTATTTTGAGCGCTGTTGCGGGCTCTACTGGTCAAACGAGCATCGTGGTTCGTACAACCGACAGTGCTGGATTGTCAGCCATGCAAACCATCGCTGTTAATGTGTTGGATGCGACCACACCCACGCTAACGGTTTCTACTAGCCGTATTGATGTTCAAGAAGACTTTGGCTCTTCTGTGGTCATCCAAACCACAGCCACAGACTCTAATGGCGGATCTATTGCGCTTTCGGTCAGCACCTCATCACTTGTGGCTGTGGTCGTATCGCCCCCCCTCAATGGTATAAGCACAATCACCAACACCATCACCTTGACAGCGATTAATAATGTCAGTGGCATATCAACTTTGACTGTCCAAGCAACATCTGCTGGCGGAAGAACAACTTCTACTGAGATTGTTGTGGTGATCACGTCCGTTAATGACACGCCGACCTTAAACATCCCCAACGCCAATTTGGTTGTGGCCGAGGATTTTTCAGTGAACAGTACGATTGCCACAGCCGCTGACATCGATGGTGACACGCCAATATTTAGCGTGGTTGAATCGACCACAGGGTTGGTCACAGTGAGCACTTCAGCTGCTGGCGTCGCTGTATCGAGCGTCTTGAATGCGAATGGTCAAACCACTCTAACCATTACGGTTAGTGACGGCTTATTGAGTTCAACTGCCCAAGTGGTGGTGACCGTAACAGAAGTTAATGACCCACCAACCCTAACCATTCCAAATGCAACAGTAACTAGAGCAGAAGAATTTGTGGGTGGTGTTTCGGTCGCCACAGCAAGTGATGTGGATGGTAACCCTCTGACATTTAGAGTGATTGAATCGACCCCAGGGGTTATCAGAGTGACCATCACAGCCTCAGATGTTAGTATATCAAGCTTAGGGGATGTGAATGGTGTCACAACGCTTTCTATCAGCGTCAGTGATGGTAATATTGTGAGTTCAACCGCTCAAGTGGTGGTCAATGTCACACCCGTTAATGACCCACCAAGCTTAACCGTCTCTACCACTGCCTTGACCTTAGATGAAGATTTTGCAACGGTGTTGATCGCCACAACCAGAACCGATATTGACAGCACTAGCTTGACCTTAACCGTTTCTGAATCAGCTACTGGCGTTGTCACGGTCACGGTCACAGACGCAGGAGTATCTGTAACCCGCATAGAGAATATAAATGGCAGAACGACTTTAACCATCACCCTCAGTGATAATGATTTAACTTCAATGGCTCAAGTGGTGGTTGACGTCACACCCATTAATGACCCACCAGTCTTAACTGTTTCAACCAACGCATTGACTTTAAATGAAGATTTTGGCACCCTATTGATCGCAACGACCAGAAGTGATGTGGAAGGCGACGCCTTAACTTTAACCGTGGCTGAATCCACAACTGGAGTGGTCACAGTGCAAACATCGTCCTCAGGCGTCTCTTTATCCAGCATAGCCCATATGAGTGGCAGAACGACTTTAACCATCACGCTCAGTGATAGCCAATTAAGTTCAACGGCTCAAGTGGTAGTGGAAGTCACACCGATAAATGACGCCCCCACCTTTAGCGTTCCATCTGCAATTTTAACTGTTGCAGAAGATTTTGCGAGTACTCTAACCATTGCCAGAGCAAACGATGTGGATGGCGATACCCTAACGATTACTGTGGCTGAATCCAGCACGGGTCTAGTTACGGTCACAACCTCAGCCTCAGGTGTACAAATAGTTAGCCTACGCGATGTCAATGGTCAAACAACACTCACGCTAACAGTCAGTGATAGTTCACTGAGTATAACAACCCAAGTGGTGGTCACTGTCACGGCTGTTAATGATCCACCAGTCTTAAGTGTTACAACCCCCGTATTTTTAATTAACGAAGATTTTGCAGCGTTTACGATCGTAGTAAACAGAAGTGATGTGGATAGTAATACTTTGACTTTAACCGTCGTTGAATCGGCAACTGGTGTGGTCACTGTCACACCCACAACCTTAGGTTATGTAGTAGATAGCATTAGCGGTGCGAACGGCAGAACGACTTTAACCATCACCCTTAGTGATGGCGACCAAAGTACAACCACTCAAGTGGTGGTTGACGTCGGACCTGTTAATGACCCACCAGTCTTAACCGTCTCTACCACTGCCTTAACCTTGGCTGAAGATTTTGCAACGGTTTTGATTGGAACAACCAGAATGGATATTGATAGCACGACCTTGACCTTAACCGTTGTTGAATCCACGACTGGTGTGATCACTGCTACGGTCACAGACGCAGGCGTTCAGGTTGTAAACATTCCAAATGCCAATGGCCAAACCACTTTAACCATCACCCTGAGTGATGGCAGACTAAATGCAACCACTCAAGTTGTGGTTGAAGTCACAGCCGTTAATGATCCACCAAGCTTAACCGTCTCTACCACTGCCTTGACTTTGGCTGAAGATTTTGCAACGGTTTTGATTGGAACAACCAGAATGGATATTGATAGCAACTCCTTGACTTTAACCGTGGATGAATCGGCGACTGGGGTGGTCACAGTGCAGACAACGACCTCAGGAGTCTCTGTATCAAGCATAGAGAATATGAATGGCAGAACCACCTTAACCATCACACTCAGTGATAGCCTATTAACTTCAATCGCTCAAGTGGTGATTGACGTCACAGCCGTTAATGATCCACCAAGCTTAACCGTCTCTACCACTGCCTTAACCTTGGCTGAAGATTTTGCAACGGTATTGATTGGAACAACCAGAATGGATATTGATAGTACGACCTTGACTTTAACCGTGGCTGAATCGGCTATGGGTGTGGTCACAGTGCAGACATCGACTTCAGGGGTCTCTGTATCCAGCATAGAGAATATAAATGGCAGAACGACTTTAACCATTAGTCTTAGTGATGGCGACCAAAGTACAACCACTGAAGTGGTGATCGACGTTACAGCCGTTAATGACCCACCAAGCTTAACCGTCTCTACCACTGCCTTAACCTTGGCTGAAGATTTTGCGGCGGTTTTGATTGGAACAACCAGAATGGATATTGATAGTAATAGCTTGACATTAACCGTGGCTGAATCGGTTGCTGGGGTGGTCACAGTCACAGTCACAACCACAGACGTTTCTGTATCCAGCATAGAGAATATGAGTGGCAGAACGACTTTAACCATCACCCTTAGTGATGGCGTTCTAACGACAAATACTCAAGTGGTGATCGACGTCACAGCCGTTAATGACCCACCAGTCTTAAGTGTTACAAACTCTGCATTTAATCTTAGTGAAAATTTTGCAACTTTTGTAATTCAAGTAAACAGAAGTGATGTGGATAGTAACACCTTGACTTTAACCGTGGCTGAATCGGCTACTGGAGTGGTCACTGTTACACCCACAACCTTAGGTTATGAAGTAAGTAGCATTAGTGGTGCAAACGGCAGAACGACTTTAACCATCACCCTTAGTGATGGCAATCAAAGTACAACCACTCAAGTGGTGATTGACGTCGGACCCGTTAATGACCCACCAGTCTTAACCGTCTCTACCACTGCCTTGACCTTGGCTGAAGATTTTGCAACGGTTTTGATTGGAACAACCAGAATGGATATTGATAGCACGACCTTGACTTTAACCGTGGCTGAATCAGCTACTGGTGTGGTCACTGTTATGGTTACTGATACAGGTGTTCAGGTTGTAAACATTCCAAATGCCAATGGCCAAACCACTTTAACCATCACCCTGAGTGATGGCAGACTAAGTACAACCACGCAAGTGGTGGTTGAAGTCATATCCGTTAATGATCCACCAAGCTTAAGCGTCTCTACCACTGCCTTGACTTTGGCTGAAGATTTTGATACGACTCAACTAATCACAGTAAATCGTTCCGATTTAGAGAATGATACATTGACATTTAGTGTCGCTCAATCGATTTCTGGTATAGTCAGTGTGAGCACATCATCCGCAGGTGTCCAATTGGTAAGCAATGCCAATGTCAGTGGTCAGACCACCTTAACCATCACGTTGAGTGATGGCCAAGCCAGTGTTTCTACCCAAGTGCTTGTCACAGTGAATGCCGTTAATGACCCACCGACTCTAATTGTCTCATCTAACAGTATTACGACTTCAAGTGGATTTGTTATGACTACGACCATTAACACGACTGCAAGTGATATTGAAGATGGTACTTTATCCTTCTCCGTTACTGCGTCCACCCCAGGTGTGGTCACAGTGACGACATCAGCTAATGCCATATTTTTGAATTCGATTCCTGCTGCTTCAGGTCAAACCATATTAACCGTCAGAGCGGTTGACACTTCGGGCACAGTAGTTACTCAGACAATCTTTGTTAATGTACTCAATAGGGCGCCAGTCTTTTTCGCAGTCACCAATCGTTTCAGCTTACAAGAGGACTTTACGAACTCACCATTTGTAGCATTTGCCATTGACAATGAAGATACCATAACGGTTTCGGTGAGCTCTACCACGCATCTTGTGGATGTAACAACAACCACACCAGGCAGTGCTGTCTCTATCAACTTAGCTGCCATAGAGAATGCCAATGGCACAACGACCTTAACCATTCAAGCGACGGCTGGTGGACAATCTGTTTCTACTGAAGTAGTCGTGGTCGTGGCGCCCGTCAATGACCCACCAAGCTTAAGCGTTACAACCCCTGCATTTAATCTTAGTGAAAATTTTGCAACTTTTGTGATCGCAGTAAACAGCAGTGATGTGGATAGTAATACTTTGACTTTAACCGTGGCTGAATCGACTACTGGTGTGGTCACTGTTACAACCACAACCTTAGGTTATGAAGTAAGTAGCATTAGCGGTGCGAACGGCAGAACGACTTTAACCATCACCCTTAGTGATGGCGCTCAAAGTACAACCACTCAAGTGGTAATTGACGTCGGACCCATTAATGACCCACCAGTCTTAACTGTTTCAACCACTGCTTTGACCTTGGCTGAAGATTTTGCAACGGTTTTGATTGGAACAACTAGAATGGATATTGATAGCACGACCTTGACTTTAACCGTGGCTGAATCAGCTACTGGTGTGGTCACTGTTATGGTTACTGATACAGGTGTTCAGGTTGTAAACATTCCAAATGCCAATGGCCAAACCACTTTAACCATCACCCTGAGTGATGGCAGACTAAGCACAACCACGCAAGTGGTGGTTGAAGTCATACCCGTTAATGACCCACCAAGCTTAAGCGTTTCACCGGCGGCATTGACTTTAGATGAAGATTTTGATACGACTCAACTAATTACAGTAAATCGTTCTGATATAGAGAACGATACCTTGACATTTAGTGTCGCTCAATCGATGTCTGGTATAGTCAGTGTGAGTACATCATCCGCAGGTGTCCAAGTGGTAAGCATTGCCAATGTCAGTGGTCAGACGACCTTAACCATTACGGTGAGTGATGGCCAAGCCAGTGTTTCTACCCAAGTGCTTGTCACGGTGAATGCCGTTAATGACCCACCGACTCTAATTGTTTCATCTAACAGTATTACGACTTCAAGTGGATTTGTTATGACTACGACCATTAACACAACAGCAAGTGATATTGAAGATGGTACTTTATCCTTCTCCGTTACTGCGTCCACCCCCGGTGTGGTCACGGTGACGACATCATCTAATGCCATATTTTTGAATTCGATTCCTGCTGCTTCAGGTCAAACCATATTAACCGTTAGAGCGATTGACAGTTCGGGCACAATAGTTACTCAGACAATCTCTGTTAATGTACTCAATAGGGCGCCAGTCTTTTTCATGGTCAACAATCGTTTCAGCTTACAAGAGGACTTTACGGCCTCACCATTTGTAGCCTTTGCCATTGACAATGAAGATACCATAACGGTTTCGGTGAGCTCTACCACGCATCTTGTGGATGTAACAACAACCACACCATCTCGGATTGTCACTATCAACTTAGCTGCCATAGAGAATGCCAATGGCACAACGACCTTAACCGTTCGAGCGACGGCTGGTGAACAATCTATTTCTACCGAAGTAGTTGTGGTTGTGGCGCCAGTTAATGACCCGCCTGCATTAACGGTAAGTTCAAGTGTTGTCACTGTCGGTTCGGGCTCTGTTGTACTGAATGTATCCGCTTCCGATGTGGAGGACAGCACAT
The DNA here is from genome assembly GCA_965277625.1 of Gammaproteobacteria bacterium. Lineage (GTDB taxonomy): Bacteria > Pseudomonadota > Gammaproteobacteria > CAKMZV01 > CAKMZV01. Next base: position 84,596 of record OZ255827.1, on the reverse strand, counting down.
TATCCTTCAGCGTTTCAACGGGTCAGGGTGTTGTTAATACAGCCATTACCACCACGAGTTTGACCATAACGCGATTAGATTTCAGCGTTAATGCGCCGCAAGTTATGCTGACACTCAGAACAACCGATACAAATAACGTATCGACTTTTACCATCGTTACGGTCCTGCCAGAACCTAGGCTTACTGTAACGACTGGAATTAAAACCCTTGATTTTGCTTGGAGTGCGATCACTTCTGCGACGCATTATCAATTGCTAAGCGTTCCTGTTTCTGGTTCAGGTAATCTGGACTTAAGCACTACGAGTGTGGTCGTCAGTCCCAATAGCACCAATATCAGAACGACTACAGCGCAAGCTTTGGTTGGCTTACACCGTTACATTCCAAATGTTACCAATCCACAATATTTAGTGGGAACTTGTCATACAACTTCATCTTGTGGAGCTTCATTCCGTCATAACCCAGTCTCCTTGACCAATGCGCAACTAAACAGCATGATTGGTCGTTTGCAAGCGAGTAATGCTGATGCAAATGATTCATTTGGCGGGTTTGTGAGCTTGAGCGGCGATGGCAATACATTAGCTGTAGGGGCAACTAATGAAGATAGCTCATTGACAGGTGTTAATAGGGTACAAAATGATAATACTGTTTCTAATACAGGCGCGGTTTATTTATTCCGTCGCATTGGTGGTTCGTGGTCTCAACAAGCGTACATCAAAGCCTCAAATACAGGTGAAAATGATGAATTTGGCATTTCTGTGAGCTTGAGCGATGATGGTAATACCCTTGCAGTGGGGGCGATTAATGAAGATAGCACAAGTACTGGTGTTAATGGAATACAGAATAATAACGCTACTAATGCTGGCGCGGTGTATGTATTCCGCTTCAGTTCAAACTCCTGGACTCAACAAGCATACATCAAAGCATCCAATTCAGGGGATAGCGATCTATTTGGTGGTTCAATTGATATAAGCGATGATGGCAACACCCTAGCAGTAGGGGCGACTGGTGAGGATGGCTCATCGACTAGTGTTAATGGGTTGCAGAATAATCGTTCTACTGATACAGGGGCGGTGTATGTATTCCGCTTCAGTTCAAACTCCTGGACTCAACAAGCGTACATCAAAGTATCCAATACGGGGCAAGATGATCAATTGGGTCAATCTGTGAGTTTAAGTGCTGATGGTAATACCCTTGCAGTAGGAGCACGTTTAGAGGATGGTTCATCAACGCGTGTTGATGGGGTACAGAATAATAATTCTACTGATACAGGGGCGGTTTATGTATTCCGCTTCAGTTCAAACTCCTGGACTCAACAAGCATACATCAAAGCCTCAAATTCAGATGAGAGCGATGAATTTGGTAGTTCAGTGAATCTAAGCGCTGATGGTAATACCCTTGCAGTGGGCGTAATAAATGAATCAAGCTTAATTACTGGCGTTAATGGGGTGCCGAATAATAACTCTACTAGTTCAGGGGCGGTGTATCTATTCCGCTTCAGTTCAAACTCCTGGACTCAACAAGCATTCATCAAAGCCTCCAATACGGGGGAGAGCGATGATTTTGGTCAATCTGTGAGTTTAAGTGCAGATGGCAATATCCTTGCAGTGGGCGCTAGGAGTGAGGATGGTTCAGCCACAGGTGTAGGAGGCGTAGATGATAATGGCAGAAATGGTGCGGGCGCAACCTATGTGTTTGAATTTGCTAATGGTGCTTGGGCTCAACAAGCCTATATCAAAGCCACTGACCCTTCTGGCTCTGCTGGATTTGGAGTTTCAGTGAGCATAAGCAGTAATGGCAATACCCTTGCTGTGGGCGCTTGGGGTGTTAGCAGCAATGCAGGCGCAGTTTACCTGTACTAAAAATTCAGCACAACGACCTTCGTCTTAAATTATTCGTTTCAGCACCGTCCTTGCGGCGGTGCTGAGCTAATGAATGTCTTGTTAAACCCTTATTCAGTATCAATCTGACTTGGATGACTTTCAAGTTGCATGTCTATAGGAACATTAGAGCATTGACTTTGTGATGTGATCGTGCCGCATTTTCTGTCTGCTTGAAATGTTAGTTGAGCGTTATTAGAGGCAGTTGTTCTGATGTTGCTGTCAAGACTAAGGCTTTGATGAGAGCCAATGTGTTTGCACGGCGCTTTGTATCGCCGAGCCAACTTGTTAATCAGCACCAATAATCACAATTAAGGTTGAACAATTAAAAAATTCCTAAAACGGCCTGCAATAAAACGGCCATCAAAGCAAAATATCTTTTGCAGTGAAAAAGCGTATAAAGGTTGAATCCATAAAGCATCAACTTATATGGAGTGTGTCGAATTTGATAAAATTTCCATAGAATACGATGAGATTGATGTCAAATTCAACAAGTCAATGTAAAACCATCTAAGTATGTATTCTGTGCTTTGGGCAAACGCTTGCACACTGTGCAGCGAATTTAAATGATGATGACCTATGTCTATCTCATCGAGTGGTAACAACTTACCACAAGGTGGAAGAATCAAACTTCTTAACCATCCTCACAAGCTAAGTATGACTTAACGCTCTGTGATCTTTTTAATCATAATTCTATAGGTTACCGCTAAATGACTTAAGGTAGTCCTTTATGAATTTCTAGTCGGTCTCGTGCCCCTCTGTAGCGGATTATTTTACTTTTGTATAATCTTGTTCGACTTTATTCTTAGCGGATGTTGTGACATAAAAATAGTCTTTTATCTGGTAGTCGCGTATGTTAGGTAATACTTGAGAGCCAAATATGTTTAAGATTGTCGCTAAAAAAACAACGTCCACTGATTTTTAAACACAATCTTTGTATAAAATAACTTATACAATTTAATATTAATTCTTATAAAATGCGCACTGCATCATTCTAAATTCGTTATTATAAGAATATCCAACAATTTTAATAAGCACAGCTTTACCATTATGTATAAATTATTTACAATATTTTCTACCAGTCCATTGCTTCAAGGGCATGCGGGCAATCAATCTATTCTTGCTTTTATGAAAGGTCTCCCTCGCCTAATCAAGGCAGTGAATCGACGAGCGTTAAGTACCATAGGTACAACATTGATGCTATCTGCATTATTGTCTGCTTGTGGCGGTGGTGGCGGTAGCACCTCAACAACATCATCAACAGCGCCAACAACATCAACAATAACAGCGCCAACACCAATACTAACAACCCCCACTTTTTCAATATCGAGCAGTAGCCTTAGTATTGATGAAAATTTTGCGACACCTCAGTTAGTCGCTACTGTATCCGATGCTACAGCAATTACGGTTAGTCAATCCAATCCTGGGGTGGTCACTGTCACGACCTCAAACACACAAGTTAACGTATTAAGTATTGCTAATGTCACTGGGCGCACCACCTTAACTATTACGGCGACCAATGGCTCGCTCAGTGCTACAACTCAAGTGACTGTGACTGTGAACGCTGTTAATGGTCCAACAACCTCCTCAACGCCCACTTTTATAGTATTAAGCAGTAACCTTAGTTTTGATGAAGATTTTACGGGATCTTGGACTGTCGCCACTGTATCCAATGCAACATCTATTACGGTTAATCAATCCAATTTTGGAGTGGTCACTGTTACGAACTCAAACACACAAGTTAATGTATCGAGGATTCCAAATGCCACTGGGCGTACCGTCTTAACCATTAGTGCGACCAATGGCTCGTTCACTGCCACAACTCAAGTGACTGTGACCGTGAACCCTGTCAATAATACACCAACCCCCACTTTTTTAGTATCAAGCAGTAATTTCAGTATTGATGAAGATTTTGCGACATCTCAGTTAGTCGCCACTGTATCCAATGCATCATCTATTACGGTTAGTCAATCCAATACTGGGGTGGTCACTGTAACAAATACATCCTCACAAGTTAACGTTTCGAGTATGCTTAATGCCAATGGGCGCACTATCTTAACCATTACGGCGACCAATGGCACGCTCAGTGCCACAACTGAAGTGACTGTGATTGTTAACGCTGTCAATGATCGACCTACCTTAACTGTTTCAACGACTGCGTTGACTTTAGATGAAGATTTTGGAACGGTTTTGATCGCAACAACCAGAACGGATGTTGATAACAATACCTTGACCTTGACTTTCACTGTGGTTGAATCCACGACTGGGGTGGTCACTGTCACGGTCACAGATGCAGGCGTTTCTGTATCAAACATCCGCAATGCCAATGGCCAAACCACTTTAAGCATCACCCTTAGTGATGGCAGACTAAGTACAATCACTCAAGTGGTTGTTGACGTTACACCCATTAATGACCCACCAGCCTTAACCGTCTCTACTAATGCCTTGACTTTGGCTGAAGATTTTAGAACGGTTTTGATCGCAACAACAAGAACCGATATTGACAGCACTAGCTTGACGTTTACCGTGGCTGAATCTACGACTGGGGTGGTCACTGTCACGGTTACAGACGCAGACGTTTCTGTATCAAGCATCCGCCATGCCAATGGCCAAACCACTTTAACGATTACCCTTAGTGATAGCGTATTAACGACAATCACTCAAGTGGTGATTGACGTCACAGCGGTTAATGATACACCCACCATAACTGTTTCAACCAACGCATTGATCTTGGCTGAAGATTTTGGTACGTTGTTGATCGCAACAACCAGAAGTGATGTGGATAGTAATACTTTGACCTTAACCGTGACTGAATCAGCTACTGGGGTGGTCACAGTGCAGACATCAACCTCAGGCGTCTCTGTATCCAGCATAGCCCATAGGAGTGGCAGAACCACTTTAACCATCACCCTTAGTGATAGCCAATTAACTTCAACCACTCAAGTGTTGGTCACAGTGAATGCAGTCAATGACACACCGACTCTAACTGTCTCATCTAACAGTATTACGACTCTCAGTGCATTTTCGACTATGACCATTAACACGACTGCAAGTGATATTGAAGACACTACATTATCCTTCACCGTGTCTGAATCCACCCCAGGTGTTGTCATAGTAACGACTTCAGCTAATGCCATAACCTTGATTCCGAATGCTGCTGCAACAGGTCAAACCATATTAACCGTTAGAGTGGTTGACAGTTCTGGCACAATAGTTACTCAGACAATTTCTGTTAATGTACTCAATAGGGCACCAGGTTTTTTAATTTTCACCAATCGTATCAGCGTACTAGAGGACTTTGAGGCCTCACTATTTGTCGCATTTGTCATTGACGTTGAAGATACCGTAACGATTTCGGTGAGCTCTACCACACATCTTGTGGATGTCGTCACATCCACACCAAGCCAGTTTGTAAATATCAACTTATCTGCCATAGAAAATGCCAATGGCACAACGACCTTAACCATTCAGGCAATCGATACCGTTGGACAATCTGCTACTACCGAAGTTGTCGTGGTCGTGGCGCCCGTTAATGACACACCCACCTTAACCATCTCTACAACTGCCTTAACCTTGGCTGAAGGCTTTAGAACGGTATTGATCGCAACAACCAGAACCGATATTGATAGTAATAGCTTGACGTTAACCGTAACTGAATCAGCTACTGGGGTGGTCACAGTGACAACCACAGATGCAGGCGTTCAAATTGCAAACATTCCAAATGCCAATGGCCAAACCACTTTAACCATCACCCTTAGTGATAGCAGGCTAAGCACAACCACTCAAGTGGTGGTGGATGTCACAGCCAATAATGACCCACCAGTCTTAACTGTCTCTACCACTGCCTTGACCTTGGCTGAAGACTTTAGAACGGTATTGATCGCAACAACCAGAATGGATATTGATAGCACGACCTTGACGTTAACCGTAGCTGAATCCACGACTGGGGTGGTCACTGTCACGGTCACAGATGCAGGCGTTTCTGTATCAAACATCCGCCATGCCAATGGCCAAACCACTTTAACCATCACCCTTAGTGATGGCAGACTAAATGCAACCACTCAAGTGGTGGTGAATGTCACAGCCGTTAATGACCCACCAGTCTTAACCGTCTCTACTACTGCCTTGACCTTGGCTGAAGATTTTGGAGCGGTATTAATCGCAACAAGCAGAACCGATATTGACAGCACTACCTTGACGTTAACTGTGTCTGAATCCACAACTGGGGTGGTCAGTGTCACAACCACAGACGTAGGCGTTCGAGTTGTAAACATTCCAAATGCCAATGGCCAAACCACTTTAACCATCACCCTTAGTGATAGCAGGCTAAGCACAACCACTCAAGTGGTGGTCACTGTGAATGCCGTTAATGACACACCCACCATAACGGTAAGTTCAAACGTTATCACTATCGGTTCAGTCCCCGTTGTCCTGGCTGTTACCGCTTCTGATGTGGAGGATTTGTCCTTAGCATTTAGCGTTTCAACAGGTCAGGGTGTTGTTAATACAACAGCCATATCCGCCATCAGGTTTACCATAACGCGATTAGATTTCAGCCCGAATGCGCCGCAAATATTGCTGACACTCAGAACAACCGATACAAATAACGCATCGACTTTTACTATAGTTACCGTCGTTCCAACACCCTTGTTTAATGTAACTACTGGGATTAAAACCCTTGATTTTGCTTGGACTGCGGTCCCTAATGCGGACAATTATCGGTTGCAGAGTGCTCCCGCTGGTTCAAGTTATATGGATTTCAGTACTACGAGTGTGGTCGTCAGTCCAAACAGCACCAATATCAGACAGACCACAGCACAAGCTTTGGTTGGCTTACACCGATATATTCCCAGAGTAAGTGGCCCCCAATTCGGTGTGAATGCCTGCACTAGCGGATTATGTGAGTCCGCTTACATTGGAAACACGGTTGCTTTAACCAATGCGCAGCTAAACAGCATGATTGGTCGATTGCAAGCGAGTAACCCTGATAGTATTGATCAATTTGGCTATTCTGTGAGCTTGAGCGGTGATGGTAACACCTTAGCTGTAGGGGCAACTAATGAGGATGGCTCATCGATGGGCGTCAATAGTGTTCAGAATAATTCTGCTGGTAATTCAGGTGCGGTATATTTATTCCGTCGTATTGGTGGTGCATGGGCACAACAAGCATATATCAAAGCATCAAATTCGGAGGCGGGCGATCAATTTGGCTGGTCTGTAAGCTTGAGCGATGATGGCAATACTCTTGCAGTAGGTACTTTTCGAGAGGACAGCTCATCGGTTGGCGTAAATGGGCTGCAGAATAATAATTCTGCTGATAATTCAGGTGCGGTTTATCTATTCCGTTTCAGCACATTTTCTAACGCCTGGGCACAACAAGCGTACATCAAACCATCAAATACAGGGGCGGGCGATTTCTTCGGCTGGTCTGTGAGCTTGAGCGGTGATGGCAATACCCTTGCAATGGGCGCTTGGAATGAGGATGGATCATCAACTGGCGTTAATGGGGCGCAGAATAATAATTCTGCTGCTAATTCAGGTGCGGTGTATGTATTCCGTTTCAGCACATTTTCTAGCGCCTGGGCACAACAAGCTTATATCAAAGCATCAAATACAGGGGCGGGCGATCAATTTGGCTTTTATGTGAGTTTAAGTGCAGATGGCAACACCCTTGCGGTCGGAGCTAATGGTGAGGCAAGCTCATCAACTGGTATTAATGGGGTGCAGGGTGATAATACTGCTATTTCTTCAGGGGCGGTGTATCTATTCCGCTTCAACACGATTTCCAGCACCTGGTCTCAACAAGCGTACATCAAAGCCTCAAATACAGAGGGGTTTGATAATATTGGTCAATCTGTGAGCTTGAGTGCAGATGGCAATACCCTTGCAGTTGTGGCGATTAATGAAGATAGCTCATCGACAGGTGTTAATGGGGCGCAGGGTGATAATACTGCTACTAATTCAGGTGCGGTGTATCTATTCCGTTTCAGCACGACTTCTAACACCTGGTCCCAACAAGCGTATATTAAAGCATCCAATACAGGGGCGGGCGATCAATTTGGTCGATCTGTGAGTTTAAATGCAGATGGCAATATCCTTGCAGTAGGTGCCGATGCAGAGGATGGTTCAGCCTCAGGTGTTGGAGGCGTAGATGATAATGGTAGAATTAGTGCGGGCGCAACTTATGTGTTTGAATTTTCTAATGGTGCTTGGGCTCAACAAGCTTATATCAAAGCCACTGACCCTTCTAACTCTGCTAATTATGGATTTTCAGTGAGCTTAAGCAGTAATGGCAATAGCCTTGCTGTAGGTGCATATGGTGTAAGCAACCAGACAGGCGCAGTTTACCTGTACTAAATATTCAGCACAACGGCCCTCGTCTTGAATTATTCGTCTCAGCACCGTCTTGCGGCGGTGCTGAGCCATGTAATCAGTATCTTGTTAAACCCTTGCTTAGTATCAATCTAAACGGATTTGGATGACTTTCAAGTTGCATGTCTATTGAATTTTCGAGCATTGGCTATTTGATGTGATTGTGCCGCATTTCTGTCTGCTTGAAACGTTAGTTGGGCGTTTTTGAAGCAGTATGATCATCCTTCGTCCCATAAATGCCAGTCGGTGAACTACACTCAACACCCACCTCAAGAGTATTGCCATCTACACTTAAACTCACTGATCAACTAAAGTCATCGCCTATTACGTATGTGAGGCTTTGATGTATGTTTTTGAGCCAGTTATGTCAATCAATTTTTTTAAATTAAACAATTTCCATTGATTTTTAAACACAATCTTTGTATAAAATAACTTATGCATTATAATATTAATTCTTATAAAATGCGCCCTGCATCCTTCTAAATTCGTTATTATAAGAATATTCAACTATTTTAATAAGTGCAGCTTTACCATTATGTATAAATTATTTACAATATTTTCTACCAGTTCATTGCTTCAAGGGCATGAGGCCAATCAATCTATTCATGCTTTTATGAAAGGTCTCCCTCGCCTAATCAAGGCAGTGAATCGAGGAGCATTTAGTACCATAGGTACAACTTTGATGCTATCTGCATTATTGTCTGCTTGTGGCGGTGGTGGCGGTAGCACCTCAACAACATCATCAACAGCAACAGCGCCAACAACATCAGCAACATCAACAACATCAACAACATCAACAACATCAACAACATCAACAACATCAACATCAATACTAACAACCCCCACTTTTTCAATATCAAGCAGTAGCATTAGTATTGATGAAAATTTTGCGACACCTCAGTTAGTCGCTACTGTAACCGATGCCACGGCAATTACGGTTAGTCAATCCAATACTGGGGTGGTCACTGTCACGACCTCAAACGCACAAGTTAACGTATTGAGTATTCCAAATGCCACTGGGCGCACCACTTTAACCATTACGGCGACCAATGGCACGCTCAGTGCCACAACTCAAGTGACTGTGACAGTGAACCCTGTCAATATTACACCAACCCCGACTTTTACAGTATTAAGCAGTAACCTTAGCTTTGATGTAGATTTTACGGGACCTTGGACTGTCGCCTCAGTATCCAATGCCACATCTATTACGGTTAGTCAATCCAATCCTGGGGTGGTCACTGTAACGAACTCAAGCACACAAGTTAATGTATCGAGTATTGCTAATGCCTTTGGGCGTACCATCCTTACCATTACGGCGACCAATGGCTCGCTCGTTGCAACAACTCAAGTGACTGTGATCGTGAACGCTGCCAATAATACACCAACCCCCACTTTTACAGTATCAAGCAGTAACCTTAGTATTGATGAAGATTTTATGGGATCACGAACTGTCGCCTCAGTATCCAATGCCACTGCAATTACGGTTAGTCAATCTAATACTGGGGTAGTCACTGTAACGAACTCAAACACACAAGTTAATGTATTGAGTATTCGTCATGCCACTGGGCGCACCACCTTAACCATTACGGCGACCAATGGCAGGCTCTTTGTCACAACTCAAGTGACTGTGACCGTGAACTCTGTCAATGACCCACCTACCATATCGGTAACTTCAAACGGTATCACTGTCGGTTCAACACCTGTTGTTCTGACTGTTACCGCTTTCGATGTGGAGGACAGCACATTATCCTTCAGCGTTTCAACGGGTCAGGGTGTATTTAATACAGCCATAACCGCCACGAGCCTGACCATAACGCGATTAGATTTCAGCGTGAATGCGCCGCAAATATTGCTGACACTCAGAACAACCGATACAGATAACGCATCGACTTTTACCATCGTTACTGTCCTTCCAGAACCCATGTTTACTTTAACGACTGGGATTAAAACCCTTGATTTTGCTTGGAGTGCGATCACTTCTGCGACGCATTATCAATTGCAAAGCAATCCCGATGGCGGTTCGGGTTTTACGGACTTAAGTACCGCGGGCATTGTTGTCAGTCCCAATAGCACCAATATCAGACAGACCACCGCGCAAGTTTTGGTTGCCTTACACCGATACATTCCAAATGTTCGTAATCCACAATATGCGGTGGGGACTTGTAATAGAACATCATCGTGTGCCCCTTCATTCCGTCATAACACGGTCTCCTTGACCAATGCCCAGCTAAACAGCATGATTGGTCGTTTACAAGCGAGTAACGCTGAAGGAGGTGATCAATTTGGCGGGTCTGTGAGTTTGAGCGGCGATGGCAATACCCTTGCGGTAGGTGCCTTTCTAGAGGATAGCTCATTGACAGGTGTCAATGTAGCACAAAATGATAATTCTGCAAATAATTCAGGGGCGGTGTACGTATTTCGTCGTATTGGAGGTGCGTGGGTACAGCAAGCATATATCAAAGCTTCAAATACAGGACTTTCCGATTTTTTTGGTACGAGAGTCAGTCTAAATGGCGATGGCAATACCCTTGTGGTCGGAGCAAGATCTGAGGATAGTTCATCGAATGGCATTAATGGGGCACAGAATGATAATTCTACTGATTCAGGCGCGGTTTATTTATTCCGCTTCAATACGACTTCTGGTGCTTGGGCTCAACAAGCGTACATTAAAGCATCGAATGCAGGGCAGGGTGATGAATTTGGCTTTTCCGTGAGCTTGAGTGATAATGGCAATACATTAGCTGTAGCGGCATTAAAAGAGGGAAGCTCATCGACTGGCGTTAATGGGGCGCAGAATGATAATACAGCTTCTGATTCAGGGGCAGTGTATGTATTTCGCTTCAACACAGCTTCCAACACCTGGTTTCAACAAGAGTACATTAAAGCATCAAATGCTGGGCGACTCGATCAATTTGGTGAATCTTTGAGTTTAAGTGCAGATGGCAACACCCTTGCGGTCGGAGCCAATGGTGAGGCAAGCTCATCGACGGGCGTCAATGGGGCGCAGGATGATAATACTGCTTATGCTTCAGGTGCGGTGTATCTATTCCGCTTCAATACAACTTCTAATTCCTGGGCTCAACAAGCGTACATTAAAGCATCAAATACGGAGGGGGGAGATGAATTTGGTCGTTCTGTGAGTCTAAGCGCTGATGGCAATGCCCTTGCAGTAGGGGCGGTTTATGAAGATAGCTCAATAACTGGCGTTAATGGGGCGCAGGATGATAATACTGCTATTCGTTCAGGGGCGGCGTATGTCTTCCGCTTCAATACGACTTCTAGCACCTGGTCCCAACAAGCGTACATCAAAGCATCCAATACTGGGGCTGGCGATTTCTTTGGTCGATCTGTAAGTTTAAGTGCAGATGGCAATATCCTTGCGGTAGGGGCTTTTCTAGAGGCTGGTTCAGCCACAGGAGTTGGAGGCGTAGATGATAGTGACACAGATGCGGGCGCAACCTATGTGTTTGAATTTGCTAATGGTGCTTGGGCGCAAAAAGCCTACATCAGAGCCACTGGAACTGCTGCCGGAGCTCAATTTGGATTTTCAGTAAGCCTAAGCAGTAGTGGGAATAGCCTTGCTGTAGGCGCAATTGCTGAAAATAGCCTTGCAGGCTCAGTTTACCTGTACTAAATATTCAAACTGCCCTCGTCTTAAATTATTCGTCTTAGCACCGTCCTTGCACAAGGCGGTGCTGAGCCAAGTAATGAGTATCTTGTTAAGCCCTCACTCTGTATCGATCTGACTTGGATGACTTTCAAGTTGCATGTCTATTGAACATTAAAGCATTGACTATTTGATGTGATCAAACCTCATTTTCTGTCTGCTTGAAACGTTAGTTGAGCGTTATTGAAGCAGTTGATCTGATTTTGCTGTCAAGACTAAGGATTGGTTCAGTGGCGATGTGATTGAAAGGTGCATTGTATCTCCGTAACCACTTGTTAATCAGCGCAGTTTGTACCATTAAGGTTGAACAATTAGAAATATTAGTAGATGAAGTTGTTGAACCTCCAAATCGGTTTGCAATAAAGCCGCCATCAAAGCAAAATGGATGATTTGGGCTAATGTAAATATTTACCTTGGTTTGTCCATCGTAGTAATACTGTTGAGCGTTTGTGGGTGTGATCAAAAAGGCAAGCGCTTATAGGCAAAGAATGGCAGGCAAATCCGAATGAGATAATGCGTTTGTCTATCAGTTATCGTCCATAAAGGTTTAGTGTCCAGCCGCGAATAGTGCCTGTGTCAGAAGTGGCTCGATCAGAGATATTCAACGTCCAAGTGCCGTTCGCAGGTTCCATAAAAAATGCGTTAGAAATGAGCTTCTTACGAGGAAGATTTTCACCGAGCCTTGGCAAGGTAATTTGCAAAGTAGAACGGGTGGTTTGACTACCAGAGGTGTGTGAAAGCACAATGGTTAAATCACCAGGATAGGTGTGCACGACATCCACAATGACTTCAAGTTGTTCAATGTGCGTCATGGTTGAGTTTTGTATGATGAGGTGACTGGTAACGCCGGCTGTGTTCATTTCTGGGATTCTAAGATTGGCGCTTTGAGTGGAAACCAGTGTTTGCATCGGCGTTGTGACATTGTGCCAAGTTGAAGCCATGGCGATGGCACGGGCCGCATCAATGCGCCCAAATCCATAGTTATGATTAAAGGTGAGTCCCGCCATATTGGTTCGCCAGTCTGAATTCGTTGGATCGGTTTGTACGGCTGATCGTGCCAAGATTTCGCGCACATCTCGCCAGCCTAAAGTCGGTGAATGTTGCAGAAGTAAAGCAATCACACCAGCGGCGACAGGGGCTGCTGCGGAAGTTCCATTGAAACAACGTGTATAGTCGGCGTGCCCCAGGTCCGAAGACCTTGCCGAAAATTCGGTATTATATCCATGTGTTCCCTCTAAATCGGTCGTAAACATTAGTTCCGAAGGACACGATAAGTCTCCGCCTGGTGCACTTATCCATAGATTTGAGCCGGGCGTTGAATAGCTGGTGAATCTGCCATTTCTCAATAAGGCGGCCACAGTAATGATAAAACGATTACTGACATATCCATCATCATTGCCGTAGCGAAAGCCTCTACTATTACCCCCTGACCAAATATAAATTGTGCCAAGCCCACCCCGACCTTGCGACAGTCCAGATTGAAGCGCCAGTTCATGCGTAGCTGGTAAAACGAAAATATTAGCACTACCCAGATCGGATCGCCCCCAGCTATTATTGCTGATAGCGACATTGGCGATGTTTCTTGTCATTGAAATAATCGTATTTGCATCTGATGCAGCGGCTTTGGAAGAAAGCAGATTGTAAGAGCCGATGGTTGCATTTGGTGCAACGCCATTCATACCGACTGAATTAGCCGATGCAGCAATCAACCCCGCCACGGCTGTACCATGAGAATCAGTGGGATGGCCGTCAAAAGTGCTTTCAACACCCGTTGACCCTGTGACAAAATTAAAATGATCATCGTTTATATTATTGATTAAATCACAGTGAGATATTTGTACAGGGGCGTCCACAACTCGGACATGAACCCCCTGACCGTTACAAACCGATGCGCCATTATTGCAGGAGATATTTAAGGGATTGACATCCGTGTCATCGGTATTATTTAGATGCCACTGTTGAGGCATGTAATTGGCTGCTGTATAAAGTGCGCATCGAGCAAGATCGGGGGTGTTGCTTAAAATAGGATGTCGGACCGTTGCGGTGAAGGTTGCCACGGCTGCAGCATGCATTGTGGTTTGTGCTTGAATAACGGTGATTTGTACTGGGGGCACGGGTCGAATCAAAAAAGTGTTAGTAAAAGCACGAAGCCCAGTCATTACCCCAGTGATCAGATCTATTGATACCGTTTGACTATCAGAACTGATATAGCTTATCTGGCCTGAACTGACTGTCGCCAATGTATTAAGAGCCGTACTATTTAAAGTGACGTAAAAGGTTTTTGATGAAGCACTTAATTGTGGATTTGCAACTGTGCCAGAGACTAACACTATGATGGAGACTGTATCGGAAGTGCTCACCCCATTTAGATCGGTTGCTGTGAGCTTAAAGACTAAGGTTTGGGTTTGGGTTGAAACGGGTGCGATGAAAGTGGTGGTGGCAGTTGAAATGCTATTCAATGAAACAATTGTGCCTGACAATTGAGACCACTGAATAATTTGTGGGATATTAGTTGCGTAAGTTTCTGTAAGGCGTACTAAACTGCCAGGGAAAACTTGTTGATCTGGGCCAGCATCTACAAATAAAGTAGTAGTGGGTTGTCCACCACCAGAACCCCCACAGCTTGTCAACAAACAAACAATTATTAAAGCAAGATATCGTTTTGCGTTGAATTTAATTTGCTTTATTAAGATTGATTCCATAGCCAATTGATTATAACTTACCTACGTAGAGATACACCCTTCTCAGTTAGTGGTAACAGATTGCCAAAAGGTGGCAGAAATAACTTCTTGGCAATCATGAATTCTGTTTGCCGTATGCAAGGTTGATACACCAGCAGGTGTCACAATCATCCACATATTTAAACTTTCTATGAACCCCTTTGGCTAATGAATTGGATTGGGTGGTTTGTGTCCCTTTGTGGTTTGAACATAACAATGACCCCGCCTGGAAATGCTTGGTAAGTGGGACTTGTCACACTTTGTGTAAAGCTAAAGGTTTTTGACGCGTTCAAATTTGGGGATTGTTGACGCAGTGAATCTTCCGATGTTTGATCAGATATGAACTATAAAGTCAGGGTTCGAGAGCGAAATGGATTGTTGAGGCATGTTTTGTCAGAGGCTGTTGATCATAAACAAAATTAATGATTTGGGCTAATGTAAATATTTACCTTGGTTTGTCCATCATAATACTGTTGAGCGATTGAAAGCCTGATTAAAAAGGCAAGCGCTTATAGGTAATGAATGGCAGGCAAATCCTAATGAGATAAAGCGTTTGTCTATCAGTTATCGTCCATAAAGGTTAAGTGTCCAGCCGCGAATAGTGCCTGTGTCAGAAGTGGCTCGGTCAGAGATATTCAACGTCCAAGTGCCGTTCGCAGGTTCCATAAAAAATGCGTTAGAAATGAGCTTCTTACGAGGAAGATTTTCACCGAGCCTTGGCAAGGTAATTTGCAAAGTAGAACGGGTGGTTTGACTACCAGAGGTGTGTGAAAGCATAATGGTTAAATCGCCAGGATAGGTGTGCACGACATCCACAATGACTTCAAGTTGTTCAATGTGCGTCATGGTTGAGTTTTGTATGATGAGTTGACTGGTAACGCCGGCTGTGTTCATTTCTGGGATTCTAAGATTGGCGCTTTGAGTGGAAACCAGTGTTTGCATCGGCGTTGTGATATTTTGCCAAGTCGAAGCCATGGCGATGGCACGGGCCGTATCAATGCGCCCAAATCCATAGTCATGATTAAAGGTGAGCCCTGCCATATTGGTTTGCCAGTCTGAATGCGTTGGATCGGTTTGTACGGCTGATCGTGCTAAGATTTCGCGCACATCCCGCCAGCCTAAAGTCGGTGAATGTTGCAGAAGTAATGCAACCACACCAGCGGCGACAGGGGCTGCTGAGGAGGTTCCATTGAAACAACGTGTATAGTCGGCGTGCCCCAGGTCCGAAGACCTTGCCGTAAATTCGGTATTATATCCATGTGTTCCCTCTAAATCGGTGGTAAACATTAGTTCCGAAGGACACGATAAGTCTCCGCCTGGTGCACTTATCCATAGATTTGAGCCGGGCGTTGAATAGCTGGTAAACCTGCCATTTCTCAACAAGGCGGCCACAGCAATGATAAAACGATTACTGACATATCCATCATCATTGCCGTAGAGGAAGCCTCTACTATTTCCTGCAGCCCAAATATAAATTGTGCCAAGCCCACCTCTACCTTGCGACAGTCCAGTTTGAAGCGCCAGTTCTTCCGTAGCTGGCAAAACATATATATTTGGACTAAACGCTCCCCAACTATTATTGCTGATAGCGACATTGGCAATGTTTCTTGTCATTGAAATAATCGTATTTGTTATTGAAATAATCGTATTTACTTCAGTTGATCCAGGGGCTTTGGAAGAAAGCAGATTGTAAGAACCGATGGTTGCATTGGGTGCAACCCCGTTCACACCGACTGAGTTAGCCGATGCAGCAATCAACCCCGCCACGGCTGTGCCATGAGAATCAGAAGGATTACCATCAAAAGAGCTTTCAACACCGGTTGACCCAGTGACAAAATTATAATGATCACCGTTTGAATTATTGATTAAGTCACAGTGAGAGATTTGTACTGGGGCATCCACAACTCGGACTTGAACCCCCTGACCGTTACAAACTGATGCGCCATTATTGCAGGAGATATTTAAGGGATTGACATCCGTGTCATTGATATTATTTAAATGCCACTGTTGAGGCATGTAATTGGGCGCTGTATAAAGTGCGCATCGTGCAGGATCGGGTGTGTTGGTTAGAATAGGAAATCGGACCGATACGGTGAAGGTTGCTACGGCTGCTGCATGCATAGAGGATTGTGCTTGGGCAACGGTGATTTCTACTGGGGTTGTTGGTCGAGGTATTGAGTCGGCAGTAAAAGCAAGAAGCCCATTCATTAACCCAGTGTTTGGGTCTATTGAAACCGTTTGATTGTTAGCGCTGAAATAGGTTATTTGACCTGAGCTGACTGTCGCCACTGTATTAAGCGCCGTGCTATTTATAATGAGGTTAAAGGTTTTTGATGAAACGCTTAATTGTGGATCAGTCCCCACAGTCGCTAATACGATGATTGAGACTGTATCGGAAACGCTTCCCCCATTTAGATCGGTTGCTGTGACTCTAAAGACTAGAGTCTGGGTTCGTGTAGAAACGGGTGCGATGAAAGTGGTGGCGGCGGTTGCAATTCTATTCAATGAAACGATTGTGCCTGACACTTGAGACCACTGAACAATGTTTGGGATATTAGATGTAACCGACTCTGAAAGGCGAACTAGACTACCAGGGGAAACTTGCTGATCTGGGCCAGCATTTACAACCAAAGTAGTAGGAGGAGGTTGGACTGTTACGGTGAAGGTTGCTAAGGCTGCAGCATGCATGGTGGTTTGTGCCTGAGTAACGGTGATTTGTATTGGGGGCTGAGAGCCAATAAAAGTACGTAGTCCAGTGAATACCCCAGAGTTTGGGTCTATTGAAACCGTTTGACTGTCAGCGCTGACATAGGTTATTTGACCTGAGCTGACTGTGGCCACTGTATTACGCGCCGTGCTATTTAAAGCGATGGTAATGCTTTTTGATGAGACGCTCAATTGTGGATCAGCCCTCATGACAGCAGCTAATACCATGATTGAGACTGTATCAGAAGTGGCTATGCCGTTGGTATCCGTTGATGTGAGTCTAAAAATCAAGGTTTGGACTTGTGTTGAAATGGGTGCGACAAAGGTGATGGTTGTGGTTGCAACAGCGCTTAAGGCAACACTTGTACCTGACACTTGAGACCACAGCACAGATTGCGATGCAGGCATAACCGTCCCTGAAAGGCGAACCAGACTGCCAGGGGAAACTTGTTGATCTGGGCCAGCATTTACAACCAAAGTAGTAGGAGGAGGAGGTTGGACTGTTACGGTGAAGGTTGCTATGGCTGCAGTATGCATGGTGGTTTGTGCCTGAGAAACGGTGATTTGTATTGGAGGCTGAGTGCCAGAAAA
The DNA here is from genome assembly GCA_965277625.1 of Gammaproteobacteria bacterium. Lineage (GTDB taxonomy): Bacteria > Pseudomonadota > Gammaproteobacteria > CAKMZV01 > CAKMZV01. The sequence goes on along the minus strand of OZ255827.1, from coordinate 66,663 downwards.
AGCACGTAGTCCAGTGAATACCCCAGTGTTTGGGTCTATTGAAACCGTTTGACTGTCAGCGCTGACATAGGTTATTTGACCTGAACTGACTGTTGCTACTGTGTTAATCGCCGTGCTATTTAAAGCGATGGTAATGCTTTTTGATGAGACGCTCAATTGTGGATCAGCCCTCACGACAGCACCTAATACCATGATTGAGACTGTATCAGAAGAGGCTATGCCGTTGGTATCCGTTGATGTGAGTCTAAAGACCAAGGTTTGGGCTTGTGTTGAAATGGGTGCGACAAAGGTGATGGTTGTGGTTGCAACAGCGCTTAAGGCAACACTTGTACCTGACACTTGAGACCACAGCACAGATTGCGAAGCGGGCATAACCGAACCTGAAAGTCGTACTAAACTGCCAGGTAAAACTTGCTGATCTATCCCAGCATTCACAACCGAAGTAGTAGTAAGAGGTTGGACTGTTACGGTGAAGGTTGCTATGGCTGCTGCGTGCATGGTGGTCTGTGCCTGAGAAACGGTGATTTGTATTGGGGGCTGAGAGCCAGTAAAAGCACGTAGCCCAGTGAATACCCCAGTCATAGAGTCTATTGAAACCGTTTGACTGTCAGCGCTGACATAGGTTATTTGACCTGAGCTGACTGTGGCCACTGTATTAAGCGCCGTGCTATTTAAAGCGATGGTAATGCTTTTTGATGAGACGCTCAATTGTGGATCAGCCCTCACGCTAGCAGCTAATACCATGATTGAGACTATATCAGAAGTGCTCACGCCATTTAGATCGGTTACTGTGAGCCTAAAGACTAAGGTCTGGGTTTGTGTTGAAACGGGTGCAATGAAAGTGGTGGCGGCGGTTGCAATCCTATTAAATGTAACACTTGTACCTGACACTTGAGACCACATCACAGACTGTGAAGCGGGAATAACCATCCCTGAGAGACGCACTAAACTACCTGGGGAAACTTGCTGATCTGGGCCAGCATCTACAACCAAAGCAGTAGTAGGCTGTCCACCACCAGAACCTCCACAGCTTGTCAACAAACAAACTGTTATAAAAGCAAGATATTTTTTTGCGTTTAATTTAATCTGTTTAATTAAGATTGATTCCATAGCCGAATTGATTATAACTTACCATATTATAGACATACACTTTTCAGTTAGTGGTGACAGATTGCTACAAAGTGTTAGAAACAACGGCTTGGTATTCATGAATTCTTTTTGTTGTATGCAAAGCTTTTACAGCTGCAGGTGTCGCAATCATCCACATATTCAAACTTTCTATCAACACCTGTGGCTAATGAAATGGATTGTGTCCAAAGATAGATACGGTTGCTGTTCCATTGTGGTTTGAAAATCACCATGCCTCCCCTGGAAATGCTTGGTAAGCGGGACACGTCACATTTATTGTAAAACTAAAGGCTTTTGATGCATCTATATTTGGGGATTGTTGACGCAGTAAATCAACCGATGTTTGTTCAGGGATGAACTGTAAAGCCATGGTTCGAGAGAATAATTGGATCCTCGTGGCATGTTTTGTCAGAGGCTGTTGATTGCAAGCAAAATTAAGGGAATAATATACATTTTGCCCCTTAGGCTAACACTCAATATTTTTCGAAATTTGTATAAACTAAGCGGTGTTTAGATTCATGTTAAACATAGGCTCTAATTTTTCATCATGTTCTGATGCTGAAAAGCTTAAAGATTGCTAAAAACAGACACCAACAGTTGCACCATCCGTAGTCAATTCATGACCGTTTTCTGTACGGTAGTTTTAAAAACCTAATACGACATCATTCTTAGCGAATGCTGTGACCTAAAGATGGTCGCCTATATGTTAATCGCTTATGCTACGTTTTGCTTTTTGAGTCAGCAAAGTTAAAGAATGTCGCTAAATAAAACAACTTCCATAATTTTTAAACATAATCATTAAATATTAAATATATTAAACATAATTATATTAATTCTCATACAATGCGCCGTGCATTTCTATAAATTTTAGTTATATGTGTTCAGCTAACCAAATTAATAAAATAAAGTTAATTATTATGTATAAATTATTCTCAAAATTGTCTATCGGATCATTGCTTCAAAAGCATGCGGTCAGTCGATCTATTCTGGCTTTTATCAGTGAAATCTCTCACGCATTCAAGGTATTGAATCGACGCGCGTTGGGTACCATAGGTGCAACCATTATGCTATCTGCATTATTGTCTGCTTGCAGCATCATTAGCAGTAGCAGCAGCAGTAGCAGTAGCAGTAGCAGTAGCAGCATCATTAGCAGCATCTTTAGCAGTAGCAGCAGCAGTAGCATTAGCAGTAGCATTAGCAGTAGCATTAGCAACACACCACCAACCTCTTCAGCATCAAGCAGAACCTTAGTTGTAACCACTGGTATTAAGACCATTAATTTTGCTTGGAGTGCGATCTCAACTGCGACGCGTTATCAATTACAAAGCAATCCTGATGGCACTTCAAGTTTTACGGACTTAAGTACTAGGGGTATTGTGGTCAGTCCCAATAGCACTAATATTAGACAGACAACAGCGCAAGCTTTGGTTGCCTTACACCGGTACATTCCAAATGTTACCAATCCACAATATGCAGTGAGAACTTGTAATGCAACATCATCTTGTGGTACTTCATTCCGTCATAACACAGTCTCCTTGACTAATGCGCAGCTAAACAGCATGATTGGTCGTTTGCAAGCGAGTAACACTGATAGATTTGATGAATTTGGCGGGTCTGTGAGTTTAAGCGGTGATGGCGATACATTAGCTGTAGGGGGATATAATGAAGGAAGCTCATTGACTGGTGTTAATGGGGCGCAGGATGATAATAGTGCTTCTGGTTCAGGGGCGGTGTATATATTTCGTCGAATGGGTGGTGCGTGGTCCCAACAAGCATACATAAAAGCATCCAATACAGGGGCGGGCGATAATTTTGGCGTGTCTGTGAGTTTAAGCGGAGATGGCAATACCCTTGCGGTGGGCGCTTTGTTTGAAGGAAGCTCATCGATTGGTGTTAATGGGGCACAGGAGGATAATACTGCTTTAAATTCAGGGGCGGTGTATGTATTCCGTCGCATTGATGCTACGTGGTTTCAACAAGCATATATTAAAGCATCCAATACAGGGGCGAACGACCTATTTGGCTTTAGTGTCAGTCTAAATGGCGATGGCAATGCCCTTGCAGTGGGAGCTGTCGGTGAGGGAAGCTCATCGACTGGTGTTAATGGGGTGCAGAATAATAACTTTAATGGTTCAGGCGCGGTATATTTATTACGCTTCAACACGATTTCCAGCATCTGGGCTCAACAAGCATACATCAAAGCTTCAAATACTGGTGATCGTGAATTCTTTGGAGTTTCTGTGAGCTTGAGCACTAATGGTAATACCCTTGCGGTAGGAGCTGGTGGTGAGGGAAGCTCATCGACTGGTGTTAATGGGGCGCAGGATGATAATACTGCTTCTGATTCAGGGGCGGTGTATGTATTCCGCTTCAATATGGCTTCCAGCACTTGGGCACAACAAGCGTACATCAAAGCATCTAATACAGGGGCTGATGATGGCTTTGGCGAGTCTGTGAGTTTAAGTGCAGATGGCAACACCCTTGCAGTGGGAGCTCTGCATGAGGATGGCTCCTCAACGGGTGTTAATAGGGCGCAAGATGATAATACTGCTTCTGATTCAGGGGCGGTGTATGTATTCCGCTTCAGTCTAGGTTCTAATACTTGGGCACAACAAGCGTACATCAAAGCATCAAATACAGGGCTGGACGATTTCTTTGGTCAATCTGTGAGTTTAAGTGCAGATGGCAATACCCTTGCTTTAGGTGCTCGTCTAGAGGATGGTTCAGCCAGAGATTTTGGAGGCGTAGATGATAATGGCACAAATAATTCGGGCGCATCCTATGTGTTTGAGTTTGTTAATGGTGCTTGGGCTCAACAAGCCTATATCAAAGCCACTGCCCCTTCTCGTAGAGCTGTTTTTGGAAATTCAGTGAGCATAAGTAATAATGGCAATACCCTTGCTGTAGGAAGCCGCGGTGCAGAAGCAGTTTACCTGTACTAAATATTCAGCAAAACTGTCCCCTCGTCTTAAATTATTCGTCTCAGCATCGTCATTAAACAAGGCAGTGCTGGGTCAGGTAACTAGTGTCTTGTTGAACCCTTAATTAGTATCAATCTGAACGGATTTGGATGACTTCCAAGTTGAATGCCTATTGGACATTAGAGCATTGACTTTTAGATGTGATCGTGCTTTATTTTTTTGTATGTTCGACACCTCAGTTGATTGTTATTAGAAGCAATTATGCTAATGTTGTTGTCAAGATTAAGGCTTGGATGAGTAACGATGTCATCGAACTGGGGCACATTGTATCCCCGTCCCAACTTGATAATCAGTGCCAGTATTCACTATCAAGGTTGAACAGCTGGAATCATTAGTGGATGAAGTTGTTGCCCCTCCCCAACAAGCCTACAAAAAAGCAGCAATTCTAAGCAAAATATTTTTTGCAATGATAAAGTGTCGTTAAGATTGAATTTCTATAACATCAACTTATAGGAATGAGTCGTATTTGATAAAACTTCCATAGATAACTATTTGATTAATGTCAAATTCAACAAGTCAAAGTAAAAAACCACCGAAGCATTTATTCAAATTTTCTACTTTGGGCAATTGCTTTCAAACTGTGCAACGAATTTAAATGATGATCATCTAAGTGTTATCTCATCAAGTAGCATCAGGTTTACACAAGTCTGGCGTGCTTGAAACACCCCTCTTAACCATCCTTGCAAACTGAGCATGACTTACGCACTGTGATATTTTTTGGTCATGATTCTGTAGGTTGTTGCTAAATGACTTAATGTAGTCTTTCATGAACGGCTAGTCGGGATTGCCCCCTCTAGCGAGTCACTCTATTATTGTGTATTCAGTCTTTCGTAAGAAAAATAATTCACATACTTAAATTGCTCTAAATTAATCAAAGTCTGAAAAAAATGCAGTGTATAGATTCATTAACCTTTAGGCTCTAATATTTCAACATGGTCCGATGCTGAAAAGCTTGAATATTGATAAAAACAGACACCGCACCATCCATAATCAAAACATGACTGCTTTCTGAGTCATAAAACCTTATACACCACCATTCTTAGCGGATGCTGTGACATAGAGATGGTCGCCTATATGTTAATCGCTTATGTTACGTTATGCTTTTTGAACCAGCAAAGTTAAAGAATGTCGCTAAATAAAGCAACTTCCATAACTTTTAAACATAAATTTATATTATTAAATAACTTAAACAATATTATATTTATTCTTATACAATGCGCCGTGCATTTCTATAAATTTTAGTTATATTATTTCAGCTAACCAAATTAATAAAATAAAGTTAATTATTATGTATAAATTATTCTCAAACTTGTCTATCGGATCATTGCTTCAGGGGTATGTGGTCAATAATTCTATTCTTGCTTATATGAGTGGAATCCCTCGTGCATTCAAGGCAATGAATCGACGCGCGTTAGTTACCATATGTGCCACTTTGATGCTTTCTGCATTTTTGACAGCTTGCGGTAGTAGCAGTAGTAGTAGCAGTAGCGACACACCACCAACCTCTTCAGCAACAAGCAGAACCTTTGCTGTGACCACAGGTATTAAGACCTTTAATTTTGCTTGGAGTGTGGTCTCCACTGCGACGCATTATCAATTGCAAAGTGAGCCCATGAATGGTTCGGGTTTTACGGACTTGAGTACTACGGGCATTGTTGTCAGCCCAAATAGCACTAATATTAGACAGACCACAGCGCAAGCTCAGGTTGCCTTACACCGGTACATTCCAAATGTTACCAATCCACAATATGGCGTTATTTCTTGCGATGCAACATCTTGTGGTGCTTCATTCAGTCATAAAACAATCTCCTTGACGAATGCGCAGCTAAACGGTATGATTGGTCGTTTGCAAGCGAGTAATACTGAAGTAGGTGATCAATTTGGCTTTTCTGTGAGTGTAAGCGGTGATGGCAATACCCTAGCTGTCGGGGCATATAATGAAGATAGCTCATCGACTGGCGTTAATGGGGCGCAGGATGAAAATAACTCTTCTGCTACAGGCGCGGTATATATATTCAGTCGCATTAGTAGTAGTGGTGCGTGGTCTCAACAAGCATATATCAAAGCTTCTAATACGGGGGCGGGCGATTATTTTGGCTTTTCTGTGAGTTTAAGTGGTGATGGCGATACATTAGCTATAGGGGCATATAATGAAGATAGCTCATCGACTGGCGTTAACGGGGCGCAGGATGATAATACTGCTTCTGCTTCAGGGGCGGTATATTTATTCGATCGCATTGGTGGTGTGTGGTCTCAACAAGCGTATATCAAAGCCTCAAATACAAGGGCGATCCATCAATTTGGCCGGAGTGTCAGTCTAAATAGTGATGGTAATACCCTTGCGGTGGGTGCTTGGATTGAAACTGGTTCATCAACTGGGGTTAATGGAGTTCAGGATGGTATCTTTGCTTATTTAGGTTCAGGCGCGGTGTATGTATTCCGCTTCAGTACAGATTCTAGTACCTGGTCTCAACAAGCGTATATCAAAGCCTCAAATACAGAGGCCGGCGATTTGTTTGGCTATTCTGTGATTTTAAGTGCAGATGGTAATACCCTTGCGGTGGGTGCTGTTGGTGAGAGAAGCTTATCGACTGGCGTTAATGGAGTACAGAATGATAACAACTCTACAGCTACAGGCGCAGTATATCTATTCCGTTTTAGCACAGGTTCTAACACCTGGGCTCAACAAGCTTACATCAAAGCCTCAAATACAGGGGAGAACCATTTCTTTGGCTCTTCAGTGAGTTTAAATGCAGATGGGAATACCCTTGCAGTTGGCGCTTTTAGTGAGGATGGCTCATCGACTGGCGTTGATGGGGTGCAGGATAATAACTCTTCTGCTACAGGCGCGGTATATTTATTCCGCTTCAATACGACTTCCAGTACCTGGTCACAACAAGCCTATATCAAAGCCTCAAATACAGGGGCGGAAGATTTCTTTGGTCAATCTGTGAGTCTAAGTGCAGATGGCAATACCCTTGCAGTTGGCGCTTTTCGTGAGAATGGTTCAGCCACAGGCGTTGGAGGTGTTGATGATAATGCCACAACTAATGCGGGCGCAACCTATGTGTTTGAATTTGGTAATGGTGCTTGGGCTCAACAAGCCTATATCAAAGCCACAGGCCCCTCTGTCGATGCTCGTTTGGGAGTTTCAGTGAGCTTAAGCAGTAGTGGGAATACCCTTGCTGTAGGTGCATATGGTGTAAGCAGCTTTGCAGGCACAGTTTATCTATACTAAACATTAAGCACAACGTCCCTCGTCTTAAATTATTCGTCTCAGCATCGTCATTGAACAAGGCGGTGCTGAGTCAAGTAATGAGTGTCTTGTAAATCATTTTTCAGTATCAATCTGAACGAGCTTGGATTATTTTTCATCATGGTCTGATGCTGAAAAGCTTAAAGATTGATAAAAACAGACACCAACTGTTGCACCATCCACAATCAAAACAGGACCGTTTTCTGTATGTTAGTCTTAAAAACCTAATACGGCATCATTCTTAGCGGATGTTGTGACATAGGGATAGCCGCCTATATCGTAATCGCATTACCATTTGTAATGTTTATTGAGCCAGTTATGTTAAAGAATATCGCTAATTTAAACAACTTCCATTAATTTTAAACACAATTTGTTCTATATAATATTTATACTAATCAATAACATTTCTTATAAAATGCGACGTGCATCATTTCAAATTCAGTATTTAAATGATCAACCAACCATTTCAATAAGTTTAAGTTAAGCATATGTATAAATTATTCTCAAGATTATCTATCAGTTCATTGCTTCAAAGGCATGCGGTCAGTCGATCTATTCTGGCTTTTATCAGTGGAATCTCTCACGCAATCAAGGTATTGAATCTACGCGCGTTGGGTACCATAGGTGCAACCATTATGCTATCTGCATTATTGTCTGCTTGCAGCATCATTAGCAGTAGCAGTAGCAGTAGCAGTAGCAGTAGCAGTAGCAGTAGCAGTAGCAGCATCATTAGCAGCATCTTTAGCAGTAGCAGCAGCAGTAGCATTAGCATTAGCAACACACCACCAACCTCTTCAGCATCAAGCAGAACCTTAGTTGTAACCACTGGTATTAAGACCTTTAATTTTGCTTGGAGTGCGATCTCAACTGCGACGCATTACCAATTACAAAGCAATCCTGATGGCATTTCAAGTTTTACGGACTTAAGTACTAGGGGCATAATTGTCAGTCCAAATAGTACCAATATCAGACAGACCACAGCGCAAGCTTTGGTTGCTTTACACCGGTACATTCCAAATGTTCGAAATCCACAATATGCGGTGAGAACTTGTAATGCAACATCATCTTGTGGTGCTTCATTAAGTCATAATACGGTCTCTTTGACCAATGCGCAGCTAAACAGCATGATTGGTCGTTTGCAAGCGAGTAATGCTGAAGTATATGATCGATTTGGCCATTCTGTGAGCTTGAGCGGTGATGGCAATACCCTTGTGGTCGGGGCTACTGAGGAGGGAAGCTCATCGACTGGCGTCAATAGTGTTCAGAATAATTTTGAGGGTAATTCAGGTGCGGTTTATTTATTCCGTCGCATTGGAGGTGCATGGTCTCAACAAGCCTATATCAAAGCATCCAAAACAGGGGCGAACCATCAAATTGGCTGGTCTGTAAGCTTGAGCGATGATGGCAATACCCTTGCAGTGGGAGCTGGGAAAGAGGGTGCGGTGTATGTATTCCGCTTCAATACGACTTCCAGCACCTGGTCTCAACAAGCGTACATCAAAGCTTCAAATACGAAGATAGGAAATAATAGCTTTGGCGGTTCTGTGAGCTTGAGCACTAATGGCAATACCCTTGTGGTCGGGGCTACTGGTGAGGGAAGCTCATCGACTAGCGTTATTGGAGCGCAGGATATTACTGCTCCTGCTTCAGGCGCGGTGTATGTATTCCGCTTCAATACGACTTCCAGCGCCTGGTCTCAACAAGCGTACATCAAAGGATCAAATACAGGGACTGGTGATTTTTTTGGCGAATCTGTGAGTTTAAGCGGTGACGGTAACACCCTTGCGGTGGGGGCTTATAGTGAGGATAGCACAAGTAGGGGTGTTAATGGGGTGCAGAATAATAATAATGCTCCTAGTTCAGGGGCGGTATATCTATTACGATTCAGCACAGGTTCTAGCACCTGGGCTCAACAAGCTTACATCAAAGCATCAAATACAAATTATATTGATTACTTTGGTCTTGTGAGCCTAAGCGCAGATGGCAATACCCTTGTGGTCGGGGCTAGTGGTGAGGGAAGCTCATCGACTGGCATTAATGGGGCGCAGAATGATAATACTGCTCCTCGTTCAGGTGCGGTGTATGTATTCCGCTTCAATATGACTTCTAACATCTGGTCTCAACAAGCGTACATCAAGGCATCTAATACAGGGGAGGCCGATGATTTTGGTCAATCTGTGAGTTTAAGTGCAGATGGCAATATCCTTGCGGTAGGTGCTTATCTAGAGGATGGTTCAGCCACAGGTGTTGGAGGCGTAGATGATAATATTAGATCTGGATCGGGCGCAATCTATGTGTTTGAATTTAGTAATGGGGCTTGGGCTCAACAAGCCTATATCAAAGCCACTGACACTTCTCTAAATGCTGGTTTTGGATATTCTGTGAGCTTAAGCAGTAATGGGAATACCCTTGCTGTAGGCGCACCTGGTGTAAGTTACGAAACAGGCGCAGTTTATCTGTACTAAATATTCAGCACAACTCCCCTCGTTTTAAATTATTTGTCTCAGCACCGCCCTTGCATAAGGCGGTGCTGAGCTAATTTATGAATGTCTTGTTAATTCCATGCTCAGTATTAATTTGAACAGGATTGGTTGAGTGCCGATGTGATTGAACGGTGTATTATATTCCTGTGGCAACTTGTTAATCAGCGTCAGTATTCACAATCAAAGTTGATGAACTTTCTTGCAATACGATTAGATTGATGTCAAATTCAACAAGTCTGTGTAAAAGTATCTAAGTATTTATTCAAATTCTGTGCTTTGGGTAATTGTTTTCACACTGTGCGGCGAATTTAAATGATGGTGACTTAGGTGGTATCTTATCGAGTAGTTACAGGTTGCCACAGATCTGGTGTGGCAGAAATAACTTCTTGGCTTTCATGAATTCTGTTTGCCGTATTCAAGGCTTCTACACCTGCTGGTGTCGGAATCATCCACATATTCAAACTTTGTATCAACACCTTTGGGGTGGCTAATGAATTCGATTGTGCCCAAAGATAGATGCGGGTGGCGTCCCATTGTGGTTTGAATATAACAATGATCCCGCCTGGAAATGCTTGGTGGGCGGGTCCCGTTACGCCTTGTGTATAGCTAAAGGTTCTTGACGCGTTTAAATTGGGCATTTGTTTACGCAGTGAATCAATCGATGTTTGTTTAGGGATGATCTGTGAAGCCATGGTTCGAGAGAATAACTGGGATGTTGTGGCTTGTTTTGTTAGAGGCTGTTTATCATAAGCAAAATTGATGATTTGAGTTTCGCTAATGTAGATATTCACCTTGGTCTGGCCATCGTAATAATACTGTTGAGCGTTTGTGGGTGTGATCAAAAAGGCAAGCCCAAGCAGGCAAATCCTAAGAATGAGAGAAAGCATTTGTTTGTTCATATCATTTACCGTCCATAAAGGTTAAGCGTCCATCCACGAATAGTCCCTGTGCCTGAACTGGCTCGATCTGAGATATTCAGCGTCCAAGTGCCATTTGCGGATTCCATAAAAAATGCATTAGAGATCAGTTTTTTACGAGGCAGGTTTGTACCAGCCCTTGGTAAATTAATTTGTAAAGTTGAAGAGGTGCTTTGAGTGCCAGAAGTGTGTGTCAGTATGATGGTCAATTCGCCAGGATAGCTGTGTACAGTATCCGCAATGACTTCGAGTTGTTCAATGTGTGTTATGGTTGAGTTTTGGATGACGACTTGACTGGTGATGCCTGCTGTACTCATATCTGGGATACCAAGGTTGATGGTTTGAGTCGAAATCAGCGTTTGCATGGGTGTTGTGATATTTTGCCAAGTTGAAGCCATGGCGATGGCACCGGCTGCATCGATGCGTCCAAATCCATAGTCATGATTAAAGGCGAGCCCTGCCATATTGGTTCGCCAGCCTGAATGCGTTGGATCGGTATATGCGGCTGATCGGGCTAAGATCTCACGCACATCACGCCAGCCTAAATTCGGTGAATGTTGCAGAAGTAAAGCAATAACACCAGCAGCGACAGGGGCTGCTGCTGAAGTGCCGGCGAAACAAGCTGTATAATCTGTGTGACTCAAATTTGGTGAAGAGGCCGTAAAAATTGTATTATAACCATGTAAGCCCTCTAAATCAGTAGTAAACATTCGGGTGTCGGATGAAGAACATACTCTGTTCCCACCAGGTGCGCTGATCCAAAGGTTTGGTCCAGGTGTTGAATAGCTGGTGACTTTGCCGTCCCTCATCAATGCCCCTACAGCGATGATAAATCGATTACTGGCAAGTCCATCATCATTGCCGTAGCGAGTGCCTCTGCTGTTACCGCCAGCCCATAAATAAATTGTGCCAAGCCCGCCTCTACCTTGCGACAGCCCTGATTGAAGCGCCATTTCCATGGAAGCAGGTAGGGCGTAATAATGGGCGCTACTACTTAATGCGCGCGCCCAACTATTATTGCTGATAGCCACATTGGCGATGTTTCTTGTCATTGATATAATTTTATTTGCATTGGATGAAGAGACTTTGGAAGAAAGCAGATTGTATGAACCGATGGTTGCATTTGGTGCAACCCCGTTCATACCGACGGAGTTCGCCGATGCAGCAATCAGTCCCGCCACGGCTGTGCCATGAGAGTCTCGAGGATTGCCGTCCAAAATGGCTTCTACGCCTGCTGATCCATTGATAAAATTATAATGATCACCGTTTGAATTATTGATGAGATCACAGTGCGATATTTGCACAGGTGTATCTACAACTCGGACATGAACCCCCTGACCGTTACAAACCGATGCGCCATTATTGCAAGAGATATTTAAAGGATTAACATCCGTGTCATCGGAATTATTTAGATGCCATTGCCGTGGCACATAATTGGGCGCTGTATAAAGTGCGCAGCGAGCAAGATCGGGCGTATTGCTTAAAGTAGAATGTCGGACCGTTACGGTAAAAGTTGCTACGGCTGCTGCATGCATAGTAGTTTGTGCCTGAATAACACTGATTTGTATTGGCAGTACTGCTGTAAATACTGAGGAGCCAGTAAAAGCACGCAGCCCAGTGAATAACCCAGTCATCGAGTCTATTGAAACCGTCTGATTGTTAGAACTGATATAGGTTAATTGACCTGAGCTGATTGTCGTCACTGTGTTAATCGTCGAGCTACCAAAAGCGATGGTAATGGTTTTTGATGAGACGCTCAATTGTGGATCAGTCCCCACAATAGCTAATACCATGATGGAGACTGTATCAGAAGAGGCTATGCCGTTGGTATCCGTTGATGTGAGTCTAAAGACCAAGGTTTGGTCTTGTGTTGAAATGGGTGCGACAAAGGTGACGGTGGTGGTTGCAACAGTGCTTAAGGTAATGGATGAACCTGACACTTGAGACCACAGCACAGATTGCGAAGCAGGCATAACCGTCCCTGAAAGGCGCACTAGACTGCCAGGGGTGACTTGTTGGTCTGTCCCAGCATTCACAACCGAAGTCGTAGTAAGAGGTTGGACTGTTACGGTGAAGGTTGCTACGGCTGCAGTATGCATGGTGGTTTGTGCCTGAGAAACGGTGATTTGTATTGGGGGCTGAGAGCCAGTAAAAGTACGTAGCCCAGTGAATACCCCAGTGTTTGGGTCTATTGAAACCGTTTGACTGTCAGCGCTGACATAGGTTATTTGACCTGAACTGACTGTCGCTACTGTGTTAATCGCCGTGCTATTTAAAGCGATGGTAATGCTTTTTGATGAGACGCTCAATTGTGGATCAGCCCTCACGACAGCAGCTAATACCATGATTGAGACTGTATCAGAAGAGGCTATGCCGTTGGTATCCGTTGATGTGAGTCTAAAGACCAAGGTTTGGGCTTGTGTTGAAATGGGTGCGACAAAGGTGATGGTGGTGGTTGTAAGAGTGCTTAAAATGACGGATGTACCTGATACTTGAGACCACAGCACAGATTGCGATGCGGGTATAACCGAGCCTGAAAGTTGTACCAGACTGCCAGGGGAAACTTGTTGATCTGGGCCAGCATTTACAACCAAAGTAGTAGGAGGAGGTTGGACTGTTACGGTGAAGGTTGCTACGGCTGCAGCATGCATTGTGGTTTGTGCCTGAGAAACGGTGATTTGTATTGGGGGCTGAGAGCCAGAAAAAGCACGTAGCCCAGTGAATACCCCTGTGATCGGGTCTATTGAAACCGTTTGACTGTCAGCGCTGGCATAGGTTATTTGACCTGAACTTGCTGTCGCCACTGTATTAAGCGCCGTGCTATTTAAAGCGATGGTAATGCTTTTTGATGAGACGCTCAATTGTGGATCAGCCCTCATGACCGCAGCAAATACCATGATTGAGACTGTATCAGAAGAGGCTATGCCGTTGGTATCCGTTGATGTGAGTCTAAAGACCAAGGTTTGGGCTTGTGTTGAAATGGGTGCTACGAAGGTGATGGTGGTGGTTGCAACAGCGCTTAAGATAACACTTGTACCTGACACTTGAGACCACAGCACAGATTGCGAAGCGGGCATAACCGAGCCTGAAAGGCGAACCAGACTACCAGGGGAAACTTGCTGATCTGTCCCAGCATTCACAGTAGTAGTAGGTTGTTGGACTGTTACGGTGAAGGTTGCTATGGCTGCTGCGTGCATTGTGGTTTGTGCTTGAATAACACTGATTAATATTGGGGGCACTGGTTGAGGTAATACGGAGCCAGTAAAAGCACGTAGCCCAGTGAATACCCCAGTCATAGAGTCTATTGAAACCGTTTGAATGTTAGCGCTGACATAGGTTATCTGGCCTGAGCTGACTGTGGCCACTGTATTAAGCGCCGTGCTATTTAAAGCGATGGTAATGCTTTTTGATGAGACGCTCAATTGTGGATCAGCCCTCACGACAGCAGCCAATACCATGATTGAGACTGTATCAGAAGAGGCTATGCCGTTGGTATCCGTTGATGTGAGTCTAAAGACCAGGGTTTGGGCTTGTGTTGAAATGGGTGCAACAAAGGTGATGGTTGTGGTTGCAACAGCGCTTAAGATAACACTTGTACCTGACACTTGAGACCACAGCACAGATTGCAAAGCGGGCATAACCGAGCCTGAAAGTTGTACCAGAGTGCCTGGGGAAACTTGTTGATCTGGGCCAGCATTCACAATTGTGGTTGAACGATTGGCATTCTCTACATTTGACGTTCCTGAACCGCCACAGCTGGATAGCAACAATACAGCCACCATGGCAAGCCATTTATTAATGGCAATAAAAGCGTAATTTGTATGGCATTGATTCATGAATAATCAGATTTCAGGGAAATGTTATGCTATTGTATGTTGAATTTGTCGGTTTTTTAAGATTTAGCGCTGAAACTTAAAGGCGCATCACAAGACTTCTATTATTAAACTAATATACGGCTAAAGAGGCAATATCTCTTATAATTTGTGCAGTATATTGGTGGCAAACATAAAATCATTTTTAATAATTGTATGAAGAACATTGCGGTGATCGGTTCAGGTGCTTGGGGCACAGCATTGGCGATAAAATTAGCCAATAATGGACATTCAGTCAAGCTGTGGTCTCGGTCTGAAGAGCAAGCGCGATTAATGACTAAATCGCGCGTTAATGCCCGTTATCTTCCAAATGTCAACCTGTCTAAAAAGATTGAATTTACCCATCATCTGGCTGAAGCCTTACAAGGTCATGATGGTGTGGTTATGGCTGTCCCAAGTGGTGCTTTTAAAGAACAATTGCAGAAGGTGATAGAAATCCAGTCCGTGGATCAACTGCTATGGGTTTGTAAAGGATTTGCCAAAACTGGTGGGGTGTTGAGTAAGATGGTTGAGTCATTAGGCATGCAAGGCGCTTGTTTGTCGGGCCCAACTTTTGCGACGGAGGTTGCGAACAATCAGCCAACAGCGACCGTTATTGCTTCATCGGATGCCAAGCAAAGGCTATTTTGGCAGAAGGTTTTTCATAGTGGAACCTTTCGCTGTTATGCCAGTTCAGACATCATCGGTGTACAAGTGGGCGGCTGCATGAAAAATATTATAGCCATTGCCGTTGGCGCTTCGGATGGACTGTCTTTGGGTGCCAATGCTCGTTCGGCATTAGTGACCCGAGGATTGCGAGAAATTCAATTATTGGGGATGCAATTAGGCGGTCAACCTCAGTCATTTATGGGTCTTTCAGGCTTGGGAGACTTGGTTTTGACCGCCACCGATGACCAATCACGAAACCGCCAATTTGGCATGGCATTGGCCAATAATAAAACCTGCTCAAGCCAATTGGTTGAAGGCGTTTCGGCGGCTGAGATGGTCCACCATCTGGCGCAGAAATATGGATTGGATTTGCCTATTTGTGAAGCCGTTTATACTGTTTTGTATAAAAACACCAGCCTCAGTGAAGCGATGATAGCATTGCGCGAGCGTTCGGTTCATGATGAATTTTAAATCGTCCCGTTCAGAATCAGAAGGTAATATGCGCACATTGACAAGCTATGACAAACAATAAAATCGCGCACGGGCTCATTATTTTGGATGGCTGGGGGCATAGTTCTGCGACCGAAGCAAACGCCATTCACCATGCAAAAACCCCAAACTGGGCGGCATTGATAGAACAACATCCCCATACTTTGATTCAAACGCACGGCAATATTGTCGGTCTGCCAGATGGACAGATGGGCAACTCAGAAGTTGGACACATCACACTTGGAGCGGGTCGTACTGTTTGGCAAAACCAACTGCGCATTGATCGCTCGATTGAGGACGGGTCATTTAATAACAATCCAGTCCTTTGTGATGTCATTGATTGTGCCGTTCGCTCTGACAAGTATGTGCATGTTTTTGGTTTGCTGTCAGAAGGGGGTGTACACAGCCATCAGAATCACTTATTTGCGGTATTAAAGCTTGCGGCTGCACGAGGTGCCAAAAAAATCAGCGTACACATCATCACCGATGGTCGTGATTGTGCCCCAAAGAGTGCGCTTGCGAGCTACGAGGCACTCACTAAGGTTTTGCAGAGCACACAAGCCACATTATGTAGTGTGATCGGACGATTTTACGCAATGGATCGGGATAAACGTTGGGAACGCACTCAAGCAGCTCATGATTTATGGTTGGACGGCCAATCAGAATATCAAGCGACGGATTATTACGATGCCATTCAGCGGGCTTATGAACGGGGCGAGTCCGACGAATTTATTCAAGCCACACGCATTGGTCCAGTACAACCCATGGTCGATGGTGATGGGGTTATATCAGTGAACTTCCGTTCTGATCGAGTACGTCAGATTACACAAGCCATCAACGATGATGATTTTGCAGGCTTTAATCGCAAGCGCAAGGTTCATTTATCGGCGTATCTGACCATGACGCAATATCATCAGGACTATGATTATCCCGTGTTGTTTGAGCCTCTGGCGATCGAGAATGGTCTGGGGCAGTGGCTGTCTAAACAAGGCAAAACCCAACTCAGAGTGGCAGAAACAGAAAAATATCCCCACGTAACATTTTTCTTCAATGCGGGTGTTGAAGCCCCATTTGCCGGGGAGAGCCGTTGTGTGATTCCGTCGCCCAAGGTCAAGACCTATGACTTACAGCCAGAAATGAGTTTGGAATCGGTCACAAATGTTCTGATTGAAAATATTCAATCGCAGAACTTTGATTGTTTTATTGCAAATTTTGCCAATCCAGACATGGTGGGGCACAGTGGTGATATGGCCGCAACGATTAAGGCAATTGAGGCTTGTGATTTCGCCATTGGACGCGTGGTTGAAGTGATTAAAAAACAGGGCGGCTCATTGTTAATTTGTGCTGACCATGGCAATGCTGAACTGATGAGCGACCCCATCACCCATCAACCCCATACTGCGCATACAGTGAACCCCGTTCCTGTGGTCTATGTGGGTCAAAAATCGAAAAAATTGCGAGATAAGGGGTCACTGAGGGACATTAGTCCAACCCTATTGGACATGCTGGGCATAGATTGCCCAGTAGAGATGACCGGGCGTTCATTATTTGAATCTGATTTATGATTGACCGCATCGTTCTCCCCTTCTTTTGGATCATTACACTGTGCTTGATCGGATTAAACGCCCAGGCAAACCTCGATGAAAAAACCAAACAACTGCAAGAACAGTATAAAACAAAACTTGAAACGCTCAAGCAAGCCGATCATAAGAGCGCCACACTGCGATCAGAAATAGAACAATTAACAAAAGCCAGCCTTTCGACCACAGAAAATATTGATAAAACCAGACAGTCCATTCAAAGTTTGGACAAGGATTTGAATAAACATAAAAAACACCTGAAAATCCAACTAAAACAGTTACAACGTTTGGCTTACGAGGCCAAGCTTCACAGCTTTGAATCTCCCGATTCATATGCAGAATCATACAACCGCCAATTACGATTTCAACGGTATTTAGAAACGTTTCGTTCGGCGCATTTGAACAACATTGAAGCCATCAAGACCTTACAACAACAAAGGAAAATGCTGCTAAAACAGCTTGAAACTGAAAAACATACGCTAAAGACGCAACGGTCAGACTTACTCGCTCAAAAAAAATCATTACAGCAGAAACGAGACCTTGCATTAAAGACGAGCGCGCAGATAAAAAAACAATTAAATAAAAATCAAGCGCTCAAAGAATATGCGCTTAAAGAAAGTAAAAAGAAGTTGCGCAAAGCAATTGTGCGCACTGAGACAAACTCAAATAGATTGCCCATTAACATAAAAAACCCATCATTTGCTCAATTGAAAAGGCGTTTGCCTTGGCCAGCCAAAGGCGCGCCAGTAAAGTTATCCTATTTTGATAACGCCTGGCTCTTGAGTCAAGCTGGTCCCACCCCCGTTTACGCCATTGCCAATGGGCAGGTTTTATCCATTCAATGGTTGCCCAATTTAGGCAATACAATCATTGTCGAACATGGCAGCAATTATCGCGGGGTTTATGCGCAACTTGATTTAAGCTATGTAAAAGTTGGTCAACGGATAAAAGCTGGCACACAAATCGCCGCCAGTGGTAATAATGTTGGACACGAAGAGAATGGGTTGATATTTATGTTGTTGCGTAAAACACGACAATTGAATTTAAGGAACTGGCTGGTCAGTGACCGGCGGTCATAATCAAGCAATAGAGCAATTGAATAAAGGAACAGCAAACGACTATGAAAGATAAAACCATCATTGTGACAGGCGGCGCGGGTTACATAGGTTCACACGCTTGTTTATTATTGGCACAGCAAGGCTATGATGTCACTGTGATTGATAATCTGAGCAATGGTCATCTCGCCGCCATAAAACGCGTTGAAGCGCTGGTACAGTGCAAGATTGACTTTCATCACATTGATTTATGCGATGCGGCCCAGGTTAAAGCCTTATTTATGCAGAAGAAGCCCCATTCGGTGATTCATTTTGCCGGTTTAAAATCCGTGAGTGCCTCGCTTAAACAATCCTTAGAATACTATCACAATAACCTTGTGGGCACCTTAAATCTGCTTCAAGCAATGAAATCTGCAGAGTCAAAGCGGCTGATTTTTAGTTCGTCGGCAACCGTTTATGGGACAAGTCAACCGCCTGTATCAGAAGATGCACCGCTGTCAGCCATCAACCCTTATGGCACAACAAAACTCATGATTGAAAACATTCTGCAAGATTTAAAGCAAAGCGACAACACATGGCAAATAGCGATTTTGCGTTATTTTAATCCCATAGGCGCTCATGAGAGTGGCGACATTGGTGAGCACCCAACAGACCGTCCAGAAAACATTTTGCCTTACATTGTTAATGTGGCCCACGGCACGCTGAAGGAGCTGGCTGTTTTTGGAGACGATTACGACACGGTCGATGGGACAGGCGTTCGCGATTACATCCATGTCATGGATTTGGTCGAAGGGCATTTGCAGGCCTTAGAGCATGTGGATGCAACAAATGATCAAACCCTTATTTATAATTTGGGCACGGGTCGAGGGCACAGCGTTTTAGAATTGATTAAAACCTTTGAACGGGTTTCTGGTCAGTCGGTGCCATACAACATAGCTCCGAGAAGGTCAGGCGACGTTGCAAGTTCTTATGCTTCGGTTGATAAAGCCAAAAAACAGTTGAACTGGACAGCAAAGCGAACCATTGAGCAAGCTTGTCAAGATGCTTGGCGGTGGCGGGTTCAAAATCCAGCAGGCTATAATGATTCTGCGGATTGAGAATTCAAGAATAAAAACACAATACTAAAATATTTCTATACAATAGGGCATGCATAAAACATAAACTATTGAATTGGGAGTTGATTATGAAAAAATATTTATTCATTGCCCTTGTGGGCAGTTCATTGTCGTTGTTGGGTTTTAATGCTTCAGCGGATGTTTTCTATAGCTGTACCAACGGTACACAAGAAAGAACCATTGCTGTTGTCTATGATAATCCAGATCGACCCGTACCTTGTCAGGTTGAATACACCAAAGATGGTGGTGCCACTGTGCTCTGGTCGGCCAAACATCAAGAGAATTACTGTGAACAAAAAGCCGCTGAATTTGTCAAAAAACAAGAAGGCTGGGGCTGGAAGTGTGAGTGATTTAAATCACACTATTTAAAGCTAACCTCTCCTATCATCGCCGTTGTTGCCAACAATAACGGCGATTTTTTTATGGCCATTCGCAATGTGTTATAAGCAATCAATGCTATTTGCATGATCAACACAGTCTAAAGACGCTATTTAACCTACAAAGTTTATTTTTTTAAAGAGAGAAACCCAACCATTAACTTGAGGATACTTTTTTAAATAGAATTTGATTGACCATGGCTGAGCCTAATAGAATGGCACATGCGCCAACCAATGCCTGAATAGAAAGCGTTTCATTGATGAGTACAATGCCACCGATGACTCCGAATATTGGCACAAAAAGCGTGACTGAAGCGGTCTTACTTGAGCCAATGTTTTTAATCAATATGAAATAAATGATGAAGGCACCACCAGTGCAAAAAACGCCCAATGTCAAAGGGGTAATCCACTCGGTCAATGCGATGGATTCTGTGGGCCAAAGAGGTATGGCAAAGAACGACAAAAACACAGACGAGGCCGTCAAGCTAACAAAACTTAATAGTACGGGATCAATGCTCGTTAGATACTTTCGGCTCACATTGATGGCAAAAGCATAGCAGAAGGTTGCGATCAATGTCAGTGTGATGGCAAGTTCTTGATCGCTGCCAGAGAAGGACAGTTGATTCCAAAAAAGCACCACCAATCCGGTAATGGCTATGGCAGTGCCCGTCATCTGATGCGAATCAAAGGTCTCTTTCAACCAAACAAAGGCCAGTAATGCTGTGGACAGCAAAGTCACTGAATTGATGATGGCTGTATAACCCGAGCTGATGGTGAGCATGGATTGGGCCAATAAGATGAAAGGAATGCCCGAATTAAACAAGCCAACAAAGGCGGTCAATAAAAACGTTTTTTTGGAGGGAAACCAGCGTCTGTTCAACAGCACCAGAGGCAGCAATACCAAGGCACCGATGGTCACACGCAGAAAAATAATGGGGACAACGCCAAAGCTAAATGCGCCAAGTTTCATCAATGGAAAGGCCAAACCCCACAACAGTCCCAATAGTGACAGTTGCAGGAAATGCAATAGTTTCATTTAGTCCCCTATGAACGGGTGTTTGTGATTAGAGATTGCTGTTAATTTCGTCCTTAATTTCAGCAATGGCTTTAGCAGGATTGAGTCCCTTGGGGCAAGTATTGGTACAATTCATGATGGTATGGCATCGATACAATCTGAATTTATCATCCAAATATTCCAACCGCTCTTTCTTCGCAGTATCTCGGCTATCCGCGACAAAACGTTGCGCTTGTAACAAGGCTGCAGGGCCCAGATACTTATCAGGATTCCACCAATAAGAAGGGCAAGAAGTCGAGCAACACGCACACAAAATACATTCGTACATACCGTCTAATTTCTTGCGTTCTTCAATCGATTGAAGGTGTTCTTTACCGTCTGCGGGTGGATCTGCGTGTAACCAAGGTTTGATTTCAGAATAGTGGTCATAAAACGATTGTAAATCGGTCACCAAATCTTTAATGACGGGCATATGGGGCAAAGGGTAAACCCGAATTTCGCCATTGACTTCAGCCACAGGCAAGGTACACGCCAAAGTATTGACACCGCCAATATTCATGGCACAAGAGCCACAAACGCCTTCACGACACGAACGTCTAAAAGTCAGACTGGAATCCATGTGATCCTTGATCCAAATCAGAACATCCAACACTTTTGTACCCGTTTCATTTAGGTCAACGGTGTACTTGGTTATGTAAGGGTTTTTGCTAT
This sequence comes from Gammaproteobacteria bacterium, assembly GCA_965277625.1. Taxonomy (GTDB): domain Bacteria; phylum Pseudomonadota; class Gammaproteobacteria; order CAKMZV01; family CAKMZV01. Next base: position 45,036 of record OZ255827.1, on the reverse strand, counting down.
CGTCTGGGTTAAATCGATAGACGGCAAAGGTTTTTGGTGTGTGCATATCACTTTCAGCGCTAGCGTAAAAATGCTCACCTTGTTTAACCACAGATTTTGAGTCTAGAAAAAATTCAGCCATAATGATATTTATAATTGATGGGTGTGGGTCTGATTTTACTCTGCTCTAAGCTGGATGCGAACATTTTTTTGCAAAATCATGCCTGATATTGAGCGCTCAACCCCATATTGAGCAAGATTTCGGTGCTCCAATCGCCAAAGCACTGGTTTTAGGTCTTAAAAACCATGGAATTATTCGGGTGTAAGAGTGGATTGTTGTTGTTTTGCTCAATGCTGACTTGTGCCAAGTATTAGTGCCATACGCACTTCAACCATCGCTTATAACAGCAGATGGTTGAGCAAGCTAAAGACCAGCACCCCCATAACGATAATACCGATGATGTTACGAACCAAAAACGCCCCTAACAAAGTGATCAAACCAGCGAGTAGGTATGGGTCTTGCAAGGATCGAAAAGCCCCTTGCTCCAAAAATATCTCACTGAAAAATAAAGCAGAAACCACGGCAACAGGAATGTACTCAAGCCAATTGAGAAACCAATCTGGCCACTGCATTTGATTGACCAGCAAAAACGGTAACACACGCACCGAGACCGTGACCGCCGCGCAAGCCAAGATAAGGAGCAATACATCGGTACTAATTGGCATGGGATTTTTTTCTCGCAATGAGGGCTGGAATGGCGGCAGATACGCAAGCAATGACAATGATGTTGATTGGATGTGCGTGGTATGAGTCAGCAATAATGATTAGCATGGCGGAAGTGAGCAAAACGATGAGTTGGCGGACTTTGTGTTTTGCATGGACGATGTTTAACATCAAAATGGCGGCAAACATCGCCACCAACAAAAATTGGGCATCGCTAAAAAAATCAAACTGTTGACCCAGCAATGCGCCCAAAACATTGCCAGTAAACCAAGCTGTGTATGACATCACATTTAAAGCAATAAGGCCTTCACCCGTTAAGGTCTTTTTTTGATGCAACAGATTTGCCATCGAAAAAGTCTCATCGGTGATTTGTGTGCCAATGATGCCTCGAGTCAGCCAAGGCAATTGTTTGACTTTTTGAGCCAGCGAAGCGGCGTACAGCAAGTGCCGAAGATTGACCAAAAAAATGGTTAGGACTAAGGCAAAAGCCGACCCCGTAAAAAGACTGGCAAAGATAAACTGTGCCGAACCAGCGTACAGTATTAAAGAAAGCAAACCAATATCAAAAGGCGACATGCCAGCTTGTGTGCCCACAATGCCACAAGCAAAACCCACGGGCACATAGCCAAATGCCACTGGAATGGCCGCTTGAATGCCGTTTTGTATAGTGAGGGGTTCTCTTTGCTGCATCACTGTTTGGTGGTTTTCAGATTATGAACGAACCAGTCAACAAAGGTTTTGAGTTTCTTATTATTGCGATGCTCTTGAGGGTAAAGAATCCATGCATAAATCTTCATCCATTCAACGTTTGGCAGCAGATGCACCAATTGACCAGATTGGACATATTCATCGACAAAAAAGTTGGGCAACAAAGCAATACCTTGATCATTCATACAAGTCTTGAGCAAGAAATTATCATTATTGGATTGTATTTTTTTAGGAATTTTTATGAAGTGCTTCTTTTTGCTCGAAGTATAAGCCCAAACATCGGTGTCATTTTGAGAGATACAGGGGTGTTGAACCAATTCTTTGAGCGATTGAGGCGTGCCATGTTGGGCCAAATAATTTGGACTGGCATACAATCTCAGAGTGATTTCTTCAAGTTTTTTGCCCACAAATGGCATATCGGTTGCATCGGTAATGCGAACCGCGAGATCGTATTTTTCTCGGACGATGTCAACAATCCGATCATCAAAATCAACGTCCATGGTGATCAGCGGATATTGATTTAAAAACGCGTGGATGCGCTCCATAAAAATCATTTCGCCCCATTTATGTGGCACCGAAATCCGAATATTGCCTTGCAATTGTTGTTGCTCGTATTCCAGATTATCTTCGCCCATTCTCAATAAATTCAAAGCTTTTCGAGCAGATTCGAGGTATTGAGCGCCATTGTCCGTTAAATATAATGCACGGGTCGTTCGTTGAATCAACGGAATACCCAGATGCGATTCTAAGTTTGCGATGTAGCGACTGATTTGAGAGGCCGAACACTGTAAATCTTCAGCGGCTTTGGAAAAACTGTTTTTTTCAGCAATGGCTATCAATGCATGAAGCCATTCGATCTTTATTTTTGCAATAGACATTATTGCATTATATGAAATAGTGTATGGCATTTTAGGTTATTTACAAAAACAATGAGAAATAATAGAATAGCGATAAATGGTTAAAAACGAGAGAGAAAATGCCTTTATCTAATTCTTCTAATCGCTATGGTTGGCTGAGCAAAACCTTTCATTGGTTGTCTGCTTTGCTGGTTATCGGTTTATTTCTTCTGGGACAATGGATGATTGATCTAGACTATTACCATGCGTGGTACAGAGACAGCACCATGTTGCATATGAGTTTTGGCATTGTGCTGTGTATGATGACGGTGGCGCGCCTCATTTGGCTCAAAATCAGCCCCAAACCAACTTCAGTAAATACTGGGTTTAGCAAACGATTAGAAAAAATTGGTCATTGGAGCCTTTATGCTTTTCTATTTGGCCTGTTCATTTCAGGCTACTTGATTTTTACCGCCGATGGGCGCGGCATCCATTTTTTTAACTGGATAGAATTGCCTGCACTCATCACCGGCTTACCCGATCAAGAGGATAATGCGGGCGAAGTTCACGAAATTATCTCGTACCTACTCATCGGGTCGGCATCCATCCATGCCCTCATCTCAATTTGGCATCATTTTTGGTTAAAAGACAACACACTAAAACGGATGTTAAATTTATAGCGTTATTTCAGGTTGGGCGTTTTGGCGCCACCTGAAATAACTTTTTCTAGCACTTAAATGGAGAACAGTAATGATCAAAAAATTTATTTTTGGACTTGCTTTGATAATGGCCTCAAGCACCAGTTTTGCGGCAAAGTATGATTTTGATATAGAAGGACAACACGCCTTCATTCATTTTAAAATTCAGCATCTTGGTTTTAGTTGGTTGTTGGGTGATTTTAAAAAATTCAATGGTCATTTCAACTATGATGAAGCCAATAAAAGTGCCTCTGATGTTCATGTCGTCATAGAAACAGCGAGTATTGATTCCAATCATGCGGCAAGGGATAAACATCTGAGAGATGAAGACTTTTTGAATGTTAAAAAGCACCCCAAAGCCACTTTTGACAGCACTTTTTATAGTGAAAATGCCGATGGCAGCGGCACCCTAAAAGGCAAATTCACCTTGAATGGCGTGACCCGTGACATTGCAATCAAAACCCAAAAAGTGGGCGGTGGTGATTCGCCATGGGGCGATTATCGTGTGGGCTTTTCAGGTGAAGTTGCCCTGCGTTTGAAAGATTACAACATCAAACGTAACTTAGGCCCTGCCTCCGAAGTGGTTTATTTAGAGCTGCACGTCGAAGGCATTCGAGCCAAGTAGTTTTCTAAATCAATCTTTGAATGATCAACAGCCCAGCTTTTGCTGGGCTGTTTTGTATGACCGCCCTAAAAAACCGCTGAAAACTGCTCATGCAAGAGTCACCGAAGGCTTCAATCATCCAAGCCTGTGGCATCCTTCTATGACTAAGCAAGCATTTTTGATAAAACGGGCTTGGTGTGTCATAATTATGCCCCATGTTGTACGCGCTGATTCTGCATTAATGAACCACCACAAAGCAACAAAAGGACAGACAAAAGGGATTAGATGACTGGAAAAAATCTGATGGTTGAGCAAACAAGGTTACTGCGCCAATTATTGCCTGAACCCTGCATCGCAAAAATGTCATTTTTAAGGCAAGAAAATCGCATTATTCAACATTTACCGAAATCTTTAACGGCTTTTCTTAAACCATGTTAAAAACCATAAAAATTATAGGTTATAAATCAATCAGAACTTTAGAGTTGCCTCTAAAACCGCTTAATATTTTGATTGGTTCGAATGGCGTTGGCAAATCCAATTTCATTTCTTTTTTCAAACTGGTGAATAATATTTATGAGCAACGATTAAAAGAATTTTCTTTAAAGAGCGGGGTCGATGCCCTGTTCCATTATGGTAGAAAGAACACCACCGCCATTGAGGGCTATTTAGATTTTGGTGCAAATGCTTACAACTTCATTTTAAAACCCACAGATGAGGGGGCTTTATATATTGAACGTGAAGACAGCATCTATCATAAAGCACTAAACAACCCTACTTTTTTTAGCACATCCATCCCAGAAAGTGAAATAAAAGAATCCAAACGTTATCGTGATCCCTATTTAAGAGACTATTTAAAAAGTTATAAAATCTATCATCTCCATGATACCAGCCAATCGGCTCCTTTACGCTCTGTTGCGAAGATTGATGATAATCGTTTGCTAAAAGAAGATGGCGGTAACTTGCCAGCATATCTGTATTATTTACAACAAAAACACCCCAAAACATTTAAGCGTATTGAGAAAACCATTGCTTCGGTCGTGCCTTTTTTTGAGCGATTCGATTTAAAATCTGATCGCTTGAACGAGCAAAATATTAAATTGGTTTGGCTTGAAAAGGGACACTCCGACACTTATTTTGATGCGACCCACTTGTCGGATGGTGGGTTGCGTTTTATGGCTTTAACGACCTTGTTAATGCAACCCAACTTACCTAGAATCATTATTATTGATGAGCCTGAACTGGGTTTACATCCCTTTGCAATCAATAAACTTGCTGGTTTATTGCAGTCGGCGGCGGCTCGCGACTGTCAAGTCATAGTTTCAACACAATCGGTCAATTTGCTGAATAATTTTGAGCCCCAAGACATTATTACGGTTGATAAGGATGATCATCAATCGGTTTTTAATCGATTAGATAAAGCTGATTTGCAACAATGGTTAAGCGATTATTCAATTGGCGACCTATGGATGAAAAATGTGATTAAAGGGCAGCCATATTAAGTTGAATGTAGTGGGATGATTAAAAAAAGATTACTCATTATTGGGGAAGGACAGACAGAGCAAGTATTTGTAAAGACCATTCTTGGCCCGTATTTGCTCGCTCATGCACCGCAATATGAAAGTGTAAATTGTCCGGTGATCAAGAAATCGAAAGGGGGTTTGGCACACTACCTAGACCTTAAAAGAGATGTGATCAATATTTTAGGTCAACCCAACATTGTTTTGAGTACCTTGATTGACTTTTACGCCCTGCCGCCCAGTTTTCCAAATTTTTCTGAATCACAAAAGAAGATAGATAAGTCTCAACGACTCGATTTTTTACAACAAGCCATTTTGGAAGACATCAACAAATCGACCAAAAAGGAAAACAGGTGGTTTATTCCCTACATACAATTGCACGAATTTGAAGCATTGGTATTTTGTTCGGCTACGGTGATAAACGATCTGTATGAGAGCTCAATAGCCGAAGTTAGAAAAATTAAGAAAATCGTTGACGATTATCCAAATCCTGAAGATATAAACGACGATCCAAATTCAGCCCCTTCAAAACGATTGCAGAAATTGATACAAGGGTACAGTAAAGTGAATGACGGCATTATTATTTTAGAGGAAATAGGTATGGAGAACCTTTTAAAAAAATGCCCTCGGTTTAGACATTGGGTTGATTCGTTGGTGGAAGCTGGGCAAGCTTAATCTAAAATAGACAAGGAGCGGTCAATGAATGATTTTCCAGAACAAGCCTCAGTGGTGGTCATTGGAGGCGGCATTGTCGGGTGCAGCGTGGCGTATCATTTGGCCAAGTTGGGCATCAAAGATGTGGTTTTATTAGAACGCCAAGCGTTGGGCTCGGGCACCAGCTATCACGCGGCAGGCATGATTCGTGAGCAGCAGAGCTCTGAGAGCGCGACGTGGATGTCAAAATACACCAATCAACTGTTTGCCAACCTCAGCAAAGAAACAGGCATTGACATTCATTATCGTCGTGTGGGTTCTTTATACGTGACACACGATTCCGATCGCATGCAGGAATTCAAATTTTCGCATACGGCTTGCGATTCTTTTGGCGTGGAGTCACAACTACTAGATGCCAAAGGCATAGAAGCGCTTTGGCCATTGATGAATGTGACCGACTTGAAAGGTGGCTTTTTTATGCCACAAGACGCGGTGGTCAATCCCTATCAGTCCACCCTCGCATTCGCCGAGGGGGCAAAACAATACGGCGCGCAATTAATTGAAAACACCAAAGCAGTCAAAATACTGAAAAAACAAGGTCGAGTCAGTGGCGTTGAGACCAATCAAGGCGTCATTGCTTGTGAGCATGCGGTGATTTGTGGGGGCGTTTGGTCGCGTGATTTTGCAACAGAAATCGGTGCAAATATCCCTCTGCATGGGTGCGAGCATTACTATGTGTTGAGCGAAGCCATCAAAGGCGTTGAGCTTAGTTTGCCCGCGGTGCGTGATTTTGAAGCGCGCTGTTACATCAGACCTGCCGCAGGCACTTATTGGGACGATGAGGGGCAGCGCTTGATGTGTGGTTTCTTTGAACAAGGCGCAAAACCTTGGGGGATGGACGGCATTCCAGAAGATTTTGCTTTTGCAAAATTGGACGAAGACTGGCAGCACCCTGCCCAAGTCATTGAAAACGTCAAGCACCGCGTTCCCGCGATGCGTGAAGCCAAAATCGAAATGCTGTTCAATGGGCCTGAAAGTTTTACCCATGACAACAGCTATTTTGTCGGTGAAATGCCAGAACAAAAAGGCTTATACGCGTGCACGGGTTTTTGTTCGCGCGGCATTCAAGCCTCAGGCGGTGCGGGTTATATGGTGGCAGACCTGATCAAAAATGGTCATTCAACCTTAGGCGTTGATTTTAATGATGTTGATATTCGGCGTTGTTCAACCTTTACCGGCAATCGCAAATACCTCCACGATCGCGTTAAAGAAGGGCTGGGACTGCTGTTTGACATGCACTATCCTTATTTGCAGATGACGACCTCAAGACCTGTGCGAACCACCCCCTTTCACGACCGTTTGCAAGCCGCTGGCGCATGTTTTGGTGAGCAATCTGGGTGGGAGCGAGCCAATTTTTATGTCAATGAAGGCGAGGAAGCCGTTTATAAATATTCCTATGGCCGCCAAAATTGGCATGAAAACAGTGCGCAAGAGCAACGGGCCGTCCGCGAAAATGTTGGGGTTTTTGATCAAACTTCCTTTGCCAAATTTTTGATCCAAGGGCGTGAGGCTTTAGACTTTCTGAACCAAATATGCGGGGCGCAAATGGACGTGCCCATTGGGCGCATTGTTTATACCCAAGCCCTCAATGAACGCGGTGGCATTGAAGCCGATTGGACCGTCACTCGGATTTCAGAGCAAGCGTTTTGGGTGATTACAGGCGTGGTCTCACAAGCGCGAGATTTCAGTTTATTGAACAGCATCAGTCAGGACTGGTATGTGAGTGTCACTGACATCACCTCTGCCTATGCCGTGCTGGGGATTATGGGGCCGAATGCTCGATCTTTATTACAAAAAATGACCCCAGCTGATTTGAGTAACGACGCCTTCCCGTTCTACACCTCTCAAGTCATAGATTTTGGCTATGCGCGGGTGCGGGCAAATCGGTTGTCGTATGTGGGTGAATTGGGGTGGGAGTTGTTCATCCCCACTGAATTTGCCCTGAGTTGTTATGACCAATTGGTCAATGAGTGTGGCAGTGATTTTAAACTTGCTGGCTATCATGCCATGAACGCCTTGCGTTTAGAAAAAGGTTATCGTCACTGGGGGCATGACATTGCAGACCAAGACACGCCCATAGAAGCTGGTCTAAGTTTTGCTGTGGATTTCGGCAAAGCGCAGTTTAATGGGAAAGACCGACTATTAGCACAAAAAGCCGATGGCGTACATAAGCGTTTGGTCACTTTTCAACTACAGTCACCAGAACCGCTGCTTCATCATTTGGAACCCATTTATCGCAACGGCATGGTGGTGGGCTATTTAACCTCAGGGATGTTTTGCTCTACGCTTGGGACCTCAATCGGTATGGGCTACGTTAAAAATAGTGATGATGTATTGAGCAAGGATTATTTGCTTTCAGCCAACTACGAAATAGGAGTGTTGGGTCAGAAACAGCCTGCAACAGCGCATTTAAGTCCGCTGTATGACCCCAAGAGCCTGCGAATGAAAGTGTAGGGGCGTTGTTGTCTCCTTGTATGAAAGGGGAACGCTTTGACTTTTAAATGAGGTTTTAAGTTTAACCGAAACGTTTGACAATCCTTTGCATGGCATCGCCCAATTTCTCAGCTTCCTCAAGGGTGTTATAGAACGCAAAGGATGCGCGAGCCGTGGCTGGTACATTGAACTTTTTCAGCAAAGGCATGGTGCAATGATGCCCAGCACGAATGGCAATACCGTATTGGTCCAACATGGCGCCAAGGTCAGCAGGGTGTAAGTCACTGTCCTCTAAAACAAATGAAATGACGCTCGTTTTATTGGTGGTATGGCCAATAATCCGCAGTTTTGGGACTTCAAGCAATTTTTGTGTGGCGCAGTCTAATAGCGCCTGCTCGTGTTCTGCCATGGCTGTTCGATCTAAGCCCTGTAAGTAATCTATGGCGGCACCCAAGGCAACAACGTCTGCAATATTTGGCGTGCCTGCTTCGTATTTATAAGGCAGATCATTGGGGCTGAAGCCGTCGAAGTCAACTCGATCAATCATATCGCCACCACCGAGATAAGGCGGCATGCCTTCTAACAAATCGCGTTTGCCATATAAAATGCCAATGCCTGTGGGACCCAACATTTTATGACTGGAAAACACACAAAAATCACAATCTAAGGCTTGAACGTCCAAGGTCTGGTGCGCTGGCACTTGGCAAGCGTCAATCAAAACGGGGATTTTGTGTGCTTTAGCCTGTTTGATGATGTCTGAAACAGGGTTGGTGGTGCCGAGTGAATTGGAAATGGCGTTCACCGAAATGAGTTTGACTCGCTCATCAATGAGATTGGGTAATTTGTCTATCTCCATCTCACCCGATTCATCGACTGGAATCCAGCGGATTTCAAGCCCCTTGGCTTGGAGCATCTGCCAGGGTACTATGTTTGAGTGGTGCTCTAACTCAGAAATGATGACGCAATCACCGGGTTGGAGATTGGGCTCAATGTAGCATTTGGCAATGATATTGATGCCTTCGGTGGCGCCACGAATAAAGATCACTTCTTCGCGTTGCTTGGCATGGATGAACGCCTGAACTTTATCCCGCGTTCCTTCATAGCCACGTGTAGAGCGATCGGCAAGCGTGTGATTGCCGCGGTGTACGTTGGCATTATCAAATTCGTAATGATGGCGCAAAGCCTCGATCACCTGCCACGGTTTTTGTGAGGTAGCCGCATTGTCTAAATAAACCAAAGGATGCCCATTGACCGTCTGATGGAGAATGGGGAAATCAGCCCGAATCTTTTCAATCAACGTCATTTCAAAAGCTGGTCAAATAATTTGTCATCGATGGCTTGACGCATGGGCATATAGTCAATGTTCTCGACCACATCAGCCGCAAAAGCGTAAATTAAATATAGCTCAGCGCGTTCTTTGGAAATGCCACGCGATTGCATATAAAACAACTGATCCTTGTCCATTTGACCACAAGTAAAGCCGTGTGAACACTTCACGTCATCGGCATAAATTTCTAATTGTGGTTTACTGTTGTTCTCAGCCGTTGGCGACAGCAATAGCGCTTTATTATCCATTTGGCCATCAGTTTTTAACGCACATGGATCAACAAAAATACGACCTTGGAAAATGCCTTTGGCACGATCGTCCAATATGCCTTTATGAATTTGATAACTTCGACAGTTTGGCGCCATATGACGGGTAAAAGTGCGCGATTCAATCAACTGCGTCTTTTGACCCAAATACAGGGAATTGACATCACTGTTTGCACCAGGCTCAGCCAGGCGTGTGAAATTGTTCTGGCGACACAAAGCAGCGCCCGCCAAAATCGAAGTGCTTTGGATGACGGCATCGCGTTTAAGGTGAAAGAATTGGTGAGAAAAATGCTGGCTCTCGCCGTGTTGATCTTGCCATTTAAAGTGTTTGAATACGGCATTTGCCCCGACGCAAGCGCCCAGCGTATGGTTAGACATCGCCTGTCCATGCCCTTTGCCATGGGTTTCAATGAGGGTAATTTCAGCATTGTCGGCAATGGTTAAATCAATTTGAGTCGCTGCCGTGCTTGCTTGGGTGCCCAAGTATCGAATCCACAGCGTCGTTTGACTCTTTAGTTGAACGTGGACGTGATTTTGTAAAAAGGCTTGGTTTAACAAAAACAGCGCATCATCATTGCCGTCAATAGACAGACTGTCTTGACCAACCGAGAAGCGCATATTGGCCGATTCGGCGGGCAAATTAATGTGACCATCAAACACTTCTATACAAGCAAAATCGCCTATATCGAACACATCAAAATCAGGAATGTTCTTGTGCGCGCTTGCAGGGAGATGCGTATATAAATGCGTTAATGGTGTAAACTGCCAATCCTCATGTTTACGAGTAGGCAGCCCCTTTTCCAAAAAACATTGCTGAGCTTTGAGTCGTCTTTGGCTCAGATGGTCTTGTGGTAATGTGCCAAACTGCTGCTGTAATTCAGCCTCTTTTGCCGTAATTGCCTGAGGTTTGACGATTTTTTTAGGAGATCCAGGCATAGCCTTCTTCCTCTAACTTAAACGCCAATGATTTATCGCCTGTACGTGCAATTGTACCGTCGTTGAGTACATGAACAAAATCTGGCTCAACATAATTCAACAGTCTCTGATAATGCGTGATGATGAGGAAAGAACGATCCGCAGAACGCAACTGGTTGATGCCTTTGGCCACCGCTTGCATGGCGTCAATGTCCAAACCTGAATCGGTTTCATCCAAGATGCCAAGTTTGGGATTTAATACAGCCATTTGGAAAATGTCATTGCGTTTTTTCTCGCCTCCAGAAAAGCCAACATTGACTGAACGCTCAAGTAAAGCGGCGGGCATGTCTAACATCTGCAGGCTTTGTTTAATGCGCTTGTTAAACTCCAAAGTATTAAGCGTGCTTTCACCGCGATACTCGAGTATGGAATTAAGTGCCGTTTGTAAGAAAAATTTGTTTGACACACCAGGTATTTCAACGGGGTATTGGAATGCCATAAACACCCCTTCACCAGCGCGCTCATCGATTTCCATGTCTAATAAATTTTTACCATTAAATTCAATGGTGCCCTCTGTGACCTCATAACTTTCATGCCCTGAAATCACATTGGAGAGGGTGCTTTTACCCGATCCATTGGGTCCCATAATGGCATGAACTTCGCCTGGTTTGATGGTCAGATTGAGGCCTTTTAAAATGGGTTTTTCAGTATCGGCAACGCGTGCAGATAAGTTTTTTATTTCAAGTAACATAGTTGTAGTTTAATAATAGTGAGAGTGGAAAATTAAATTCAGGAAAGTTTGAACAAGTCTAACCAACGGAGCCTTCTAAGCTGATGGCTAACAGTTTACGCGCTTCAACGGCAAACTCCATCGGCAACTCAGAGAAAACATCCTTACAGAAACCATTGACAATCATGTTCACCGCGTCCTCTTCGCCAATGCCCCGCTGGGCACAATAGAACATTTGATCATCGCCAATTTTTGAAGTGGTCGCCTCGTGCTCTAACTGAGCAGAAGGGTTGGCGCATTCGATGTAGGGGTAAGTGTGGGCGCCACACTGATTGCCAATCAACATCGAATCGCACTGGGTAAAATTACGGGCATTGCTTGCGCCTTTCATAATCTTCACCTGACCGCGGTAAGTGTTTTGGCTTTTACCCGCTGATATGCCTTTGGCAATAATCGTGGACTTGGTGTTTTTACCAATATGGATCATCTTGGTGCCCGTGTCTGCCTGCTGATTGTTGTTGGTTAAGGCCACAGAATAAAACTCACCAATGGAATTGTCTCCTTTAAGGATGACCGAGGGGTACTTCCAAGTAATGGCAGAACCCGTTTCAGCTTGTGTCCAAGACAACTTAGCGTTATCGCCCAAGCACACACCTCGCTTGGTCACAAAATTCAGAATGCCCCCTTGGGTCTCACTGTCACCAGGGTACCAATTTTGCACTGTAGAATATTTCACTTCAGCATCTTCTAACACCACCACCTCAACCACTGCAGCGTGCAATTGGTAAGTGTCGCGAATCGGTGCTGAGCAGCCCTCAATATAGCTGATATAACTGCCCTTATCGGCAATGAGCAACGTCCGTTCAAACTGCCCTGTTTTGGCCTCATTCATACGGAAATAGGTCGAAATTTCCATCGGGCAACGAACACCTGGTGGCACATAAACAAACGTGCCATCCGAAGCCGAAGCCGCGTTTAACGCCGCAAAGAAATTATCGTCATGCGGAACAACCGTCCCCATGTATTTTTGAACCAACTCAGGATGGTCTTGAACCGCCTCACTGAACGAGCAAAAGATAATGCCCAACTTTGCCAATTTATCGCGGTGCGTGGTTGAAACGGAAACGCTGTCAAAAATGGCATCGACGGCAATGTCAGAATCCTCATCCAAAGAAATGCCGAGCTTGTTAAAGGTATCAATTAACTGATCATTCGATGCCAGATCGGACGCACCATCATCACAAGCATCACACGTTGGCGCTGAATAATAATGATAATCTTGGTAATCTAAAGGCTCGTACTTAAGGTGTCCCCAGTGTGGTTCAGGCATTTTGAGCCAAGCATTGTAGGCATTCAATCGCCAATCTAACATCCACTGTGGTTCATTCTTTTTTTCGGAGATTTTACGCACCACCGATTCATCAATGCCTTTGGCAAAGGTCTCCGTGCTGATGTTGGTATGAAACCCTTCTTTGTAGTTGGTTTCTTTCAGTAACTCAACAATGTCATCTTGTACTTCGACATTGGACTTATCCAAGACCGATATGGGTGCATCTACGGGCATAGTGTATAAACTCTTATTTTAAGAATGTTTCAGGGGCAAACATTCTACCAAATTACGCCATTATTAGCCCGCATTTAGCACCCAACACCACACTTCTTTCAAAAGCCATAAAGCATCCCCTCTTACACCTGCGAGAATAATTCTGAACTCAGCAAATAATCAGACCTTTTGCTCAATGTTTATCTAAGGAAAAATGACAATCAGATTATTTTACAGATGTTTTTTTCGTCGTGATTAAGTCGCATTCGTAGGCCTATTTATGGCGTTCTTTGAAATTGAGAAGAGCAAACGGCAATTTAAACTGACTAAAAAGTACAGCCTAAAATGAAAATATTCAGCTCAGCACTCATGATAAAATCTTTCTTAAATCTAAGCGAATACCCTTACTAGCCTAAGATAATATTAAAAATTTCAAATTTTGAGGTAATCATGAAATCAGGTTATATCTGTGTTTTTACACACCCGTCTAATCCGAATTTATATAAGATCGGATCAACGACCGTAAAACCCGAGAAACTATTGGCTCGGCTCAATAGCAATAATAAAGGATATGCAGGCCAAATAGTTAAAGATACTAATCAGAAGTGGGAATTAAAAGAATATCATGCTGTTGCAGATCCAAATTGGGCTAAATCGGTTTTTTGGGGCAACACACAATTTGCAGATATTCCATTTCGAGGTAGTAGTGATATTGAGCAGATGGACTGGAATGAAGTGCAAACTGCGTTAGAAGCGGCAAAGAAAGCTGGGGTGCGACCAGGTCCACCTCCATTAGAGGATTATGTTTACGCATATACAGCATCTATCAGAAATCGACTGAAAGGAAGAGGCATCACTTTAATAGGGCATGTGCGAAGTATGGTGAGCGGTAAGTCTGACTTTCAGTGTGACAACGGTCACAAGTGGCGAACGACACCGATTCTGGTAGGAGAAGGGCAAGGTTGCCCTGAGTGCGGAATGGGTGAACAAGACCCAAAGGAAATTCTAGCAAAAATACAGGCTGGGGCAATCTGTCTTTTAACGCATCCCGATAAGGAGGGATTTGTAAATATCAAGGTTGAGTATGCCTCGCCTGAAGATGACTATGAAGGAAACAGAGGAATGAATAGTGATGGCTGGGTAGTACACCGTTTTAGAAACGTTGAAGAAGTCTCCTTAGCTGAGTCAATTGCCTGGAAATTGCTGGGCAAACCTCTACCTCATAATCGCACACCAATCAAAATGAATTTAAGTGAGGCAGAAGACGCCTTTCGTAGTTTAATTTACAAAGTGAGAGAAGAGATTGCTTTGCGGGAGAAGGCAAAAGAAGTTACCGAAAATTCAACTTCATAAAATTTTAGCCTTAGAGTCAAAAAAATGGAACACGATGCATTTAAGCATCCGACATGGAGGGTGTTTTAAATCAACCTTGTTTTCAGAATATTCACTCTGTTAGAAATGAAATTAATTGAATTAAACTAATCAGAAATTGCTAAACTTTCAGAATATACAGCTAATTTACTTATAAAATTTTTTGCAGTGTTTTGGAAATTTATCCAATTTTCTGAGTGTTTCTCAGCACTAATCATAGGCATGCTATTTTCGGAAAAATCGGACGGAATTTTTTTAAATGCGTCTAATACATCATTGTATGAGACCACTAAGCTGGGAAAATACAAGTTAATAATTACTACAATTCTTCGTAAACAATCATCTACCGATATATCACTATGCTTTTGGCTTATTAGTGCCTCTGTTCTCATTTTTGCTTCAGATTGATCAATCTCTCCTGTTATCAATTGTCCATAAATGCTAGCCTGTACAAGGCCAATATCATGCCATTTTAAAAACAAAAGATTCAAGTCTTCCAGTTTTCCTCTCAGGAATATAGCCTGTTCGGAATTTTGATTCATTCTAAATTTTTCTTTTTCGAATTTTTGATTCCTTTCGAATTTTTCTTTTTCAAGTTGTCGTTGGTATAAACTCCTGAGGAAAATACTGACAACGGCAACCCCTGCAGTTAATACCACCGATACAAGAGCAACTATTACTTGAGGGGAAATATTGTCAAACATATGAATTTTTTTATTGTATTGTGTCTGTTAACATTTTTAGCGTAAATTCAATTTCAATAGCGGGCATCAGATAGAGACTAGATTATTCCCAGGTCTAATAAAAACCTTAATCGCTTTGTGAATCCAAAAGCTCCTTATTAATATCTAAATGAATTAACACATCACTGTAATTCATAAATATTCTAGAAAGTAACTCTTCGCTACTTTCATTGTTCTTGTTTTTATTTGCAGCATCGTCTTGGATTCTCAATTTTTCTAATATTGAGTATAAAAACATTCCATGAAGATAAACCTTGCTTATGTATTGTTTTCTGAAGTATTCAATTTTATTTTCGTTATTTGCCTTGTTTTTAGATATATATTTTTTTAATGAATGACTGTCCATATTGATCGCGATTGCGCTTATAACTTTATTCTCCTCACCATCAGTTGGGATGATGTGGATTACATTTTCTGCTCCCCAATTTTCCTCAGGCCAAAGCTCTCCATTATCTTGGACCCACTGATCTTCTGTATTTTTTGTGATTTTGATTAACTTTGGTAATTCAGGTTTTTCAGGTTCTTTCTCTGTTTTTTTCGGTTCTTCTTTTTGTGGATCAACTATTTTGACATAGAAAATACATTCTCGATCCCCATCAGGCGAAGTAAGCTTAGCATTCAATGCTATCTCATCCCCTACCTTTAATGCCTGATTTGGTTTTAGGGTGAGCTTTATAGAACCATCCGAAGGACCGGATCTATTGACTTCAAAAACATCCTCCACTTTATTAGGGTAGGGACTTGGTTCAGAATTCGGAAAATCTTCGTCATTGCTTTGCTTACCTTGTAAAACAGTGACTTGAAACTCACCTTTTTCCTGTGTACGATAGAAATAGTCTTCTGCTACATCTGTCTCAAATTGGATGATGCCTTTGCCATTAAGTGGAATTGACTTAATCTTCTTTCCTGTTTGTGGATGCTCTTTAATGTTGATTTTGAAAATCGATGGAAAGCGTTTGCTTTCCCAGGGTCGTTTTTGTTCCTCACTCTTTTTTGACGTTCTCGCCTGTCTGGAGGGTAGATTTACCAAATCAATGCCTTTTTTGAGTAGGTTGGTTAGTGAATTGTCTAAGGGGACATTTGAGAGTAAATTTTCTAATAACTCTTTCTCTTCCGTATCATCCCCCCCGTGCAACATTTTGTTCTTCCTTTCAGCATTAATACGCTTTAATGTTTGATTGTTTTTTAATCTTTCTATAACCTTCTTGCGTAATAGCTCTAATTTTTCACCTTCTCTTAAATTTGATCGGTTTGCCATAAATAAATCTTGGCGAAAACTTGTTTTAACTTTTGAACAATCAACCACTACCAGAAGTGAATCCTTTAGAAAGTTGAGTTTCAAATCTTGAGTGATAAATGATTGACCCTCCACTCCGTGCACTTGGCCATTTACAACATAAATTAGATTGCGACCTGTTCCAATGTAGTCTCGTTTCCTATCATGTTGTTGTTTCGGTGTCTCGCCTTTTTTAAAGATCGCAACATAAATGGTTACTATTCCAATCAGACTGTTTTGAATTTCCTCATTAATTAGTGGAGCTTCCAACAACTCATCTTCCGTAGTGTGCTCATTAATTCGCACGTGATTACCGTAAACCCCAATTGTTGATTTTTCTTTTTTTCCGTGATTACCGTAGACCCCAAGTGTTGATTTTTCTTTATTACGATATTTATCACGTTGTTCAAAAAGCCAAAAAGGCAGAGCTGGCTTGTACAATAATTGGTTCAACTCTCTATAAAGATGTTGAACAATCGTTCCTTTCGCCCCTTTCGGCATTTCATAGGAATACAGTTTTATGAACGAGCCGGATTCAAACTTTTTGTTGTCATGCAATCCTATATCTAAACTATCTAAGTTGAATTGTGGAATGGTCTCACCATCAATGGCAAAATACTCATACCATGTACTTCCGAATTTGCTTTCTTCTTCTCCAACGAGAATATGTCGGCGAACCAATGTCCAGCCAAATTTATTGCTAGCACGTTCTTGATTGTTTTCAAAGCATTTTTGATCTTTTTTTGAAGCTATAAGTTGATACCGATATTCGCCACAGAATACCACTGCGCCAGTTGAACCCATATTGTATTTGCCCTGAACAAAAGCAATGTCCGTTTTATTGTTATTGGCAATGGATAGAAATGTGTGTTTAAAATCATCTGGATGTTGCCCATCGCCATTGTCCCAGATTAGTAAATCTGTATTATCAGGACTGTCGTCGCCAGTAGCAATGACTTGAATGTTATTTCGTGCCATTTGAGTTCTTTCGCTACTTAATAATTCACCAATATCACCTTTGGGGATATTGAAGAATATTTCAGTGGCCTCTTCGATTGTTTTAGGGGCATTCGTTGACTTGGGATCAATGCCTTCTTGTTGGCATTTTTTCAATAACAGAGCATCAATTGAATTGGTAATTTTTTCAACTAAAGCTGCGCCAGAGTTTGCTTGCTGATTTTCAAATGTGCCAAAATTCGAGCGGTCATCTTGTGATTTGCCACCATATGGATACCAATTATTGGGGTTTTTTAGTGACGCGTTAGAGGTAACCAATTCATGCAGTTGCTTCTCTCCGTTGCTGTTAAATACCGCCCAAAACATTTTTTCGTGGTCTGTCATAAATAATTTCCCATTCAAATTTATAAAGCAAAATTGCGAATTGTTAAAACCTAATTCAATAATAAAAATAGTACAGAGTGATGCTGGCTAACAGTACAGCTAATAAGGGAAAAAGCCCATTCTTTGGAAGTATTATTATTTACTGACATTTGGTTGGTCCGTTTGATCTTAGAGGATTATTCTACCCATTGGCGTCAGGATTGTCAGGGATTTCGCCTTTAGAGGAGGCGGGGTAGCGGGGTAGGTCGTCGTGGATGTCGTAGAAGGGGGCTTTGTCGTCTGTGAAGATGTGGGCGATGGTTTTGAGGTGGCTGCTGTCATCCAATGTGCCAGCGACTATGGCGGTCGTTTGTTGTTCGTAAGGTTGCCAGAATAGGTGGCAGCCGCAGAATTTGCAAAATCCTCGGCGGGCAATGGGTTTACCATCGTACCAAGTCAGTCCGCTTTCGTTGAGTAAGGTGATGTTGTCGTTCGGGGCTTTGGAGTAAGCGCCGTGAATGCCGTGAGATAAGCGGCAGTGACTACAATGGCAGTTGACCACTGGGCGCATTGGTCCAATCACTTCGTAGCGGACGGCACCGCATAGGCAACCACCTCTATGTTTGTTATCGGCGGTCATGCGTATTGCCCTTCATTGTTGGCTGTACGTTTATTTGTCGTTAGACAGTAGGACGCCGACCCAGCGCGTTGAGGTGTTGGCCTCTAAGATGATTTTAATTACCACGGTTAAAGGCACGGAAAGGAGCATGCCGATGGGTCCAAAAATCCATCCCCAAAAAACCAGCGAAAGGATGACGACAAGGGAGGAGATGCCCAGACCTTTGCCCATGACTTTGGGTTCGATGATATTGCCTGCGACAATGTTAATGAGTAGGTATAGAGCGGCGGTGAGCAGGGCTTCTATGGGCCCTAATTGTACTAAAGCGACGACCACTGCGGGGACGGCAGCAATGAGTGAGCCAAGCGTTGGGATGAAGTTAAAAGCAAATGCCACAAAGCCCCATAAAATGGCGTAGTCCACGCCGATGATGAGTAAGCCTAAGGTGACGAGAAAACCTGTGATGAAGCTGATGACGGCTTTTATGGCCATGTATTGATTGATTTTTTCATAAATGGCAGACAGTTGATCAAATCGTTCCGCCTTATCTGGAAATGCCATTTGTAAGCGTCGGTGTAAGCTGGTGTTTTCCGCCAGAATAAAGATGACGAACAAGAAAATCATAAAGGTGTTGGTGAGCACATTGCTGAGCGCGTTTAGCATATCGCGCGCATACGAAAATATGGCGCTGGGGTCGATGTGCGATTGAATGGAGGCGTAGCTCAGTTCAATACCCCATTGGTTGAACAGCTCAAAGGTGTGCATGAGTAGTTTTTGCAAGCGGACTTGGTAGTTGGTTGATTCATTGATAAATTGTTGCACTGATGCACCTAATACCGAAATGATGCCAGCCCAGACTAACACGACCAGTACCATCATGAGGGTGATGGACACAGCTTTTGAAATGTGATATTGTGACAGTTTATCGATGATTGGACGAAGGATGATGGCTATAAAGAAGGCCAATAGCAGTGGCACAATAAATGCGCTGGCCACTTTCAAACCGCCAGTGATGATCATCAAAGCGGCTGCGACTAAGATCACACGTGACAGGGGGGCAAAACTCATCTCAGTCCTTTGTTTTGACTTTGAATGGCACAGTATGGATGATCAAACAGACCCAACAATTTTATTGAATTCGCTTGCATCATGATTCTGGGCAAAGTCTCTGCGAATTGGATGGTTTTACCGTTTTCTTGGGGGCATTAAATCGGTGATGGTGCCCTCGGCCATCTCTGCGGCAAAGCAAATGGTTTCAGATAGGGTGGGATGCGGGTGGATGCTCAGCGCAATGTCTTCTGCGGTTGACCCCATTTCCATGGCCAATACGGCTTCTGCAATCAGTTCGCCCGCATTGGGTCCGACAATGCCTGCGCCAATGAGGCGTCCTGTGGTTTTGTCGAACATCAGTTTGGTTAGACCATCGCTGTTGTTCAAACTGAGGCTGCGCCCACTGGCCGCCCAAGGGAATGCCCCTTTGGTGTATTCAATGCCTTCCGCTTTCAATTCTTTTTCGGTTTTGCCCATCCAAGCCACTTCAGGGTTGGTATAAGCCACAGAAGGGACGGTCATGGCATTAAAGCTGGCTTTATGCCCAGCAATCACTTCAGCTGCTACTTTGCCTTCGTGTGTGGCTTTGTGTGCGAGCATGGGTTGTCCGACGATGTCTCCAATGGCAAAAATGTGGGCCACATTAGTACGTAATTGATGGTCAACATAGATAAAGCCTTTTTCGTCCACGTTCACGCCAGCTTTGTCTGCGTCAATGGCCTTGCCATTGGGATAACGCCCTGCTGCGACCAAAATACGGTCAAAGGTTTCGGTTCTTGAGCCTTTGGGGTCTTTTAAGGTCACTTCCAAGCGTTTGCCCGAGTTGTCCACCTTTTCAACTGAAGTGTTATAGGCATAGGTCAAGCGCTTTTTCATGCGTTTTTCTAAGGGTTTCCAGATGTCTTTGTCCACGCCTGCGCTGAACATTTCTTGGCTGCGCACAGCAACGGTGACGTCACTGCCAAATGATTCATATACGGTGGCCATTTCCATGCCGATGATGCCTCCGCCAATGACCAACATCCTTTTAGGGATGTCTGTCACTTCAAGCGCGCCAGTTGAGTCAATAATGCGGTCATCGTCCCAAGGGAAAACGGGGACTTTTGTGACGCTTGAGCCTGCGGCAATGATGGCGTGTTTAAACGATACGCGCTCGGTGGTTTCGCCCACCACTTCGATGGTGTTGCCATCAATGAATTTGCCAAAACCTGTGACGACTTTCACCTTGCGTTGTTTGGCTAAGGCGGTTAGCCCACCTGTGAGCTTGCCAATGACTGAGTTTTTAAATTCACGGACTTTGTTGACGTCGATTTTGGTTTTGCCAAAGCTGATGCCATGATCGGCCATTTCCTCGGTTTCACACACCACTTGAGCCATATGGAGTAAGGCTTTGGACGGGATACAGCCCACATTGAGACACACGCCACCTATGATGGGATAACGTTCAATCAGTGCAACTTTGAGCCCTAAGTCAGCCGCTCTAAAGGCCGCTGTATAGCCGCCAGGACCACTGCCGAGCACGGCAACATCGTAGGCATCATCGCCCAGTGAGGGGGCTTTGACAGGTTCTACTGATGGGGGCGTGGTGACTTTTTCCGCAACAGGTGCGGGCTCTTTTGCGGCAGGTGCTTTTTCAGCCGGCGCTGCGCTTGTGACTTCAATGTTGGCGATCAAATCACCGGCACTGACTTTATCGCCTAATTTAACGTGTAATTGGGTGAGTTTGCCTGCTAATGGTGAGGGAATTTCCATGCTGGCTTTGTCGCTTTCCAAAGTGATGAGCGAATCTTCTTCAGCGACTTCGCCGCCAGAGGTGACCAAAACTTCTATGATTTCAACGTCAGTAAAATCCCCAATATCAGGGACGCGAATTTCTTCAATAGCCATAAAAATTCCTATAAGATTAGGGTTCTAATATCGGATAAGCAGTTTGCTAATGACACGGCAAAACGCGCGCCTTGGGCACCATCAATGACGCGATGGTCGTAGGAGACGGCTAAGGGCAACATGAGTCGGGGCGCAAAAGCTTCACCATCCCAAACAGGTTGCATGGCGGAACGTCCAACGCCTAAGATCGCCACTTCTGGCGCATTGACAATGGGGGTGAAATAACTGCCTCCGATGCCACCCAAACTGGAAATAGAGAAGCAGGCGCCGCTCAAGTCGGTTGGCGTGAGTTTACTGGCCCGTGCTCGTTCGCTTAAATCCGCCATTTCTTGCGCCAATTCAAAAGCGCCCTTTTGGTCGGCGTCTCGAATGACTGGTACCATCAAGCCATTGGGGGTGTCAACGGCAATGCCGATGTTGTAATACTTTTTAACGACCAAATTATCGCCGTCCAATGAGGCATTGAAGTTTGGATGGGTTTTTAAGGTGGCGACCACGGCTTTGATGATGAACGCCAGTGGCGTCAATTTAATCTGGGCTTTTTCAGCCGCTTTGGCTTGTGCTTTGCGGAAGTTCTCAAGCTCGGTAATGTCGGCATCAATGCACTGGGTGACGTGTGGAATGTTTAACCAGCAGGCGGAGAGGTGTTTGCCTGATATTTTTTTAATGCGTGATAATGGTACGTTCTTAATTTCACCAAATTGACTGAAGTCAACGCCTTCAATGGCTGGAATACCAGCAGTACCGCCCGCACCTAAAGAGAGCACGGATTTAACGTATTTATGGACGTCTTCTTCGGTGATTCGATTTTTGACCCCAGTGCCTGTGACCGCTTGTAGCGACACGCCAAGTTGGCTGGCAATTTTACGTACCTTAGGGCTGGCATGAGACATGGCACCCGTACTGGGCGTGTTGTTGGGCGTTTTTGCGGAGGGCGCTTGTTGTACGACTGGCTCTGATTGAGCGACTGGCTGTGCAGGAGGGGTTTCGGTAGGGGCTTCGGCAGGTGCTTGAGCAGGCGTTTCAGCAGGGGTTTGAGCTGATTCTGCGGCGCCTTGTTGCACCTCAATCATGGCAATCAAATCGCCTTGGGATACGCGGTCTTTGAGTTTGACCTTGAGGTCTTTTATGACCCCAGCATGTGGTGAAGGGATTTCCATGCTGGCTTTGTCACTTTCTAAGGTGATAAGCGAGTCATCGACAGCCACAGTGTCTCCTTTGGCGACCAAAACCTCAATGATTTCAACGTCGGTGAAATCCCCAATATCGGGCAAATGAATTTGCGTTAATGCCATGGTTGTGCTCCTTAGACGGTTAGTGGGTTCGGTTTATTGGTGTCGATACCGTATTTTTTGTATGCCGCTTTGACTTCGCTGGGCTTGATGGCGCCTTCGTCCGCCAAGGCATTTAAAGCGGTGATGGCTATCCAATAACGATCCACTTCAAAGAAATGGCGCAGCTGGGTGCGCGTATCAGAGCGACCAAAACCATCCGTCCCCAAGACCGTGTAAGAATTGGGCATCCATTGACGGATTTGATCGGCATATTGGCGCACATAATCGGTGGCCGCAATGACGGGGGTTTTAACGTTTTTAAAACATTCAGCCACATAAGGTGTCTGCGGTTTCTTTTCTGGATTCAAACGGTTTATGCGCTCACAATCGTAGGCATCACGGCGCAATTCATTGAAACTTGGCACGCTCCAAATGTCAGCGTCAACTTTAAAGTCTGACTTCAGTAATTCGGCGGCAAAGATGACTTCACGCAAAATCGTACCACCGCCCATAAGATTCACTTTTTTCTTACCCGATCCGCCTTTGCTGAATTTGTACATGCCTTTGATGATGCCTTCTTTGGCGTCTTTGGGTAAGGCGGGGTGCGGATAGTTTTCATTCATCACGGCAATATAATAAAAGCAGTTTTCATTTTTATGAAACATCCGCTCCATGCCGTCTTGCATGATGACGGTCAGTTCGTAGTGGAAAGTTGGGTCGTAGGTGCGGCAATTGGGGACATTACCGTACATCAACATGTGGTGACCATCTTGGTGTTGCAGGCCTTCGCCCGCTAAGGTGGTTCTGCCTGCTGTACCACCCATCAAGAATCCTTTGCTTTGCATATCGGCGGCCGCCCATACCAAGTCGCCCGTGCGCTGATAGCCAAACATGGAATAATAAATATAGAAGGGGATCATATATTTATTGTGGTTGGTGTAGGAGGTGGCTGCGGCAATCCAAGAGCACATGGAGCCGGCCTCATTGATGCCTTCTTCCAGAATTTGCCCAGTGGCAGCCTCTTTGTACCACATCATTTGGTCTGAATCTTCAGGGGTGTATTGTTGACCCTGAGGGGCATAAATGCCAATTTGGCGGAACAGTCCTTCCATACCAAAGGTGCGTGCTTCATCAGGCACGATTGGCACGATGCGGTCTTTGATGTTGGCATCGCGCAGAGCCATTGACAAAAAGCGCACAAAAGCCATGGTGGTGGACATTTCTCTTTCTGACGTGCTTTCAAGTAAGGCTTTGAATGCGGTCAGCGGTGGCACTGTCAATCTTTCATGAGTGGTCTTACGCACGGGAAGATAGCCGCCTAATGCTTTTCGGCGGTCGTGTAATAACGCCATTTCTGGCGAGTTTTTGGGTGGCATATAAAAGGGCAGATCATTGATTTTTTCATCTGAGATAGGAATGCCAAAACGATCCCTAAATTCGCGTAAATCCTGCTCGTTTAATTTTTTGGTTGAGTGCGCGGTGTTTGAACCTTCGGCCGAGCCTTTCATACCGTAGCCTTTGACGGTTTTTGCCAAAATGACGGTCGGTTGGTCAGTGACTTCTAAGGCGCGTTGGTACGCTGCATAAATTTTGCGAGGGTCGTGTCCGCCACGACTGAGTCTGTAGATGTCATCGTCTGACATATCCTCAACCAAAGCCAATGTTTCTGGGTACTTACCGAAGAAATGTTCGCGCACATAGGCGCCACCTTTGGCTTTATAAGTTTGGTAGTCGCCATCGACCACTTCCATCATGCGTTGCTTCAACATCCCTGACTTGTCGCGTGCAAGCAGGCTGTCCCAACCAGAACCCCAAATCACTTTGATCACATTCCAGCCAGCACCACGGAAATGCCCTTCTAATTCTTGGATAATTTTGCCATTGCCGCGCACGGGGCCATCCAAGCGTTGTAAATTACAGTTGATGACAAAAACCAAGTTGCCCAAATGCTCGCGTGAAGCGAGGTGGATTGCGCCCATAGATTCGGGTTCATCCATTTCGCCATCGCCAAGATAGGCCCAAACGGTGCGATTTTCATCTTTGATAAGACCACGATGTTGCAAATATTTCATGAACCGTGCTTGATAAATCGCCATGATGGGACCCAGCCCCATCGACACGGTTGGGAACTGCCAAAATCCAGGCATTAACCAAGGGTGCGGGTAGGAGGAAACGCCTTCGCCCTCAACCTCTTGGCGGAAATTGTTGATCGCTTCTTCGGAAATTCGACCTTCAAGAAACGCGCGGGAGTATATACCAGGTGCCGAATGCCCTTGGAAGAATACCATATCACCCCCATCGGAATCGTCGCGGTCAGCGCCTTTGTAAAAATGGTTGAAGCCCACTTCGTATAAGGTGGCGCTCGAAGAATAACTGGCAATATGTCCGCCTAATTCGGGGGCTTTTCTATTGGCTCGAACCACCATGGCCAAGGCATTCCAACGAACGATGGAGCGCAATTTATGCTCAACATCCTGCCCAGCAGGCATGGGGTTTTGATGTGATAAGGGGATGGTGTTTATGTAATCGGTGGTTGCGCTGTAAGGCAGGTCAAGCCCTTTCTCGCGAGCCTGATCGATGAGTTTTTGGAGTAGGTAATGCGCCTTGTCAGAACCTTCAAATTCAACCAGTGCGTTAAATGCTTCTTGCCATTCTAAAGTGCCTTGTGGGTCTTGATCTGTGAATTGAGTCATGTTGGTCTTCTGAGTAGTTATGGGTGAATAATTGTCTCTTTTAATCCACTGGATCACAATGGATATTAATTGATTATAACGGAATAAACCGCTACTTTCCACGTTTGCGCCCCTGCTTGAATGTGGCGGGCTTTTTTTGCTGGCCTCAGTTGGGCTTATCGCCACTTAGCCGAGCGTGATATCTTGCTACAATGGACCGATGATTTTAAAGCAGTTGCATTTGCACCAGTTTCGTTTATTTGCTGATGAGGTGTTCCACTTTGAACCCCATAT
Organism: Gammaproteobacteria bacterium; assembly: GCA_965277625.1. Taxonomy (GTDB): domain Bacteria; phylum Pseudomonadota; class Gammaproteobacteria; order CAKMZV01; family CAKMZV01. The sequence continues at coordinate 19,536 of OZ255827.1, read as the reverse complement.
CAACATCATTTCTGGTGAAAACGCCTGTGGCAAAACCACCGTGCTCGAGGGGCTATGGTGTGGTGTCAACGGTCAATCTTTTAGAACCGTTTACTTAGATGATGTGATTGCCGAGGACAAAGAACTTGCCCAGATTCACATGGCATTTGACGCCGATCAATCACACAAAATTGGGTTTTCGCGCGCGCATGGGCAATCAAAATTCAACCACAACACCCAAGCCTTAACCTCCCCCCAGTCGATTAGCCAACTCGTGCCGATGCTGTTCATTGGTCCCGACAGTTTGCGTTGTCTGATGGAAGCCCCAGCGCTCAGGCGTAAATTCTTGGATCGTGCTTTATTTCTGCAAAACCCAGAATATTTTAAAATTTGGAAGGATTATAGGCGCACGCTTTTACAACGCAACAGTTGTCTAAAACAACGCTTGGACAAGACAGTCATTATGGCGTGGGAAGCAGGATTGATCAGCCTTGCCGACCAACTGACTCAGCTGAGACAAGCGTATTTGGAACAGCTATTACCCAAAATGCAAACCTACTTGCATCGGTTTTTCCCCGACATAAATTTTGCAGAGGTTGAGTTGCGTTATGCGCCTGGATATCCGCGAAAAATGGCGTACGCCGAAGTGATTGAACGGCAAAGAGCATTGGATCAAAAACAGCAGTTTACGGGTAGTGGGCCGCATCGGGCTGACATTGAAATTTTGTACAAACAAACCAAGTTGGCTAATCGCTTATCGCGCGGTCAATTAAAGATTGCAACCTACGCGCTTTATTTTGCCCAGCTCGCTGTGAATCACGACGCAGGCGTTTATCCCTTGTTATTGTTGGATGATTTTTCTTCGGAGCTCGATGAGCGTTACCGCACCATGATTCTGGAGACCATTTCCGAGCAGAGTATCCGCACATTGATCACCACTGTGGATGCCCAATTGGTACCCATTGCAGCGAATGAAATTCAGCTCAGTTCAGCTTAGGCACCCTAATAATCGTTGGCTTAAGGGCTATTTTGTTGAATGACTGTTCTCAAGTCAGAGGCATGGTAATCCTCACTCACATAGGTGGAGCCAATGGCATTGAGCAATACCAACCGAACAATGTTGTTGTGTACTTTTTTATCCACACGCATTTTATCGAGGTAGTCTTCAACGCTCATATTCGCGGGTCCAAGTATGGGCAAACCTGCGCGTTTCAATATTTGACGCACACGTGCCAAGTCTTCGGCGCTCAGCTGGCCCATTTTATGCGACAGGTGCGCTGCCATAGTCATACCCGCACTGATGGCTTCACCGTGTAACCATTCGCCATAACCCAAATGGGCTTCAATGGCATGACCAAAGGTATGACCGAAATTGAGCAAGGCGCGCACATTGGATTCGTACTCATCTTTTTCGACGATGTCCGCTTTGATTTGACAGCTCTTCTCAATGGCATAATGCAAAGCATCTGGCTGCTTGTCTAAAAGCTGATCGAGATTTTGTTCTAACCATTGGAAAAAATCGGCATCGTAAATCAAGCCGTATTTAATGACTTCAGCCAAGCCTGATTTAAACTGTTCAGGACTCAGGGTATTAAGCATGAGGGTATCGGCCAAAACCGCACAAGGTTGATGAAACGCCCCAATCATATTCTTGGCTTTGGCGTGGTTCACCCCCGTTTTACCACCCACAGAAGAATCGACTTGCGCCAATAGGGTGGTTGGTATTTGAATAAAGGGCACACCCCGCAACCAAGTAGCGGCGGCGAATCCAGTTAAATCGCCCACCACACCGCCACCCAAGGCAACCAATGTCGCCGAACGGGAGAAAGCCCGATCGATTAGTGTGGTATAAATTTGTTGCGCGCTTTCAAGCGATTTGGACGCTTCGCTATCGTCGATGATACAGTGACATAAATCGTATTGGGCAAAATAGGATTGAATTTTACTCAAATACAAAGGCGCAATGGTTGTGCTGGTCACAATACACACTTGCTGTCCTTTGACATAGGGGCTAATGTCGATCTGGTTGGTTAAATCTTCACCAATGAATATGGGATAGCTTCGATTGTTTAGATCGACGGTCAATGTTTTTAAATGCACAGTTCAGCCTCAATGGTGTGAGCGATTTGCGAGATGCTTAAGTTTTCGGTGTTGATGGTCAAGTCCGCACACGATTCGTACAAAGCTCCTCGTTGTTTAAACAACTTTTTTAATTTGGCATAAGGGTCATCCACCTTTAACAAGGGGCGTTGGCTTGAACCCTCAATGCGATCATAAATAACTTCTAATGAAGCGTACAAATACACAACCGTGGCTTGCTTCAAAAGTGCGCGATTATGTTCGCTTAAAATCACCCCGCCACCCGTTGCCAAAATAAAAGGTTCTGAACTTTCGAGCACCTCTTGCAACAGCTCAGACTCCAAAGCTCGAAAAGCGGGCTCACCTTGGGTTTCAAAAATCTTATTGATGCTCATTCGGCTTTGGTGCACAATCAATTTATCTAAATCAAACAAGGTCCACGAAGTCGATTGTCGTAAGGACTTGCCAATGGCACTTTTGCCCGCGCCCATGTGGCCGATGAGCGCAATTCTGGTGTTTTTGTCTGCGGTCGCTTCTGTCATAACAGTCATTACATTTCAATTGATTGCCCTTAAACCGTGCCTCATCACAATTTAGGTTAATTGATTAGCGGATTGGGCGGATATTGTAACATTCGACATGAGCGGCGTGATAGCCTTGCATTCGCATCACTTTAAACTTAGAACGATGCGGCTGGACTGATGGGTGTCAGTTCATCCAAAGGCCAGCGGGTTTTGATGTCAAAATGGCGAGCACCTTGCTCCCCGTTTTGCAGTCTGAGATAGCCAGCATAAGCAATCATAGCGGCGTTGTCCGTGCAAAGTTCGGGCTCAGGAAAAATGGCTTGACGGTCAAACGACGAGCTCGTCGATATTATGGTCTGACGCAAAGCTTGATTGGCAGCCACACCGCCAGCGCATACGAGTTTCTGGTGAGGATAGTGCGTCATCAGACGTTTGAGTTTATGATGGATGGTCGCACAAACCGCTTGCTGAAATCCAGCGGCAATGTCGGCTTTTAACTGCGCTTGATCGGGCGTATCTCGGTGCGCCATCCACACATTACGAACATGGGTTTTCAGACCGCTGAAACTCATGTCAAGCGTGGGCTTGTTTGTCATAGGGCGGGGGAATTTAAAACGATTGGGGTCGCCTTGCTTCGCCAATTGTTCCAACGGTTGTCCCGCTGGATAGTCTAAACCCAACAATTTTCCCGTTTTATCAAAGGCTTCACCAATGGCATCATCTAAGCTCTGCCCAATGATGTGGTATTGACCCAAATGGCTGACTTCAACGAAGAGCGTGTGGCCACCTGAAATCAAAAGGCTTAAAAAAGGCGGGGTGAGCGTCGTTTTCGCAGATAATAGCGGGGACAGTAAATGCCCTTCCAAATGGTGAATGCCGATAATTGGGATGTTGAGAGACCACGCCAATGCTTGTGCAAAAGCAGAACCGGTCAACAAGGCGCCAGGCAACCCTGGACCTTGGGTATATGCAATGCCGTCGATTTCGTTTAGCGGGACAGATTCTGTACATTGTTTGAGCAGTGGCAACAACCGAACGCAATGCTCACGGGCAGCCAACTCAGGCACCACACCGCCATATTCGCGGTGGATGGTATGGGAATAAATTTGGTGGCTCAACAACCCCGCTGTACCGTTATAGACAGCGAGGCTGGTCTCATCGCAAGAGGTTTCAATGCCAAGAACGGTGTCAATCATTGGTCAAAAAGGGATAAAGTGGCAAGTAGGACTTAAATTAATTTATATAATACAACAATGAGTTCATTATAAATGTGAACAAGATTGTTGTAACGAAGGTTTAAACATAATAAAAAGAGACAAAAAATATGTGTGGTATTATAGGCGCAGTTGCTGAAAGAAATGTGGTTCCAATTCTCATGGAAGGCCTACGGCGCTTGGAATACCGCGGTTATGATTCAGCTGGACTGGCACTGGTTGACCAAAATCAACTAAGCCGTCATCGCTCCTCTGGCAAAGTGGCCGAATTGGCCAAGCTGATGGAAAAATGCCAACCCACAGGACACGTGGGCATTGCCCATACCCGTTGGGCCACGCACGGTGAACCCTCAGAAAACAATGCTCATCCCCACACCAGTGGCAACAATCTCGCCTTGGTGCACAATGGCATCTTAGAAAATTATTTAGAACTCAAACAAACCTTGTTAGACCAAGGCATCGAATTCCACTCGGAAACCGACTCAGAAGTGATCACCCACTACATCCAGAAGTGTTTACAAGATAGTTCAGAAGCCATAGTGCCAACGCTGCAGAAATGCCTCAAAGCGTTTAAAGGCACCTTTGCTTTGGGTCTGACGGATGTTAATCATCCCGACCGAATTTTTGCTATACGGCAAGATAGCCCCTTGGTTGTGGGTATAGGGATTGGTGAATACTACATCGCTTCCGACCCTCATGCCTTGGCCGCGGTCACCTTGCAGTACATCGTGCTCGAAGACGGCGACATTGCCGATTTACACAGAGATCGAGTGCAAATTTTTGATGAGAACGGAAAAACGGTTTATGACAGCCAAGCGGTCGATAAAGCCGAGCGTAAAACAACCACCTTGCAATCGCTTAACGCCAGCCATGATAAAGGAGATTACCGCCACTTCATGCTCAAAGAAATTCATGAGCAACCCCAAGCGATCATTAACTCCATGCAGAACGCACTCAGCGGTGAAAAAGTCAACATCGACGCCTTTGGTATGGAAACCAAAGCCATCGTTGAGAGCATCGATTCTATCTACATTCTCGCCTGTGGCACCAGCTATCATGCGGGCTTGGTCGCAAAATATTGGATTGAAGACATTGTGGATGTGCCAGTCAATGTCGAAATTGCCAGCGAATTTCGCTATCGCAATCCCGTGATAAGACCGAATACCTTATTCATCGCCATTTCGCAATCGGGTGAGACAGCAGACACCTTAGAAGCGATCAAATTAGTAAAAGAACGCCGTAAGAAAACTAAAAATTTACCCATTTTATGTATTTGTAATACACACGACTCCGCCCTCGTTCGGCAATCGGACTTGATTTATCTCACCCACGCTGGCGTTGAAGTGGGCGTGGCTTCAACCAAAGCATTCACCACACAACTGGTGTCACTCGCGCTATTCATGGTGGTTGTAGGCAAGGTGAAAAACAAGATTGACGCCGAACAAGAAAACCGCATCGTCCAAGGACTCAGAAAATTACCTGCATTGATTGTCGATGTCTTAAAACATGAAGCGGAAATCGCCGAATTGGCGCAAGACTTCATTGATACCCGAAGTGCCATTTTCTTGGGCAGAGGAGTGATGTACCCAGTAGCATTGGAAGGCGCACTCAAACTCAAAGAAATCTCCTACATCCACGCCGAAGCCTTTGCCGCAGCCGAACTTAAGCACGGCCCACTGGCCTTGGTCGATGACATGGTCCAAGTGGTTGCCGTTGCACCGCACGATGAACTGCTCGCTAAACTCAAAGCCAACTTGAAAGAAGTCGGTGCGCGTGGTGGCAAGTTATTGGTTTTTGAAGATGAAAAAGCCAACGTCCGAGACGACAGTGTGGCAAAAGTCATACCCGTCACCTCTGGCGTAGGCAGAGTAACCTCCCCCATTATTTTCAGCATCCCCCTCCAACTATTAGCCTACCACGCCGCCTTAAACCGCGGAACGGACATCGACCAACCGAGAAACCTCGCTAAAGCCGTAACCGTTGGGTAATAGCTTATCACCATCACAGCCAAAGTATTTTCACGCGTTAAGGCAACCTAATTCAACGCGTTTCCAGCACAAAAATAATTTGATTAAATGTGTTAAATTAATAATAAGCGGATCTTAGCTAACTAATAAAAAATTCATTTGAAAATTAAGAACATTGGCAGGGTTTCCAGTAAAATACTAATTAGAACCAACTAATCAGTAAAACTTATGAAGCAATTTTTGCTTAAAATAAAATTATTCAAAAAATCTTTTATTGGGCAATTTACCAAGAAACTCAATGGAAGGAATGTACATGCTTTTATTGCAAAAACAGACAATGGTATGTACGCCGTTGATCCAGAAGATTTAGGTGTTGGTAAGCAACTGCGAACAGAGGGCAGCTATGGAGGTGATGAAATTGATCGATTGAGGGCGCATATCAATCCAAAAAGTAGAGTGCTATTTGTAGGCGCTCATATCGGTACATTAGCAATTCCAGTCGCTGCACTTTGTAAAGAGGTTGTCGCTATAGAGGCTAATCCAGACACTTTTAAACTTTTATCCACAAACATCGCATTAAATTCAGTATCTAATTGCCGAGCCATTAATATTGCAGCAAATAATAAAGAGGAAAGTATAAAGTTTTTGCTAAGCAGAGATAATTCAGGCGGGAGCAAGAGGGTTCCGCATAATAAAGAATTCATGTATTATTATGACAATCCAAAAGAAATTTCTGTAAAGGGGTTTAGCCTTGACGAATATTTAGATGATAATGCGTTTGATGTCGTTGTCATGGACATAGAAGGCTCAGAATATTTTGCTTTGCAAGGGATGCAAAAGATGCTTAAAAAAACCAAATTGCTTGTCATCGAATTCTTGCCTCATCACTTAAGAAATGTAAGTGGTGTGTCTATAGAGGAATTCCTATCTGTCATTCCATCGCATTTTTCTAAACTGACAATACCTGTGAAAGGAAAAACAGTAGAAGTCTCAGAGTTTTACGATAATCTTTCAGAAATGTATGAAAAAGATGAAGAAGAGCCTGGTCTAATGTTCATGAAGGCCTAACAGATTAGGCCACTTAAGCGTTGAATAGCTCAATCATCCAAACAAAAGATTGCAGTCCATTTCTGTGAAAGCGGAAACCCTATCAAGCAAAATCTTTTGTATTTGAAGGTGCATCAATATGTGATTTGAGTAATTTATAAAGAGGAATTCTCACACTTTAATTTGACAGCTTAAACAAGCAAGGTGGAAGATTAATTCTCCAATACCTATAGCACCGTTGATGTTTTTTTTACGTGGTTGCGGATAAGTATAAGAAATGTAAATTTGTTTACACGCCTACAGGGATTTTAATCTAAGTAGCGTTTATGTAGAAGCATTGACAAGAATGTTTAGACATTCATGTCAACAAAGTGGTTTTGAAGTAATTGTTTTAAATTGAATTTTTTATAAAAATAGTGCTATGCTGGAAGTGGCTAATAATAGGGATTTTTGGCAAAATATTCAAATAATTGGATATTTTATTTATTTTTTGAGAGTGATTGCAAATAAATGTGCGTATATTGATTATGTAAGTTCATGACTCTGGATATGATGACTTTAAAAACATCAGTTTAATTGTTAAAAACTTTCATAGTATCTCCTCCTTTGGTTGGTTGCCGCGGTTCTTCGGAATCGCGGCATTTTTTTTGGCATCAAAAAACCCATTCAGCCGATTTTTTCAGCAACATTTGGGATTTTCCGAGCTTATCAATGCATGTTTGATCCGCTGTTCATTAAGGACAGCCTTAATTCGATGCGTTTGAGGTTTCACGCCCTCATAGAAGGCGTGAAGGGAGATTTGACTAATGTGTGGTTTTAATTCCAGTTGCCAATATCAGCATTAACGCCTTCGCCACCTGGCGAGCCGTCTTTGCCGAATGAATAGACGTCGTAGGAGCCGTTGATGCCTGGGCTCAGATATTGATATTCGTTACCCCAAGGGTCTTTGGGCACGCGTTCCAAATATTCACCTGCTAAGGCATTTAACCCTGCGCCAGTATCGGGATAATCAAAATTATCCAATTTATATAAGCTGACGGCGCCTTCAATCGCCCTGATGTCTTGGCGGGCTTTTTGGACTCGTGCTTCATCGGGTCTATCTAAAATTTTGGGTACGACTATGGCAGCCAACACCCCGAGAATAACGACCACGATCATGACCTCAATCAGGGTGAATCCCCTTTGAGTTAATCTGCGTTTGTGATTTAATTTTTTGAAATGTCTCATTGATTTTCCTCGTATATCCGTTTATGATCTTTGATACCAGACAGGCGAAAACGGCCTGTGGTATAGCGATCAATTGAATGCCCAGAACCGTCTTCGGGCAATTGAAAATTATAAAAGTTAATGTATTCCTCATAGCTGAGGGCTTTTCGGTTGGCAAACATGGAGCGATGGTGTTTAGATTTCAGATGCGATTGATAGCCTGAAATCAATTTTCCAGAAAAAAATTCAGCGCTGAATCCAGAGCCATAGCTGAACAGCCCAATGATTTGTTCGCTTAAATCTTTTTCGTTGTTATCTAATAGGGAACACAGCGCAATATAAAGCGAAGCCGTATAAGAATTGCCAATCAATCGATTGTAAACCAGACTGGATTTGGCATCTTCAATGTGCTGTGCTAATTCCTTCGAGTCTTTGCGAAATAAGATTCTCAAGGCTTTTTCTGCAATGCGGGTAAATGGTAAATGGAATAATAGGTGACTGATGTCTTGTAAGGTTTCCGAAGCGCCTTGGTGATGACGTTTTATGCATTCTTGGAGTGCGCTCAAATAAACGCGGGTTGAATATTTGCCGTCCACAATGGCTGCTTTGCGATAGTTGGGTCGCCAAAAGTCCATTACTTCACCCGTATAGACCGCTGATTTGCCATTTAGGCTCATGATTCGTGGAGAGGCGCTAACCAGCATGGCCACTGCACCACAACCTTGTGTGGCTTCGCCGGGTGAATCAAGTTCATAACGCGCATTGTCTGAGCCAATGACGAGCACCTTATCTTCTGGGTTTTGTGCCACCATGTTACGCGCCATTTGCAGCGCAAAAGTGCCACTGTAGCAAGCCTGTTTTAACTCAATGACGCGACAATCGTCAACCAAGCCCAACAAACGGTGTAGAAAAGCCCCAGCAGATTTTGATTGATCGACGCCTGTTTCAGTAGCGAAGAATAATGTTTTGATTTTGTTTAAATCTTCGCCTTCTAAAGCAATTTTTGAGGCATTTGCCGCCAAGGTGACAATGTCTTCATCGGGCGGGAGCACGCTCATTTTTTCCTGACCGATACCATCGTAATACTTGTTTGCATCCTGCCCTTGCTTCTTAGCAAGATCAGCCAAATCCAAATAGAAGGGAGATGTGTAAAACGCTAGCGCATCTATGCCGATGTTCATCATTTATTAGTAAGTCGGATAAGGGTAAAAGCAGTCATTTTTAGTTTGAGTAAGGTGGTTATTATAATTTATTTCAGTACAAATTATAAGTGAACTAATAATACGTAAACAAATGATATAAACCGCATTCATCAAAACCGAAGGCGCGCAAATCAAGTGCGTTTGAAACAGTGTCATCAAGCGTGAAATGCTTAGTTCAATCTGTGTTTTTAACGACGGAATGATTAGGCAGATTTTAGATGTTTTTGATTAATGAATTGCTGGATCCAGCGCGCAAAAATCACACCCTCATTTTGATTGTGCTTCAAAGTCTCCATCGCTTCGTTATAGGTTGCTTCAGAAAACCGATCTTGAACAGCAGGTAACAGCGCATTCATATATTCATTTGAGAACTCTGGGTGACCTTGAATCGTTAGGATATGGTCGTCGATTATCAAACAACTGTGTGGGCAGAAATCATCTCCGCTGATGACCTGTGTATTGGGTGGCAACTCGGTCACTTGGTCTTGGTGGATGTGGGCAATGTTTAAAGATTTAGGTGTATCCGACAGCCAAGGCAGTGTTGCAGGAAATTGCACTTCAGAAACCCCCAGCCCCCAACCATTTTCAGACTTTTCAACTCGTCCACCCAAGGCTTTAGAGACCACTTGATGACCAAAGCAAATACCGACCAGAGGAATTCTTTTCTGGTTAATGGCTTGGATGAACTTTTCTAATGCCCGAATCCAAGGGAAATCATCGTAAGCCGAGTATTTACTGCCCGTAATGAAATAGGCATTGAAATCTTCAACCTGTGCGGGCAACTCACCATCAATCGTTCTGAAAATACTGAATTCAGAATCTGGGAAAAATGGCTTAAAAAAGCGATGATACTTGACCCCGTCATTGGGAAACTGAGGTTCTAAATCGGGTCTGTCTTCGTTACAATTTAAAATGGCAATCTTATGCATCGTCAATCTAATCTCCTAATCCACTAAAGCTAAGCAAAACAAATCTAATGAAAGGTCTATTATATGAATTTACCATCCAGCATTCTATACGATTTAAATGTTTTGTCAATGTGTAATTGTTGAAGGTGGTGTCTTGCTTTTTACATTAAGGGGGAGATATACGAGTCCATTTCCAGCAAGTGAACAAATTTGTTACAAACTTGCACCTTTCAGAGTCGCAACGCTTGAATAAGGCATTCTTTAATGAATTTAATTGGCGCTTGAATTAAAATGTTTTTATGGCACAAATAGCATCAAATTTCAATCTTAATCTGAGAACACTTACACGATGTCGTGAGCAAATGGGACTATCGTTGGATAAAGCCCGAGAAGAGACAAAGATTGGCACTATTAGCGAGATAGAGAGCGGGGCTAAGCGTCCTACCTACAATCAGCTTGACAAACTGGCTAATTTATACAAGGTTCCTCGCTGGGTATTTATTACCGATAAGTTGCCTTCGGAGTATCTATACACTAACAAGCCGTCTTTTAGAAGATTTAAAGATTCAGAGGTGTTTAAAGACTACAAAGTTCGTCAATTAATTACTCAAGTAGAGCAATACCGTGATTTATTTATTGAGCTGCATGATGATTTAGAAGATTCATTGCCACCCTATGAACCGCCCTCTCTCAATAGAAACGAAATAGCTGAACATGCCGCTCATAGGGTGCGGAAATGGTTAGATATTAGTGATGATCAGTTTTTAAAGTTCGAGTCACTGAAAGAGAAGTTGCAGCAAAAAAGTATTTTTATATTTTCAACCAGTAAATACCCGGGCTGGTCGCAAATAAATCAAGAATTTAGAGGATTAACTGTTAGCCACGATACTATCCCTATAATTATTATCAATAACTCTGATAATAAAGCTGCGCAATCATTCACTCTTATGCACGAATTGGCACATTTACTTAGAGGCGATAGCAGTATTGATGGGGAGTCCACTGAATATTCTACAATTGAACAGTGGTGCGACCAATTTGCTGGAGAGTTTTTAATGCCTGCAAAATCAAAGCATTGGGATGTGTCTGATATAGAAGATTTAGAGGGTGTTAAAAAATTAGCCAATAAATTTCAAGTAAGCCCTTATGCTTGCTTAGTTCGCTTAAGACAACTAAACAAAATATCTCAGTCCCTATACCTTAAATTAAATGAAGCGAGAGAAGATGAGTACCGAAAATTTAAGCAAAAAAAAGGCGGCCCAAGTAGAAATAGAGCAAAAGAAGTAACCGATCAATTTGGCAAACACTTTGTTCGTGCGGTGCTAAATACATTGCATAACCAAGATATTACCTTGCATAAAACCATTAAATTACTTGATTTAAAGCGACCTAATCAGATACGAGATTTAGAAAGCATCATATGAAGAATCATGATGTGAAAAGTCTAAAGTACTGTCTTGATGCAAATATTTTTATAACCGCTTGGTACCTAACTTACCCACCAGAAATATTCGAAAGCCTATGGAACCAGTTAATAAGTTCAAAGGATGAAATAATTTTGATTAAGAAAATATTCGATGAAATAGAACCTTATTCCAGAAAAAATAGAAATAAACACAGCGAGAAAGATTTAGAGGAAAACTATGCACTTCGCACGTGGCTTGAAGATAATAAATTCAGTGTCACAGATGTAGAAAAATCAGTGCGTGACAGCTCACTTTTAATGGAAGAGAAGTACCAAATTAAGCCGAATAGCAAAGGGGCGAGTGAAAATGATATTTTACTTATTGCCTATGCGAAGCACCATAACCATTCAGTTGTTACCTTCGAAGCGCAACAACCTCAAAGACCTGAAGATAAGTCAAAATACAAAATACCCTTAATATGTGAAAATCAAAATGTGGAGTGTCTCAATTTTGTTGAATTTTTGAGGGAAGTTGGAATCAAAATATAACCCTGAATCGTACAAAAACAGATTAACCTGGAACGGTAGAGACAAGTGAATTCGGCTGGACCGCTATTTCTTGGAAACCCTGAGAAACCAATCATGCCTGATAGCGTGTAGCTGAAAGCAATGAAATGTCCGATTCTACCAATCATAACAATTTTGAAAATTTAAAATGGCAATAAACTACATTGAAATTAATAAGAAAGCATTAGAGCTAATGCTTTCAGTTAAAAACCATACGCCCGCAATTGATAAGCAATTACAGGCATTAGTGGAGATTCGTGTTTCTCAAATAAACGGCTGCGCGTTCTGTGTTGATATGCACACAACCGAAGCAAGAACCTTAAGCGTTCAGCAACAGTTACTGGACTGTTTGCCAGTATGGAAGGAAAGTCAGTTATTTTCTGATGTGGAAATAGTCGCTTTGCAATGGGCCGAATGTGTTACAAATATTTCAACGGAACCAGATATAGAGGGCAAACTTAAGATGCTTCTTAATCACTTTAGTGAAGCAGAGGCAGTTGATCTCACCATCATCATTGCCTTAATGAACAGTTTAAACAGATTGGCAATTAGTTTCGGGGACAAGCCACCGAAGCGAAAGGCATAACCAACGATTGCATTGGGTGTTGGCTTAAAGTCAAGACATCTAATGCAATGCTTAGGCAGTTGATTACACAGACTTCTGCCTAAATTGATTTTTCTGTGTGTTTTTGGAGAATTTATATGAGTAATCCAGTCGTTTTTTTTGATATTTATGTCAATGATATTGCAAGAGCTAAAAAGTTCTACGAAGCAGTATTCGGTGTTAGTTTAGAAAAGGTGGATGACCCAACTGATTCAACGGTTGAAATGATGTTCTTTCCTTCTGAAATTTCACAATATGGTTGCACGGGCTCCATCGTGAAAAGAGATGGTTGTCCAGCTGGTGGAGGCAATACGATCATTTATTTTGCCTGCGAGGATTGTGCTGTTGAAGAAGCAAGAGTAGAGGATGCAGGAGGCAAAATCGTCCAATCAAAATTCGCAATTGGTCAGTTTGGGTTTTGTGTGGTTGTTATAGATTCGGAAGGTAATACCATCGGCTTACATTCAGAAAAATAACAACGGCAATGTGGTATCTGAGGTCTTAGGCGTTGGCTGAATACCCTTAGCAACACTAAAAAAATGGGATAGCACGTATGATTTTTTCGTGTACTGAAATAGAAGGTCGTGCGAACTATCAGTTACTGAGTGGTGGCGTAACGCCAAGACCTATTGCGTGGATCAGCACATGTTCAAAAGAAGGGGCAGATAATCTGGCGCCATTTTCTTTTTTTACTGTGGCAAGCTGTAATCCGCCAGTACTGCTTTATACGCAAGTCACGCAAAGCAATGGTCTTGATAAGGATACACTGACTAATTTAATTGAAACACAAGAATGTGTGGTCAATATTGCGGACACACCCTTGCTGGAAAAAATGAATAGGACCAGTGCAAATTTATCATTTGATCAAAGTGAATTTTGCTTTGCTGATATTGAATCTACGCCAAGCCATGGTGTTAAAGCCTTATCGGTTAAGGACTCACCCATCCGTTACGAGTGTGCTTTAAGAGAGGTTCTGCCAATAAGCGGTTTGCCAGCAGGTGGCAAAATCATATTACTGGATGTAAAGTACGTTTACGTCAGAGATGATGTGTACGCTGAGGGGAAAGTAAATCAAAACTTGCTTACTGCTATTGGAAAATTGGGTGGGGACTACTTCAGTCTGTCACCAAATAAAGTAGAACTTGGCCGACCTTAATCCAAGTCTTTGCATTGTTCAGTCGTGGGCCTTAAAAAGGGTTAATGCAGTTTATAAAGATCAAAGACAACCATTTGAAGAATGGAAACTCAAGCGTATTGTGAGGCCTTTAGCAAAGTGCGAACAAGCAAGTGTTATTGGATCGCCTTGCCACTGATTTGGTCATGAACCTGACAAAATATTTCCGCTGATACAAACCTTATGCCCACAACAGCTTAGATAATGCCAGATCCTGATCCAGCGAAAATTATGACCTTTGCGTCTTCGATTGATTTAGGCCAGTGGCTTAAGATAAATCATACGATTGAAAGAGAACTTTGGGTGAAAATATTCAAAATAAAGACGGGTATTCCCAGCGTTACTTGGGAAGATGTCGTAATTGAGGCATTGTGCTGGGGTTGGATCGATGGCATTAAAAAATCAATGGATGACCAAGCCTACCTCCAACGTATAACGCCAAGAAAAGCGCGCAGTGTATGGTCAAAAAGAAACACCATTCATGTTAAACGTTTGATGAACGAAGGACGGATGATGGCGCCTGGTCTCGCGCAAGTTCGTGCGGCTCAGGCAGATGGCCGATGGGACAAAGCTTATGCGGTCAGTGATATGAAAGTCCCAACGGATTTCCTTGAAGCATTAGAAAGCAATCCCAAGGCGAAACAATTTTACGAAACACTCACCAAATCGAATAGATCAGTTATTGCACAGGGATTAATCAGTGCAATGAAACCCGAAACCAGGCAGAGGCGGTTTGATAAATTTATGGATATGCTTGGCAGCGAAGAGAAGCCGAAATAGTCACAACAAGCTATGACACTTCACAACGCCAATTGGATTAGCTCAACATTCCAATGCGCATTCGGATGAATAGAATATGAAAGCAATTGTACTTAAAAAATATGGTGGACCAGAGTCTCTCGAGCTTCAAGAGGTTGAAAAACCGACTCCAAAGGAGGGCGAGGTATTGGTCAGGGTGTGTTCCACAGCCATAAATGACTATGACTGGAGCTTAATGCGAGGCAAACCGTTTTTATACCGCCTCATGTTTGGTATGCTTTCTCCGAAAAGAAAGATCCCTGGCATGGAGTTATCAGGTGTGGTTGAAGCCGTGGGCAGTAAAGCCAATAAATTTGAAGTCGGTGATGCCGTTTACGGCGACATCTCGGAGTTTGGTTTTGGCAGTTTCGCCGAGTATGTATGCATTAACGAAAATGGATTGAACCTTAAACCTGCACATATCAGCTTTGATGTTGCTGCATCCATTCCTCATGCTGCGGCGCTTGCCATGCAAGGCCTAATTGATATAGGGCAGATAGCAAAGAATCAGAAGGTTTTAATCAACGGTGCTGGTGGTGGCGTGGGCTCAATGGCCTATTACATTGCTAAGCAATTTGATGCTGAAGTGACTGGGGTAGATACGGGAGAGAAGCTAAAAACCATGTCTTCAATGGGCTTTGATCACGTCATAGATTATAAGCAGGAAGATTTTACTAAAAATGGGCAGCGCTATGATCTTATTTTGGACGCCAAGACCAATCGTTCAATCTTTGCATATATGCGATCACTTTCTTCTGGCGGTCAATACATAACAGTGGGTGGAAATTTAAGCCGCATCCTTCAAGCCGTTATACTCAAACGCTTGATCTTAATATTCTCTGGAAAGCGTGTTGCGGTTGTTAGCTTAAAGACCAATAAAAACTTGGCTTATATTGAAGATCTATTCGAGAAAAACCAAATTAAACCAAATATTGATGGCCCCTATAAAATGAGCGATATTCCTGAACTAATCCGCTATTTTGGAGAAGGGCGGCATACAGGAAAAATTGTTATCAACTTTGAAAAAGATTGAATCTAACAAAACATTACAGCGATTCAAAAGTCAGTTGTGACTAGCTGAGTAATCTATGGCGAGGTATCCTACGAATTGTGCCTTTTGCCTGTTTGGGATTCGATGGGAACGGCTTATCTCTATCTCTTTCTGAGTCATCTATAGGGAGAAATAGCAAGTCCTTTTTGGTTTGTTCATCTTTGAACTTGAATCGCCATCTTTTTTCCATGAAGCTCAGTAATTTCATACCACGCTCTTCGATTTCACGTGGTGTCCAATTTTCATCTCGAGCAACTTCAATTTCTGAATGTGAACCGTCAGAGTAGCCATTTCTTATTTTTTTACCAGCATTGTCAAATTTTGGGTTCTTCTTATCGTTAAAGTCGTTATTCTGCAGCGAAGCATTTATGGACATCGACAGCACAAGCAAATTACCAACAGAGCCACTATACAAATTGCAATCTTGCTCATTTACCCCGGCAAATGCTTGCCGCCAATATTCCGTAGGTTTCTGGGGGAAAATATGCTCAATGGAAACCTTGTATTTGGAATATTCAAGCAAATTCTCCCATAAGACCCTTTTTTGCCTATTTTGTGACATAAGATCAAGTTCATATTCATAGAGGAAGTAGCGCAGGCTATTCCAATCATAATATCCATTTTTATTGCCGCTGTTGAATTGCTTTTTTAGAAAAACAGAAAAGTACGTCGAATCGAGTGTTTCGCCTTCAGGCACGCAGTAGGTCGTTGCTTCATTGAGCATTTGTTGGATTTCATCGAGGGACAGCTTACCTCGATTAAATTTTCGTGATGCATTGTAAAACTCGCTACTCCTGAAATTGCTACGAGCTTGACCTAAGCGAAAAGAAATAAAGATAAAACGTTCAATATGATTGAGAATATCTATCCGTTTTTGTGCGTCCTTCTCAGTTTTAAATACAGACATAAGCAGAGGTCGAAAGTACACCATGCCTATCCTGTTTAATCGATCAATAGCGTTTTTTTCGTCGTCCGATAATCCTGTAGCCAAGTAAGGGTAATACGAATTGAACCAATGTACGGCAGACTCTTTCAAACTATTTACGTATTGCTTAATCTCTTCTGGTTGGAGATACGCTACTGTATTCTGTCCCTCTGTGAGAATTTCCTGTCCTTCTTTAAGATCAAATTCTATGAGCTTGGCAATGGCCGCACTGGGTGCCCCTTTTCTTTCACCATTGAAGCCACTTAGGTCGCCGTTTGCTGAAAGCCGTTTTTTCAAGCCCTCTAATTGCTTTAATGAGTAAGCATCTAATATTTGTTCGTTGATGTGCTCTTCAAGCATTGTGATAGCATTCAAATAAGTATTGCCTACAGTGCCTCCTTTGGTATTGTCGTTTACAAAAGCAACATATTCACTCTCTAAGCTGGTGCTATCTTCATCGTCTCCAAGTTCAAAATCAGAGTTATTTATCTCGATGTCAGTGAGCTGCTCTTCTGGTAACTCAAGAGCAACTTCACGCTCAATCTTTTTAAGAATATTTTTAGGAGAGAACTGCTCATCCAGCAAAAACGTTATGTAATCGTTTCCTCTTTTTCTAGAATACTGAAAGTACATGATCCAATGAGCTTTTAGGAAATCGTTATCATTTAATGGGTGTTTGTCATTACGACCCAATTGATGATATACCTCTTTCCATGCGTCATTTATCGCAGCACGAAGGTTACTACGCCCTGCGGAATCGAGTTCATCATCGGTATAAAGCGTTGTAAGGTAAATAAGTCTATTTTTGAGAAGCTCTAAGTCTGAAAGACGTTTACCCCGATTGTTCATCGTCTCAAATGCGACAAAAACATCAAACTCATCCTTTATCACATATTCATTAAACAGAAAACGTTTTGTAAATTTCTTGTAAATTTCCTGCAAGCCGCTAATGTTAAATACTTGTAATTGCTCATAGAAATAGCGTTTCGCGTTTCGTAGATTGAGTGTATAGAAAGTTTCCTCTATGGACGGTGCGCCATCTTCGTTGAATATTTCATAGCGAAGATAATAGTAGCTTGGATTGTCGATTGAATAGCCAAATTTGTAGCTGCGATATAGATCTCCATTGGGTTTTGATTTGAACAAGTATCGATTTGTAACCTCTTCTAAATTGAGACTGTCTGAAATGTAAATGTCCTTATTCTGTTTACCCTTGTTTTCTTCAAGCTCTTTCACAACGTCAATGAATGCTTGCAAAAATAAGACAAAGGTCGTCAGGCGCTGTTGTCCGTCAACGACATGATACATATTATAGGAGTGATCTTCGACAAGCCAATATTCATTGTCGGATTTTTTAATCTCATCCGAAGAAAATTGTTTTAACGTTAAAACACCAGTGTAGTGTGAACGATTATCAGATAGATTGATAAGGTCTTCCCAAAAGTCTTTGAGCTGATTTTTTTGCCAAGCGTAGCCACGCTGATAATCAGGTATTCTGAATATTTTTTCTTTAAAAAGACTATCTAATGATGTTGGATCATTCATACTAACCCTCCATGAGTTTAAAATTTATCATTATTCTTAGCATTCTCATCTGACCAGCAGAATGTATAGACTTGTTTCATCTGCTCCTCAATACCGAATGAAATATTCTGCAGTTTTGGATGAGTGAACACGTCCATGAGGTATTATATGCGGAGACTGTCATATCCAGACATCTTTTGCGCTGTTCAAACGCTGTTGCTCTAAATGGCGTTGCTTGTTGAGCAAAAACACTGATTGTCGAACGTTCTCATCCCTGTTTTCAGGCACGCAGTAGACTGTATCATTGAGACTTTGTTGGATTTAATCGAGGGGGACTGTTCGACTCGATTAAATTTGCGTGATGCAATGTAAATCTCGCTACTCCTGTAATTGCTAATAGCTTAACTTAAGCGAAAAGAAATAATGATTAAGCGCTCGATATGATTGATAATATCGATCCGTTTTTGTGCGTCTCTTTCATTTTTAAACATAGACATTAGCAGAGATCGAAAGTGTCCCATACCGAACCTGTTTAATCTATCAATAGCGCTTTTTTCTTCGTCCGATAATCCTATAGCCAAGTCAGGGTTATACGAATTGAACCAATGTACAGCTGACTCTTTCAAACTATTGACGTATTCCTTAATCTCTTTCGGTTGGAGATACGTTACTGTTTCCTGTCGCGCTGTTACAGTTTCTTGATCCTCTGTATGAGTTTCCTGACGTTTTGTACGATAAAGTTCTATGAGCTTGCGAATGGCCGCGCCGGGTTGTTGATTGTTTGTTTCAACATTAAAGCCATGCAGGTCACCTCTGATTGAAAGCCGTTTTTTTAAGTCCTCTAATTGTTCTAATGAGTAAGCATCCAATATTTGTTCGTTGATATGCTCTTCAAGCATTGTGATAGCATTCAAATAAGGTATGCCTGCAGTGCCTGTTTGGGTATTGGCATTTACAAAAGCAATATATTCATTCTCTAAGCTGGTGCATTCTTCGCCGTCCCCAATTTCAAAATCAGAGTTATTTATCTCGATGTCAGTGAGCTGCTCTTTTGTTAACTCAGGAGCGACTTCACGCTCAATCTTTTTAAGAATCTTTTGAGGAGAGAACTGCTCATCTAACAAAAATTTTATGTAATCGTTTCCTTTTATTTTGGAATTATGAAAGTACATAATCCAATGAGCTTTAAGGAAATCGTTATCATTTAGTGGATTTTTGTCATTACGGCCCAGTTGATAATAAATCTCTTTCCATGCGTCATTTATCGCAGCACGAAGGTTATTACGCCCTGCGGAATCGAGTTCATCATCGGTATAAAACGTCGTAATGTAAATTAGTCTATTTTTGAGAAGCTCTAAGTTG